>JAKEEU010000393.1 GCA_022616415.1 Candidatus Zhuqueibacterota bacterium | reverse complement strand
TTTAATTGTTTTTGCTTTGTGTGTTTTCATTTTAATAATATAATAAAAAATTATACGAAGTCAAGTTTTTTGTAATTTTTTATTTCCCGGACAGACACTAGCTATTTTCAATGCCGCGTCGCGGAGCCCGAAATTTTTTGTCTACATATTTTCTCTAAAGTATGCAAGGGAAATGCAAAAACTTAGAGAATACATTTTTAAAACGCATGGAGAAGAGAAATTGAATTTAATCTCCCGTCGTCCCAAGCTGGCATTCAAGAAATGCTGCAATCCGATATTCGCTTTTCTCATCCTCATTTGTGTTTGGGTGAAAACCTCCGGCTGCTCCCACAAGCTGCCGTTGCCGCCGCCAATAAACACCTCAACACCAGGAGACGGCATCTGGAGAGCCATCGGGCCTTTTGGCGTCGATGTGACAACCATTGCCGTTGCGCCGGCAGATCCGAACCTTCTTTTTACGGCAACGACGATGGGCGATATATACCGGTCAGACAATGCCGGAACGAGCTGGGAGAGAGTGGCAACCTTGGGCACAACGGTGCGTACCTTGAATTTCCATCAAATCGATCCCCGCATTGTGTATGCGGGCGTAGATCTTTTCGGCGTACAAAAGACTATCGATGGCGGCGAAACCTGGACGGCCACCGGCACCGGGCTGGAGTTTGATCCGTTCGTCTATGCTTTGGCCATTCATCCGGCGGATCCCAATATTATTTTCGCCGGCACGTTCAAAAGCATAGGAACCGGCGGGGTGTACAAAAGCACGAATGGCGGCTCAAATTGGCAAGCTTCACGCGTCGGGATGGCTGACGAATTCGTTCTGTCGGTAGCCATAAATCCCAACCAACCCAACATCCTCTATGCGGGAACTTTTAACGGAAGGGATGTCCTCTACAAGAGCATCAATAGTGGAGAGAGTTGGACACCGAGCAATAATGGACTGAGCCGAACCACCGTTTTTGCGATTGTTATTCATCCGCAACAGTCCGAGACCATGTACGTTGCAACCGGCAACGGCATATACCAAAGCACAGATGGCGGCGCAAACTGGCGCGCCATGAACAATGGGTTGACAAACCTTGACGTTCGCGCCCTCATTATGCCGCCTCAATCTCCGGAAGTCTTGTATGCCAGCGGCGCCTCGGGAATTTTCAAAACAACCGACGGCGGCCAATCGTGGGCGCCGATGAACTCCAACCTATTCAACCGCGTGATCGTAAAACTGGCTGTGGATTCGGCAAATCCGGAAACGGTTTATGCCGGCGCGATTGGCGTCAGCAACGCACAAAGTCGCGGGAGTTTTATGGGCGGTGTTTTCAAAACGACTTCGGGAGGCCAAAACTGGTCGTCAGCAAGCGAGGGCTTGCTTAGCGCCGACGTCCGCGCCATTGCCATTGAGCCGCGAAATACTTTTGCCATATACGCCGGCACGTTTGAGCGTGGCGTTATGAGCAGCGCGAACGGCGGAAAAGATTGGGTTAGCGCGTTTGAAGGCATCAATTTGGGACTGGATGATCCAAGAATTTTGGACCTCGACGTCGACCCCAGGGCGCCGGGCACGCTCGTCGCCGCGACTTTGGCAGGAGGAATATACAAAAGCATCGATGGCGGCATAAGCTGGCGAAACGTGTGGCGGAGTGGCCGTGTACAGATCCTGGCGCGCGTCCCGGCAAACCCGGATATTCTCTACGCTGCTGCCTTCTCTTCCGGGGTTCTGAAAAGCACCGATGGTGGAGAAAGCTGGGGGCCAACGACTTTCGACAAACCCGGCATTTTCGCGTTGGTTGTCGATCCCCTGGCTCCAACCACACTCTACGCCGGCGTCAATGCTGCCGAACCCGAAGGCGGTGTGTATAAATCCACGGATGGCGGCGCGAGCTGGCAAAAGAGCAGCACGGGCATGACCAATCCCTTGGTCAGATCGCTTGCCATCAATCCGCAAGACCCCAAAATTTTATATGCCGGCACGTTGAACAGCCGGCGTCCTCCCGTTCCGCCGCAGCTTTTTAAAACAACAAATGGCGGTGAGAGCTGGGAAAAAGCGACTGAGCTTGAGTTCGAGTTCTTCGTTCTGCTCGTCAACCCCCGGCAGCCGGAGATGATCTACGGCGCCAACTTGGGCAACGGCGTCATCAAAAGCGTGGATGGCGGCGGGACCTGGTCGGAGGTCAAGGAAGGGCTATTGAATCCGAGAATACTTGCACTGGAGTTTGACCCCACCGATTCCAATATTCTATATGCCGGTAGTGTTGGTGATGGGATTTTTCGGGTGAGGTTTTGAGACAAAATAATAAAAGCAAAGGAGAAATGAAATTGTTTCTGACAGAGCGCTCGTCAATCTATAGAGGCAGAGCAAAACGAAATCGCGGCCTTTTTGTTTTCATGTTGATTTTAGCCGTGACCGTTGGCTGCACCAAAAAGCAGGAAAGCTCCCGCACCACCACGGCAGTAAAGAGCGACCTGCTATGGCAATCCATCGGGCCTTACGGCATCGAAGTGCAGGCCCTTGCTATTGCGCCGTCGAATCCTGACATTCTCTATGCTGCCGGCCCCACCGGTGACGTTTTCAAATCGGTCAATGCCGGCGCATTGTGGGAGCAAGTGAGCCCAACCAGCGTCTCCGTACACACGCTGGTCGTTCATCCGGACAACCCGGATATCATCTTTGCAGGCTGCGACATACTCGGCATACAAAAAAGCAGCGACGGCGGCAAGACCTGGCAAAGCCCAGAGAGCGGTTTGGAGCTTGACCCATTTGTGCATACGATAGCGATTGACCCCGAGGAACCGAATGTTTTGTACGCTGGCACGTTCAAGGCCAAAGGCAGTGGCGGCGTCTACAAGAGCACAAATGGCGGAACGGTGTGGCAATCGTCGCGAGAAGGCATGCGGGATGAATTCGTCGTTTCTCTCGCCATCGATCCAAAGCATTCGAATGTATTATATGCGGGTATTTATAACGGGAAGGATTGCCTTTATAAAAGCACCGACGGCGGCAAAACCTGGCGGCCAATGAATCGCGGTCTCGGCCAAAAAGATGTCTATGCCATCGTCATTCATCCCAAGCGCACGAGCCAGATTTATGTCGCCACGGGTGGTGGTGGAATTTATAAAAGCGACGACGCCGGCGAGAGCTGGTATCCGATGAATGATGGTCTCACCAACCTGGATGTGCGCGCCCTGATTGTGGATCCCCGCTCTCCGGAAACCCTATATGCAAGTGGCGCATCTGGTGTCTTCAAAACCACAAACGCAGGCCGCTCATGGTATCTGGTCAATTCCGGGATTATCAACCGCTTGATCGTGAAGCTGGCAATCAATCCCAAAAATCCGAAAATCATTTATGCCGGGGCAGTTGGGGTTAGCGCTGATGAAGCTCGAGGCAGCTTTATGGGCGCGGTTTTTAAAACGCAAGACGGCGGGCAAAACTGGGAATGGGCGAGCACCGGGCTGGTCGATGCGGATGTCCGTGCGATAGTTTTTGAGCCGGGCAATTCCCAAATTATTTATGCAGGATTGCTGGGCCGTGGCGTTTATCGAAGCGTTGATGGTGGGCAAACCTGGCATAGCGCCTCAGAAGGCAGAAATTTGGGTCTCTTGGCTCCGGATATTCTTGATTTGGATATCGATCCTCAACATCCCGGAATGCTGCTGGCAGCCAGTTACTCACAAGGAATTTTTAAAAGTAGGGACGGCGGAATTCATTGGAACCAGGTTTGGTCGGGCGGCAGGGTGCAAGTGCTCGCGCGGAATCCTTTGCATCCGGATACGATTTATGCCGGCGCCTCCTTCGAGGGCCTGTTGCGAAGTGTGGATGGCGGCAATACCTGGCATCAATTCGGGCTCGCCGTGCCGGGCATTTTTTCTTTGGCCATCGATCCGGTGGAAACCAATAGACTCTTTGCCGGTGTAAACACACCGGCGCCCGAAGGCGGCGTTTACAAATCTACCGATGGCGGCACCACGTGGAAAAAAAGCAGTTCCGGCATCACGAATCCTTTTATAAGGGCGCTGGCCATCCATCCGCAGGATAGAAATATCATCTACGCCGGCAGTGTGGAAGGCAGGAAAACAGCCAAAGACAAAACGCAAGCTCCCGTTTTATTTCACAGCACCAATCAGGGCAGAGACTGGACCGAGATCAGCAAAGATCATTTCCAAACCTTTGTGTTGCTTGTCGATCCTCGGAGATCGAACATTTTATATAACGGAAAAGTCTATTTTGGTGTCTCAAGAAGCCTCGATGGTGGGGCGACTTGGACCGAGGTCAATGAAGGCTTGACCCACTCAAATGTTTTGGAGCTGGCATTCCATCCGGCAAATCCGGACATCATTTTTGCGGGCACAACCAAGGGCGGAATTTATCGGGCGGATTTTAGCAAATGGCGTGAAGCAGCACAAACCTCTGATTCGACTTCCCGCGGTGCTAGCAATAGCAGATGAAATATGCACTCCACGTAGGGAAGCCAGTCCGGAGTGATCCGCCAAACCGACGGCGCTTTCGCCCTCGTCGAGCTACCGCAAAGTTGATCTGCACTTGAGCAAAATATTCGAGATCAGCAAGTTGAAAGTTTTTGCAAACGCCAGCGCCCGCAATCTCGTGAATGACGGCGACGCGAATCTGTTGGGTCTCGCCATTCGCGATCGCCGGTTTTACTTGACGGTTGGCGCGCAATTTTAGGGAGACTAATATGAGAAAAGTGAAATTCCTCACTTTGATATTTGCCCCCGGAATTTGCTTGCTCGTTGTTGGCGGCTGTACCAGCAACCCTTTTGGCGGTGACGAGATTACCGGAGGAAACAGGCAAATCAGCGGCAATCTCATTCTCAAAGACAAGTCGAGCCCTGAGAGCGTTTATGTCTGGCTCGAAGGATTTGGCCTGAACGCCTGGACGAATAATCGCGGCGAGTTTAAAATAAACTTGCCGCCGCCCGCAAGCCAGGGGCCTGCTGGCGGTGTGGATGGCGTCTTTGCCCTCTACTTTTATTTAGCGAATTATTCGCTTCAATCGACAACAGTAATTGTCGATCTCAACATCCCGTTCCGTCGCACGAACGGACGGCTTGAGATTCGATGATAAGGAACATTGGCAGCAGCGTTTATTTTATCGTTCGCAGGCGGGCGAGGTTGTTTAAACTAAAAAACTCATTTTGCTCAAAGTAATTTTTCATGGTGAATGACCGACGATTTCCGGATATTTAATATGGTATCTCGTTCTCCCTAAACATTTTATTTTAAGGAGGCCACTCTATGCGTACAAGCGATAGGTTGTCTGCTCATGTCGGCAAAACATTTCCTTCCGGCAAAAGTTTGCATTGTGGCGGTGAAAAATCTTGCATAGTTCCGCACTGTACGGTCAAAAATTGAAAGACTCGCTCTCGCCCTTTAGTTTTATATTTTCAAGCACGAAACACTGCTTAAAAATTTCCGATTAAAGTATTATGATGGTTATGGCATAAACTTTGTAAGTTGGTTTATCGCAGTTAGCTTCAAAGTTCAACGCGGGAGTTGTTCTTTGAAAGCGTTGATCTCGTGAAGCATCATTTTTCGATAACATTTGCGCTCGAAATCGCAATGAATCGTATGGCACTGGCAATACCAATGGGAATGATGTATCGATTAGGAAAGAAGAGACCAGGGTGGGTGCATGATGCCGCGCCTTAGCAGGATCTGGAGATTGCACTTTTTGTTTGAAATTTTTGAGTATTGCTTTTGGTTTAACGTCAGCTCGCTATTGAACCTCGTTTTTCTGCGCTCGTATTTCAATAAACCCTCCGAAAGCTTCCTCTTCTTTTGCTCCTCCTGGCTAACCTATTCTTGAAACCGCTGGCAATGCTTTGTGCTTGCAATAGCTCTCTTGTTATGTTTTTCTGCCCATGACGCGGCATTGGTATTTAAAAGAGATCAATTGTCTGTGATCAAATGCCCGTGAAAGAGTAAAGTTGTTTTTAGATGCATCCGTGCAAAAACTTTCATACGAAAGATGAAAGCTTTTGCACGATGATGTGGCGCGAAGAACTTTTAATAAACGGCGATTAAGTGTTGAACTTCAAGCAACTAAACGCATTTGAGAATAATCTGTTTTGGTGTTGGTATGTCTTTTGCATACAATTAAGTTATAGATAAAACTTATAATTATATTTAAGTGTTTATTTATTATATTATTGTGTTTGATGAATAAAAATTCCATTGAAAATATCATAATATACGTTATGATTTCTCTGTGGTTGTAATTGCTGGTATTGACCAAAGCCAAGTTCTTTTGAGCGTGACGCATATTCACAGAAATAATGCTTCAGAGCTGCCGCCGGAGCGCAAATTTTTCGCCGTACTAAAAACAATGTTTGGGAGGGAGGCTGCACTCGCCGGGTGCAACGCGTCATTTCTGTATTATATGCAGCACGCTCGAATTATTTCCCACCCACAATTAATTCTTAGGAGGTCAGCAATGTACCGAAAGGTGAGTGTCGTGTTGTTGAGCCTTTTGATCTTGCCGGCGCTGCTGTTTGCCGGTACGAACGGCAAGATCTCTGGCAAAGTTGTCGATCGAGAGACGAAGGAGCCCTTGCCGGGCGCCAACATCCTCGTTGACGGAACGACATTGGGCGCGTCGACGGATCTGAATGGCGATTATGTCATTCTGAATGTTCCAGTCGGCGGCTACACGGTCAAATGTACGTTCATCGGCTATCGCACGGTGACCGTCTCCAACGTGCGGGTGAGCGTCGATCTCACCACCGAGCTTAACTTCGATATGCCCACCGAGGCGGTCGAAATCGGTGAGGTATCGATCGTGGCGGAGCGTCCGCTGGTCAACAAAAACGCCACGAATGAAGTTCACATTAGAACGGCGGAAGAAATTCAGAACCTGCCGGTCCGTGGCTATGCTGCCGTCGCCGGTTTGCAGGCTGGTGTCGTCCAACAGGGTGGCAATCTCTTCATTCGCGGTGGCCGCCGGGAAGAAGTCACCTTTTATGTGGACGGCGTTTACCAGAACAACCCGTTTGACTCCAATCGTTCCGGCGATTTGAGCTCCAACGCCATCGAAGAAGTGCAAGTGCAAAACGGCGGTTTCAACGCCGAATACGGCTTTGCCAACTCCGGCTTGATTCATACCACCACCAAGACCGGCGGCACGGCTTACAACTTCACCGGTGAATATATCACCGACGAGTTTTTGAGCGAAACCGAAGAGAATCTCGGCGCTTTTTCGTACGGTTACAATATCTACAATCTGACAGCAAGCGGTCCGGTCCCCAACACGAATAACCGGGTGAAATTTTTCCTGGTCGGCGAGCGCCAATTTCTTCGCGACCGCTTGGCTTCTGCCGGCGGCCATCCGGCTTTGGTCAATGGCGTTCCTACCCTGGTTCAGGGCCCGCTTCCCAGCAACTCATTGGGACGCTGGAACTGGAATGGCAATTTCTTGATTGATGTAAAGCCGTTGCAGTTCAAAATCGGCGGCAATTCCACCCGCGACAATCGCCGCGACTTTTATTTTGGTGTTGCTAATAGCAATGCTAACGCCTTGTTCAATTCGGCTAGACAGCCCAAACGCCTCGAGAGCACCGATTCCTACTATATTAAGGCGACCCATTCTTTGGGAACGAGGTCATTCTATACCGCCACGGCCAGTTATTTCCGCAACGAGTTTGAATATGGCGATTACGTTTGGTTCGACGACCTTGAATCTTATGGTGATCCGGCGAAGAATCCTCAGCTCAGAGGGCCGGGTCTCAATCCTTCGACTGACGATTTCGAGGCTCGTTTCTCCAAAGCTGGGTCGGTTCGCGATTTCTATCAACATAACAAGTCCACCTTTTTGGGCTTGAAGGGAGACTTGACCCACCAAGCCGGCAAGACCCATCAATTCCAAGCCGGCTTCGAATATCGGTATAATACCGTCCGGAACTACCAAATCGCCCCAATGGGCATCGCCCAGACCCGCGCCGCTAACCCCACTCTCTCTGATATTGATGTGTACACGACGGCTTTTGCCAATAATATCGGCTATGATGTTCTCGGCAAAACGGAAGTTAATTCCGGTCGTGATGCGGCGCGCCATCCCAAGTTGGGCGCGGCGTACTTGCAAGACAAGATCGAGCTGCAGGATCTAGTGGTGAACATCGGTGTGCGGTGGGATTACTTCGATCCGGCCACGCCGCAATTCCGGGATCCGGAATTGATTGTCTTCGACCAGAAGGGCCAGATTGCTAATCAAGTCTATCTGGATGCGAGCGGCAGATACGCTTCGGGCACGCCAACCGCGCAGGATCAGACCGGGGTGCAGCAGCTTGTTGACGGCAAAACTTACAGCAATCTGAATCCGCGTTTGGGCGTTTCCTTCCCGGTGACGGATCGCACGGTCTTTCATGCCCAATATGGCAAGTTCACGCAGCAACCGCAGTTGAACCAGCTTTTTATCAGTTATATCGTTTTTGCGAACAACTTGCAGTCTGGCAATTTTACGCAATCCGGCAATCCGGCGCTGCAGCCGGTGAAGACCACTTCTTATGAAGTCGGTTTCCGCCAGCAAATCGGTGACAATGCCAGCCTGGATATTACGGCCTACTATAAGGAAATCCGGGATTTGGTGCAACAACGCAATATTTTTGCGGAACCGGTGCCTTATGCCGCTTTTGTGAACGGCGATTTCGGCACGGTAAAAGGCTTGACCGCGACCTTTGATTTGCGCCGCACCAACCGCGTCGCCGCGACCGCCTCTTACACGCTGCAGTTTGCTGGCGGCACGGGTTCCGCTGGCGCTGAAGCCTCTAATATTAACTGGCTGGGCAACCCGCCGACTTATCCGTCGTTTGTGTCCCCGCTGGATTTCGATCAACGCCATACCTTAGCGCTGAATTTGGATTTCCGCACCAACAAGGGCGAAGGGCCGATGTTCTTGAATGGCCGTCCGCTCGGTCAAGTGGGTTTGAACTTGTTGCTCACGCTCGGCAGTGGTTTCCCCTACACGCCGGGGCAACGACGTTCCTCGATCTTCCAAACCGGCCCGGCTGCGGTGACTCGTCCGCAAGCTGCGATCAATTCCGCTTACACGCCCTTTACCTATCAGCTCGACGGCAAGCTGGATAAGTCTTTTGCGATTGCCGGGGTGAATTTCAATGTTTATCTGTGGGCGCTCAATATTCTCGGCGCTGAGAATGTCACTGGCGTCTACGATCAAACCGGTGAAGCGGATAACGATGGTTTTCTGACAACGCCTGAAGGTATCGCCTTTGCGAACAGCGGTAGCGCCGCCAATGCTGCTGCCTACTATGCGGCGCGCGTCGCAACGCCCTTTAATTTCGGTATTCCGCGCCAGTATCGTTTGGGTCTGCGCTTTGATTTCCGTTAATTCTAACCTAACTGACCGGTCACTTGTAGTGACCGGTCAGTTTTGAAAGTGGTTCGGCATGACGATGCATTCAACAAAACCGAACGGAAGGAGAAAACTAATGCGAAAAGTCTGTGTTTCACTCACCTTGCTGTTGTTCCTTGTCGCAACGGTGTTCGTCATCACGAATGACAGCATCGGTGGTCTTAAAAAGAAAGGCGACAAAGGGCAGCGGCTTGCCAAACCCATGACCATCACCCGCCCGGTGTGGACGCCCAACCGCATTGCCAATTACATTACCAACAATGGCCAGCTCGTAAGCCATATTCCGACCAGTAGCGCCGGCATGGAATGGCCGGCCGGCTCGCTCAATACGATTAATTTTGCCTCGGGCATCTGGGTGGCCGGCAAGAAAAATGGTGAAATTGTGGCCTCCGCCGGCGAGTATGTGGTCGAATTTCAACCCGGCCCCATTTTGCCCAACGGCCAGGCTACCGATCCGAATGCTCCCCAATATCGGATTTATACGATCAATCAGTCAGATTTCGATGATCCCTCGCAGAATCCGGATTTCGCGGCATGGCCGTATGACGATGGTGCGCCCTTTACTCTTGCTGCCGATGGCTCCAGAATGCCCGCCTTGCTTGGCACCTCCATGACCTGGTGTGTATATAACGATCTTGACGAAATCTTGCACTCCCGGCTCTTCTCGACCAAGCCTTTGGGCATTGAAGTGCAGCAAACCGCCTGGGGCTTCAACCGGCCGGATGCCTTCGGTGACATGCTTTTCTTCAAATTCGTCATTATTAACAAGGGTGGGGTGGACGTGACTGATACCTACGTTTCGTTCTGGGCTGACATCGACATTGGCGATGCGGCTGACTTGGTGGGAAGTGATACGACGATCTCATTAGGGTATATGTACAAAACTCAGGCCGATGGACTCTATGGCACCTCGCCGCCAGCCATTGGCTATGATTTCTTCCAAGGGCCGATTGTCCCCAGTCCGGGTGACACGGCCAATGTTTCCGGCCGCCGGATTCCTGATTTCAAGAATCTGCCCATGTCTTCATTTGCCAAGTATATCAATGCCGGCCCAACGCAATATCGGGACCCGGAAACCGGCCCGGAAGCCTATAACTTCATGCTGGGTCTGGATAGAGCCGGCGATCCGATTGTCAACCCGCAAACCAACCAAGTGACCAAATTCTGGCATGCGGGTGATCCGGTCACTGGCAGCGGTTGGTTGGATGATACACATGGCGACAAACGCTTTTTGATGACCAGCGGTCCCTTTACGTTGGCAGCAGGTGACACGCAGGAAGTGGTTGGCGGTATGTTGATTGCCCAAGGTTCGGATGCGCCCTCCACAATCAGTATTTTGCGGCAAGCTGATCAATCGGCGCAGGCCGCCTATGACAACAATTTTGTCTTGCCGAGAAACCCGCCCGCTCCGACCGTGGAAGTGACGGTGGAAAAAGATGCCATCTTGCTGAAATGGGATGACCGCGCCGAAACTTACGAGGAAGTCGACAAGTTTCACACTGTTGATGGTGTGCCGACGAACTACAGGTTCCAGGGTTACAATGTCTATCAGACCGATGAATTGACTCTTGGCACCACGACGACGGTCAAGAAGATTGCCACCTTCGACATTATGGATGGCAACTTCCAAGACATCAAAGATTTCGTCCTGGACGCGGTCCGCGGCGAATTTGTCGAAGTCACCGTACAAAAACCCAGAGATACTGGCGTTTTTAGATATTTGCGCATTACCCAGGATGCGGTTCGCGGCAATCAGCCGCTGATTCCCAACCGCAGATATTACTTTGCGGTGACGGCTTATGGGTATAATCAGGAGGGTTTCGAGGGCAACGCCGGAGGGCCATACGCCATCGAGAGCACCCTGCGACCCTTCCTGACCATCCCGGTAAGCGAAAAGTTGGGCGATTTGCTGACGACCCCGGCGGGAGACACGCTTGCCATCACGCATGCCAATCCAGGCCCCATACCGAGCGATGGAAGTGTCTATCCCAAGGTGGTGGAGCCGGAAGACTTGACTGGACATGATTATCATGTCAGTTTCCGCTCCACAGAGGACGGCCCGGTATGGGATCTTACCGATGATACGGATAATGTCGTGAAAGTCTCGGGCTGGGTCAATCAGGGCGATACAGGTCCCGGAGATTTCCCAATTGTTGATGGTTTTGTGCTCCAAGTGTTTGGGCCGCCCTTGGCCGCCAAGTCGGCGGAATTTTTGCCAAACGATGGCGCACGTTGGTTCACTGGTAATAATTGGGGTGGCGACCTTCTGAGTGGAGGGTTGGGCCTTGGCGTGAATTTCTTCGGCAGTAATATCACCCCGGATCAGTATATTCCGGTCGAGATCCGATTCCGCACCAATGCTGACGGGCAACGCGCCTATATGTACCTGCGTGGTGGCACGCCCAATTATGGCTATATCAGTTATGAGCCTCAGCACTTCACGGTGTGGGATGTCACCCCCGGGCAGCCCGAACGGCAATTGAACGCCGCCTACGTCGAACAAGCTGGCGAGCAGAACAACCTGTGGGATCCGAGCGTTGCAGCTTCGAGAAACTATCTCTTCATCCTCAATAGCACCTACAGCGACACGCCTGATCCATACTACACCTCTCGTACGGCGTTAGGTCAAGCCGCAGAGTTTGACGTCCTGTATTCAATATGGCCGGTCCTGCGGGGCGGGCATACACTGGAGTGGGCGGATGGTCAAGTGTACAAGATCACGCCCAACTTCGTGAATACGGAGAAGGATGTATTTTCATTCAAGACCAAAGCGGCGATAAAGAACGACGTGGCCCTGGCGAAGCAGCAGGCCAAGTTGGTGAACGTGTTCCCGAACCCGTACGTTGGCTATAATATTGAAGAGCGCGATCCGGTGAACCGGTTCGTGACCTTTACGCACCTGACGCCAACGGCAAAGATTCGCATTTTTACGCTTGCCGGTGAATTGGTGAAGACGATTGAGCATACCGATGGCACCCAATTGCAGCGATGGGATCTCCGCAACGCCAGTGACGTTCCGGTCGCCAGCGGCATCTATATCGCGCATATCGAATTGCCCAATGTCGGCCAGAAGGTTCTCAAGCTTGCTGTCTTCCAGCCGGAAGAGCGCCTCGATGTGTTCTAAGCTTGATGATGATCGGGAGGCGCGCCTCAGCACCTCCCGGTGCTCAATACTTTAAAATACACTGGTCATTTGACTTTCAAAACCAGGAGATAACGACTCATGAAGATCAGCATCAGATTGCTTTTATTCTTCCTGTTGGCGGTCTCGGTCTTGCTGGCGGTTTCCCCGGCAGATGCCGGAACCGGCAAGCGGCGCGGGACGGCCAGTGGTGTGGAATTGCTCATACCGGTTGGCTCTCGCGGCACGGGCCTCGGAGGGAATGTCAGCTCGACGATTAGCGGCATCGAAGCCATCTATTGGAATCCCGCCGGTCTCGCCGTTTCTTCCACATCGGCGGAAGTGATGTTTTCGCATTTGCGTTACATTGCCGATATCAATGTCAATTATGCTGCGGCCAGCTTCCGTTTTGGCATTGGTTCCATCGGCTTGAGTGTGAAATCGTTGGATTTTGGCGAAATTTTGGAAACGACCGAGCTTCAGACCGAAGGGACGGGCGCCACGCTCAACCCGAGTTTTGTCACTTTGGGGTTGACCTATTCCCGCCAAATGACCGATCGCATTGCCTTCGGGGTGACGGGCAAAGTCCTGAGCGAAAAGGTGCTCAGCACCAGCGCCTCGACCTTTGCCTTCGACTTCGGCCTGCAATATGCGACCAGCGTCAAAGGACTCAAGCTCGGCGTTACGCTTAAAAACCTCGGCCCGAATCTTCAATTCAGCGGTTCCGATGCCGAGACCCGAGTCACCCCAGGCGGCTCGGAACCCAGCACGCGCAACCGCAACTTTCGCGTTCCGCTCGGCTCCTTCGAGCTGCCTACGACGCTGGAGTTGGGCGTTTCTTATGACGTTGCTTTCGGCGAGAAAAGCTTGTTGACCTTCAGCGGCAACTTCTTGAACCACAACTTCGGCCTGGATCAATACGGTTTAGCCGCGGAATATAATCTGAACAAGACCATCTTCCTGCGCGGCGGCTATACGATTTCCTATGATCCGGACACGGATAAATTCAAGAGCCAGGATGACGAGTATCTGTTTGGTCCCAGCTTCGGCGGCGGGGTGAACTTCAAAGTCAGCGAGAAAATGCATTTGAATCTGGATTATGCTTATCGCATGACTGAGTTGTTTGACGACAATCAGTGGTTCACCTTCACGTTGACCTTCTAATCGCCGGGTGTTTTGAAATGGGTGAAGCTCCGCCGCGGAGCTTCACCCATTTTTTTTGAAAGGATACCGTGATGCGAGTTTTATATTTTTTTGCCACTTTGATTTTTGCATTTGCCATCATTAGCTTTTCCGCGGTTGCGAACGCGCAAGAAGCTTCTTCGCCAAAGCCGTTCATGGTCGAAGCGGATTACGCCATTTTTCGCAGCAACGGCGGCAAGCGCCCCTACCTCGAAATCGCTTACGGCATCCGCCGGGATGCGCTGGTTTACACCGCGAGCAGCGCCGACAGCGCCATCGCGGATTTGATGATGCGCGTGAATATTGCCAAGGGCGATTCGCTGTGGGTGGCGGATATGTGGCGTACTCCGGACAAAATTGCCGTAGCCGATACGGCGCGCGGCCAGCGCATCGTCAACGTGCTGCGCTATCCGATTCATTCCGGCACCCACCGCGTGAAACTCTTTGCGCGCGACCTGCGCGGCGCGGCCAAATCCGACAGCGTCGTGATGGCCATTGCACACGAAGCCATTGTCCCGGAAGCCCTGGCGATGAGTGACATCGAGCTGGCTTCATCGATTAAGCCGGTCAGATCGGAGAACGGCTCGCCCAACGACGTTTTTTGCAAGCAGTCGATGCGCGTCATTCCCAATCCCTCGGCCATCTTTGGCGCCGAGCAGCCGATGCTCTATTATTATCTGGAAATCTATAACCTCCGCCAAAACGTTTCCGGCTCGAGCTATCGCACCAAATGCTATTTGGCCGGCGCCGGCGGTGCGCCGCTTTCTTCCCCCCGGCCGCGCGAGCAAACGAAGCCGATGATGGAGGCGAGCGTCGAGGTCGGCGCGCTCAACGTCAGCGCCGTGCCGAGCGGCACTTATTTTCTGCACTTCGATTTGCTCGATGCGGAGGGCAAAAGCTTGCAATCCGCCCGCAAAAAGGTTTTTGTTTACAACCCGCAATTGCAGGCAGCGCCCGCGGCGGCGGTGCAGAGTATTCCGGTGCAGGTTTTTGCCGGCTTATCCGACGAAGAAGTGGCAAACGAGGTTGGCTACGTCAAATACTTTTACGACAAGGCGGAAACGGAAATTGCCAAAAAGCTCGCTCATGCGCCGGCCCGGCGCGAATTTCTCGCACAATTCTGGAGCCGCTATAGCCGGGAGAAAAATATGCCATGGCAAGAGCTGCGCACCGTATATTTGCAAGCCGTGGCCCTCGCCAACGACAACTTCAGCAGCATGACGATCAAGGGCTGGCGCACCGATCGCGGCCGGGTTTATCTCATTTACGGCAAGCCCGACGACATCGAGCGTTTTCCATATTCCAATGAAAACAAGCCTTATGAGATCTGGACCTATAACGGCATCGAAGGCGGCGTCGATTTTATTTTTGCCGACCAGACCGGACTGCGGGAATATCGGCTGCTGCATTCCACCAAGCTCGGCGAGATTAAAAATGAAGACTGGCGCGATCTCATTGCCGGGCAGTGAGCTGGCAAAGCGTGCCATGATGGAAATTTGGCGGTTATTTATCAACGCCGCGGCCGGAGAGCCGAAGTAATTCGCTGCTTCGCTATGAAGTTGTTTTGCGTTGGTTAGCGTTTTTTTTAGATGCTCCTTTATTGACAACCGTAGCCCCATAAACTATCCCGCGAGGAGATTGCCTCACCCCTCTGGCACAGTCACGCACGTATCGACGCAACACGCTTCGACGCTTCATTGCCGTTTCAACGCAGACGGTTGGTTGGGAATACGGAGATCAGGAGCAGCAAAGGAGAAGCGTCATGCGAAAAACCTTCACTCTCGCCGCTGGCGAATACATTGAGGAATTAATGTTTCGCAAAAGGTTCAGTCTGTACCCGCGTTTTTCGTTTTTCATCTTGCTTGCTTTCGTGCAACTCATCGCCTGTTCGGGAAATTCCCAAAACCCTCCCGAGGGAATGGTTTATATCCCCGGTGGTGTTTGTGTGATGGGAAGTGAAAATCCGAATCCTCAAGCGCACGAGCTGCCGGCCCGCAAAGTCTCCGTCGATAGATTTTTCATGGACAAATACGAGGTTACGGTCGAGCAATACCGGCAATTCCTCGAAGCGAATCCGGATTCTCCTGCACCAGGCTTTTGGGCAGAACAACTGCAGCATCCCAAACGCCCGGTGGTTTACGTGAGCTGGCACGATGCCGCAACTTACGCGCAGTGGGTGGGCAAGAAACTGCCTACCGAGGCGCAATGGGAATATGCCGCGCGCGGCGGCTTTACCGGCGTTGATGGAAAACCACGATACAAATTCCCGTGGGGCAACGAGATCACGCCGGACAAAGCCAATTACGACGCCGACAGCAGCCGGGCCTGGAATTGGGAAGATGCCAAGCGCTATCTGCGTGACGTCGGCAGTTATCCGCCGAACGCTTACGGGCTTTACGACATGGCCGGCAATGCGTGGGAGTGGTGCGCGGATCTCTATGATTATACAATTAAGGAGTCGCAGCCGCAGAAGAGCAGCAAGCCGCGCCGGGCGATGCGGGGCAGCTCGTGGGCCAACGATCCCGACGATTTGCGATGCTCCTATCGCTATTTCGCCAATCCGGTCACGCGAAACTACAACCTTGGTTTTCGTTGTGCGCGCGAGGCACGTTGATTTTGCTGTTTCGCTGCAATACGCTAATTTTATGAAAACAAATTGCAACGATCTTGACAATGTTAACTTAGAAATATGTCATACAAAAACGCAGTTGGTGACACCGCTGGACCGCCCCAAAGGGGCACAATGCATTAGCATGGGGCAACGCCCTATGAACGGTGTATATTTTCACATTTTATAGCCCCAAGGGGGCGGAATATGTCTGCGATACGCGTCGTCTTTCGAGAGCAACACATTTCGCCCTTTCAGGGCTTGGAGATGAGATGACGCCATCTTCCCAGGGCGATGCCCTTGGGCTGATACATCTGACCCCGTTGGGGTCGCACCGCAACTGCTCACCAAATCGCTGCAGATGCTTTCTTGGGAACTCAATTTAACATTGTCAGGATAGTTACAACAAACTTAATAACGAACAGCTCGTAACGTTCTGGCAACTTCTCGAAAGCGGGGCGCAAATTCAGCTTTACCCACTTTCCGTCGAGTTGGTTGAGCCACCCATCCTTCGATACGACATTTATAACGCGGTGAGTTAGAGCGAGAAAAGGTTAGTTCGACCGGACGGTAGACGCGGCGGAGTCATCTGAAACTCCAGTGGAGAGAAAGGAGAACTCTTATGCGAACCGTGCTCGTTGTGTTTATGCTCGTACTGCTTTGCCTGTTTGTTTTGGTGAGCAGCCCGTTGCCTGCACAAGACCGCTGCAAGAAAGCGAACGAGGTGCGGCTGTCCAAGGTTTTTGGCATTGATTGGCCCTTTTGGGCGCCCAACCGCATCGGCGATTACCTCACCAATATTGGACAACTCGTCAGCCACATTCCCGCCAATAGCGCCGGCATGGAGTGGCCGGTGGGTTCGGGCCATGCCATCAACTTCGCTTCCGGCATTTGGCTGTTGGGCAAAAAAGACGGCGAAATTGTCTCGGCCGTGGCTGAATACTCCACCGAATTTCAGCCCGGCAACGTCACCGGCTGGTCTCCCGGCGTGGCCGGTACTCCGGCTGATCCCCAAGATTCGCGCTTTAAGATTTACATCATCAATCGCCAGGATGTGGCGAATCCCACCGCTAATCCCGACTATATCAATTGGCCGGTTGCCGATGGCGCGCCGGTTGATGCGCAGGGCAAGCCGC
Source organism: Candidatus Zhuqueibacterota bacterium (assembly GCA_022616415.1). Classification (GTDB taxonomy): domain Bacteria; phylum Zhuqueibacterota; class Zhuqueibacteria; order Zhuqueibacterales; family Zhuqueibacteraceae; genus Zhuqueibacter. The sequence goes on along the minus strand of JAKEEU010000393.1, from coordinate 25,311 downwards.
TGTTGCTCGGCACCTCGACAGCCTGGGCGGTTTTTAATGACTATGATCCCGATCTGCACGACAGGCTTTTTAAAAGCCAACCGATAGGTGTTGAAGTGCAGATGACGGCTTGGGCTTTCGACCGGGTGGACGCGTATGGTGACATAATGTTTTTCAAATTCAAGCTCATTAACAAGAGCGGCAAAAACCTCACGGATGCCTATATTGCCTTTTGGGCTGATATCGACATTGGCGACGCGCGTGATTTGGTCGGCTGCGATACCACGCTCTCGTTGGGATTTGCGTACAAAACCAAGCCCGATGAGCTTTATGGCGTCAATCCGCCGGCAATTGGGTACGATTTATTGCAGGGTCCGATAGTGCCGTCGCCGGGTGATACGGCGCGGGTGTCAGGAAAGAAAATACCCGACTTCAAAAATCTGCCCATGACCACGTTTTACAAATTCACCTGAGGCGGTCCGGTCGAGTGTCTTGATCCGGATAATGCTCGTGAAGCATTTAATAACGAACCCGTACGATCGCGGTTGGCTGGATTTGCGGCATCCGGCGGATCAATTCGTCACGTTTACTCATCTGCCGGAAGGCCACACCAAGATCCTGATTTACACGCTGGCGGCGGATTGGGTGCGCACCATCAATCACACCAACGGCACGCCATTCGAGCACTGGGATTTGCGCCATTTCGCCGGCCGCCAGGTGGGGAGCGGAATTTATATCGTGCACATCGACATGGGTGAGATCGGCGTGAAGACGTTGAAACTGGTGATTTTTTAGTGGGAGTGACAAAAGTTTCATGGAAAAAGAGGGAACGCGGACTTTCTTGTCCGCGATGCGAGTGTGGGCTGGAAAGCCCACTCTCCTTCAAAATAAGGAGACAGCCATGCAAAAAGCTTTAGTCCTTTCGATGCTGGCACTGCTTTTTATAATGACGATTTTCATGAGCAACGAAACAGTACCGGTTGCAATAGGAAACACACAAGACATGGGCTCACGGCTCGCCAAAGTTTTTGGCATCGACCGGCCGTTGTGGGTGCCAAATCGGATTGCGGATTATATCACCAATAACGGCCAGCTCGTGAGCCACATTCCCGCCCGCAGCGCCGGTATGGAGTGGCCTGCCGGTTCGCGAAATACGATCAACTTTGCTTCCGGCCTTTGGTTGGCAGGCAAAAAGGACGGCGAAATTGTCACGGCTGCTGCAGAATATCGAACTGAATTTCAACCCGGCAAAGTCATTGGATGGTCTCCCGGCGTCGCCGGTATGCCGGCCAATCCCCAAGATCCGAGTTTTAAAGTTTATATTATTAATGAAAGGGATGCAACGACTCCCACTGGCAATTCCGACTATGTCAATTGGCCGGTGCAAGATGGCGCGCCGGTTGATGCGAATGGCAAGCCGCTGTTGCTCGGCACCTCGACCGCCTGGGCAGTTTTTAATGATTTCGACCAAGCTCTACACGACACGCTGTTCAAGACCAAGCCGATGGGTGTTGAAGTGCAAATGACCGCCTGGGCTTACGACATCCCCAATGACTTGGGGGACATGATGTTTTTCAAATTCGAATTCATCAACAAAAGCGGCAAAGATGTCACGGATGCTTATGTGGCGTTCTGGGCAGATGTCGACATCGGCGATGGAGTGGATTTAGTCGGCTGCGATACCACGCTGTCGTTGGGATATCAGTATAAAACCCAAAATGATGGTTTGTATGGCGCTAATCCGCCGGCCATCGGCTACGATTTCTTGCAAGGGCCGATAGTGCCCTCGCCTGGCGATACCGCGAATGTGTCCGGCCGGAAAATGCCGGGATTCAGAAACCTTCCGATGAGCGCTTTTATCAAGTACATCGGCGGCGGGCCGCGGCAATTCCGTGATCCTGAAACCGGCGCCGAAGCCTACAATTATTTGCGCGGTTTCGACTTATTCGGCGATCCGGTTATCGATCCTTTGACCGGCAAACCCACCAAATTTTGGCACGCCGGGGATCCCGTCACCCGGACCGGTTGGGTGGATGACACCCATAGTGACAAGCGCTTTTTGATGTCCTCTGGCCCCTTCACCATCGCCGACGGTGACACGCAGGAAGTTGTCGGTGGGATTGTCATTGCGCAGGACCAAACTTGGCAAGAAACCGTCCGGCTCCTCAAGGCGCGCGATCAACACGAGCAGCAACTTTTTGATGACAACTTTGTGCTGCCAGATTCTCCATCGTCTTTGGTGGTGACCGCCTCGCCCGACACCGCTTCGATTCTTTTGTCGTGGAACAACGCTGTCGAATCCTTTCGGGAAATTGACCAGTTTAATCTCGATTCGCTCGGCAATCCGACCTACTACGCGTTTCAAGGCTACAATGTCTATCAACTGAGCGCGCCGGCCGTTTCTCAACTTACCAAAATCAAAAGAATTGCGAGCTTTGACGTCATCGACGGCGTCGTCCAAATTCGCGACAATGTTTTTGTTCAGGAAATCGGGGAAACCGTTGAGCGGGTTGTGCAAGATGCGCGCGACACCGGCTTGCAGCGTTATTTGCGGATTGCCTCGGACGCGCTAAATGGCAACACACCTTTGCTGCGCAATCGTGAATATTATTTTGCAGTGACAGCGTATGTTTATAACCGTTATGGCATTCCTAAAACGCTGGAAGGCCTGCTGCAACCCCTCGCGGTCCGGCCGCAAAATCCGCCGCTCGGCAGCAAATGGACAACGCCGTTTGGCGAGACGCTGCCGGTGAGCCATTCCGGCCGGAGCGAAGGCGAGGTTTTTCCGCTCGTGGTCGATCCCGCCGCTTTGACCGATCATGAATACCAGGTGACCTTCCGCACGGAGCCGAATGGCGCGAGCGTTTGGGAGGTCACGGATTTGACGGCCGGCACGGTAAAAGTTTCAGGATGGAAAAATCAAGCCCAACAGCCTAATGATGGCGATGCAGACTTTCCTATCGTCGATGGATTGCTCGTCAAGGTTTTTGGCCCACCGGAAGCTCTCAACACGGTGACGTTCAACCGGCCGGATAACGAGCGCTGGTTCTCGGGCAACAACTGGGGCGGCGAATTTATCAATGGCAGTATTGGACTCGGCAAAAAATTCTTTGGCAGCAATATAAAACCCGAGCAATACGTCACCGCGGAGATCCGCTTCCGCACCAATGCCGATGGCCAACGTGCTTATACGTATTTACGCGGTGGGAGCCCGGATTATCAGTTTGTCAGCTACGAGCGCCAGCATTTCACCGTCTGGGATGTGACCGCGCAGCCGCCGCGCCAGCTCAACGCGGCGATTGTCGAGCAAAGCGGCCAGCAGAATGGTTTGTGGGATCCGAGCTTCCCAGGGGCGCGAAATTATTTGTTCATCTTGCACAGCACGTACAGCGGCGACTTGCCGGACCCATATTACACGAGCCGAAATTTGTTTTCCAATGCCCAAGAGTTTGACACGATGTATCTCTGGTGGCCGATTTTGCGGGCCGGATTCACGGCGCCCGCATGGCAGGATGGGCAAGTGCTGACGATCCGGCCGAACTTTGTCAATACACCCAACGACGTTTTCACTTTCAAGAGTAAAGCGCCGATCAAAGACGATTTGAAATTGGCCAGATCGCAAGCCGCCGCGCTCGTCAATGTTTACCCGAATCCCTATCGCGGCTTCAATATCGAAGAAACGAGCTCGCATAACCGTTTCGTGACGTTTACCCATCTGCCGGCGAACGCCAAAATTCAGATTTACACTCTCTCGGGGGAGCTGGTGCGAACCATCGAGCACCTCGACAGCTCGGCATACGAGCGTTGGGATCTGCGCAATTCGCGCCGCGCGCTCGTCGCCAGCGGCATTTATCTCGCGCGCCTCGACATGGGCCCGGTCGGCGTCAAAGTGCTGAAGCTGGTGATCTTTCAGTCAACGGAGAGTTTGGATCTGTTTTAATTAGTTACAATCTTTACAACCTCGCGCTCGGCGGACCGCTGCCGGTGACGGACAAGGTCAAATTATTAAAACGAAAGGAGAAGAAAAATTGATTTTAATTTCCCGGCGTTCCATGCTGGCATTTAAGAAATGCTGCAATCTGGTATTCGCTTTTCTCATCCTCATTGTTGTTTGGGTGAAAACAACCGGCTGTTCCCATGAGCTGCCGTTGCCGCCGCCAATTGACACCTCGATGCCGGGAGACGGCATCTGGAGATCCATCGGGCCTTTTGGCGTCGATGTGACAGCCGTTGCCGTTGCGCCGGCAAATCCAAACATTCTTTTTACGGCAACGACGATGGGCAATGTATACCGGTCGGACAATGCCGGAATGAGCTGGGAGAGAGCGGCAACCTTGGGCACGACCGTGCGCACTCTGAGTTTCCATCCAACCGATCCCCGCATTGTGTATGCCGGTCTCGATCTTTTGGGCGTACAAAAGACCAGCGATGGAGGTGAAACCTGGACGGCCACCGGTACTGGTCTGGAGTCTGATCCGTTTGTTTATGCTTTGGCCATTCATCCGGCGGACCCCAATATTATTTTTGCCGGCACGTTCAGAAGCATAGGAACCGGTGGGGTATACAAAAGCACGAATGGCGGCTCAAATTGGCAGACTTCACGCGTGGGGATGGCTGACGAATTCGTTCTTTCGGTAGCCATAAATCCCAACCAACCCAATATCGTCTATGCGGGAACTTTTAGCGGGAGCGACGTCCTTTACAAAAGCACCAATGGCGGAGAGAGTTGGACACCGAGCAATAACGGACTGAGCCGGACCGCCGTTTTTGCGATTGTCATTCACCCGCAACAGTCCGAGACGCTGTACGTTGCAACCAGCAGCGGCATATACAAAAGCACGGATGGTGGCGCAAACTGGCGCGCCATGAACAATGGACTGACAAACCTTGATGTTCGCGCCCTCATTATGCCGCCTCAATCTCCGGAAGTCTTGTATGCCAGTGGCGCTTCGGGAATTTTCAAAACAACCGATGGCGGCCAATCGTGGGCACTGATGAACTCCGGACTATCCAATCGGGTGATCGTAAAACTGGCCATGAATTCGGCAAATCCGGGGACGGTTTATGCGGGTGCGCTCGGTGCCAGCAACGCACAAAATCGCGGGAGTTTTATGGGAGGTGTTTTCAAAACCACCTCAGGAGGCCAAACCTGGTCGCCGGCAAGCAAGGGATTGCTTAGCGCCGATGTCCGTGCCATTGCCATTCCGCCTGGTAATTCGTCCGTCATATATGCCGGCATCTTTGAGCGAGGCGTGGTAAGCAGCGCAGACGGGGGAGAGAATTGGAATGGTGCTGTTGAAGGCATTAATGTGGGGCTGGATGATCCAAGAATATTGGATCTCGATGTTGACCCCAGGATGCCGGGCACGCTCGTTGCCGCTACTTTGGCGGGAGGAATTTACAAAAGCAGCAATAGCGGCCTGAATTGGCGCAAGGTCTGGCTGGGTGGCCGCACACAGACTTTGGCGCGCGACCCGCAGAACTCTGACATATTGTATGCCGGCACATTCAATGCCGGTGTTTTGAAAAGCACGGATGGCGGAGAAAGCTGGATGCCAACCACATTTGATAAGGGCATCATTTCGACTTTGGTCGTCAATCCACTCGATCCTGCCATCGTTTACGTAGCAGTGACTGCTGGAGAACCTGAAGGCGGTGTGTACAAATCCACCGACCGTGGCGCGAGCTGGCAGAAGAGCAGCACGGGCTTGACCAATCCTTTGGTCAGGTCGCTTGTCATCAATCCGCAAGCCCCCAGCGTTTTATATGCCGGCACGTTGAATAGCAGGCGCCCGCCCATTCCGCCGCAGCTTTTTCGAACCACCGACGGCGGTGAGAGTTGGGAAAAAGCGTCGGAGATTGAGTTTGAGTTCTTCATTCTGCTCATCAACCCCCGGCAGCCGGAGGTAGTTTACGGCGCCAATTTGGGCAACGGCGTCCTCAAAAGCGTGGATGGCGGCGCGAACTGGGCGGAGATCAAGGAAGGGCTGTTGAATCCGAGAATACTCGCGCTGAAGTTTGACCCCACCGATTCCAATATTCTATATGCCGGTAGTGTTGGTGATGGGATTTTTCGGGTGAGGTTTTAAGATATGAGGAAAATTATTTTGTTCCAAAAGTATCTTAACGTTGTGGCAATTAGTTGCTGATCACGGAGATTAAACCACGGGCAAATCATCATGTCAACGCAAATTCGAGGGCGGCTCATTCTGATTCTCATTTTGCCGGTTCTTGTCTTAATCGGAGAAAGCGGCGCCATGCAAGTCACCGCCGCCGGTGATACCACCCAGCGCCGGACCGTTGAGAGAATCATCGTCGATACCTTGCAGGTGAAATCCGCCGCAGAAATTCAAAACCTGCCGGTGCGCGGTTACGTGGATGTTGCCCGTCTCAATGCCGGCGTCGTGACGCGCTTCGGAAATTTGTTTATCCGCGGCGGCCGTTTCGAGGAAACTGGTTATTATGTCGATGGCGTCGGCCAAAATAATTATTACGATTTCAGCCGCGCCGATGATTTGATCTCCAATTCGCTGGCGGAAGTGCGGCTGCAGACGGGCAGCTTCAACGCCGAGTACGGCTTTGCCAACTCCGGTTTGATTCAGGCGTTGACCAAAACCGGCGGCAGCGATTATGCGCTTTCCGGCGAGATGATTACGGACGGATTTTTAAGTGAGAAAGAAAAAAATCTCGGTGCGTTTTCGTATGGCTACAATCTTTACAATTTCGCGCTCAGCGGCCCGCTGCCGATGACGGACAAGGTTAAATTTTATCTTGCCGCTGAGCGGCAATTTTTGCGCGACCAAAGTCCTACCAGCGGCCGGCATCCGGAATTGGCACATCAATCTCCACAGCGCGTCGAAGGCCCGCTGCCGGATAACTCGTTGGGACGGTGGAACTGGAACGGCAATCTCGTCGCGGCGCTGCCTCCTTTGCAATTGCAGCTCGGCGGCCATTCCACGCGCGATGAAGGGCGAGTTTATTTGCAAGAGTTCGCCATGTTCAATGCCGGGCGCATGCCGCGGCTTGAAGAGCAAACCGACTCGTATTTTCTCAAGGCGACGCATACGCTGGGAACAAAAACGTTTTATATCGTGAGTGCGAGCTGCTTTCGCCATGAGTTTGAATTTGGCGATAACGTTTGGTTCGACAATCTCGAAGCGTATGGCGATATTTCGCGCAATCCGCAGCTTCGCGCCCCCGGCTTGAATCCGGCCGTCTCCGATCTCGAAGCCCGCTTCGCCAAAGCCGGAGCGGTTTTTAATTTTTATCAGCACGACAAATTCACCGTTTGGAATTTGCAAGCCGCACTCAATCAAAAAGTTGGCAGCGCTCACCATCTGCGAGCCGGAGTTGATTATCGTTATAACACGATCCGAGCTTATTCGATTACTCCGTTCAATATTGCACAGAATCGTGCGGCCAATCCGACATTGAGTGATGAAGAGGTTTACAAAGGTAGTGCGCAAAATTTAGGCTACGATATTTTTGGAAAAAATACACTCGCCGCCGGCCTTAACGGCGCCAAGCATCCGGTGCTGGCAGCAACTTATTTGCAAAATAGAATCGAAGTTCAAAATGCAGTCTTGAGCCTCGGCTTGCGCTGGGATTATTTTGATTCGGCCACGCCTAAATTCAGGGATCCGCTTCTGATCGTCTTCAACGAAAAAGGACTCTTGGCTGATCGGGCCTATCTTGATTTCAGAGGCGAATACTCTTCGGGCCTGCCTACTCCACAGGACCAAACCGGTGTGCCTCAGTTCATCACAGCTAAAACACACCGCCATTTGAGTCCGCGTTTGCGCCTGGCTTTGGCGGTGACCGATCACACAGTCTTGCACGCGCAGTACGGCAAATTTATTCAGCCTCCGGAATTCAATTTGCTTTTGACCAACTATGGCTTTTTTGCGACCTATTTGCAAAGCGGCTTCTTCACGGTGGCTGGCAATGCCGAGTTGGCGCCTATCAAGACATCGGCTTTCGAGATTGGCCTGCGGCAAAAACTGAATGATTTCGCCAATTTCAACTTAACTGCGTTTTATAAAGAAAATCGGGATTTGATCACACTTCGAGCGATTTACGGGACTCGATTCGTATACGCGACTTATAGCAATGAAGATGAGAGTACGGCGAAAGGGATCTCGGCAACGGTTAGCTGGCGCCTCCGCCAAAGCATTTCAACCAATGTCGCCTACACGCTCCAATCCGTGAGCGGCACCAGTGTGGGAAATGCCTCCAACATTCTCCTCTTGGGCAATCCGCCGGTTTTTCCGGCGATCGCCGCTGCGCTTGATTACGACCAACGCCATACGTTGACGCTCAATGCGGATTTTCGCGCCGGCAAAGACGAAGGCCCGCAATGGCTCGACGCTCATTTCCTCGGCGAAGTGGGATTGAATTTGTTGTTTACCTACGGCAGCGGCTTTCCCTATACGCCGACGCATTTGCGCTCTGCGGTTTTTGCGACCGGCCCCAATGCAGTCGGCCGGCCAACCTCCGAGATCAGCTCGGCACGCACGCCCTCGACGTATTATCTCGACGCCAAGCTGGATAAATCTTTCTCACTCTCCGGAATGCGCTGGAATGTTTATCTTTGGGCAATCAATATTTTGGGAACCAGGAATGTGACGAACGTCTACGACCAAACCGGCGAGCCTGACACCGATGGCTGGTTGGAATCACCGGAGGGCATGGCGTTCGCGGCGCAAGATCCCACCGGCAACGCCGTCGCGTTTTATCGCGCGCGGGTCAGTGACCCATTCAATTTCGGCGTGCCACGACAGTTGCGGCTGGGCTTGCGCTTCGAGGTGAAATAAGGCGCATCTGCAGGAAGGCCACGCCAAGATTCTGATTTACACGCTCTCGGCGGATTTGGTGCGCCGGATCGATCATACTAACGGCACCCCATTCGAGACATGGAATTTGCGCAATTCCGCCGACCGCCAAGTGGGGAGCGGAATTTATGTCGTGCACATCGACATGGGGGGATTGAGATGAAGGTGTTGAAGCTAGTGATTTTTTAGTCGAGATGAAGTCATGCGAAAAGCGCTACCTTTTTTGATTATCGCCTTACTTTTCATGATTATACTTTTCATGAACAGCAATGCCGCCCATCAAGAGGTTAAAAATATTCACCGAAATAAAGGCGTGAAATCGGCGGAAGTCTTTGGCATTGACCGCCCTTTTTGGACGCCCAACCGTATTGGCAATCGTATTGCCAATAATGGTCAATTTGTCAGTTACCTTCAAAACGTTGGCGCCGGTATGGAATGGCCGATTGGCGCCGGCAAAACCATCAATTTCGCCTCCGGAATTTGGTTGGCAGGCATCAAAGAGAATGACATTGTCACGGCAGCAGTTGAATATGTAACCGAGTTTCAACCCGGTAAAGTGATTGGTTGGAAACCTGGTTCAAGCGGTATCGCGAGCGATGCCAATGACCCTCGCTATAAGGTTTATATCATCAACCGCGAAAATCTGGCCAATCCGCTCCGCAATCCCGATTATGTGAATTGGCCAATTGCCGATGGCGCGCCGATTGACGCGAGCGGCAAACCGCTTTTGCTCGGCACTTCCACCGCGTGGGCGGTTTTCAATGATTTCAATGACACGCTTCACGCCAAGCATTTTGGGACGAAACCGATGGGCGTCGAAGTGCAGATGACGGCGTGGGCGTTTGACCGCCGCGATGCTTTCGGCGACATGATGTTTTTCAAATTCAAGTTCATCAATAAAAGCGGAAAAAATATTAAGGATGCTTACACCGCCTTCTGGGCAGACATCGACATTGGCGATGCACGAGATTTAGTTGGCTGCGATACGGCATTGTCGTTGGGATATCATTACAAAACTCAATCGGATGCTTTATATGGCCCTAATCCGCCGGCAATCGGATACGTTCTTTTGGAAGGCCCGACTATCGCGTCGACCGCACGTGTTCCGATGATCGCGTTTCACAAACAAATAAACGGTGCTGGTCTTCCTGGCTATTACCCTTATCCCGAAGACGGTCTGGAAGCCTATATTTATATTCAAGGTTTTGACAAACATGGTGGCTCAATTATTGACCCACTGACCAATCAATCCACCAAATTTTGGCACGCAGGCGATCCTGTGGCTGGAACGGGCTGGCTGGATGATCGCCCCAGCGACAAGCGTTTTTTGATGTCATCCGGCCCATTTAATCTCGCTGACGGAGACGGTCAACAAGCCGTGGTTGGCATCGTCATTGCGCAAGGAAAAACCTGGCAAGAGAGTGTAACGCTGTTGAAGCGGCATTCTAAAATGGCGCAATACGCTTATCGCAACCATTACCCATCGCCGCCTTTTCCTCCCAATCCCGCCGTTAATGTGTCATCAGACACAACTTCTATCTTGTTAACCTGGGATACGAGCGCCGAATCTTATCGGGTCAATGATCAATTCGTTCTCGACTCGCTCGGCAACCCGGCCGTTTTTGCTTTTCAGGGTTATAACCTTTATCAGCTCAACGCCTCGAGCCTCGAAGCCGCGACGGTCATTAAAAGAATTGCCGGTTTTGATGTAATCGACGGCGTGATTAAAATTCGCGATGATGTGTTTGATCCGGAAACCGGCGACATGGTTAATCGGACCGTGCAGGAGGCGAACGACACCGGCTTGCAGCGTTACTTTCGGATTACGGAGGATTTTGTTGCCGGCCGCACCCCGCTCATTCGCAACCAAACTTACCACTTTGCGGTGACGGCGTATGCCTATAATCCATTCGGCACTCCGAAGACGCTTGAGAGTCCGCTGCAAATTATCACGGCGCGGCCGCAAAGCCCGGCTTTGGGAACGAGATTGACCGCAGCCTTTGGCGACACGCTGGCCGTCGCTCACTTTGGGCGAAGCACGGGAAAAATTTATCCCATCGTCGTCGATCCGAACGCATTAACTGGACATCATTATAAAGTGACGGTTCACAAACAGCCGGATCGCGGCATGGTTTGGGAGGTGACGGATTCCACCACAGGCGAAACGAGGATTTCAGGTTGGGAGAATTACGGCTATGATGATCCGGAAAATTTTCCTGTGATGGATGGATTGCTGGTCAAAATGTTTGGCCCACCGGATGAGGATAAGTGGTCATTTACCCCAACCGCGGCGCAATGGTTTACCTTTTTTAAATGGAGTGGAAAAGACATCACTCGTGGCCTGGATCGTGATTATATTGCCATTCCTGATGAGCAATATGTGGCCGTCGAGATCAGATTCCGCGAAAAAGCCGATGGCCAGCGCGCTTACGGTTACCTTCGCGGTGGTACACCGAATTACAGATTCCTCAGTTATGAGCCGCAGCATTTCACCGTATGGGACGTGACTTCGTCGCCGGCACGCCAGCTCAATGTGGCTTATGTTGAGCAAGCCGGCGCTGAAAACAATCTGTGGGATCCCACTCCGAATCCGAGTGATCGCAATTATTTTCACATTTTGTTTAGCAATTACAGCGGTGATACGCCTGATCCATATTATACGAGCCGGAGCCTTCTGCTTCATGCGCGCGACTTTGACGTGCTTTATACCTTCTGGCCGGTTTTGCGTGAGGGCAAAACGATGCCGGAGTGGCGCGATGGACAGGTGTTGCGAATCGAGCCTTATTTTTTCCCTGATGAAAAAGACGTTTTCGTGTTCAAGAGCGTTGCGCCGATACGGAACGATCGTGAATTGGCTCGCCGGCAAGCGGCAAAATTAGTGAACGTCTTCCCAAATCCGTATAACCGCGGCTGGCTGGATTTGCAGCATCCGGCGGATCAATTCGTCACGTTTACCCATCTGCCGGAAGGCCACGCCAAGATTCTGATTTACACGCTTGTAGCAGATTTGGTGCGCACCATCGAACACACCAACGGCACTCAGTTCGAGACATGGGATTTGCGCAATTCCGCCGGCCGCCAAGTGGGGAGCGGGATTTATATTGTGCATATTGACATGGGCGAGATCGGGCAAAAGGTGATAAAAGTTGTTGTCTTTTAAGTGTACATTCTCAAGGATCAAAGAGGAGTGTTATGCAAAAGTCTATGAAGTTTTCGCTCGCGCTGGTTTGTTTTGTGATAATATTCCTAAACGGCCAGCGCGTCAGCTTTGGCACTGGAGATGATCGTGCCAAAGGCAAAGGTCAAACGCTATCCAAAGCACTGGGCATTCACCGTCCATTGTGGACGCCGAATCGGCTCGGCGACTATCTTTCTAATCATGGGCAGCTTGTTAGCCCGGTCGCGGGACCCGGCATGGAATGGCCGCTCAACTCCGGTAAAACTATCGCTTTCGCTTCCGATCTCTGGCTGGTTGGCATGAAAGAAGGAGAAATTGTCACCGCCGTTGGGGAATACAGTTCGGAGTTTCAACCGGGTAATGTCATCGGACATTCAACCGGAGTCGCCGGTACGCCGGCCAATCCCCAAGATGCGCGCTTCAAAGTTTACTTTATCAATAATGGTGACGTTGCGAACCCTTCCGGAAATCCTGATTATTTAAACTGGCCGGCGGCTGATGGCGCGCCAGTGAATGTGAACGGCAAACCGCTTTTGCTCGGCAATCATTATTGCGCAAGGTTCCACCGGCCTGGAAAGCGTCCAGCTCTTGAAGCAGAATGCTCTGCTTGCACAATTGGCTTATCAAAATCAATGGTTGATTACCGGCGTTGAGGAAACACCGGCAAAAGGACCGCGGGTTTATGCATTGGAGCAAAACTATCCCAATCCTTTCAACCCGGGAACAACATTTGATTTCACCATCCCTCACGATGAGTTTGTGAGTTTGAAAATTTATAATTTGCTTGGCGAAGAGGTGGCCGTGGTTGTTAAGGAGAATCTGGCTGCGGGGCGCTACAATAGAAAATGGAGTCCTGCCGGCTTGCCCAGCGGAATTTATTTTTACCGCTTCCAGGCCGGTGCCTTTGTGCAAACGCGGAAGCTCGGCGTGTTCAAATAAAGAAATTGTTTTTTGCAGTGCAACGCCACATTTTTCAGTGAGGTCATGCCATGAAAAAAGTTGGAAGTTATTTAATAATCGCAGGAATGCTTGTCGCCGCCTCGAATTTACCTGTCGCCGCCCAGCGGCATTTCGATTTAGCCACGCAAAAAGCCAACGTCGAAATTGTCGGCTTGCAATCTTTCAATCTAACCGGACATGCTTTGGCGGTTGGCGACGTCAATGGCGACGCCATACCGGACCTGGTCATTGGCGCGCCCGGTCTTAACGCCCAATCCCAGCCCTTGGCGGGCCGCGTTTATGTCATTTTCGGCCGGCCGGCTTTTGGCGGTTTGGTCGATCTCAATATCGCGCGCGCCGATGTCGAGATAGAAGCCTGGCAAACGCATGGCGGGCTGGGGACCGCATTAGCAGTTGCCGACCTGAATGCCGATGGTTTCGGCGACATCATTATCGGGCAGCCCGGCGCCGCGGCGAATGCCGGAGAAAATGCCGGCATGATTTCGGTGATTTTGGGTCGCGCCGTCTTTCCAAAAGTGATGGCGGCTTTGGAAGCGGAAATGCAAATAAGCGGCGAGGCCGCGCTCAATAGCTTGGGCGAGGCGTTGGCCACCGGCGACCTCAACCACGATGGCGTTGACGATTTGATTGCCGGCGCCCGGCTGGCAAGCCCGCCAAACCGGCCCAACGGCGGCAAGGTTTATGTCATTTATGGGCGGAAGCATTTGCCACCCCTCTTCGATCTGGCGCAGACGCCGCCGGACTTGGCGGTATTCGGCCAGGCAATCACGCAGTTCATCGGCAATGCTGTGGCCGCTGGCGATTTGAATCGGGATGGCCGGGATGATTTGATCATCGGTAATTTCAAAGCAAACACAATCAATGGCGTCGATGCCGGCAAGACTTTTGTCATTTTCGGCAGTGACAGTCTCGGCGAGGTGATCGATCTCGCCACCCAGGAAGCCGACTTGACGATTTCCGGCAGCAGGCGGCAGGATCATTTGGGAATTGCGGTAGCGTCCGGAGATTTCAATGGCGACGGCCAGGCGGATCTCATGGTCGGCGCCAGAGGAGCCGACGAAGGCGCGGCGCTCAATACCGGCAAGATTTTTGTTTTTTTGAATCCGCCGTCATGGCCGAAGCAATTTGATATGGCCATTGACTCTGCCGACGTGACGATCGTCGGTGGCTCGGATGATGCCAATCTCGGTTTTTCGCTGGCGGTGGGAGATCTCAATAGCGACGGCAAGGAAGATTTGGTGATGGGGGCGCCATTTACGTCTTTGGTGAATAGAAATCAATCCGGCGCGGCGCTCGTTGTGCTTGGGCGCGCTGCGATCTCGGAAAAAATAATTAAAGCCGAAGCCGTCGACCTCACGGCATTGGGTGCGGCGCCGGATCATGTTTTAGGAAGCGCCGTCCTCGCCGGCGATCTGAATCATGACGGCCGCAATGATATTATTCTGGCTGCGGAGAGCGCGACGCCGGCGGGACGGGTTTACGTCCTTTCCGGAGAACTCGTCACTGGCGTTGCTGACGAGAAAAACAAGCTCACACTTCCCACGGACTTCGAATTGCACCAGAATTATCCCAACCCATTCAATGCCGGAACGATCATCCCGCTGGAGGTGCCTACTAATGCCGGCGTGTTTGAAGTGTCTATTTATAATTTGCAAGGGCAAAAGCTCAGGAGTTTGTTTGACGGAACCGCCGCGCCTGGCTCGATGCAGCTTCATTGGGACAGCCGGGATGATTTCGGCAAGCCCATCGCAAGCGGCCTGTATTTATATGTGGTGAAAATAGCAAATGATGTTGTCATGCGGAGAAAACTTGTCCTCATGAAATAACCGGTGCCATGAAATATTCAGATAGGTTGTTATATTTTATGCTGGGTTTGCTGTTGGCATTGGGAACGAGAGTTGGATTCGCCCAAGCCAATTTTTGGCAACAAACCAACGGGCCGATTGGCGGCAGCGTTTCGTCACTCGCCATCAATCCTCTCACTCAGGATATTTGGGCCGCAACGCGCGGCGCCGGTGTTTTTCACACTGCTGACGACGGTGAGAGCTGGATACCAAGCAGCGCCGGTTTGACCAACGTCAACGTTGTCGCGCTCGTCATCAATCCCATTACGCGGGATGTTTTCGCCGGAACCTTCAGCGGCGTCTTCCGCTCCACCGATAATGGCGCGAGCTGGGCTCCCGCCAACACCGGTTTGACGAATGTCGCCGTCCGCGCGTTTGGCCGCAATGCTCTCGGCCATCTTTTGACCGGGACGGCCGGCGGAATCTATCGTTCCACCAACAATGGTGAGAACTGGACGGCAGTTAATACCGGTCTGACTACTATGGATGTCCGATGTTTTGCCCTTCATGCAAGTGGAGGTGTTTTTGCCGGAACTTTTGGCGGCGGCGTCTTTCGCTCCACCGATAACGGCAGCAGTTGGAAGCCGGCCAATTTTGGCTTGATGGATAATGAAGAAGTTTATTGTCTTGCTGTCAGTGCCAGCGGCGATATTTTTGCCGGTACGCGCGGCCACGGCGTTTTTCGCTCCACGGATTACGGCGAATCCTGGCTTGCCGTCAATGCCGGTTTGAAGAATTTTTACATTCGATCTCTTGCGATCAATGCCAGTGGGCACATTTTTGCCGGTATGGATGGCGACGGGGTTTTTCGCTCGACCGATCGCGACCTAAATTGGACGCCGATCAACACCGGCTTGGCCAATCTCTATGTTTGGTCTTTGGCGATTAAAACAACCAGCTACATTTTCGCGGGAACCGATGGCGACGGCGTTTTTCGCAGCGTGCAGCCAATCACGGCGGTACAGGAAAACGCCGGCAACAGGCCAATCTCATTCGCGCTCGCGCAAAATTACCCCAACCCGTTCAATCCCTCCACAATGATTCGCTTTTCTTTGCCGCGCCTCAATCAAGTTGTGTTGAAAGTGTACGACACATTAGGCAACGAAGTGGCGACATTAGTGAATGCAAAGCTTTCGGCTGGCCATCATGAGGTGAAGTGGAATGCGCGTGATTTAGCCAGCGGCATTTACCTGTATCGGCTGCAAGCGGGTGAATTGATTGTGAGCAAAAAACTCATCTTATTGAAATAGGGAACTTGAAAAACTAGATATTTTCAGGATTTGATTGAGATTTCAACGATGTTGTAGAGACGCATATCGTGGCGATGTCCTTCATCACAAATAATAAAGCCTGAACAAGATGGGCAAACACTTCCATCCCGTTCAGGCTTTTTATTTTATAGCTTGCTGCCGTATTCTATCGCAACATAATCCCCACCAAAATTTGCCGGCCGATTTGGCTGCTAAAATTCGACAGCGGCTCGCTGAAATCCAGGCCGCCCTCGCCGGGCGTATTGTAGCGCTCATCGAACAAATTGTGAATTTCCACAAACGGCTCGAAACGCAGCTTGTCCCAGCGCACCGGCACGATGAGCTTGAGGTCGACGTCGTGGCGCCAGGGCAGATGCGTCCGTTCTCCTGTCAGCCAATCCGCCGCGGTGGCAGGCCCGTTCAATTTGCCAAAAACATCGAAGAGCAAGCCTTTCCGGTTCTCGAAGTTGAGATTGAACGTGAACGTGTGGTGTTGATCCCACGCCAAGGGCGCACGCGCTTGGTTGATCTTATTCTCCTGGCGGGCCAGCGCCAGCAAATTGCTCTCCGGCCACGAGGCCGTGCCGAGGCTGCGCTGATGGGTGTAATAAAATCCGCCGTTGAAGCCATGGCCAAAGTCGCGTTTAAACGCAACCTCGAAACCGGTGGTGCTGGCTTGGGCGCGATTTTCGTAACGCAGAACGGTGTCCGCCGCACTAATCGTGCGCTCAACGTAAGGAAAGGCGTCGACGAGATCGTCGTAAATCCGATAAAACCCGGTGACCGAGTAAACGCTTTGCGGCGCCGGCACGCGGCGATAAGTGAATTCCCACGCCGTGGCGCGATGCGGTTTCAGATCGAGGTTGCCGGCCAGCGGCCAGCGCGCTGCCGAATTGCCGGCTTGAGTCAAATACAAATAGTGCAACTGTGGCAGCTCGTAAAACCAGCCGAAATTGAACGACAAATGCTCGATCGGACTGACCGGAATTGCGATATTCAAGCGCGGCGCAATGGTCTGCTTGAAACGAATGGAGCCGTTGGCGCCGTTCGCAGTCAGCGTATCGCTGTCGTCAACAACCGGATCGATTTGCCGTCGCACGTGTGGTGAAAACAATTCGTACCGGGCCCCCAAGTCGAGCAGAAAATTGCTGAGCTCGATTTTGTGGCTCAAATAACCGGCCAGCGTAAAAGGATATTCGTGAAACGAATCTTCGTAGCGGCTGTAGATGAAGCCGGTTTTGCTCTTTGAGTTGTTGGGCCAAAGCAAATATCGCACGCGATTGACCGAGAGATTCCACACGTTCGTTTCGATACCGGCCTTGAGCTGATGCACCTGATTGAGCTGGCGAATGAAGCTGAGGTGCGCGCTGATCTGGCGCTCGCGGCTTTGCTCTTGCCACGGCTCGGTGAGGCCGGGCCACGCCGAAGCGAGAGACTGGTTTTCGACGGGCACATTCGCCGGCGCGGTTTTCGGCGCTTCGCCCATAACCCGGCGTTGCAAGTCCATGCCGACAAGATCGAGCTTGTAAAACGTCCGGGAGTCGAGCGTGTGCGTCAACGAAAGGCTCGTGCGCAGGCTGCGATTCTTGCGTTTGGGCAGGGCGGACAAGCGGTTATCCCATTTTGCATCATAGCGCCGCCAATCATAATCAGTGAGCAACGTCTGCCAGCGAACGTAAAGATTTTTCGAGGCGCGTATCGCCAGCCTGACATTCAAATCGTAATTGAACACCAGAGGAGAGGAGAATCCCGCTGTGCGGGACATCGCCTGGCGATTGGGCGTATCGCTCAAATTCAATCCGCCGGAAATGAGATAGTTGGCCTCGATGACCGGGCCGCCCAGGCCCAAAGTCAACGGCCCGCTCAAGGTAATTTCCGCTTGGCGGGTGTTTTCAAATCCATTCTCGCTGCGGCCCAGGATGTCGGTCGATACTTTCGCCATGCCTTGAAAATCGTTGCGGCCTTCTTTGCTGATGATATTGACCAGGCCGCCGGAGACGTTGCCGTATTCGGCGTTGAAGCCGCCGGTTTGCACGACCATTTCGGCGATGGCGCTGTTGCGCACCATAAACGCCAAATCGCGGGTCACCGGGCCGCTCGACGGCATGCCGTCGATCAAATAAAGCGTATTGGCTGACCGGCCGCCGCGAAACCGATTGGCCACAAAGCCGGGCGCGAGCGCCAACGCGTCTTGAAAATTTTGCGCCGGCAACGCCACCGCCAGCTCTTTCTCATCGAAAAAATGCACGCTCGCACTGACGTCTTTGTAAATTTTAATGCGCGGGGCGGTGACGATGATTTCGTGCTCAACCTGCAGCGCCTGCGCCGCTAAGGCGAAACTGACCGGCGTATTGATGTCCGTCTTCACCTCGACATCGGTGACCTTTGTCGTCAGATAACCGATCATCTTAGCCCGCAGGTTGTAATTGCCTACCGGCAAGTTATAAATGATATAAAAACCATATTTATCAGCGGTCGCACCGAAGGTGGTGTTCTCAACGAAGACGGCGGCGCCGGGCAGCGCCATGCCGGTTTCTTTATCGCGCACAAATCCTGACACCATACCCGAAGTTCCGGCTCGGAGCGCACCTGAAGGGATGAAGGTGAGGAACGCCAGTGCTCCGATGATGAGTTTACGCCTCGCAGACATAGCCAAGAATCCTGTTAATAGATCAGTTTATGCCTTCCCATGCCTTGGGTTGGCTGTTCATACCTTAATTTTGCACAGATAAAAGTCAAACCCCCCTCTTCCTTAAATAGTAGTTGAGATCTATTGGGTGGCAGTTTCGACCATAAAATGCAAAATCGGGGTCATAAACCAGCAGAAAATATCTTAACATTATACAAATTGCAATGAATATGCCAAAAGATAATATTTTCCCGGATTTGGCTTCCTATTTAGAGATAAATCAAATCACAGGATGGACTGCTAATCCCCATCTTTCCTAAGTCATTAAATTACAAATTATCGGTATGAAGGAGCATAATGTTTGATTAGTATAGATTGAGATAATTTAGCAGCAATTTATTTAGGTGGTGCAAAAAGTTTCATAATTTAGGAAAAAACTTGCATAGGCTTTTCCCACAATGGCTGCAAACTGCGCAATTTTTGCCTTACCCTATTTGTAAGTTTTCTAACTGATCTTTTATGAAAAAGTTCGGGTTAATTTTAAGTGCTTGGCTATACCGCTCAGCCACCCATTTTGCGGAAACCGCAGAGTAAAAAATCATGAATTTAACATTCACAGCACAATCCGCATCGTTGAACCTCCGCCAACTTGCGTTTCCTTTATATATAACTTGCCGTGATGATAATCTTCGATGATACGCTTGGCGAGGCTCAGGCCAAGCCCCCAGCCTCTTTTTTTGGTGCTGAAACCGGGCTTGAAAATGTTTTTACGAATCGCCGGTTCGATGCCGCGGCCGTTGTCGCGGATGTCCAGCGTGATGCAGTGCCGTTTGTCGGTCGCCGGCTTCAGCTCTAGGGTGATCTCGCCTTTGGGTTTCTCGATGGCGTCGAGAGAATTTTTGATGAGATTTTCCAAAACCCATTCGAACAGATCGCGGTTAAGCGCCGCCGGCCTGATCGCCGCGGTGTTGTCGTTGATGATCTCGAGGCGGACTTCCTTGCCCATTTGCGGCAGCCGGCGGTGAAAATATTTGACGACGTCTTCGAGAATCGGCAGGAGATCTTGCTCCTTCAAATCCGTCTGCGAGCCGATTTGTGAGAAGCGCGAAGCGACCTTGCTCAGCCGCTCCACGTCGCGCTGCATTTCGTTGAGCGTGTTGTCGCCGTTGCCGGCGCCGACCCCAAAAGGCCGTTGACCGGTTTTGGCGCGCAGCAGCTCGATCCAGCCGAGCAGCGAAGAGATGGGCGTGCCGAGCTGGTGCGCCGTCTCCTTGGCCATGCCGACCCAGATCAAACGCTGCTCGTTACGGCGAATGCTGTTGAATCCCCAAAAGCCGATGAGAATGAACAGGGCGGCCACCCCGATCTCCACATAAGGCAATAATTGCAGTTGCTTGATGAGCTTCGAGTCGCCGTAAATCAGATAACTCAAGACGAATGATTGCTGCGTTTCGGGATCGACGTACGTCAAGGGGATCGGGTCGATCTCCTCACGCATGGATTGCAAAATTTCGCGGACCTGTGCTCTGGCGGCCGGCGAGCTGGCGGAATCCGGCGGAATGTCGATGCCCTTCCAACTGGTCGGCTCGAAATTGACGTCACAGAGAATGATCGGAAAATCCGTGCGCTTGACGACTTCCTCGAAAATGAAGTCGAGCGCTTCGCCGCTCGCCGTCGAGGCCGCATTGGCGTAAAGCTCGGTGTAGAACAGCAAGATTTGCCGGGCCTCTTGGCGCAAGCCGTTGACGATCTTTTGCGTGTGCCACAGCAGCAGGAGAACGATGACGATTGCGGCCATGAACAAAAAGCCTTTGAACCGGCCGGCGCCACGGTAAAGAGAAATTTTCATGGAAGAAAAGCAGTGAATGAACTCAGGTTAAAATCCCGACGCGGGTAAGCCTACGGCCGTGGGCCGCAACCAAATAGATTTTTATCCGCTCAATCCGTTTACAAAAAAATGGTAAGCGGATTGACCTGATTAAGCGGATTATTCTTTTTGCTTTTTCTGCTGCGATCCGTGTTTGTCAATTGTTTCCGCGGTCTTCCATTGTATCCGCGTTAAAATTTCGACAAACGCAACGAGCAAAACCATCCACGGCACGATCCGCACGGAATCTTCCGACCACCACAAGCCCCATTCATAAGTCTTCCACGAAAATGGAAAGAGCCAGAAATATCCGGCGGCAATGTGCTTTTGCGGCGCGTCGAGCACAAAGTGCAGCAGCACGCCACTGATGAGAGCGATGAAGACGCGCCGCCGCTCTGCGGCTTGAAAGCATCCGGTGATGATCCAACACACGATCAGCATGCCGGCAGGCGTGTGCAACGGCATTACCCACCAGTGCAAAGCCGGAAAGAGAATGTAAAAAGGCCGCGACAGCATGTCCGGCAGCATCGTCCCAACGATGAAGAGAATCGCCGTGGCGCGTGGAACCCCCGGTCTTCCAAACCCATGGCGAGCCGAAAGATATGCCGCGGCAGAGTGGGTGAGCAAATCAGGCATCGTAATTTTTCGTTGCGGTTCTCTTTTCGTTGCAAAGTATCTAAAGAAAAGGGCTTTTTTCGGTGTCGTTCCCTTTTTGTTGCAGAGTATGATGAAAAGGCTTTTTTCGTTGCGGTTCCCTTTTCGTTGCAAAATATGATAAAAAGGCTTTTTTCGTTGCCGTTCCCTTTTCGTTGCAGAGTATGATGAAAAGGCTTTTTTCGTTGCGGTTCCCTTTTCGTTGCAAAATATGATAAAAAGGCTTTTTTAGTTGCCGTTCCCTTTTCGTTGCAAAATTTTAGAGACACCTGTATAAGCGCGCAACGTCAGCGTTCCGTTGCGGCGGTCGAAGCGCAGCGCCATCGGCAGCAAGACGGCGAGCAACAAAACCGGGATGACCGAAATCGCGATCTTCCAGCGCCGGCCTTGCGCGAGACGTATCGTCTCCGCTCGCAGATGATTGGGAGGCTGAAACACACCTTGCACCGCAACGAATTCTCCAAGCGGCGCCTCTTTGACATTAGCCAGGACGCGCAGGCGATGGCCGCGTTGCGCCAGGATAAACCCGTCTTCGGTCCGCTCCGCAATCCTGGCCTCGATGAAAACCGCCACCCGCTGTCCGGCAAATTTTTGCGGATTGCCGAGAATTTCGGCGAGATCGGGATACGGGCATGAATAATTAGCCCACGCACAGAGCAGGAGGAGCAACACCGGCCCCGGCAGAATTTTAAATAAAGACATAGATACGAAAGATCAAACTCAAACGAATGCGAGACCGGCTATGCCGGCCAGCAAAATCACTCCCAAAGCCATGGCCATTTGCCGGCCAAAAGGCCGCGCTCCAAATATGAACCCAATGCCGCCTTTCACCTCGGCGGCTTGCTCGCGCCGGCGCTCCATGCGCCACAGCCAGACGACGGCGAGCAGGCCTGCTCCGGCCATGCCCGACAACGGGAAAAGAATATGCGGTAACAAGGCGGAATTAACCACCGCGATTTCGATGAGCAAACGCGGAAACATCGTCGTTGAGGCGATCACCGCGCCGAGCGCCAACATGCGGGAAAGCTCGACGTTTTGTTTGCTCCTCTGCGAAAAACTCACGGTAACCGCCGTGCTCGAAGCCAATCCGCCCAGCAGTCCGATCAGCGGCACGCTGCGATGCGCGCCGGCAATTTTAACCAACACGTAACCGGCAAAACTAATTCCGGAAACCAAAATCACTATCCACCACGTTTCTGCCGGATTGAAAACGCCCAGCGGCCCAATAGTACGATTGGGTAAAAACGGCAGGATCACCACGGTGATGATGGCAAACTTCAGCGTGGCATAAATATCCTCGTGACTGATCTTGCCGGTGAACGCTCTGAAGCTCGGTTTCAAAGCCAGCATCGTCACCACGGCAATGGTGGTAATGCTGGCAACGAGTAGTTCTCCCATGGCGACGATCACGCCGATAAGGAAAGTCAGCAGCGCCGATATTTCCGTGGTCGTGCCGAGATGCCCGCCGGAACGGACAGTGAGAAAATAAGACGTGGCGATCAACGCGCCGACGATCAACAAAGTAGCCAACAGAATCAACGGCGAGGTTTGCGCGGCGAGATAGCCTGAGATGGCGCCGAGCAGGGCGAGTAAAGCAAAAGTCCGGCTGCCAGCGAACAACGGCTCGCCTTCACGGCGCTGGGAAAATTCACGCTCAGTGCCGACCAGCATACCGAGCGCGAGAGCCAAACCGATTTTTTTGAGAAGGTCAATCTCCATTCCAATAACTCATACTCTTACTCTTGAAGTGTATAAAACAAAAAACACCTAATAACAAAATAATAGAAGCGCCGTTGATTTGCAAAGAAAAAATACAAACTTTCTTTGACATCGGGGTGGAAACGTATTATATTGTGAACATCATTTTGAGCAAGATGAATCTGGTCACATCTTAATGAGGAAAGGGCTTCGTTATGGAAATCTACATCATCCGCCACGCCATCGCTGCCGAGCGGGAGGAATGGACGGGGAGCGATGACAAACGCCCCCTGACCGAGAAGGGCAAAAAGAAAATGGAACAAATCGCGCACGGCCTGGCCGCCATGGAGATTGATTTCACCCATATTATCAGCAGCCCGCTCGTGCGCGCGCAGCAAACCGCTGAAATTTTGCAAAAGATTTTGAAGTTCGACCACCTCGACGAAACCGACCTGCTCGTTCCCGCCGCCGATCCAGCGGCGATGATTCCGTTTCTCAACAAGTTGCCCGACAATGCCGAGGTGGCTTTGGTCGGACACGAGCCGCATCTTTCGGAATTGCTCTGTTATTTGCTAACCGGCCAACATAAAAATTTTGCCACGTTTAAAAAAGGGGGAGTGGCGATGCTGGAAAGTTATGCACCGTTGCGGCCCGGCAATCTCACCTTGCGCTGGCTCATGGAGCCGAATCATCTCGTCGTGATTGGAGAAGCAGACTAAAAACGTGAGGCGTAAAACGTAAGGCGTAATGAAACGTAAACCGGAGTGCATGAGGATATGAAACTGAAAATCCGCTTCAGCGGCCGTATTTTTTATCGCGCGCTCGATTTTGTTGAGAAAGTCGGCAATCTTCTGCCTCATCCAACCAGCCTTTTCGCCATCTTCGCGTTGGGGGTGATCGTTCTTTCCGGCATCGCCGCCTCGTTCGAGTTGTCGGCGATTCACCCCGGCACTGGAGAGACCATCAAGGCCGTGAGCCTGCTGAACGGTGATGGCTTGCGGCGCATCGTGACGGACATGGTGCGAAATTTTACCGGCTTCGCGCCTTTGGGAACGGTATTGGTTGCACTGCTCGGCATCGGCGTCGCGGAAGGAACGGGTTTGCTCGGCGCCGTGATCAGGCTTTTGGTGCTCAAAGCGCCGCCGCGTTTGTTAACGGCCGTGCTCGTCTTCGCCGGCGTCATGTCCAATGCGGGCTCGGAGATCGGTTACGTACTTTTGGTGCCATTGGGAGCGGTGATCTTTCTGGCCGTGGGCCGGCATCCGCTGGCGGGATTGGCCGCGGCGTTTGCAGGTGTCTCGGGCGGATATAGCGCCAATCTTTTGCTCGGCACGGTGGATCCTCTGCTGGCCGGACTGTCGCAAGAAGCGGCGCGCATCATCGACCCGAATTATTTGGTGAATCCGGCTTGCAATTATTATTTCATGGTGGTCTCCACTTTCGTGCTCACCGCCGCGGGCACCTGGGTCTCGGAGAAAATTGTCGAGCCGCGGCTGGGGAAATACACTGGCGGCGAGAAAGCCATGGATTTGCAGGCGCTTACTCCGGAGGAGAAACGCGGGCTGAAATATGCATTGGTGACAACTGTGATCCTCGCCGGACTCTTGTTGTGGGCCGTGGTGCCGGCCAATGGCGTGCTGCGTAATCCGGTAACCGGTGAGCTTTTACATTCCCCCTTTCTGTCCGGCATCGTGGCGTTGTTGTTTCTCTCGGCCGCCATCATTGGCGCCGCTTACGGGATCGGCGCGCGCACCGTGCGGCAAAGCGCTGATGTCGTCAATCCCATGGGCAAGGCGATGAGTACTTTGGGTTCGTACATCGCGCTGGTCTTTTTTGCGGCGCAGTTTGTGGCCTATTTTGGGTGGACCAATCTCGGGTTGATTACTGCGGTGAAAGGCGCGGAATTTCTCAAATCGATTGGCTTCGAGGGCATTCCGCTGATGTTGAGCTTTGTGTTGGTGGCGACGAGTCTCAACATGTTCATGGGCAGCGCCTCGGCGAAATGGGCCGTCATGGCGCCGGTATTCGTGCCGATGTTCATGCTGCTCGGCTACACGCCGGAGCTGACGCAAGCGGTTTATCGCATTGGCGACTCGTGTACGAACATCATCTCGCCGATGATGTCCTACTTCGCGCTGATCGTGTCGTTTGTGCAGCGCTATACAAAAGACGCCGGCATTGGCACCGTCATCGCGACGATGCTGCCGTTCACCGTGGCTTTTCTGGTCGTATGGTCTATCCTGCTGGTGGTTTGGCTGCTGCTGGGATTTCCGATGGGACCGGGCGCGGGGTTGTATTTGGCGCAATGAAACGTGATGCGTAATTGTAATTGTCAAATGATTTTTCGCAAAAAATCGTCATTTGGGGGTAACACTTTTCGCCACGTTTATTCCGAGCTCGAGCATACGGGTTTCGACGTGG
>JAKEEU010000392.1 GCA_022616415.1 Candidatus Zhuqueibacterota bacterium | reverse complement strand
TTGCGTTACGTGCGACCGCCTTGATGTGACACAACATTTATGTTGTGTGCTGCCCTGTCGCAACATGAATGTTGCGTTACGTGCGACCGCCTTGATGTGATACAACATTTATGTTGTGTGCTGCCCTGTCGCAACATGAATGTTGCGTTACGTGCGACCGCTTTGATGTGATACAACATTTATATTGTGCCGTTGCCTTGTCGCAACATGAATGTTGCGTTACGGTTCATTTACCCGCGATCTCATAAACCTGAACCCGATCATCATTCTTTGCAAAAATAATCACCTCTTGCCTGTTTCGATACTTCAAAAAAACCACATCTCGAACCTGGCCGGTGAGGGATAATCCACTTTCCCGCATCGGCACGAAGGTGAACCCCATTGGATAAGAATTATCCAATGGAGCGAGCCCGGCAGGATTGGAGCTATCCGACGGGGTGAAGCCACCGGCACTGTTTTCGGTCAGGGCGTGGGATTTCATGGCGTGGCCATTGGAGAGTCGCGACTTGAAAGTCGCGTTACGGGATCCCTTTAACAGCGTGCCATAGCTGGCATCATGCCTGCCGAGCTGGGGATTGAGGCCAAGGAAATTTCCGGCGAGCAGCAGATCTTTCGCGCCGTCAGCATCGAAATCTTTGGCCATGATCGCATGGACCGGCGAAAGCTGCGCCTCGGTGGGCAGCGGTTGCTGCAAGAAGGTTCCGTCCGCATTGCCGTAAAACACACTGGTGGCAAACGTATAGGCTTTTTTGACCACGGCTTTGCTCAACTGTTTTTCCGTAAATATCTCCGTGACCTGCTTTCCGGCATAATCGGCATGTGTGGGAAATTTCTGCTTGAGATAGGGCAGTTGATTTACCAACTCCGGTCTCAGCGACATGGGATAACTTTTTCCCGCTTTGTAGAAGCATAGTATCGGATCGATCAAGCCATTGTTGTCAAAATCAGCGACGTAAATCGACGCCGGCTCCGACTCAGAGGCCTTGATTTTGGAATTCTCTCCCCAATTGCCGGCCACGAGATCCATATAGCCGTCCTCATTCAGATCATCAACGATCACGCAATTCCACCAGCCATTGGTTTTCGCCAATCCAACTTGATCGGTGACATTTACCAAGCCTTTTCCAGTGTTTAGAAACAAGCTAACCGGCATCCATTCGCCAACGACCACGAGATCAAGATCTCTGTCTTGATCATAATCGAACCATGCCGCGTCAGTCACCATTCCGACGTGGGCTAATTCGGACGCATATTTCTCCGTGGCGATGGAAAATTTTCCTCTGCCGTCATTCTGCAGCAGATGGCTGGTGGGCGTCATGCCATATTGCCAGGGAATACTGCGGCTGCCGACAAATAAATCCTGATCGCCGTCGCCATCAAAATCCGCAGGTTTGACGCAGGAGTCGCTGTCGTGGAGTTTTGGAAGGGCATCGGAGGATTCCGTGAAGCCGCCTATTCCATTGTTGATATACAGCCGGTCGAGGAGCGCCGGTGCCAGCGGAGAGTATTCATTGCCTCCACTGACGACGTAAAGGTCGTAATCGCCATCGCCGTCAGCGTCGAAGAAGGCGGCGCCAACGTCTTCGGAGATTTTTGCCGCTTCGAATGCCTTTTCACTGGCGCTCATGAACGTTCCGGATGCCGTCTGGATCAGCAATTTCCCGGCAGATTCTTTCGCGCCCCCAATGTACAAATCTTCCAATCCATCGCCGTTGACATCGCCTTTGGCGATTTTGGGGCCTTCGGTGGATAATTGATGCGGATTGAGCGGCTCTCTTTGAAAATCGTCGAATTCATTTTCAACATGCCGGTATTGCAAAGGGAAGGTTTCGGTGACGTCGCGGAAGAGGGGCTGAGGGTGGAGGGCGGAGGGCTGAGAGCGAAGAGCGGCGTCTTTTTGATAGAGAATCACCATTTGATCCGCAAGGACATTCGTCATCATTCCTTGATTTCCGTTCGGCCAATCGACGAGCAAGGTATCGATAACGTTCCGTTCACCCAATCCGAAAGCAAGAACATAATCAACGGATGATTGAAAGCCTCGCATCGGAATCTGTTCTTGGACGAAGATCTGCGCGTTGGCGGATTTGAGCGTGACCTTCGCGCCAATGGCAAAAGCATTCATTCCCTCGCCCACGAGTTTCACCTTTAAATAATGATTGTCAGTGAGGGAATCGGCTTCGTTGCGATAGACAAAGGCCGGCTGGTTGACGTTGTTGATGACGAGATCGTTATCGCCGTCGCCGTCAAGGTCGCCGTAAGCGGCGCCGTTCGAGAAGCTCGGCAAATCCAATCCCCATTCTTTTGCCTGGTTGGAGAAGGTTAAATCACCTTTATTGCGAAACGCATAATTGGAAAGCTTGGTGGAGGGAATCTTGCTGATAAGCTCGGGAAAATCGATGCGCTCGCCTTGCAAGATCTTCCGCAGATTTTCTGCCTGCATGAGATAAGCAATATAATCCTGATCCGTGACATCGCGAAAGATGCCATTGGAAACAAAGATATCTTTCAACCCGTCGTTGTTCATGTCCATAATAAGCGCGCCCCAACTCCAATCGGTCGCGCCCACGCCGGCCATCAGCCCGATTTCGCTGAAGGTCAGGCGATTTTGGGAGTCAAATCCGTTATTTAATTGCAACACGTTCTGAGACAATTGATGGTAATAGCCCCACTCTATTTTCTTTTGATAAAAGTCAAAGGGTTCGAAGGTGAACGTGGTTTTCAAGCGATAATCATCTTCCGGCAGCATGTCGGTGCCGAGAATATCCATGAAGCCGTCATTGTTGAGATCGGCAATATCGGCGCCCATGGAAGAGAGGCTGGTGTGGCGGATCATCTCTTCGAGTTTTTCCGAGAACGTGCCGTCGCGGTTGTTGAGGTAGAGATAATCGCGCTCGAAAAAATCATTGGCGACATAAATGTCGCACCACCCGTCGTTGTTGATGTCGCTGGCCGACACACCCAATCCGAATGCGATGACGCTGCCGTAAATGCCAGCAGACTCGCTTACGTCAACAAATTTTCCGTTGTCATTGCGATAGAACCGGCTGCCGCCGCCGGAGTAGTCCCGTTCATGGCGCAAATTCTTTGATAAATCAAACGTGCTCAAGGCACGGAAGGCGTTGTTGAGAACATACAAATCCAAATCGCCGTCGCGGTCATGATCGAAGAAGGCGGCATGCGTGGAAAACCCCTTGTCATCGATGCCATATTCAGCGGCGACTTCTTTGAAAATGGGAACGCCATTTTTCTTATTCCCATGATTGAGAAAAAGCTCGTTGGCGCGGTTGTCACCTTTGATGTTGCCGGAGTTGCAGATGTAAATATCCAGCCGTCCATCGCCGTTGATATCGACCATGCAGACGCCGGTGGACCAGTTATGAGCTCCGGCCACGCGTGCCTGCACTGTCACCTCCCGAAAGCGAAAATTGCCCTGGTTGAGGAACAATTTGTTGGGTTGCTGATTGGCAGTCAGGTACACATCCGGCAGGCCGTCGTTGTTGACGTCTCCAATCGCCACGCCGCCGCCGTTATAATAATTGCGATACTTGAAGACGTTGAAATTCGTTTCGTCGACCAATTTGTTTTCGAATTTCAGATTGGTGTAGTCTGCGGGG
>JAKEEU010000391.1 GCA_022616415.1 Candidatus Zhuqueibacterota bacterium | reverse complement strand
ATGAGAATTTTCTCCGTTGTGTTCGTCGTTAGATGACTGTAATATAATAAATTGCAGAGAAAATTCCTCCGACTTTTTTCACTTTCTTGAATAATTCAGGGTACAGGTCTTACTCTTTGATTTGAGCTTGAACTTGATGGAACATTTCTTTTTCTGCTAAAACCAACAGCGTATCGCCGGCCAACAACGTCGTTCCGCCGCCCGGCAAAACAAACTCTCCACTTCTGGCAATCAGCACGATGAGAAAACCGGTTGGGAGTTTCGGCTCGACGAGCGCTTTGCCAATCACGTTTGAGCCTGCCGGAATGGTCAGTTCTTGCAGCTCGGCCTTGATGCCGCCGACCGGCGTGTATTCAAGGGGGTAAACGCGCTTGGGAGGCGCGGGAACGTCTACACGCAACCATTTCGCCACCAGCGGTATGGAAGTTCCCTGTAACAGCACCGAAGTCAGCACCACGAAAAAAACTTGGTTAGCATTTGCGGTGAATTGCAGGTTGCCACGCTTGTCGCGCGCGGCCTAAAGCGAATATAAGCAGAATTATTCAATTTTGCCAGATTGTTTACAAAGTTCATGTGCCAGCCATGCGCTTGCAAATTACCCAACGAATACCCTTTCCTGCGGATATCTGATGCGGACCAACTTTGGTCTTCCGATCAGAGAAAGGCCCATCGTTAATGGCCCCAATCGACCAACGAACATGATAATGGTAATGACGATTTTCCCGCCATTGCTGAGGCCCGATGTAATTCCTGTCGATAAGCCCACCGTCCCAAAAGCAGAAACCACTTCAAAGAGAATTTGAATAAAAGAGGCCTTCTCTATAGCTGTCAAAATGGTTGTGCCCAATATGATCAATAAAATGGAAATAAGCCCTATCGCCAATGCTTTATTTATTGTTTCAGAGGAAAGGCGACTCTTAAAGATATTCACGTCATTTCTTCCTGTCAATATTGAGAAAAGAAAAAGTAACATGACCCCAAACGTCGTGGATTTTATCCCTCCTCCTGTCCCGCCAGGCGAAGCGCCGATGAACATTGAAACAATGATTGTAAAAAGGCTGGTGTTGTTCATCGCGCCGATATCGATGGTGTTGAAGCCGGTAGTCGTCGAGGCTGAGATGGATTGAAAAGTGGAAGTTATGAGCCTGTCTCCCAAATGAAGATTCTTTCCTTCGGAAACAAAAATAACTCCCGTTCCTATGGCCATCACAAGTATTGAAACGGCCACGGCCAGTTTGCTATGGAGAGACAAAAGCCGGGGCCTGGTTTGGTGAATGGTTTTATCGAGGAGGGTGTGAAGGTCATGTAAGACGAAAAACCCAATGCCCCCGGCGATACAGACAATATCAAGCGTAACGTTGATAAGAAAATTTCTTTGATAAGAACAAAAACTGTCAGCAAACAGACCGAATCCGGCGGTACAGAAAGCCGATATGGAATGGAAAATCGCCAAGTAGATCGACCGCGATACGGAAAATTCGCGCATCCAGAAGAGACTTAAAATAGCAGCTCCAACAAACTCAAAAAGGACGGTAAACCAAATCACCGAAGCAACAATTTTTTTTATGTTTCCCAAAGAGACCCCCGCCAATGAATCCTCGAGAAGCATGCTAGCCCGGAAAGACAGTTTCTTGCCAAAAACATAAGCGATAGAAACAATGAAGACCATATATCCCAAGCCGCCAATCTGGATAAGGATAATAATAACGATTTGACCAAAGCGGGAATAAAAACTCCCGGTATCGACGACGACAAGTCCAGTGGTGGAGACGGCTGAGGTCGTGGTGAATAGAGCATCGATAAAAGGCTGGGAAACACCTTGAGATGAGGCCATGGGCAAGGTCAGCAAGAATGAGCCTGTCAAGATAATTATGATGAACCCAGCCAGCAAAGTTTGAGCAGGTGTAAATTGTTTGAGTAACTTTCGCAAGCTTCTCATGAGCTTAAATCTTATGTTTTATCGTGAGCATTGCGGAGCTGCATCAGCTTCAAAGGCCCATCAGTCTGCTAAAGCGTCAGCGTTAACGAAGTCACCACCAAGCTGTTGCGTTCTGAAAGTTTTGCCGATTCATTTGTGGGATAAATCCGGTCCTTGCTCGATAGCAGCCTGCCTTCGAGACGCCAAAGCAAATTCGGCGCAACGATGACATCCGCGGTGATCGAGCCGCCATAAATTTGGAAACCGTCTGGCGTGCCGGTTTTCACAATCACCTGATCTTTGTCACCGTAATATTCGACGCGGCCGGTAAGCGCGAGCGAGGACGTAGCCTGAAGTTTTCCCAAAAGCATCGCAGCATACCAAGTCGAATTTCCCGAACCAGCGGGCTTTTCTTCAAGACCGAGATCAAACATGCCGGCGATTTGAAATGACGGACTCAGTGAAAATTTCAAAACCATGTCGTTGAAAAATCGCGTGCGCGAGGCCAGCGAGTCACTCTGCTCGTTGCCGACGAAATTGTTGTAGGTCAAAGAAATATTTTCCGAAGGCGTGAATGCCGCCTGCAAGCCGATGGCTTTGCCGTTGTTGGTTTCAGCGATATTTTGCCAGCCATTCAAAATATGAAGCTGTAGCGCGAGCTTCGGCGAAGCTTGCCAGGTTGCCTTCACGCCGGTCTGGTAGAACGGTGAAAAATCGCTGCACAGCGAACGCGTGTAAGTCCAGTTGTCGCGCGAAATCCACGATTCCAGCCCGATGTGTGAGAGATAAATGCCGGCATCGATCCACAGGTTGTTGGCGAGGCGGTATCCGACAACGCCTTCTTGAATCAATTGCACCAGTTCGCGGTTGTTCGCCTCGGCAGCGTAATTGAGATTCACGGAGGTGCCGGTCTGCAGAGCAAACCGCCCGCGCACACGTTCATCGGAAATCTTGGCTTCAACGAATGCCAAATTGATGTTGAATTGGATGATTCTGTTTTTGGCAAACGGCTTCTTGCATTATAGCAATGTCAGTCATTTTGTGACGGCGCCTCCAACGCCAAATTCAATTTCAACACATTGACGCGCGGCTCGCCGAGAAATCCCAATTGCCGGCCTTCAATGTGTTTTTCGACAAGCTGGCGCACGACGGATTCTTCCAAATTGCGGACGCGTGCGACGCGCGGCACTTGATAAAAAGCCGCCGCCGGACTGATGTGCGGGTCGAGGCCGCTGCCAGAAGCCGTCACCAAATCAACCGGAATAGGTTGGGTATTGCTCGAATCTGCTTGCCGTAACGCTTGCACGCGCGCCTCGACGGCCTTCAACAGCGCCTCATTAGTCGGCCCAAGATTGGAACCGGAAGAGGCGGCAGCGTTGTATGGAAACGGGCCGGTCGCCGACAAGCGGCTCCAAAAATATTTGGGATCATCGAATGGCTGTCCGATGAGCGCCGAGCCAACCGGCTTTCCATCTTGGTAAATCAAGCTGCCGTTCGCCTGTTTTGGAAAAACGAGCTGAGCAATGCCCGTGACGAGCAGTGGATATGCCACGCCGGTAATAATCGTCAAGATGATCAGCATGAGTAACGCAGGTTTGATTTGTGTACGCATGAGAGTTTATCCTTTCAAACAATTGCCCAACGGATGTAAAAGCCTACGGCCGTAGGCGACCAACGGATCAATGCTCAGAATTAAAATAAAATAATTTAAGGCAAAATCATTCAATGGTTTTTGCCATCCATGTTTTTATCCGTTGGTCGTTTTTTAATCCGTTGGGCAAGTTGTCAATGAGCTTTAAAAATTATGTCAATCCCAACGCCACCAGAATCAAATCAATCACCTTGATCCCGACAAACGGCACGATCAAGCCGCCCAATCCGTAAATCAGCAAATTATTTCGCAAAATCGTCGCCGCCCCCACCGGACGGTAGCGAATGCCACGCAGCGCCAGGGGAATGAGAAAGATAATAATCAGCGCGTTGAAAATGACTGCCGAGAGAATCGCGCTGGCAGGCGTCGCCAATTTCATGAGGTTGAGCGCATGCAGCACCGGATAGGTGCTCACGAACGCCGCCGGAATGATGGCAAAATATTTCGCCACATCATTGGCGATACTGAACGTCGTCAGCGCACCGCCAAGCCGGCGAAATTGAACAGCAGCATCGCCAGCGCATACTTTTTCCAGCTCATCTCTTCGTCGCTGCGCACACCGCACAAGCGATAAATCAAGCGCTCGAATGGACCGAGCACGCGATCGAGTCCGAAAGATTTGCCTTCGTAGACGCGCGCCATGTACGATCCCAGCGGCTTGGCCAGCGCGATCAGCACGATGAGATAGAACCCAATTTGGAGATAGCCATTTAGTGTCATGAAAACTTCTCCGGACGGTGAATAGCTACGATTGCTTAATGTGACAATAATTTACTGCAAGTGAGGGTGGGAAGCAATTCAGAGGGTATAAAGGGTGGGGGAGAAAGCGTAAAAATTTTATAAAGAATTGCAAATCAAGCGTGTCAAACCAATCAGCTTCGGCTCAATGCAACAACCGTGCTTTCTTTCATTTCACTATGGCTGGCGTGATATGATTCGAGCAAGGTGGGATCGAGACGTTGGTTGGCTGCACGAAAAAGTGCAAATTGTTGCAGCCGATTTTGCACGACGTTAATTGTTGAGCAAGCCGCAGGTCACGCCGAATTCATTAACTCTGGCAAAACCTTCGGAAAAGCGTCCGGACGGTGTTTTTTATATGACTAGTTCTTCACGCTCCGCTGATATTTCAACGTTGAGGGCGCCACCCCAAAATCCTCGTCGCAGTCGAATCCTTGAAGCTTCAGAATGATGGCGATGAGGGCGTAATGATGCACGGTGTGGCTCAATAAGAATTGCAGCTCGCGCCTGATGGTGGATTGGCTCCGTGACGAAGAATCGTTAACTTCTTCGCCTTCGTTCATTTTGACTGAAATGGGATCATCCAAACGTTGCGTCTCAATCCCTTCCAGGCGCGAGATAATCGACAGCATTTTCTGTATGGCGTAGCGACGATCCGTTTCAATTTGCGGATCGCGTTGGCGGCCATCGTAATCGATGGAGCCAGTTGACAGGCCGGCCAGAAACATTTCGTAATGATCCAAATTATGGCGGATATGCTTGCCGGTGCCGCTATTGAAAAATGGCGTTACTGTCTTCGCGTATATTTCATCGTTTAATTCTTCTAGCAGGCCGATGCCTTGTCGCAGGAACAAAATATTGTCACGGATGATTTGATAACCTGACATAAACTCTCCATTTTGTGAAGTCGGACCTGGACATACCGGTCTTTCAATTTTAGTAAATTCTGCTATCCAAGTCCGACTGCTTCAACTGTTGGCACAAATTGCTCGTTGGCCAGATTCCATAGCTCTTGTGCAATCGTCTTTCGATCATCGCCTTTAACCGTGGCGGATCCGAATGTGATGGTTGCCTCGATTTTCGATAATTTCAAGAGATCGAGAAAATGGCCGCCGAACGTCATGTCGCCCCACCAGCAAACCGCGAGATAGGCCGGCGGATCGGTTTCTCCCGTGCGGTAATGAATGGTCGCATACGAGACCGGAAAATTTTTCTCCGCGGCATATTCGAGCAGCGGCGACTTGAAAGGCAGCAGGGCATCGCCTTTGGTGCTGGTGCTCTCCGGAAAAACGATGACGCCGTCGCTATCGTGAATCGCCTGCTCGATCAACCCGATCACGCGCGGAATGTCTTTTTTGTTCGTCCGGTCGATGAACATCGTGTTGGCCGATTTTGCCAGCAAGCCGAAAAACGGCCAATCCGCCAATTCCGCCGTGGCCACGAAAATGCAATGAACCTGGGTGAAGTAGGCGATGACGTCGAGGTAGCTCAGATGATTCGAGACTAAAAAGAACGGGGGCTGCGGCGGCCGGCCTTTGACGTGAACCTTCAGATTCATAATCTTGGCCAGTGTTTTCGCCCACGCGCTCACCATAAAGTTCCGCCAACATCGCCGCTCCGACCTCCCCCAAAACAAGATCGCGTTGCCGAAATGAAAGAGCAAAAAATCGAAAATCGTAATCAAACCCAAGCCGAGCAAGCGATAATAGAGCCGGATCGTCCTCATGGAAAGAACATGTGAAAGGTTCGTTGGTCGAGCGTGGCAATGTCCAACACGACGAGATAATCAATCGTTTTGAAGCGGCGATCGATGGCCGGCGGCCCACAAACCTTGGCGCCATATTCCAGATAAATCCGAAACAGGCGCGGAATTTTGACGCTCAAATTCTTTTGCACAACCAGATCATCCGCATAACAAACGAAATCGGGCTGCGGAAAAATTTGCAGCTCCGGATGCACGTGGCCGTTGGCTTGCAGATAGTCCATCACTTGCCTGCCTTCCTCGGGATTTTGGCTGGTGAGGGAGCAGCAGCCGAACAAATAGCGTTTTTTTGTCAACATCATGTAAACCGCGAGGCCGCGCCAGAGCAGAAACAGGACGCGGCCGTTCCGATGCGGCGCGGCGATACAAGCGCGGCCGACCTCGACGGAATTTTTAATCACCTCTTCCGGCAAGCGGGTCAAATCAAACTCGGCAGCGGAATAAAAGCCGTTGGCGGCTGCGGCCATCTCGTAAGTTTGCATGCGGTACGTGCCGATCACTTCCGCATTCTTTTTATCAATGACGATGAGATGGTGGCAGCTCAAGTCGAACTCGTCCTGATCGCGCTGCGTGCGATATGATTCTTCCAGCCCCTCGCCGAGCTCGAGATTGAAAACGGTGAAGCGCAGCTTTAAAACCGCGTCCAGCTCTGCGGCGTTTTGCACGAAGCGGACTTCGTAGCGCGCATCCGAAAAAGTCTCTTGCGGCGCCGGGTGAACGAATGCGCTCGGCAAAGCCATTTGCCGGAAAGCGGAAGGAAGAAGTGCCGTGTCCATAGGTTTATTGTTGAGGGCATAGCCCTGCTTGGTTGTGCATTATGTTAGTCGCCAGCATGGTTTTATTCTTACAAAAAATTCCGCACTTTTGCAAGCGGAAATAATTTCGACACTGGATTTGCAAAATTTGCAAAGTTTTGGAAGAGCAAGCGTTCGGGCAGCACGGCGCGTTGAAGGCGAAAACCGCGGTGGTGGGCAAGAGCATGGGCCTGAATCCGGTGGTGGCCGGGAGCGCGGGCGGGCTTGAAAGCGTTTTAAAATCAGGCGCAAGAATTGCGAACGTCAAAATAGGCGAGGCATTAGCGGCAACGCATTCGTGGGGAGCGCTTCACCCGACGATTTGCGCCAGATGGAGGAGGCGTTGGCGAAAGATATCAGAGTCATGCGGCGGCAGTGCCGGTGCGGGCGAAGGTGGACACCGCGGCGGGATCGAAGAAATAAGATTTTCCTTCAAAGTCTTGCGTTGAGAATTCGATTATTCACTCTTGGCTCCGCATCTTATGCACGAAACCAATTTAGGCGCAAACCTGCAAAAGTTATGCTGTGAAGAGCGTTTAGAATAATCTGCTCACTCATTTCCTTCCCCCAGGCTTGTTTGATTGGCTCAGAGAAAGAGGGCCATGCCCATCAGCAGTTGATGATTGGTTTGTTGTTTCACCTCGAATTTGCCGTCAGCAGTTTCAACAATAAGAAAAGTACATAAACCCCTCCTTAAGTTCTATGGGTCGTGCTTTAATAAAGAATTTCAAGGAAAGTTGGGAGACGAGGTTCTACGCCCCACCCCGCAACTCTGCTCGTTTGATTTTTCAATCGCCTTAGCAGAATATCCCAAGATGCCAGCGCCAGTATAAGCAATAAAAGCTTTTTTGTCAAGAAAATTTTTTGAAGATTTTTAGAAAGGTTGCGAAATTTTAACATTCACAATCCTTGGCAAACTTCATTTGGCAAGATGGGATTGGGATGGCATGCTTCAAAAAGCAAAACCCCGATTTCCTTTTTGCAACACTAGGAAGATCGGGGTTTTGTCTACTCGGTAAATATATCTGAAAAAATCTTATCGCATGCCGCAATCGGCTTCAGCCGATTTTCGCCTTTTAGCCTGAGAATTTACTCTCAGGCCTGTTATTCAAAATCCAGCAGTGTGTGCGAATACGACCGGCAATTGGCGCCGGTTTCGTTCAAGTAGCGATTCCAGAAGCCTTGCACGGCGAAATACTTTTCCGTGCTGCTCGCATAAGCGCCGGCGATCCAAATGTCGACGTTGCGCAAACTCGGAATGCGGCCCTTGGCGCGCAGCGATTCGATGGCCCGGTTGATGTAGTCGGCGGTGAGTTCGTCTTTCTCAAAATTTAATTCGGATGAGCATTCCATCATGTCCGAGAGCACCACCATGGATTTCTTGCCGGTTTTGTTGCGCATAAACTGCTCGCAAACCAGAAACGAATTGATGATCTCGCTTTTTTCGATCTTGCCGCGGCTTTGCAGCACGCTGTCGATGCTGGCGTACAGTTGCGACGTGATTTTTTCCACCAATTTTTTGTGCAAGGTGAGGTTGTCGCTCCAAAAATCGAACGCCGGCAGCTCTACGTAGAAAATCGGCGTAAAGTCGGCGATCGTCAGGTCGATGATTTTGCCGCCAGCAATCACGTCTCCGGGTTGAAGCTTGGCGACGATCTTCTCGATGTAGTGTTTGTAATTTTCCCGTTCCGGCAGAGAGCTTAAGGAAATATCGACGAAAAGCATGACGACCCGCCGCTCGGCAGTATCGACATGGCTGCAGCCTTGCATGGAAGCCAATACGATTAGCGCTGAGGCGAGCAAGGTGTGCAGAAATCTGAATGGGGGGAAAGGTCTTTTGTGCTTTAACATCATGGCAATATACTAAAAAATTCCCCCAACGGATGAATTAAGACCAACGGAAAAAAGTTCAACGCGGACAAGCCGCAACCAAAAAGGAATTAATCGCTCACGGAATTGGAACAGCTCACTGAATTAATTTCCAGAAATTTTTCGTGAGCTATTTTTTTTTGCTTTTTCTGCAAAGATTTCACTTTAAAGAGCCTACGCCAGATTTTCAAACAAGTTGAAAACTGGAGCCCTTCGGGCAGCCATCAAAAACAAAATTTTCCCAACGGATAGATGAACCCAACGGATAAGGCTT
>JAKEEU010000390.1 GCA_022616415.1 Candidatus Zhuqueibacterota bacterium | reverse complement strand
GAGAAAAGGCATCAAGAGAAGGAGGGAGGCCAACTATGTCATTCAACAAAATCACAATCGTCGGATATCTGGGCCGCGACCCCGAATTGCGTTACACGCCGCAGGGGACGGCTCTTTGCAAGATGTCCATCGCTACAAGCGATAAGCGCAAGAACGTCGCGGGCGAGATGGAAGAACACACCACCTGGTTCCGCGTGACAGCCTGGGGACGGCAGGCGGAGTTGGCCAATGAATATTTGGCCAAAGGCCGTCAGGTTTACATCGAAGGCCGTTTGCGATTGGAAGAATACACGGACCGGGAAGGCCAGAAACGTTTCAGCGCCGAAGTCTCGGCAAGCGAGATTCAGTTCCTGGGTCATCGAGCCGAGGCGCCAAACGCCGGCGCGGCGCAAGAGGCCGCAAGCGCGGATCAATCGCAAGGCGCCATATCCAATGGCGCATCCAATAACTCAAACAATCCAAAAAAAACTTCTAAAAGCAGACGCGGCTCACAGGAAGAGCTTGTGAGCATAGAGGAAGACGACATTCCATTCTGAGGAGGCGCATATGCAAATCGCCTGCAAAAGATACGACTGCCAGAAAGCAGTGGAGGTCTGTTAC
This sequence comes from Candidatus Zhuqueibacterota bacterium, assembly GCA_022616415.1. Taxonomy (GTDB): domain Bacteria; phylum Zhuqueibacterota; class Zhuqueibacteria; order Zhuqueibacterales; family Zhuqueibacteraceae; genus Zhuqueibacter. Next base: position 896 of record JAKEEU010000390.1, on the reverse strand, counting down.
TGGTCTTGCAAGTTCCGCAAGAACTGCAAGGACTGGGAAGGCGCGTTGGTCGAAACGCCGGGCGTTGACGCGATCCGCGAAAGGCTCGAAACGGCGGCGAAGAGATCAGGACGCGCTTTCGACCCGCAATTGTTGATCGTTCCGGCTCGAAAAAAAAAAGCAGCCTGAGAGCGTTTCCATTTGGCCGGTTGCTCCTTTAGAATCCCGCGCGCATTCACGGATTGCGACGGAGACTCGTTCGGGAATTCAGCGCGAGCCGCCCCACATTCCACCATCTCAAAAACCTTCACGGGAGGTCAAAGGAACAATGTCAAACCTTACGGCTGTAGAACCAATCGAACCGGGCCTGATTGCGCAGGAGCAGGAAACACCCGCTTCTGTATCCAAAAAAACGGATGGGAAAACGGCTGCTTCAACAGCCAAACCCAAGGCAGCGAAGCCCAAACCGGTCAGCAAACCGGCAAACAATACCGGGCCGATCTACCTGCTGCTTTTTTCAAATGGGAAGTACAAAGAGTTGCGCGAATCGGAATTGAACACCGAGGCCGCCGGCGTGCTGAAAGACCAAACGCTGCGGCTGGTCAAAGGACAATTCCTGGTTCCACAGATCAGTTTCAAAGTTACTGACGAAGAATAGGCTGAACAACACTCTCCACTTATAGGCCGGAAGGGTGGGCTTTTTGCTCAATCTTCCGGCCTGATTTTTTAGCTGATTGACTTGGTTTGTCGCCAACGCCTAGACTTCTTGCGCTAATTGACGCAGTACCGCGCGTGTCAGCAAGCGGCAGCCTTCGCAAATCACCCGCTTGCTGACGCGCGCGGTACTGTTTAGGAAATAGAAACGCGCAAGAAGAGCTATGAAATTGATTTTTATGGGGACGCCTGAATTCGCCGTT
>JAKEEU010000389.1 GCA_022616415.1 Candidatus Zhuqueibacterota bacterium | reverse complement strand
ATCAACGATGACGATGGAACCCCGACGCTGGCGATTAACGATGTGGCCGTGACCGAGGGCAACAGTGGCACCGTCAACGCGGTATTTGCGGTGACGTTGTCCGCCGCGAGTGGCCAGACAGTGACGGTGAATTACACCACCGCTGATGGATCGGCCACCGCGGGCATCGACTATGTGTCGGCTTCCGGACTGCTGAGTTTTCAGCCGGGCGAGACGAGCCAGCCGGTGATCATGGTGGTCAATGGCGATGGGATCGACGAGCCGAACGAGACATTTTTTGTGAATTTGAGCAATGCGGTCAACGCCACCATCGGCGACAATCAAGGCACCGGCACGATTAGCAATGATGATGGCGCGCAACCGCCGGTGACGGTGTCGTTTCAGGATGGAGTTGGTGGTTACACCGGCACGCGCGACACCAAATTGGTGAGCGGGAGCCCGACCACGAACTACGGAACCGCGTCTGGGTTGGAAATGGATGGTTCCCCGGACCTCTCGTCGCTGGTGTCCTGGGATTTAACCAGCATTCCCTCGGGGAGCATCATTCAGTCGGTGGACGTCACCGTCGACGTGACCAATACGTCGACGCAGAACTATGAATTTTATGAAATGAAGCGACCCTGGATTGAAAGTGCAGCCACGTGGAATGAGTATGCCTCCGGGCTGAGCTGGGAGGTTATGGGCGCGGACGGTTCCGGGGATCGAGGAACCACGGTGGTAGGTGCCCTCACCGCCACAAGCAGGGGGCTGCAAACGATTTCGCTCAACGCCTCTGGCGTTGCCGTGGTGCAGTCGTGGGTGGATAATCCTTCATCCAACCATGGATTCATCATTTTGAACTATATCAGCGCCACCGATGGGTTGAAATTCTCCTCGCGGGAGAACGGGACCGCCTCTAATTGTCCGAAATTGACCGTGACGTATGGGGGAAGCGGGTCGCCACCCCTGCCGTCGCTGGCGATCAATGATGTGGCGCTGACTGAGGGCAACAGTGGTACGGTCAACGCGGTATTTGCCGTGACGTTGTCCGCCGCGAGCAGCCAGACGGTGACGGTGAATTACGCCACCGCCAATGGCTCGGCAACGGCGGGCAGTGACTATGTCACGGTTTCCGGGCAGGTGACCTTTCAGCCGGGCGAGACGAGTCAGTCGGTCACGGTGGTGGTCAATGGCGATGTGCTCGACGAGCCGAATGAGACGTTTGTGGTAAATTTGAGCAATGCGGTCAACGCCACCATCGGCGACAATCAAGGCACGGGCACCATCAACGATGACGATGGTGCACCGTCGCTGGCGATCAACGATGTAGCGGTGACCGAGGGCAACAGCGGCACCGTCAACGCGGTGTTTGCCGTGACGTTGTCTGGAACGAGCAGCCAGACAGTGACGGTGAATTACGCGACTGCCGATGGTACCGCTACCACGGCCGGCAACGATTATGTCGCGGCCTCCGGACAGGTGAGTTTTTCGCCGGGCCAGACGAGCCAACCGGTGACGGTGGTGGTCAATGGCGATTTGCTCGAGGAGCCGAATGCGACATTCCTTGTGAATTTGAGTAATGCGGTCAACGCTACCATCGGCGACAATCAAGGCATCGGCACGATTACCAACGACGATGGCGGGCAACAACTGGAAACCGTGTCCTTTCAGGACGGCGTTAATGGTTACACCGGCACGCGCGACACCAAACTGCTGAGCGGGACTCCGACGACGAACTACGGCACCTCGGATAAGTTGGAACTGGATGGTTCCCCGGACGTCTCATCGCTGCTGTCCTGGGATTTGACCAGCATTCCCGCCGGGAGCATCATTCAGTCGGTCGACATCACCGTGAACGTGACCAATACGTCAACGAACAACTATGAATTTTATGAAATGAAGCGACCCTGGGTTGAGGGCGCAGCCACGTGGAATGAGTATGCCTTCGGGCTGGGCTGGGAGGTCGCGGGCGCGGACGGTTCCGGGGATCGAGGAACCACGGTGTTGGGCGCGATCACCGCCGCCACTACGGGCCTGCAGACGTTTTCGCTCAACGCCTCCGGCGTTGCCATGGTGCAGTCGTGGGTGGATAATCCTGCCACCAATCACGGATTTGCCATTCTGGACTACATTAATGCCAGCAATGGGCTGGATTTCTCATCGCGAGAGAATGGGACCGTGTCGAATTGCCCGAAATTGACCGTGACGTACTCAGGCGGCAGTCAGCCCAAACTTGCTGTGCCACCGAGGTCAGAATCCGATGCCACCGCACTTTCGACGGAGACTCTGCCTCAAACGATCACATTGAATCCCAGTTATCCCAACCCGTTCAATTTGGAAACGCGAATCGAATACGCCCTTCCCAAACCAGGCCGGGTAAGCTTGGTGATTTACAATGTAAGGGGACAGCAAGTACGGAAGCTTGTGGATGAAATCCAGTCTGGGGGATTCAAGAGGGTGCTGTGGAACGGCCGCGATGATTTTGGCCAGGGGGTTGGGTCAGGCGTTTATCTCATTCGATTAGTGGTGGGGCAACAAAGGTTTGTCGGAAAGTTATTGCTGCAAAAATAGACAGAATTGGACAAGAAATGGTTAATCTAGCATCCACGAACAACCTGGCAGCCCCGGCAATGGGCGATTCGGCAGCAAGCCAATCGTCTTTGTCAAGGTATATTATAGTGATATGGCTGTTGGGTGCGGTACTTCTATCGCCAGTGAAAATTTTCACTTTACCGCACAATCTGGAATTGGTCGATTTTTGGGTTTTGTTGGCCCTGCCCGTTTTATGGTTGTCTTTTATTTTTGGGCGTCAAGCCAGAATCAGTTTGCCTTACACTGTTGCCATGTTGTTTATTCTGCTTGGCAGTTTCGTTAGCGCGTTTGCTGCCCACAATCCGTCGAAGAGCTTGATTGTTATCTTAAAAGAGGTCTATTTGTTCGTTTGGTTTGTGACCGCGGCCGTGCTTTTTTCCAGATTACACGCTAACGACTTGCGTCGCATTATGTTCGTTTGGAGCGGGGCGGTGATTCTCCATGGACTCCTGATTATTGCTCAGTTCTTATCGCCAGACATCTGGCAGATGACAGCCGGTTTGGTTGGAAAGCCAGCGGCGTTTGTCTATTACCGCCCCTCCGGATTGTTCATGTCTCAGGAGGCCGGGGATGCCAACAAGGCTGCTCTTTTCCAATTATTGGGTTTTGCACCGCTTCTACTGTCGAATCATCCCAGACGCACGGCTACGGTATTAGCGATAGTGTTAATTTGCAGTATTCTGGCTACAGGTTCGATGGGTATGACGGTTGCACTTGCGACTGGCTTGATAACCGCCATTATTGCCATATCAGTTTTTGGCCAGCGTGGGGTCTTGATTAATAAACGCTCCGTGCAGTTGATTATCCTGCTATTATTTCTTGGGGGGGTATTCACTTTTGTTTTGAATCAAAATCAAGGCCGTCAGATCCACTTCGAAAATATCTTGTTTGGGCGGTCCGAAAAATCGGCCGAGGGGCGATTTGATCTGTGGCAGCGCGGAAGGGACGTATTTCTGGATCGCAATGCATTCTTGTTGGGCGTTGGCCCCGGAAATTTCAGGGAGCTGGATGGGATAGACAAACAGTTGCATAATGATTTGCTCGCTTTCACAGTGGAACGCGGACTGTTCACCACGCTGGCCTTGGTGCTATTTGCCGGAGTTGCGGTCAGCCGGAGCGTGGCTCTCTTAAAGATACATAGCAAATATCCGCAACGCGTCGGAATTGAAGTCGTCGTTTTCCTGGCCACTTTTGTGGCAATTTTGGCCGCATCGTTAACCCATCAGATATTCCATACACGTGAGTTGTGGTCAGTTTTAGCATTGCAGGAGGCGATGTTCTTTAGATTCACCTCGGGAACATTTAAAATGGCCGGTGGTAAAGAAGCAACCATGAGCAAAGTCGCGAAGTTTTTCACTGAGCCGGCAACGCTTATCTCGGGGCACGTTATCGTTGTTTGGGCTTTGCTGACGATATTCTTGCTCTTTTTCAATTGATATTTCATGATTCGGCAATCTTGAGTGGATCATCAACACTGGCAGCGACTTTGAGAATGACTTTTCCTCCACCAGAATTCGACAAGAAAGATAGCTAAATGTCAAGCGAATTGAAGCCACCTATTATCCTTTTTGGCAACACGCGTTCGGGCGCAACGATTGTGCAGCAGCTTATGGCCGTGCATCCGGATATTGTGAAATGGTATGAGCCCAACGCTATTTGGCTCTATGCCGATCCTGGAAGAGGTCACGATGAGTTCGACGAAAGTGACGCGACCGACAGAGGCAAACGGTATATCCGGAAACAATTTCTGAAGTTTCAGAAGCAGCACGGAAATGGCATAGTTATGGAAAAGACGCCCCAAAATATTCTGCGAATTCCGTACGTACGTGCGATCTTCCCTGAGGCGACCTTCCTTTTCATAGTTAGGAATCCTTTTTCCTTTATCAATTCCGTTGAACTGAAGTGGCAGCGCACGGTCACAGCAAGGGGAATCGTCCGGCGTTTGAAGGATACTCCTATCAATCAACTGCATCATTGGGGGCGCCGCCTTATGGTGCAACAGATCAATAAACGGGTCTTGCGGCGGAAGTACCTATCAATCTGGGGACCGCGCTACAAAGGCATTCAGCAGGACCTGAAAACGCAAGATCTTCTAACAGTCATCGCCAAGCAGTGGTCTGTATGTTCGAGAAAGGCCGAGAAGGATTTGGCCCTTTTGGGTAATGGCCGGATTTTGCGGTTAAAATACGAGGATTTTGTCGAAAACCCGATCTCCGATTTGGAGCGCATCTGCTCACATTGCGGGTTGGAGATGACCAACGACATGGTGAAGGCCGCCAAGGAGTGGGTCAAAGCTGATCGACAGGATAAATGGCGCCGGTTTGATCCTCGCGACCTGGCCCGAATTCTTCCGGAGATTAGTGGCGAGATGCAGCGACACGGCTATGAGATTCCCCCAGAGATTGCCCAAATCATCGGGAACGAAACGCGAACGGCCAAATCTTCCACGGCCGTGACGCCAACCGAAACCGTGCGTAAACCACGAGCTTTCACCATTGGGTCCACCATGAGCTTTCACCATTTGCAGCCGCCATCCAAGGCACTCGTGGACACGCGGAAGTCACTTCGGGCGACGCCCGAAATTCTTTGCACGCTGGGGCCGGCATCGCTTGACCGGCGAACGATTCAACGCCTTGAGCAGAGCGGTGCGACGCTGTTTCGCATCAATCTCTCTCATACCAAGCTGGCGGACCTGCCACGGATAATCCGGACGATCCGTGAAGCAACGCCGGTACCCATCTGCCTGGATACCGAGGGGGCACAGATTCGCACGGGCGAGTTTATCGACGGCAGCATCAATGTGCGCGACAACACGATGGTGCGCGTCCATTTCCGCCGTGTTCCTGCCGACGACAAGAACTTCAACTTTTATCCCCTCGAAATTGCGAAACTTTTGCAGCTAGGAGACTTTGTTAGCATCGACTTCAACGCGGTCCTGGTGCAGGTCATTGCCAGGGACAACGACTGCGTCTTGATGCGCGTGCTTCAAGGAGGACTCGTGGGACAGAACAAAGCCGTCACAGTCGAGCGTGATATTCCGATGCCTCCGCTAACTGAGAAGGACCAGGCTGCCTTGACGCTGGGTTGCGAAATGGGCTTGTCGCATTTTGCCCTCTCTTTTGCCAGTCGCGGTGAAGATGTCCGGGAGCTTCGCCGCCTCGTTGGCGAGACGGCTTTCGTCATTTCCAAGATTGAGTCACGCAATGGCCTGAAGAACCTCGAGGAAATCGCCGCGGGCTCCGACGCCCTGTTGATCGACCGTGGTGATCTGTCGCGGCAAGTCCCCATTGAACTGCTTCCGCAGACACAAAAGAGCATCATCCAGCGCGCCAAGAACGTCTCTTGTCGCGTCTATGTCGCCACCAACCTCCTCGAGACGATGGTCTCGATGCCCACCCCCACCCGGGCCGAGGTTAACGACATTTACAACACCCTGGCTGATGGAGCCGACGGCCTGGTTCTCGCTGCCGAGACGGCGATCGGCAAGTATCCCATCCAGTGTGTATCCATGGTTAGCAAGGTCATCGGCGGATTCCAACGCGACGAGCTTGACGGCGGCCGGTTCTACCCACTCGATGCCGTTTCACTACTTATGGAGCCGCATGGTGGCCGGCTGGTACACCGCGAAGCGGGGCCTGCCGATCTGGATGATATCGAGCGCCTGCCTCGCCTGGCCGTCCCCGAGAGGGAACTCATGGACTGCGAGCAGTTCGGCTACGGCACCTACTCCCCACTTACTGGGTTCATGGATCGTGAAACGCTGGATTCGGTTCTGAATACGTACCGTCTGCCCAGCGGTGAGGTTTGGACGTTGCCGATCCTGCTGCAAGTCAACTCGGAAGATGGCGCCAAAGGCGCCACGGCCTTCGCGCTTGGGGACCGCGTCGCCCTGACGGATGAGCAGGGAACCGTTCACGCCCTGCTCGATATTTCCGAGATCTACCGGTACGATCTCGAAAGCCTCGCCGCGCGGATGTACGGTACGATCAGCCGCAATCATCCCGGCGTCGCCAGACTGATGGACCGGGGCGACTGCTTTTTGGGCGGCGACGTGACGCTCGTTCAACCGCTGGCGTCCCCCATCCGGCATTACCTGCTCACGCCAGCGCAGACTCGCTTCATATTCACGCGGCTGGGTTGGTCGAAAGTCGTTGGGTTCCATGGGCGAAATCCGGCACACCGCGGGCACGAGTTGATCCAGTTACAGGCATTGGAGTGCACCGGCGCAGACGGAATTTACATCAACCCCGTGGCGGGGCCGAAAAAACCGGGTGACTTTTTACCTGAGCCGATACTGTTCAGCTACCAAACGCTGCTCGAGTTCGGCTGCTATCCGAAGGGCAGAGTCGTCTTGGGTTGCTTTTTCACCTATTCGCGTTACGCGGGACCGCGGGAGGCGGTCTTTACGGCGCTGTGTCGCAAGAACATGGGATGCAGTCATTTCATCGTCGGTCGCGACCACACGGGAGTCGGCAATTTCTATCCCCGCGGCGCCAACCGAGAGCTGTTTGAGTCTCTCGGTGACATTGGTGTCAAGCCGGTTTTCTTTGAAACGGTGGGATACAACAGCAAGACTGGCAAGTACGAAGTCGAACAGGGTCAGCCACTCACGATGATCTCTGGAACCGAGGTTCGCGAGACCCTGCGGGCTGGCAAACACCTGCCTGACTGGTTTATGCGGGACCTGGTTCAGGAGGTGCTGCTGGCGGAAATGAGAAGCGGCAAACCGATGTTCTACGAATAGCTCCATCGCGCTCAGGCAGCCAGCCCCCAAAAAAAAGACCAGCCAGACATACAGAAAAGAAAGAATCAGCCGGCCGTGGGAGAGGTTTGGGAGGCGGACGGGAGAGATAAACAATTACACATTGACATTTTTCCAAAAATTCCGCAGAAATTCGTTCATGTTTGTAGATATATTAATAACAGTATGTAGATATATTAATAACAGTAGCTTTACATTATTCATTCAATCCCAATTGGGGGTCGGGCGTTTTGCTATTTGGTCCGAAGTGCCGATTTTTGGTTTTACAAGAAAATCCTTGGAAGATGCTGTAAAAGGGATCGTTAAGAAATGGTGAAGAGAACGGAGGTCAAAATGGAGAAAGGAACCAAGGGAAAAGGAATTTGTAACTGTTCAAGTTGGAAATTATCGGCAGGAAATTAATAAGGGCAAAATAATGGCTGTGCAACACGTTTCTCATCGGCAATATCGCCAGGTAGCGGAGAACTGGAAAAAACAAACATGATGCAAGTGAGGGAAAGAGAGTCTTGAATACGTCGGTCCGCAACTTGTCTTCCGGCTTAAGCTTAAGAGCGAATTTCTCATGGACATTCGTCGGCAACGTTTTCAATGCTGGTTCCTGGTTCGCAATGACAATCGTGCTGGCCAAACTTGGCTCGCCTGAGCACGTCGGCCAATTTGCCCTGGGTCTGGCGACGACGGCGCCGATTTTTATGTTTGCTACTTTGCGCTTGCGAGATATTCAGGCGACTGATTCCAAACAAGAGTATCTTTTTGGAGACTATCTCGCCTTGCGCCTGACTACGACAGCCTTGGCGATGCTCGCTGTTGTGGGAATTGTGCTGGTCTCCGGCTTCCAATTGGAATTGGCTCTGATTATCGTTGCTACCGCGGCTTCCAAGGCTGTTGAGGCCATTAGTGATGCTTTTTATGGGCTGTTTATGCAGCAGGAGAGATTGGACCGCATTGCGAAATCAATGATGATCAAGGGGCCGTTGTCACTGATAGGTCTTGGCGTAGGCTTTTATCTGACAGGCAGTGTTTTTTGGGGTGTCATAGGTATGGTCGTGGCCCGCGCTGTGATTATGCTCGGTTATGATATTCGAAACGCGGCCTTGACTCTGAATCCATCGTTGAAGCTTATTGGCAATATTATTCCAACAGAATTGCCCCGTGCCCGCTGGCACGCAGCAACCCTGGTCAAATTAGTCTGGTTTACCTTACCACTTGGCTTTGTAACTATGCTGATTTCGTTCAATACCAATGTTCCTCGTTATTTTATTGAGGCGCATCTGGGTTCCTATCAGCTAGGCATCTTTGCCGCCATAACCGCTCTCCAAAAGGCAGTCCCTACCGTGGTACAGGCTCTGGGGCGTTCGGCCAGTCCACGATTAGCCAAGTACTATGCCGCCAACAACGTCGAGGCGTTTCGCTGGCTCGCGCTGCGGCTGGTTGGCTTGGGCGTCCTGCTGGGTAGTGCAGGGGTCCTGGCCGCTGTTGTGGCCGGGCGTCAGATTCTGACTTTGTTCTATGGACCGGAGTACGCCCTGCCTTTACTGTTTGTATTGGTAATGATAGACGCAGGACTTGACTACACCTCAACGATGCTTCTTTCTGTCATCACCTCGGCAAGATACATCAGAGTACAGTTGCCATTGTATCTTCTCACTACCGGCACCGTTGCTCTGGGTTGTTTCTTACTCGTTCCATCCGGCGGTTTACAAGGGGCTGCTGTGGCCGTTATTATTTCCGAGGTCGTCCGGCTGGCGGGTAGTTCAGCCGCTGTTTGGCACGCTCTACGCACGCTCCAGCGGCACTCAATAACGCCAGCACCTCAGAGCCTCGACTTACAAACTTCAGTGTAGAAAAATGAATTGGCTTGCATAAGACGTAGGAACGCAGGGAGATGGATTTCTGCCCAGGTGTTTGGCAAGAATTAAAAATAAGATGAAACCAAAGCGCAAAGTTAAAGCCACCATCGGCTGAATCAACGGACAGTTCAAAATGCATATTGAGCTTATCGGGTGCACAAGCGCCGGCAAGACGACGCTGGCGCAAAAAATTGTTGACGTTGGCAAACGCCAAGGCGTCGATATTACTCTCGGTGACGATTTTGTATTGCAAAAGCTTCACCTCAATTGGATAAAAAGTGAATTTATGCGAAGGCGACTTTTGGAAATTTGTTCGGCTTGCATCTGCCTGTGGCATTGGCAGAAATATCGCGAGTTTTGCCGTTTTGTTTTCGGGGTCATCTTTCAAGCGCCAGGGTCCTGGTTCTACAAGGCCAGCTTGGTCAGAATTGTGCTCCGGAAGGTCGGCATCCATGAAATTATCCGGCGGCTTGGTTCGGAAAGTCAGATGGTCTTGGTCGATAACGAAGGGATTGTGCAAGCGGCGCACAGCCTGTTTGTCCACAGCAACGGTAGGCTCAATGGCGATTTGTCGAATTTCATCAAATCGGCGCCATTGCCGGACGTGGTCGCCTTTCTTTGGCAGCCGGAATCGATACTCATGGAAAGGACATTGAAACGCGGACATCCGAGGATTCAAGCGCGTTCCGAGCACAAAGTTCAGGGTTTCATTAAACAAGCCGCAAAGACTTTCGAAAAGCTGCAGAAAGTGCCGCAGGTCGCCGATAGATTGTTCGTGATAAACGGCGAAAACAACACAGTAACAAAGCCACATTCGAAAAGCGGCCCATCGCTCGATCGAGCTTACGATCTCATCGGAACAGTTATTAAGGATATTGATCTGCAAAGCGAACCGGAACGGACAACACCCCATGCACAAGCAGATACCCCGTGCCTGGAATTAATAAATCGCCTCTTAGACTCGCTCCATGCAGAAGGTATCCGTTATTGTCACTGGAAAAGTAATATCAACCTAAAAAAGATATTAAATGGCGAAGAGGATCTGGACCTTTTCGTCGAACGGGGATCTGTATCGCGGATACCGCACGTCATGGCTCAGCTCAACTTCAAAGTTGCGAAAATCAAGTATGGACCGGAAGCTCAGGGCGTGACTCATTACTACGGCCTTGATTCTATGACGGGAAAACTGGTTCATGTTCACCTCTTTACCGTCCTGTTGACGGGCGAGAGCTTTGTCAAGAGCCATTATCTTCCGTTTGAGAAAATGTTGCTGGAAAACTGCGATAGGATGGGACGCTTGGCAGTCGCTTCGAAGCCATCGGAGCTTGTTTTGTTTGTGTTAAGGACGTTCATCAAGTACGGTTCGCTGCCGGATATACTTCGCCTTGCCGGGAAATCGGCTGAAGTGCGCAATGAATTGACATGCCTGCTTGAAGGCACCGACCTTGCTAAGGCACTTTCTTTGCTCCGCATGTACTGTCCGGCGGTGAGCGAATCACTATTCTTGAGTTGTATCAATGCTATTGATGAAAACCATGCTTTTCTTAAGAAGGTGTTTCTTGCCATGCGAGTCAGAAGACGGCTGCGAGATTATGCAAAATATACTCTTGTCCAACGTATCAGTGCCTACACTCAAGTGCTGCTGGCGAAATTGAGATGTATTCTGAAAGGGAATGTGAGAAATAAGACGCTGCCGTCCGGCAACGCCGTAATCGCTTTTGTCGGACCAGACGCGACCGGGAAATCGACGCTGGTTGCCGAGGCAAGTCGTTGGCTCGGAAAGGCATTTGCGGTGCGAACGGTTCATGCCGGTAAACCACCTTCATCCTGGCTGACGTCGCCGATCAACTTTATTTTGCCGCTGGCGCGAAAATCCGCGCCCCGACATCGGCAAAAGCAAGTAAGGTCTGCGGATCCGGATGCATCTCGATCCGCAGATAAAGGTTTCTCGCCGCTTTACGTGGTCAGAGCGATCGCTTTAGCCTGGGATCGCCGTCAATTACTGGCCAAATGCAGACGAGCCGCAGATAACGGCGAAATTGTTATTTGTGACCGTTATCCGTCGGAGCATTTGGGCGCCATGGATAGCCCGCGTCTTTGCGAACGGACCGGCAGCGGGATTCGTGCGACCGTCCATAACCGCTTGGTTCAATTTGAGCGGCGTTTGTACAAATCGATTCCCGCCCCGGATATCACGATCAGGCTCAATGTGTCAATTGAAACAGCGAAGCAACGAAATGCGAAGCGGCAAAAGGCCGACAAACACTCAAACGATTATCTCGAGGTGCGGCACCTGGAGCGCCACAAATGGGATGTGGCGGGAACCAGTTCCATCCATGATATTGATACCGACCTGCCGCTTCCTGACACAATTCTAAATGTAAAAAAAGTCATCTGGAAGGCACTTTCATAACCGAGTGAGAAATGGAGCGAGTTAAAGTCTTACATATCATAACCCACCTCGGCGTTGGCGGCGCGCTGGACAACACCTTGATAACCATCAAGGGCCTTTCACGCGACCGATACGAGGTAGATCTAGCCGCGGGGATACTCACAGGCAATTACTACGAGCTGTGGCAGGAAAGGGCCGAGGCTTGCGCTGACAAAGTCATCCTGTTTCGCGACTTGCAGAGAGCACCACACGCTGCAAAAGATAAACGCGTTTTGCAGCAGCTCACTGATTTCATCAGAGAACGAAACTACGATATCGTCCATACCCACACTGCCAAGGCCGGAGTCATCGGCCGGATTGCGGCCAAGCGCGCCGGGGTCGCTACAGTGGTTCATACATATCATTCGTTTGGGTGGCAAGACGCCCATGATTTTCATGCGGCGCTGTGGCGGCGGTCTCTAGCCCACTTGAAACGGCGATTCTATATTCGCCTGGAGCGCTATGCGGCGGGTCTGTCGGATGCCTTGGTCACGGTTTCAGAGCTAAACAAGAAGGAAGCCCTGGAGCTCGAGGTAGGGCCTGCCGAGAAATTTGTCACCATTTACAGCGGCGTCGACCTTGAATGTTTTCGTGACCTCACCGTTGATCGGAACAGCGTTATCCGGTCATTCGAGCTGAGTTCAGAGCGTCCGATCGTCGGAATGATTGGGCGGCTGTCGACACAAAAAGCGCCTCTTGACTTCGTGCAAGCGGCGAAAATCGTTTTAGCTCGACGACCCGACGTTCAGTTTATTCTGGCAGGAGATGGTCCTTTAGAAGCCGCAGTGTCCAGGGCTATTGGCGCGGAGACGAGAATCAAAATGTTGGGATTTCGGAATGACGTGCCCAAACTGCTGTCTATTTTGGACATATTTGTTTTGACATCCCTCTGGGAGGGGTTAGGCCGCGCTCTAACGGAGGCGATGATTGTGGGCGTACCGGTGGCGGCAACATCCGTTGACGGTATTCCGGAGTTAGTCAGCCATCGAAGCACCGGCATGCTGTCGCCACCCGGGAATCCCCATGCGATGGCCGAAAATATCCTTTGGCTGCTCGATCATCCCAAGGAAGCACAGGAAATGAGTCGTTCAGCCAGAAAACGCGTCGTACCCGCCTTTAGCGCGGAACGAATGGTAGAAGAGACCGACGCGTTGTATCAACGTTTGCTTGGCCAAAGGAGTGCACTGCTAACGGTATAGCGAGAAAGGAAGGTAAGAGCAGGGAAGCTACGCAAATCCAATAAGCTTGTATGGATTAACTACAAAACCCAGTTTCCCTGGGTTTTGGGAGGTAGAAAAGCTTATGCCATTACTTGGACAAGAGCATCAGGAAAGCGTAGCGAAAGGTTCAGCATCCTACGACTTGCATGCAGCAAGAGAGCCAATTGCGGCTCACCAAAACGGAGCGGTCTCTCATCGCCGTATGGTTCAGATGCTGCTGACAAGCTTACCGCTGGTCATTGCAGATCTCGTCGCGCTCATTGCAGCGAACCTTATGGTCTTTGCTGTCATTTCTTTATTCTCAGAACATCCGGGGATAGAAATTCTCCCGCTGGTGTTTCTTTTGTGCGGACCCTTCATTGCGATCAATACCACCTCTGGCCTTTATCCGGGAACTGGCTTGAACCCGGTCCTCGAATTGCGGCAGACAACCATCACGACCGCGTTGCTCTACCTGACCTTCATGGCATCGGCTCCTTTGCACCATCAGGGAGCGGCACTATTTTTGTTTTTAGGCATGGCTTGTTTCCTGACCATGGTGCTGATTCCGGCGGCTCGCTCGGGCGCAAGAAGGTGTTTCTCGCGGTTTAAATGGTGGGGTCAACCGGTGTTGGTCCTTGGAAACCACAATTCCGCTGAGTTCTTTACTAAAGCACTGAATTCCAATCCTCGCTTTGGGCTCAGACCGATCGTCTTAGCTGAGGAGCATGAGTCACTGGTGATTGCCGGAAACGAAAATGGCTTTGATAGAAAAAATGCCCAGCACGCTCCATCTGCCAGACCGATTGACGACGTATCCTACGCTATCGTCGCCATGCCGAATTGGCCTGCTTTACAAATTCTAGGCGAGTACAATGGTAGTCTTTCCCGAGTGGTCACCGTGCCGGATCATAGTGACATTCCTACTATCGGAAATCGCATGTGTGATCTGGCCGTACTCGACAGCTTTTGCTTAAAACGGAAACTGTTGATAAAGTCCCCAGCCATAAAGCGAGCTATGGACATTCTCTTCGTTTTGTGCTGCGGATTATTCATAATGCCCGTGGTTGCCATAATCGCTTTGTTGATAAAGCTGGATTCGCGGGGCCCTCTGATTTATGGACAAAGGCGAATTGGGCGCAAAGGCCGTGAGTTTCGCGCCTGGAAGTTTCGAACGATGGTTTTAGATGCCGACCGGCTTCTCGAACAGTACCTGGCCGCTGACCCGCAACTGCGCAAGGAATGGCAAATGGATCATAAGCTCAAGAACGATCCCCGGGTGACTAAAGTCGGCCGCTGGCTGCGAAAAACGAGCCTCGATGAATTGCCGCAGTTTTGGAACATCCTGGTCGGCGAAATGAGTCTGGTTGGACCACGAGCTATCGTAGAGGCGGAGATCCCAAAATATGGTGAGAGTTTTGAATTGTATAAAGCCGTACTACCGGGTCTAACCGGCCTCTGGCAAGTATCAGGTCGCAATAACACCACCTATTCGGAACGTGTACAACTGGATAACTACTACGTGCGCCACTGGTCTTTCTGGCTTGATCTATATATCGTGGCACGCACCAGCAAGGTTGTGTTCGGTGCAGAAGGCGCTTACTGATGGCGTCCTTTTGAAGCTCAACCGAAATGTGCTCACTAATGGGTTGGTTGAGGCAACCGGATTTCGTTCTTTTTGAATAATGTATGGTTCCAATGGCCGGAAACAAAATGGGAAGATTTGTTTTACTGTTGCTAATTTTACTGGTCAGTTGCAGCAAAGTAAAAGTTCCGGAATCAGACTCGAATCTCAAGGTCCGGAATTTGGCAGCGGCGATGCTGATAAAAACGGCTGCGGATACAGCCAAGAAAATCGAGACCGTAGTCGGTCACTTTGAGGAGAAGTTCAGCGCGACGACGGCTGCAGGTAAAGTCTTTCATGCCAGACGGGCGGACTTCCTCAACTACAAAGTGAGATGGGGAATGATCACGGTGGAGGGGAGCCCCGGCGATACCGGTATGCGTTGGATTGGGGGCTACGTCTTTTCCAACAAACCCTGGAATGCTTCATGGAAAGATCAGAAAGACCTCGATGGCCCGACTCGAAACAGCGCTGCAATCAGCATCGCTGCCACGGGTATGACAGTCACGGGTCTTCATTACTTCAATGTGCACGACGGCGTGCGCACGAGTGACGCAGTTCATTGGGTCGTTGAGCACAACTGGGGTGAATATGTAAGAGACGACTGCATCGAGAATGACAATCTTCATTCCGGACGTGTCTATGACTCCCTCTTTGACGGGTGCTACACAGGGATCAGCACCAGACCCAGCAAAAGCGACACCAGCTCGGAAGGGACGGGCGAGTTGGTTGAGCTGGACCGTGTCCTGTTGCGCTTAGAGGCGATGCCATATCCATACAGTTGGGAGACGAAAAAAGGCGTTATCGATGCGGACGGCAAGCCCTATAAGGGCTTCGGCATACCCTACGGCCATGGCCATTTCTTCAAAATCACAAATGCAGGTCGGAATCCGCATTTCAGCATAAAGAACTGCATATTCCTGGCAGCCCATCTTACCGCGCCATCCAAGTTTGATTTTCCTCCAGAGCGCCTCATCGATGTTTGTCAGAACAACACGATCATTTGGCTGGGTCCCGGCCCTTATCCCGGAAAACTTCCCACCCGGAAGTTTCCCGACAGTTTTAAGATTGTTACCGGTCAGGAGGGGCGAGACCTTTGGCGGCAAAAGGTGGTCGATTGGCATGCGCGGCATCCGGAAGTTGGCGCGAATAGAAAGCCCAGTTCCCCTGGAACTCTTGAGTTTCCAAAAAAGTTCTGAGCGAAGTCGAAAAAGGGAATTAAACCTGTTTTATTTCGTGACCTATTCCAAACAACTCTCCAGCGCCTTCCACGCCAGGGTGGCGCATTTGACGCGCACGGGAAATTGCTTCACGCCGGAAAGAGCCTCCAAATCGCCGAGCTCGATTTTGGCCTCGCCTTCACCGGTGAGCATGTGCTTGAAGCTTGCAATGGCGTCGCGCGTTTCGGCAACGGTTTTGCCTTTCACCAATTCCGTCATCATCGAAGCGGAGGACTGGCTGATGGCGCAGCCGCGGCCATAAAATTTGATCTTGCCGATGCGATCTTGCTCATCAATAACAACCTGCAAATCAAGCTGGTCACCACAAGAAGGGTTCTCGTGATGTACGCCCGTGGCCGGGCCGTCCAACTTCCCGAAATTGCGCGGACTTTTGAAATGATCGAGAATGATTTCTTGATAGAGCGCGTCAAGAGACATGGCCGAACATCTTTCTCGCTTTTTTGATGGCGCTGACTAAAATATCGATTTCTTCCGGCAAATTGTAAACGTACAAGCTGGCGCGCGCCGTCGAGGGAATATCGAACTTGCGCATCAATGGCTGGGCGCAATGGTGGCCGGCGCGAATGGCGACGCCTTCGCTATCGAGCACAGTCGAGAGATCGTGCGCGTGGACGTCCGGCAGCAAAAACGAAATCGCCGCGCCGCGCTCCGGCGCCGTGCCGAGAATCTGCAGACCGTCGAGTTGCTGCAATTTTTCAATCGCGATCCGCGTCAACCAAACTTCGTGCTCGGCCACGGCAGGCATGGTGAGCTGGCGGAGATAATCAACCGCGGCGCCGAGGCCGATGATCTGCGCGATGTTTGGCGTGCCGGCCTCGAATTTGTGCGGCACTTCTTCGTAGGTTGAGCGGCCGAGCCAGACTTCGTGAATCATTTCGCCGCCGCCCAAAAACGGATCCATCATATCGAGCAACTCGACTTTGCCCCAAAGCACGCCGACGCCGGTCGGGCCCATCATTTTATGACCGGAGAAAGCGTAGAAATCACAACCTAATTGTTGAACGTCGACCGGCAAATGCGGCGCACCTTGCGCACCATCGACAACAACCACCGCGCCGACTTCGTGCGCCATCTGCGCTAATTTGCGCACGGGATTGATGGTGCCGAGCACATTGCTCATGTGGATAAACGCAAGAATCTTGGCGCGCTCGGTCAGCAGCTTGTGAATATCGGCAAGTTCGAGCGTGCCCTGATCCGTCACGGGAATAAATTTTAATTTGACGCCGATTTGTTGCGCCATCAAATGTCACGGCACGAGATTGCTGTGGTGCTCCATCTCCGTGAGCAAAATCTCGTCGCCGGGCTTGAGAAATTTGCGGGCGTAGCTGTAAGCGACGAGATTGATACTCTCGGTCGTGTTACGGGTGAACACGACGCCGTTTCTTGAAGGCGCGTTGATGAATTGCGCCACTTTATCCCGCGCTTCTTCATATTTCGCCGTGGCCTTTTCGCTTAAAGTGTGAATGCCGCGGCGAATATTGGCATTGTAGCTGCGATAATATTCATCAAGACAACGCAACACCGCGAGCGGCTTTTGCGAAGTGGCGGCGTTATCCAAATAGACCAACGGCTTACCGTTGATCTTTTGCTGCAGGATCGGAAAATCCTGCCGAATTTTCTTGGCGTCAAGCATGGGGCACAACTAAAGTGTGCTTGGTGATTTTGTCGCTCCCAGCAGATTTTTGAAACACGACCGTTAACCATGGACGAGGCGGCTCGCCCTTATATGGATTTTTTTGTTCCATTTTTCGATTTTCCCCCTATAAGAGAAGATCAATGGCCTTCTTCAAGTAATTAACACCCGATTGCACAACCATGCTGTGATCACGGCGTTTTTCGATGAGCTTTAACTTTTCATGGACCGTGTCAAAATCCGAAGCATCGGCGACGATCTTTCCATCGACAAGACCGATGTAATGACCAGGCGGATATGTCTTGTCAATGTAAGGTTTAAGCTGCCAAAAAGCGCGATCATTGAGGTAACGAGCATTGCGCTTTAGCTGTGGCTTTTTCGTAGAAGTGCGCATATTGCCTCCTAAAATATTTATCGTTTAAAGACGCTACGACGAGCTACCACACTTCGGCTCTTGCCTGTATTTATGCTCGCACGCGCTTATAATCTGTCTAACTTCATCAATATAGACAGAGCAGCCCGCATTTTCAAGCAAAATTTTTTAACGAAAATTTATCGTGGTGGGAACAACACAGAGGGGGAGCCACTCGGTTGATTTCCAGCAGCCATCGAACGAGTATTTGCAGCCAATTTCATTTTCGAACAGGTCTCGACCGAAACCCTTCCAGTCGAACCGGCCGACCTACGCCCGTAGGAGTTACATAAAACCAAGTTCCAATTTTGCCACCTCGCTCATCATATTGGGATTCCATTGGGGCTCCCAAATGACTTCGACTCTGGCGCCATTGATTCCCGGTATGGTTTTGATCTTACTTTCCACCTCACCCGGCAACGTGCCGGCGACGGGACAGGCTGGAGTGGTTAGCGTCATGTGGATGAGCGCGTTGTTGGAGGGATCCACAGCGATATCATAAACCAATCCCAATTCATAAATATTTACCGGTATCTCAGGGTCGAAGCAAGTTTCCAGCACTTTGATAATTTCATTCTTGATATCGGCTTTTGCACTACCGTTTTCCATGATTATTCCTATGAAAACAAAAGACGGTTAGATTTGCCACTACTTTTCATACTATACCAGTTTGCCATTGTATTTTAACAGCATAAAAAGCGGTGATTATCAATATGGTAATTGAGAATTCTTTTTTATTTTCACTCAGTTCCAACAGCCAGGAATTTTGGTCTGACACTCCGAACACGAGCTATTGACAATGCGATTCTGCAGCACTTTGAAGCCATACCGTTCGATGAGCAAAGCTTGGCAGTTGGGACAATAAGTGTTTTCATACGTGCCCACCAGGCCGGGCAAGTTGCCGGCGTATACGAAATGCAAGCCGGCATCGTAGCCGATTTTCGCGGCCCGGATGAGCGTTTCCGGAGGTGTGTTATCCGGATCGGTCATCTTGTAATCCTTGTGAAACGCCGTTACGTGCCAGGGAATATCCGGAGAAATGTTGACGATAAATTTGGCAATCCCGTCCAGCTCTGCATCGGAGTCATTGAAGCCGGGAATGGTCAGCGTCAGCACTTCCAACCAGAAGCCGCGTTCGTAAACCATTTTGACGGTATCGA
Organism: Candidatus Zhuqueibacterota bacterium; assembly: GCA_022616415.1. GTDB lineage: Bacteria > Zhuqueibacterota > Zhuqueibacteria > Zhuqueibacterales > Zhuqueibacteraceae > Zhuqueibacter. Next base: position 59,167 of record JAKEEU010000389.1, on the reverse strand, counting down.
GAACGTGTTGCAAAACGCCGCCAAGCTTGCGATAGTTGCGGTCATTGAAAGATTTCAGATCGATCTTGTAGAGATCCGTCCAGGGCCGAATGTAATCTAGAACCTCCAGTGTGGCGTTGCCATTCGAAACGTATGCCGTGGTAAAGCCTTCTTTTTTCGCCTCCTGAAAAATTTTCACTGCCCATTCGCTCGTGATGAGCGGTTCATTGTAGCTGCTAGCGATAACTTTGGCGCGATAGCGTTTGCCGTGAACCACAAAATCGAGCGGACGAATCTCCATCGGCGGCGCCATGGCGTTCTGATCGCGTAGCGCTTGCGAAGTGACCCAATTTTGGCAGTAAGAACAATGAAAATCGCATCCCAACATGCCAAAGGTCAGCGCCAACGATCCGGGATGGGCGTGAAAGAACGGCTTCTTTTCCGTGGGATCGATCTGCAATACGCCGACGTAATTCGCAGGTACGTAAAGCTTGCCGTCCTGATTAAAACGCACGCGACAGATGCCATCGCGGCCTTCTTTAATGAGACAGCGATGGCCGCAGGCAAAGCACGTCAGGCTGCCATCAGGATGCTTCTCATACAATTCCCCCTCCATTGTCAGTGTTTTCAAAACCTCTTTGAGGACCATGACTTCGGCCATAGCACACCTCTCAATCATCGTCCGGGCGCTCTGTTGCTTGATCTTGACGAAGTTCGAAAGCTATTTTCTTGTGCCGAACTAAAAGCGCTCGGACGATAGATTTTCTTAAACTTCCACCTCAACATCATTGCTCTGTACGCGCACGTTATACTTTGCCACGCCTTGCGGCGCCGGCGGGCTTAATACCGCACCGGTTTTGATGTTATATTGCGCACCGTGCCAGGGACAGGTAACTTCCTCGCCCTCGACAGATCCTTCCGCCAGCGGGCCGCCGCGATGCGTACAGGTATTGTCAAGCGCATAGAAAGTACCGTCAAGATTAAAAAGCGCGATTTGCTTGCCGTTGACCTCGACCTGCTTGCCCGTTCCCGGGGCGATCTCGTCGGTGGTTGCAACTTTGACGAATTGTGCCATAGTCTGCCTCCTTCAAAATTTTATGGTTGTTATAACGTATCTATCTTTGCGGCCCAAATGAAATCACTTTCCGTCAGGCCGTTGATTTTATGCGTCCAAATCGTAATCTCGACTTTCCTTTTCGTTTAAGAAGTTGTACACTTCTTTAAATATGCAGCAAAATCAAGAGGAAGGCAAGTGTTTTTCTTTGTCAATTTTCTTAAATAGGGATCAACTGATCCCGCGTGGGCTCCGCTCAGCAGAACCAGTCTTCAGTCAAACGTGGTGGGAGCATTCGTGCAGATGAAGGATAGTCAATTTGCGGTATTGGACGCCGGCCAGAGGCGCGGTATCCCAGTTCCCGAATCTTTGCAAAAGTCTCGTAAATATTTTCGCCTGCGTTTGCTGCTGTTTCAACGCAGGTCGCAACCGCCTTCTGCAATCGATCCATCGCAGGGTCAGGATGCTTCCAGAGAAAAGTAAATTTTTCTTCATCAAAGTCTTGGAGATGCGGTTGCGTTTTCGGCAAGGCCAATAGCGGCGACCCCGGCGGTAGCAACAGCCGAATACTGAACTGCACCGGAGCGATATGCGCGATCAGACCGTGCTTTTCGACAAAGTCGATGAGCTCAATAATATCTTGCCGCGTCGCCCAAGGGGTAAAAGGCATCAGGGATGGACGCAATGGGATACCGGCGCTCCGCGTGATTTCCAACGCTTTTTCCACATCAGCACGAGAATGTCCTTTGTCTAATATGACAAGGATTCCATCATTCAAACTCTCCACCGCAGAAAGGATGAAGACACACCCGAGCCGGGAAAATTCGGGCATGAGTTGCTGGTATTCAAGAATGTGCTCAATTTTGGCGGTGAAATCGAAGGTTAAATCTGACCAACAAGCCCGCATTTCTCGCACAATTCGCAGCGAATGCTTGACGCCGTTGAGAAAATCAGGATCGCCAAACGTAATGTGTTGCGCCCCCATCCTGACAAGCTGCTCGATATCTGCAAGCACAGTATCCTGCTGGAGGATGCGCAAACGTCCATCATAAACAGGTGTAATCGGACAATGGCGACACTTATGCGCACAGCCGCGACTTGCTTCCACATATCCTGCAAGCCTTTGTTCGCCGTTGATGGCCAATCTGGCGTATTGGGAAAGCGGTGGTAGCAGGTGCCGAGTAGGCACTATGAATTTCTGTCTCGGAAAGTGCGTGCCGCCACTTGCCGCCGGACGCTCCACGCCCGCGATAACTCCGCTATCGCCCTGTGTGATAGCGTTAACCAACGTGACTAATGCCTGTTCATATTCACCACCGACGGCCGAATCGGCCACGGTGTCTAGCAAGTAGGAGGCATTGAGTCCGGCATATAGCCCATAAAAATTTATATGAGCGGCAGGATTGATTTGCCTGACGCGGCGTGCGGTCAGAAAGCCGAGACGCAAAGCCGTGTGCATCGGTGCAGAAATGCCAATAAACTCTGCCCGCCGCACCTTTTCCGCCTCAAAACCCTGCACGGCTAAATCGAGACACTGCACCTGATGCCCGGCTTGTAGCAGATGCGACGCTAGCAAAGCAAGGTTAAAAGGTTGATGACCGAGCTCATAAGTTGAAATGAGAAGGATATACATGAGTTCACGAGCCACTTCTTCGTACTACAGCAGTGGAGACCGCCCACCCTTGGACGATTGGTAGAACGGGTTGGTGCCACCGGCATGATCCGTCGTGTCGATGATCTGGCGGATCTCGGGGACCGCTTTCTTGATCATCACTTCGATCCCCTGTTTTAGGGTCACATCCGCCATCCCGCACCCCTGGCAACCACCACCGAGGGCGATATAGGCGATGTCGTCCTTCAAGTCCAGGAGGGTGACGTGACCGCCGTGCGCCGCCACGCCCGGATTGATCTGGGTTTCGATCACCCGCTGAACAGCCGCTGCCTTGGGGTCGCTCCAAATAGAGGTTGGGTTCTCGATCTTAAAACCGCTTTCGAAAAGACCAGTGACAAAGTCTACGGTCGCGCCTTTGAGATTGGGTGCACTCTGGGGATCGATGAAAACTTTAAAACCACCTGCATCGACCATGGTGTCATCGGCCGGTTTGTCCTCCTCTTTCACGAACCCAAGATCGTACTCGAATCCACCAGGCCCGCGTCCTTTAATGGCTACGCGCAGGGCGAAACCTTTCTGCTCATCGGCTTCCAATAGCGCGAGAATTTTTTGTTTTGCCGAATCAGTGATAGTTAGCATGGGTTCTCCTTACAATTTAGCTATGCAAATACTCACGCCTTATTCATGAAATTAAATACCTCGGGGGTTGCAGTTTTTCGACTATCCTCCCCTCGTATGCATTTCAAGGTGCGGGTCTTTTTTGAGCCCTTCTATTGGAACAAACACGCCTCTGGAACGCAGCTCTTTTCGTTCTTCTGCACCACGATCCCTTCGCTGCGTCCATCCGGCCACAATGATGGACTTGATCTCTTCTTTCGAGGCGCCGCCACGCAGAGGTTTTCTCAAGTCGATCCCATTTTGTGCGTAGAGACACAAATACCACATGCCATCGGCGGTGAGCCGGCTTCTGTCGCAGGTTTGGCAGAATGGCGTGGTAGTGGAGGCGATGATGCCAAACATGACGCCGTTCGGCAGGAGGTATCGCTGCGCCGGCGCTGAACTGTCTTCAATAACCGGCTCGATTCGGCCATACCAGCGTCGCAGCACCTCAAGAATCTCAACCCGTGAGAAGACCTTGTCCATCGACCATTGCGTTGCCCCGCCCACGTCCATGTATTCGATGAAGCGCACCTCAGCGCCAATTTGCCAGCCATATTCGAGTAGATCGATGAGCTCGTCCTCGTTCGTCCCATGCATGACAACGGTATCAATCTTCAGTTCTTTGAAACCCACCTCTCGAACCGCCTTGATCCCATTGAGCACTTTTTCATGCATGCCTCGTCTGGTCAATGCCTTGAAGCGCTCGGGTCGGAGCGTGTCCAGACTGACAGTCACGCGGTGCAAGCCGGCATCGTAAAGCGCCTTCGCCAATTCGGCCAATAAGACGCCATTGGTCGTCATGGCAAGGTCCTTGACCCGGGGGTTTTGCGCCAGCATCTTCACCAGGATCGGAAGGTCTCTACGTAAGAGCGGCTCGCCGCCCGTGAGACGCACTTTGTCTACGCCAAGCTCCGTAAAGATGCCCACCAACTCGCTGAGCTCTTCGAAAGTGAGAAGGTCTTCACGGGGAAGCCAGACATATTCCTCTTCTGGCATACAGTACTGACAGCGCAGGTTGCACCTATCTGTGACTGACACCCGCAGGTTGCGAAGAGGCCTGCCAAAGGTGTCAGGTATGGAATGCTGTTCAATGAAGTGTTCCATGAGCAACCCTGGTAATTCGATCCGCACCCGTTGTAACCTCATTCAGTTATGAATTCGAGAGAAGCGCGGAACTTCTCGTGAATCGGCGTCCCTGCTCTTTTGCGGCGGCAGGATGAGAAACTCGAGCCGGCGATGGGCCTCGCGCAGCGCCGCTTCGACACGCTCCGGAGTTTCATCGCGAGCAAAGATGAATCCCAAGTACTTTGTCCCTTCCGGAAGAGGAACCACCTCTTGCCCGAGGGGAATCGCAATTCTGATCTCTTCAATACCTGGAACCTTACTGGCGTCTTCCTGTCCTCGAACTTCACGAAGAATTCCGGCCTGTGGGATCGGGATCATCATCACCCCGGCGGCTCGTTTTTCCCGTTCGAAGGACTCCACTTCAAGTCCCAAGGCATGCCGGAGAATAAGCTCTTCAAGTGAGACGCCATCTCCAAAGCGCAGCGTGCGCGAGCAGAGCCCGCCAATCGATCGTGGTGCAATCTCGAGAATCCATGGCCCTTCGTCGTTAACCCGCAACTCCGCGTGAACAGGCCCTTCCCGAAGATCGAGCGCTATCACTGCTTTCGCCGTGCAGTCTGCAATCATCTCCTGCATACGAATGGAAAGGCGTGACGGTGCAACGTAAATCGTTTCTTCAAAGAACGGCCCGTCGAGAGGATCCGGCTTGTCGAAAAGCGCCAGCACTTTGAGCTTGCCTTTGGAGAGGAGTCCTTCAAGCGCGACCTCGAAACCGGGTATGAAGCTTTCGACCAGAATCTGCTGCGCGAGTGCACCGCCTTGGGCCGCGACTTCGGGCCGGCGCAAAAGGTTCGCAACGCGGCGGAAAGCGAGAACAAACTGCGTCGCATCGTCAGCGCGGATAACGCCGCGACTGGCGGAGAGAAACAAGGGCTTAACGACGCAGGGGAAACTCACACCGCGCGCCACTTCCAAGGGATCTTGATCAATCGTGAATGCCGCATAGCGTGGCGAGGGAATTCCGGCCTCCGACAGAATTTCCCGCATGCGGCGCTTGTTTCGTGCGGCAGAGACTGCAGCCACCGAGTTGTGCGACAGACTCAACGCTGCCGAGGCCATTGCAGCGAGGATCACACCGTCATCATCCGCGGCAATGACGGCACGTATCGGGTATTTTTTGGCAAATTCGACGATGGTGCGCGTGGCCTCCTCGGGCGCGAGAAAGTTGAGTGTGAGGAATCCACCTGGATTCGCCGCTGCCAAAGCCTGCGGGCGTTCGGACCCGACAGTCACTGGCACGTCGAGCTGCCTCGCCGCTTCGAGGAATGCGCCAGCCCGATACGTTGTCGTCGTCATGAGCAAAAGAAGGCGCTGCATTCTTTCATGAGGAACTTGAGTACATCAATGCCTGTTACAGGAGAAGCCGGATATGGAAAGCGAATGAGCCGATTTATCCTACTTTTATAAACACAATTCGAGCTCCGCTTACAAGGCGAAAAAGTTAATGCACAATACCCTGGCCTCCTCTTCGGGTGGGTGTGCAGCCAGCTTCTTTGTCAGTTCCAAATCCTTTCGTTCTGTATAATACTCGGGGTGGGGCTCGAAACTCAGCAGCATTTCTTTGGTCAAAATCATGCCGTTGCGCGTATATGAAGAGAATTCGAGAATGCCGGTATCCATCCGAATCGCGTCTTCCGGACACGCTTCGACACAATAACCGCAGAACACGCAGATGCCGAGATCGATATCGAATTTGACCGGATATTTTTCAATCTCTTTTTCCGGACGCTCGCCGGCGACGATATAGATACATTTGGCCGGACAAACGGTTTCGCACATCATGCACGCGACGCAGCGCGGCGTGCCGTCTTCGCGCTTGGTCAAGCGGTGCAGCGTGCGCAACCGCGGATACAGCGGTCGCCGCACTTCGGGATATTGATATGTTGCGGCGCCTTTCCATTCTCTTTCGACGCCGAATCGGGCCAAGGTAAAATGCCAGAGATTGCGAAAGAAATGCCGCATCGTCACAACTAAGCCATCACAAATGCGCGGCAGATAGGTGCGCTCCCAGAGAGTGAGTGGTTTATATTTGTCGTGAACGTTCATGGTCTGGCTATGCCTGTTGAAACATACGCAAACCTTTCATCGCGTCGGAGAGCGCTACCGGTTGTGGTGTAGAGACAATAATCGCGCCGGTGAGCGCCAATTTTTGCGAAAGGGCGAGCTGCGCATCACCCGTACCTGGCGGCAAGTCGATGAGGAGAAAATCTAATTCGCGTAAAGCAGCTTCCACCGGTGAACGTAGCTTCTCACCAACGTTCCTCTTTTCGTTAACGAGAGCCAGTTTAACTGTCACCGCGTTATCACTCACCTCAACATTTTTCACCAGCCCAAAGCTGACAATGTCGCGGCTATAGCCTGGATAAAGGATCGCTTTTAATTTGTTCAAAATATCTTGTTGGGTTGGCATGATAACTACTCCCGGCGGAATTAGTTGACAGTGAGATCGAAAAGAATCTGTATGGGCCATTTCTTAGTAATGCGATTCAGTACGCGCAAGCTCTTCCAAATTCCCATGCTCATGCCCACAATCATTCTGGCATTTGTAGACTTTGTCTTTTGAAACCGCCAGCGGCAACACTTCGATTTCACCGCTATTGTATTTCACCGTGAACGTATCTTTGAAAATATCGATTTTGGCGATGAGGCCTTCGCCCTTGCCGGTTTTGATCGGCTTGGCGAGCTCCGGAAATTGTGCAATCGCCCAATTGTAAAAATCGCGCTCGTACATCAAGCAGCATTTCAAGCGACCGCAAACGCCGGCGAGCTTGTTCGGATTGAGCGGCAGATTTTGCTCTTTGGCCGCCTGCGTGGTGATCGGCCCGAATTCCTGAATCCACGACGAGCAACAAAGACGGCGGCCGCAAACGCCGTATCCGTCCAAACGTTTGGCCTCGTCGCGCACGCCGATCTGGCGCAGCTCGATGCGCGTATGATAAACGCCGGCCAAATCTTTCACCAGCTCGCGAAAATCGTCGCGCTTTTCAGCCGTGAAATAAAACGTGATTTTATTGCCGTCGAGTTGATATTCGCAATCCGCGACTTTCATCTGCAGACTATGGACCACAACCTTTTGACGACAAATTTCGAGCGCTTTTTGCTCGGCGACTTTATTGCCCTGACGGCGAACCACATCGTTCTCATTCGCTTTGCGGAACGCTTTTTTCACGCCATCATTTTGCGACACAGAGACGCGAGCCGGCAGCTCGACTTGATTGACGCGGCCCAAATCTTCGCCCTTTTCCGCTTCGACAATAATGAGATCGCCAATACGGAAGGGGAATTGCTGCGGATTGGTATACCACTCTTTGCGTTCGCCTTTGAATTTCACCTCGATGAAATCCGGCACATGACCTCCTCTATATCATTCTTCAGACTTCAGATCAATTTTTCCATTTCTGGTCATTATTGATCAACTGATTGCGTGCTTTTAAAAAACAACTTTCGTAAACTTCTGCGGCACATTGTACATGCTGATATTGGCGGCAAGCTGTTTCGCCATGTCGTGAAACACCCGGGCAAATACGGAATCCGGTTCGGCCACGACGATGGGCACCCCCTTGTCACCACCGACACGAATACGAGTGTCAAGCGGAACCTCTCCCAAAAACGGGATATTGTATTTTTCCGCAGCGTGGCGGCCACCACCGTGGTCGAAGATTTCCGCTCGTTCGCCGCATTTGGTGCAAACGTAATAACTCATATTCTCGACCAGCCCCAAAATCGGGACCTTGACCTGCTCAAACATACGGACGCCTCGCATGGCATCCCCCAAGGCCACGTCTTGCGGTGTGGAGACAATGACGCCGCCAGCCAAAGCCGCCGCCTGGGTGAGGGTGAGTTGCGCATCGCCCGTGCCGGGCGGCATGTCCACAAACAGGTAATCCAAATCGCCCCAGTCCACATCGCTAAGAAATTGCTGGATGATTTTGGAGACAATGGGACCGCGCCAAATCAGCGGTGCATTTTCGCCAGCCAAAAAGCCGATGGAGATGATTTTGAGGCCGTACTTTTCCAGCGGGGCGATTTTTCCATTGGCGGCCTGTCGCGGTTTGTCGTTGATGCCCATCATCATGGGAATGTTGGGGCCGTAAATATCGGCGTCCATGAGCCCCACTTTCGCCCCTTGCTGCGCCATGGTCACCGCCAAATTCACGCTCACCGTCGTTTTACCAACGCCGCCCTTGCCGCTACTCACCGCAATGATGTTTTTTTCCGCCTTTTGATCAGACATATTTTCCTCACAAAATTTTCATTCGTGTGAATCCGTTTAATCCGTGTCATCAGTGTTCAAAAAAATTAGTATGTAGGAGCGTGCTCACGCTTTGGCGCTGCCGCTGCTTTCGCGGCTTTGGCTGCCGCAGCCGCAGCTTCTTCTGCCGCTTGCGCAGCCAACATTTTCATCGCCAAGGCCGGCTCGTATTTCGAGAAATGATAAATACCGTTGCTGCGTTCGTAGACCGAGGTCTCAAATTTATCGGTCATGTACAAGCATTCGGTAGGACAAGTGACTGGTTGCTAATTACTTTTCTCCACATGTACAGCTTCGGGAACAATCTTGGCGACAGGATTGACGACGTCTTTGGCGAATTCCAAAACCTTGTCGCCAAACTGGGATTTGAGTTTTTCGGCAATGCGATCGGGCGTCATCAGGCGACTTTCTCCTCGAATTTGCGCCGGAGCAAACTTTCGCGGCGTATTTTTTCTTGCAGCTTGAGCAGGCCATCGATCAAGGCTTCGGGACGCGGCGGGCAGCCAGGAACATATATATCGACAGGAACGATTTGATCGACGCCCTTCAACACGTGATAGCCGTGCTTCCAATACGGGCCGCCGCAGGTGGCGCAACTGCCCATCGACATCACGTATTTCGGCTCGGGCATTTGCTCGTACAACCGCTTGACGCGCTCCGCCATTTTGATCGTCACCGTGCCGGCCACGATCATCAAGTCGGTTTGGCGCGGACTCGGGCGAAACACGCCGGCGCCGAAGCGGTCGAGATCATATTTGGAAGCGCCGACCGCCATCATTTCAATTGCGCAGCAAGCGAGGCCGAAGGTCATGGGCCAAATGGAAGACAGGCGGGCCCAATTCAAAATCGTATCGACGGATGCAATGATGACGTTATCACCGTAGCGCCCTTCTTCGAGGAAGCGTTTTTCTTTCGGAAGAAGCGGCTGCAGCGGTCTGCCCATATTTCTCCTCCTTGCGAGTGTGTTAGATGAATTCTAAATCCGTGACGCTAAGGAAAAATTTACGATTTGTACCAAGCGCAAGGCGTTTGAATTTAGGGTTGTTCTTGGTTTAAACATTTTTCTTGTAGGAAGCACTCAACTTACCGACTCACGCCAAAAGCCTGGTAGTTGTAATCCGTGTAGTTCTTCCACTTGTCGGGCACTTCACTCTCGGGGAAGATGGCTTCCACCGGGCATTCGGGCTCGCAGGCCCCGCAGTCGATGCACTCTTGCGGGTGGATGTAGAGCATCATTTTGTAGGCCTCGTCGCCTTCCTTCAATTGCGTGGCATCAATCTCGTAGATGCAGTCCACCGGACATACGTCCACGCAACCGCGGTCACGCACATCCACACACGGTTCAGCAATAATGTAAGTCATTTTATGCTCTCCTTTCGATAGCCTTCATCAAAGTCCAGCATCAGGATGGTATCCCACGGACAATATTTCGCGCACAGGGTGCAACCAATGCAACGGGGCAAATCCACCTACATAAAACCAAGTTCCAACTTTGCCACCTCGCTCATCATATCAGGATTCCATTGGGGCTCCCAAATGACTTCGACTCTGGCATCATTGATTCCCGGTATAGCTTTGATCTTATTTTCCACCTCACCCGGCAACGTGCCGGCGACAGGACAGGCCGGAGAGGTTAGCGTCATGTGTATGAGCGCGTTATTGGAGGGATCCACAGCGATATCATAAACCAATCCCAATTCATAAATATTTACCGGTATCTCCGGATCGAAGCAAGTTTCCAGCACTTTGATAATTTCATTTTTGAGATCGGCTTTTGCACTATCATTTTCCATGATTATTTTCCTATTGCACTGAAGGTCGATATACTCGTTTAGCAGGTTGCTGAAAAACTCCACAATTGTCATCGCGAGGCGCTTTTTGCCGAAGCGATCTCTTGGTTTTTAAGGATTGCTTCGCTGAGAAACGCTCGCAATGACTGTTACAAAATAACCTTTGCTGAGTATATTTATTCCGTTGAAACCGTTTTGTTTTCATTTTTCAGCGCCGCAACCATCGTATGCCAGGCCAAGCCGGCGCATTTGACGCGCAGCGGAAATTCCCGCACGCCGCAAAAAATAGCAAGCTTTCCCATTTCTTTTAGATCAGGCTCGGCGCCTGGCTCACTCGTAATGAGTTTCTGAAATTTCCTAAAAAGCTGTTCGGCTTCTGCGAGTGATTTTCCTTTTAGCACCGTCGTCATCACGGAAGCGGAAGCTTTTGAAATGGCGCAGCCGGCGCCTTCGAAGCTAATATCTTTGATGATGCCATCTTCCACTTGCAAATATAAATCGATGCGATCGCCGCAAAGCGGATTATAACCTTCCGCCGTGCGATTCGCCGGCTCGATTTTGCCAAAGTTTTTTGGATTTTTATTATGATCCAAAATCACTTGCTGATATAATTCGCGCAGCTCATCCATTTTCTTAAATCTCACCCCCTAAACATTTTGATGACGTTATGAATGCCTTTGGCCAAAAGATCGGCTTCGGCTTTGGTATTGTAAAAAGCAAACGAGGCTCTGGAAGTTGCCGGAACATTGAACCGCGCCATGACCGGTTGCGTGCAATGATGCCCGGTTCGTATGGCAATGCCGTCGCGATCCAAAATCGTCCCGACATCGTGGGGATGAATTCCTTCGATAACAAACGAAATAACGGCGGCCTTCTCCGGCGCTGTCCCAATTATTCTGAGAGGCTTGATGCTCGATAAAGCCGCGGTCGCATAATTTAACAGCTCTTTTTCATAAGCGGCGATTTTTTCATAACCGATACCGGCCACGTAGTCCAGCGCTTTGCCCAGACCGATGACACCGGCAATATTCGGTGTACCGGCTTCGAATCGATAGGGCAAATCGTTGTAAAGCGTCTTTTCAAAGGTGACCGATTTTATCATGTCGCCACCACCCTGATATGGCGCCATCTTTTCCAAAAGGGCCTCTTTAGCATAAAGTACGCCCACGCCGGTCGGCCCAAAAACCTTGTGGCTGGAAAAAACGAAAAAGTCACAACCTAATTTTTTCACGTCGATTTTGCCATGCGGCAATGCCTGCGCGCCATCGACCAGCACCGGCACGTTTCTATCGTGGGCGATATCGACGAGGTGCTTGATGGGGTTGATCGTGCCCAACGAATTAGAGGTGTGAACGATGGCAACCAATTTCGTTTTTTTGTTGAGGAGCTTTTCAAATTCATCCACCATCAATTCACCTTCGTCATTGATCGGAATGACGCGCAATTTCGCGCCGGTTTCTTCACACAGCATTTGCCACGGCACGATATTGGAATGGTGCTCCATCGCCGAGATGACGATCTCGTCGCTTTCCTTGACGTTCTTTCTGCCATAAGAAGAAGCGACCAGATTGATTCCCTCGGTGGTGCCTCGGACAAAAACGATTTCTTTGATCGAATTCGCGTTAATCGTTTCTTTGACTTTTAGACGCGTGTCTTCGTAGGCTTTGGTCGCGAGCTCGCTTAAATAATATACCCCACGATGAATGTTGGCATTCTCCGCTTTATAATAATTGCTGATCGCCTCGATCACCACTTGCGGTTTTTGCGAGGTGGCGGCGCTATCGAGATAGACCAACGGCTTGCCACGCACTTTTTGGCGAAGAATCGGGAAATCTTCCCGGATTCTCTCAACGTCGAAGCCGTTAACAGATTGGGTTGGCGGCTGCGCAATCACTGGATTGTCTACTAAAGTTGTCATTGATTTTTCCTAACGCGGACAAGCCGCAGACAAACAAGAAAAAACAAAAACGCACTAGACGCAAAGATATTTTTGCAAGATGATTGTGGCAAGATAATTGAAAAGCTTTTAAATCATCTTGCCACAATTATTTTGCTAAAAAATTTCTTTGATTTTCCTTAAAACCGGCATTGACCATCTTATCCAGGCGTTCTCGCACCGGCTCTATTTTGATGTGATCCAGCACCTCGCTGGCATAAGCATATCGCAACATCGAATTCGCCTCTTCTTCGCCAATCCCGCGCGAACGCAGATAAAAAGCGGCGTCTTCATCGAGCTGGCCGATGGCAGCGCCATGGCTGCATTTGACGTCGTCCGCAAAAATCTCCAATTGCGGCTTCGCATTGATCGTCGCCTCATTGCTCAGCAGCAGGCACTGATTGGATTGATACGCATTCGTTTTCTGGGCGTCCGGCCGCACCATCACCTTGCCGTTGAAGACGCCATGGGCTTTATCATCCAGGATTCCCTTATAATGTTCCTTGCTGTTGCAATGCGGCATGGCGTGATCGATCAGCGTATGATTATCGACGTGCTGCTGTCCGGAGGCCATGTAGAAACCGAATAAATTGCCTTCGCAGTTTTCCGCATTCAATCGCAAGTTGAGATTGTTGCGAACCAGCGCGCCGCCCAAGTCGATGCTGATGGAAGAATACACGCTGCCTTTTTCTTGATGCACTTCCCGAGCAGCAACGTGATAAGATTGCCGGCTCTCGTTTTGGATCCGCACGTGATCGACAAGAGCATTTTCATCTAAGACCATCTCCGTGACAACGTTATTAAAATAAGCCTGGCTCGAAAGATGATGATAGCTCTCGATGATTTGGACCTGGCTGCCTTCTCCGATGATGAGAAGATTCCGCGGATGGGCGAGAAAAGGCATTTTGCTGGAGTCCGATATATTCAGCAAGTGAATCGGCTCGTCCAGCACAGTGTGGCGCGGGACACGAATAAAGGCGCCATCATCGGCAAATGCCGTATTCAAAGCGATAAAAGCCTCATTCTCATAATCCGCGTAGCGGCCGAGGTATTTGCCGGTGATTTCGTCGCCGCGCTGTAAAACCTGGGCCAGGCTATCAATCACCAGCCCCTGGACGCGCGACTCGACATGCGACAGTTCTTTTGAAAAGCGGCCATTGACAAACACCAACAGATTTTGCGGCAATCCGGCGAAAACAAATTCTGCCAGCGTGACTTTGGTTAAATGGACCGGCTCATGCGCCAATTTGAATTTATGCCTTAACAGCGGCGCGACGTTGGTATATTTCCATTCTTCATTGCGAGGCGTTGGAAAACCCAATGCGGAAAATCTGGATATCGCCGCCCGGCGGGTTTCGTGAAATGGAATGGCGCCACGACCGTTCAGCTTGCTCTCAAAAAAGTCAAAATTGGATAGATACCAATTTTTCATATCAAGATTTTCGTTACCTGCTTTTTCCATTTTGGTATATTCTTTCTGTTTTCACGTAGTTCTCACCGCGGGTGGACGGGTGTTATCAACTATACACAACTTGCCTTCAACACCATTTCACCTGATGCCACCACAACCCTGAATTCGAGTGTTAGCGCGGGTGAGTGTCGCTTCAATGTGTGACACGCTATGAATTTCCCAGCAACTTGCGAAGCATGGATTCAACCTGGACTCGCGCGCCTTCAATCTGTATCTTTGAATAATTGAATTCCCCTCCATGCGCAGCATCATTTCTCATTTTGGCTATTGCCTCTAACCCACCAAAGACAGCCGCTGAAACGGAAAGGTGATATTCAACCGCCATGCCACTTAAATACTCGTGTCGCGCAGACTTCAAAACACCAAGAGCTGCCCCAATATTCATTTTCTTGCCCGGTCCTCCAGTTACCCAAATTTCGAATTGTGTTACAAATCGATTTGTTGTAATAGAAAGCTTATCAAGTAGATTTAGGCAACTCGTTGCCCATTGAGTAAAGGCGACTATGTCAATGATCATCCCCTCGTTATTTTTCTTGAACTCATCCCACAAGCGCTCACCTTCGGGGATTAGTTCGTCGAAGCGTCTCAAAATTGATTCGTTGACATAACGCATTCTTTTACCCAAAAATGAATTCCAAACTATGTAGTGAGCGACAACTCAATCACGTGTTGCATAAGACAACTCACTTTGGCGCGAATTTGAGTGTGATAAACTCGCAGTGTTGCCATTCACCACGAATTTCTGTCTGTATTAAACCGCCACACCCTGAAGGGCGTAATCAAACACAGGCACTTGAACTGTTTTAGCTGGTTTGATCTTCTTTTTGGCAAGACGAATCAATTCATCCGTAACTGTCGGTGAATAAGTTTTCTCACCGCATTGCTCACAGACCTCAGCAGGCACGTTCTCGATGAAAAAATAGTCGCCGTCGTAATCGTAAACGAAAGTTACATTTCGAGATTCGACTTTGCTTCCACAAAAAACACACTTCATATCGCTCAATTGACTTTTGAATCATTCTTTTGATGGCATGATCGGATAAGCGATATTCGCCTTTTTGTATTTTATCTTGAACATCGATTAGTGACATCGTCATCAAGTTAATCCCTACTTGTGTCACAGTTAGTGCAATATTGTTGATTTGGCTCAAATTCTTTGCCACAATTAATGCAAAAACTCATCGCGCGTTCCTTAAAATCACGCTGCGGCCCGCGCCGCGAACTCATCTTTCACCCAATCGTAGCCGTGCTCTTCCAGCTTTAACGCCAATTCTTTGTCGCCGGATTCAACGATTTTTCCATTAACTAAAACGTGGACGTAATCCGGAACAATATGATTCAATAAGCGTTGATAGTGCGTAACGACGATAACCGCATTGTCTTTGCTGCTCAACTTATTCACGCCATTGGCAACGATCCGCAAGGCGTCAATATCGAGGCCGGAATCGGTTTCATCCAGAATCGCCAACTTCGGTGACAGCAAGGCCATTTGAAAAATCTCATTTCTTTTCTTTTCGCCGCCGGAAAAGCCCGCGTTGACCGCGCGGCTCAACAGCTTTTCATCCATGCCGACGAAGCGCATCTTCTCTTTCATCAGCGTGAGAAATTCCATCGTATCCATCTTTTCCTGGCCGCGATGCTCGCGGACCGCATTAAAGGCGGCCTTGAGAAAGTTGGCAATGCTCACCCCGGGAATCTCGACGGGATATTGAAAGGCCATGAAGACGCCTTCTCTCGCGCGATCTTCGGGCGCCATTTCTAAAAGGTTTTTGCCTTCATAAATAATTTCGCCGGCGTCGACCTCATATCCTTCCCTGCCGGCGAGCACATTGGCCAGCGTGCTTTTTCCGGAGCCGTTCGGCCCCATAATCGCGTGAACTTCGCCGGCTTTAACTTTTAGATCGACGCCGCGAAGAATCTTTTGGCCTGCGACGGATACTTCCAATCCTCTGATTTCTAACATATCTTCACTTTCTCATTTCATGGCAAAATAAGGTAACTATTTAGGGAGTGCTGTCGAAAATGAAAAAACCAAGGCAAAACCATTTGGGGCAAAACTATTAAAGCATCATTATAACGGCAAGATGATTATAGTATTACCCTGAAAAAACTATCATAACCGCAAAGATTTTTTACACCACAAAGGCACAAAGTTCACAAAGGTTTTTCTTTGTGGCCTTTGTGCCTTTGTGGTGCAGTTTGGTTGCGGCCAGCCCGCGCTACGCAAGACGATTAAAAAAGCTGTTAATCGTTTTGCTCTTAATAGTTTTGCCTTTCAATATACTTGAATGGCTGCAAAATAAGTTGCAACCCGACGCGTTTCTACCCGACGCTGCCTTCGAGGCTTATCGCCAACAATTTCTGCGCTTCGACCGCAAACTCCATTGGCAATTCGCGGAAGACTTCTTTGCAGTAACCATTGACGATCAGTCCGATCGCGTCTTCGGTAGAGATGCCTCGCTGTTTGCAATAAAACAATTGATCTTCCCCGATTTTGGAAGTCGTCGCTTCGTGCTCGATTTTTGCCGTCTTATTGGCGACTTCCAAATAAGGAAAAGTATGCGCGCCGCATTTATCGCCGATCAACAGGGAATCGCATTGGGAAAAATTTCTCGCGCCGTCCGCTTTGGGGCTGACTTTGACCAGGCCGCGATAAGAGTTGTTGCCCCGGCCTGCCGATATGCCTTTTGAAACGATGGTGCTCCTGGTATTTTTGCCCAGATGAATCATCTTCGTTCCGGTATCCGCCTGTTGGCGATTGTTGGTCACCGCCACCGAATAAAATTCACCGACGGAATTGTCGCCCTTCAAAATGACGCCGGGATATTTCCAGGTGATCGACGAACCGGTTTCGACTTGCGTCCACGAAATCTTGGCATTTTCTTCCAGGCAAATGCCGCGCTTGGTCACGAAGTTATAAATTCCGCCTTTGCCGTCGATATCACCGGGATACCAATTCTGCACGGTGGAGTATTTGATCTGGGCATTTTTATGCGCCACCAGCTCCACCACCGCGGCGTGCAGTTGGTTCTCGTCACGCATCGGCGCGGTGCATCCTTCCAAATAGCTCACATAACTGCCCTCTTCCGCGACGATCAACGTGCGCTCGAATTGGCCGGTATTCGCGGTATTGATCCGAAAATAAGTCGACAACTCCATCGGACAACGCACGCCTTTGGGAATGTAGCAAAACGAGCCATCGCTAAAAACCGCCGAATTCAACGTGGCAAAAAAATTATCCGTATACGGCACCACGGAACCGAGATACTTTCGCACCAACTCCGGATGATTTTGCACGGCGTCTGAAAAGGAACAAAAGATGATGCCGAGTTGCGCCAGTTCCTTTTTAAAAGTGGTGGCAACTGAAACACTATCCATCACCGCATCAACCGCCACGCCGGAAAGGCGCTTTTGCTCATCCAGTGAAATGCCCAATTTTTCAAAAGTCGCGCGCAGCTTGGGATCCACTTCATCCAGGCTCTCGAGCTTTTTGCTGGATTTCGGCGCCGCGTAATAAATCGTGTTCTGATAATCGATCGGCGGATAATGCACGTTCGGCCATTTCGGCTCCGTCATTTTCTGCCAATAACGAAAGGCCTTCAGCCGCCATTCCAGCATAAACTCCGGCTCGTGCTTTTTTGAAGAGATCAAACGAATGATATTTTCATTCAAGCCTTTGGGAGCGACATCGGTGGCGATGTCGGTGGTGAAGCCGTATTTGTACTCGCTTTTCGTGAGCCGTTCGATTGTCAATAGTTCGGTACTCATCAGATTAACTTTGCTCCTCTATGTGAAGCATGTTCTTGTTGTATCGGTAAACATCTTGCGCAAGAACCGTAAAATTCCAGGCGATGATAATTCACCTGCCCGTTGGTCAAGGCGCGAACTTTGTCGTTGAGCGCCTCGTTGTGCGGCATGTCGAGATCGGAAATCTCGCCGCAGCGTTCGCAAATAAAATGATAGTGCGGCGACACCGTGCCATCATAGCGATCGTATGTGCTGCCCATTTTCAGCTCGCGGATCAAACCCTGCTCAACGAGAATATTCAAATTGCGATAAACGTTGCCCAAGCTCAGCGACGGGATTTCACGCCGCAATTCCTCGAAAATCATGATCGCGGTCGGATGGCTTTTGGTGTGGTGCAAAAGATCGAGAATGCGGGCGCGCTGTTTGCTATGGCGATACCGTCCGTTGGTTGTAGTCATATTGTGCTTCCCTGTCGTAGTAGTCCCTGCCTCCCGCCTTGAGCGGGATGAGCAGCGGTCAGAGTTGTTACATTCGGTTTTGCAAAAGTGCCCCACAAGGGGGGCAAGACTACTTACGCCTGGAACGAATTACCGCAGCCGCAGGTGCGAACCGCGTTCGGGTTTCTAAAGGTGAAGCCGGAGCCTTGCAAACCGTCGGTGAAATCGATCTCCGTGCCTTCCAAATAAAGCGCGCTCTTCGAATCCAATAACACTTTCACGCCGCTCGCTTCCAAGACTTTGTCATCCGGTCGCGGGTCTTTGTCCAACGTGAGAAAGTAGCTCAAACCCGAGCAACCGCCGCCTTGCACGCCGACGCGCAGCGCCAAATCGCCGCTGTTCTCTTGCGCGATGATCTTCTGAATTTCTGCCGCTGCTTTTGGAGTGATCGTAACCATGTGAAATCTCCTGGATAAAGTTTTTAACGAGTCAAAAAAATCGGGGTTTGTCAATTCAGATCAACCAAAGAAATGCCGCTGAGAAAATTTTTGAATTTTCCTTGAATGCGCACGAACGGATCGCTGATATTGCAAACGCCAGTCGTATATTGAACGCATTTACACTCTTCTTCACTCGTGACACACTCAACAATTCCAATCGGGCCGTCGATACTCTCCACGATGTCGGCAACGCTGATTCGCGCGGGCGGCAGAGCCAACCCATAGCCGCCGTAAACGCCCTGTGCACTTTGCAGCATGCCGTCTTTGGCCAATTTTTGCAACACTTTGGCCATTAACTCGACCGGAATATTGTAGCGCTCCGCAATTTCGCGGGCGCTGCACGTTTGGCCGGCAGGGCGGCTCAACATGTACTTCAGAGCGATAATGCCGTACTCGGCCTTGCGAGATAATCGCAGCATACGTTTTCTTCTTAAATCCGACTCTTTTAGTCCGACTTTAAGATACGAAAATGCTCCGCTCTTGTCAAGAGAAATTTAAAAATTGTTTGAAGGCCGCCATTCAGTTAATGAGCAGAACCACTTCCGAAGAACGTCCTTCATTGAAAAATGCTACGGTCACTGTCAGGGTTGACTTTTTTATGTTCAAAATTAAGTAAGGTAAAACCGGTGAATCCGTTGGTTTTAAAATAAAGCTTGACAATTTCTAATGACTTACGTATATTTTCTCATCATCCCTGACAGTCCCTGATTTCTTCCATGGCAAATACCACTTGATAAATCAGGGTTTGCAAGTAACTTCTTCGGCACTGCCCATTGCAATCTCCATCTCGCATATTCACAGCCAGTTAGGGGTGGATTGACTATAGGCCAAATTACATTGACGCCTATTCCTGCCATTTCAACTAAATCCGATATTTTTATAATAAAGTGGGTGAAAAATCCGTTATTTTGGTGTCTTTATTTATTGAGAGTATTTTGGTGAAAGTATTTGGCAAACATCGGTATAAAACACCGATTATATGCTGTGTTTTCGGCTAGCTCGTCATTTTTTAATTTGGTTACTTAATGATAAGAAAATTCTGTCTGTGGATTGCGATGGCGTTGAATGTGCTCATGGCGGCAGCCGCCGTGAGTTGGGCGCAATCGCGAGAACCCACTACCCAAGTCAAAGCCTTGCCGGAGATGCCTCGTAAGATTTACGACAAAGTCGCTCCGGTTGTGGTCAAGATCACTGCGAATCGCGGCCAACGATATGGCAGCGGCACCGTAGTGGGAATAACTCCGGCAAACCAGGCTCTAATTTTGACGGCCTGTCACGTGGTAGCAAGCAACTTTGATGAAACCGATCCGGCGATTAGATTGGACTTCTATAAAGATGTGAAAGTTAAGATCGGTTTGGATTCGGTGTTCGTGGCGGCCGGCGTTTTGACGACGTTCATCGATCGCGCCAATGATCTGGCTTTGCTCGTCACCATACGGCGGGTACGGCATACGGAGGTGATCAAGTATAACCGCAGCGACGGCGTGAAGCCGCCGCAAGTGATTGCCGCAGCGGGTTTCTTCGACAAATCGAATCAACTCAACTTGCAGGCTGGCCAAATTAAACGCTTGGAAGATAGCACGAACTTTTTCGTTTCCACTGCGAAAGTTGAAGAGGGCTATTCCGGCGGTCCGTTGATCGACAAACACGGCCGCATGATCGGAATAAACATTGCAATGAGCGATGACGAGAGTTATTCTCGGCGTATGAACTTGGTGCTATCGGTGGTTGATGGTTGGCTGTTGAGCATCGGCAAAAAAATGGAATTGACGAAGGTTTGGAACAGAGAGAAATATGTTCCTTGGACTCAACACTTGATCAAGGATCCTATTTTTGTTATTCCGGAATTAGCAACGATGGCGACGGTAGTCTATTTTATTGTTAAGCCTTCAAATCCAATTTTCGGCGAGCCGCCTTCGCCGACGGAGATCAAATAATCCTGCACATAAGAATTAACCCATGGGAGCACAAAATCATGAAGCGCATTTTGAACTTTGCCGTTATTCTACTAGGCACACTGGCTACATTCACTGACATTCTGGCGCAACGGGACTTGGTTATTTGCCTTGACACCTCGGGCAGTATGCGTTATCGAATGATTCCTGATCCGGCTAATCCAACTATGGATGGAAACTGTGCGACTGATTTGCTGCCTTTGACTGCCGGAGGCGATCAAGACCCTGACACCAGATATAGAATCGCACGAGAAGCTCTCATCCGTGTGAGTGGATCACTATTAGAAGCGTTGTTCAATGCCAATTCCTCTGATTTTGGCAACGTTTATGCCATTCGCTTTCCAAAGCCGCCGGCAGGCGGGGTGGCAGGGACAGCGACAGTGCAATCCCTATTGTCGGCGGGTGGCAGCGGCCTTAATCCGTTTACAAATGGAGTTCGTGCCAATGAGATCGTGGATTTTTTCACCACAAACCTGGATATCGATTGCAGCGCATTCGGTACGCCGATGAAGAATGCTCTCATGGTATCCAGCACGGCTCTCAATCCTACGTGCGCCAGCAATAACACGCTAAGCAAGATGATTCTTCTGATCGCCGATGGCAAGCCGACCGATGGGCTGGATGTCACCACGGTCAACACCGAAATCTCCCGTACTAATGATAACATCGTTTGTCGGCACGTCGGCGTCAATGCCATTGGTATAGGGCTTTACACGGCCAATGACTATTTCGGATTGTTACAGCGCATCGCTTTGCTCCGTCAAGGCACTTGTGGCGCGAGCGGCTGTAGTGCTGGCAACTTTTTCGGTTATGCTCCCGGTCCTTTCACCTCTGGTACTTGGGGAGGCGGCACCCCGTTCCAAACCTTCCTGTCAACTGATGCCAGTTATCTCGGATTGATCAAGGCGCTGGAAGCATCGTTTGTTTTGACTTTTGGTTACACAGCGGTGGCCGATCCCGTTGACTCGCTTTCTCCAGGACAACGGATGGAAATCCCCTTTCGAGTGACCAATTTGGACACCAGCTTGATTTTTACTTTGCATGGGTCCGACACCACCGCAAACGCAAGAATATCTTTCAGAATCACTCCGCCCAACGCACCAGCAATCACTGAGGAGTCGCAGGATCTGCCTGATAATTATTATTTGGGCCGGGAGCCCGGCTCGGTAGCAGTGATCATCAAGAAAAGATTCATCGCACAAAACCAAGGACAGTGGAAACTCGAGCTCAGTGCGCCGGCAAGCAATGCCGGCATAGTCTATTATCTCTACAGTCTGTATACGAAATCACTGATTACCGAAGATTACGGCTTGCGCGACGATTTGCCCGTTACCGGCGACGTTTTGCAAGGCTCCGTCACGTTAAATCTGCAAAACACGACGCTCAAAAATTTGACCGTGACGGCTTCTTACGCCGCGCCACAAAATTGGCTGGGCAATTGGAGTGCCAGCCAGAAGCTGAGCCCGGCGGAAATGATTCTGCTCAACGACGGCTTGCGCGCGCCCGATGGCTCACTCCTACCTTGGGCAAGTGATCTCTCACTGTTCGACCGCAAGATCATCTACTTGCACAACATCAAAAACAAAACTTTTGTAGAGAAATTTAGCACGAGCACAATCGCGGTACCGCTTTATGACGATGGCCAGCACGGTGATGGAGCCAACGGCGACGGTATCTTCAATAACCAAATTCACACGTTAGTAGTGCCCGGACTTTATGAAGTACTTTATCGAGTCAAGGGAACAACGCCTGACAGCCTGCCAGTGGAACGCGAGTATTTGCTGCACAAATTCGTCGAGGTTGGTGTGCAAAACAATTGGAAAGATTCAATCATCAAATTCAAGCCGCTTCCGAATTTCGGCGCCAAAAAACGAGCGCAAGTTATTATCGTGCCCAAGGACCGCTTCGGAAACATACCCTTACCAGGCTTGGCAAATGCGATTCAAGTTTTGCCAGATTCGTCACGTGGCACTATGCGAAATGCAATAGTTGACCATCTCGACGGAACTTACTCACAGGAGATTCTTTATGAAAAAACATTTCGCAAGCCCAAAGTTTATGTTCGTTTTCAGGACAAGCTTTTTCCCGTTCGGCAAGTAGTGTACATCCCGGCTTGGGGTGCTGCGGCAAGTGGCCAAAAAATTTTTCTCGACAAAGATTTGCCCTTTGATGACCCTTTGATCGGCGGCGTAAGCTTCAGCAGAAATCTTTCCAGTCGGTGGAGTCTCGGGGTCTCCGCCGATTTTGGAAAGTTGAAGAACAGCACAAGCGAGCAAGGCAATTTGGTTGTTGCCGGCTTGGACTTCAAATACTGGCTTGGCATTCAAGATCGGTTCAGACCGTTCCTTTCAATCGGGGGCGGTTACATGCGCTTCAGCGGTTTTTCGAACAAAGATCAAGCGCCGACCGCTAGCCTCGGTGGAGGCCTATGTTTCCTCTTTTCGGAGCGCTTTGGCTTTCAACTTGAGGCCAGGGACCTTGCTGCCTTTGGTCTCTTTGGCCAGTCGACAACGCATAATATGCAAGCAGCGTTCGGCTTGAATTTGAACTGGTTCTAGTCTCACATAAAACGATGAAGATGAAAAGAAACGATCTGTATGGTTCCTCATCGGTTGTCGCCATTCTGATCTGTTGCCTTCTGGCTCCTTTCATTTATGCGCAAAGCGGTTGGATTCAGCAACAATCTCTCAACATGAGCCTCAATGCTATCCAAACGATGCGAAATGATCAGGGAGAAATTCTCGGCTATGTGGTGGGCAATCAGAATTACGTCGCCCAACTGACCAATGCCGGCTATCAATGGACACGCTTGCCCGTGCCTGACAGCGCCTTCATTTTCAACAATCTTCATTTTGTAACTCCTAGCCTGGGATGGGTTGTCGGAAATCGCGGTGCTATCTATCAAACTAATGACGGCGGCACGAGTTGGACCTACCGCAATCGCAATTCGGCGAATAATCAAAAATACACTACCGCGGAGTTGATCGCCTGCGCCTTTTACCAAATCAACGCCTCGACTTTCACCGGTTGGGTGGCCGGGAGCAGCGGCCAGATATGGAAATCGGTCGATGCCGGCGAAAACTGGTTCAAGGACAATCTCAATCGCAGCACAACGAACGAAATCACCGAAACGATTTATGATTTAACTCTCATCGGCCTGCAGGTGGGATACGCGGTTGCCAGCCAGGGGAAAATATTTCGCACTAACACCATCAACACAGGCTGGCTGGAAGAAGCTGCACCGACCAACAACGTGCTTTCTGCATTTTCTCTTTTTGATCGGACTACGGCTTGGATTGCCGGGGAAAACGGCACGATTTTATACTCTTCCTCTTTGCCTGGGAATTGGACGACTATCGCGCCCGATACGCTCACCGTCGATATAAACGGCATCGCTCATCTTACAAAAAGCGAAGCCTATGTCGTCGGCGATGGCGGATTGGTTCTGCATACAGCAGACGCCGGGAAAAATTGGCGCAGCTTTCATTTGGGCGCAAAAAACCTCCACGAGGTCTTCGCTTTGGACCCTGACAACATCTGGATCGTCGGCCAAAACGGCGCCAACTTTTACTCCGAAGGCACGATTGCATTCGGCGCCAATCCGATCACTGCGAATGAGCGCTTGCCTGTTGGTACGCGGCGAAAGATTTCATTTGTCACAACATTCAATAGTCGGATCGACATCGATTTTGACGATGGAACTGGTTGGTCTCCAATTCCAGATGCGCAAAATCTAGTGGCAAGCACGGGAGAATTTGATTGGACCATTCCCAATCGGCCGTCCCTGACTTGTCGACTGCGCATTCGCTCGACCGCGAAATCGCAGGTTCGGCCCGTTGTTTCAGAAACGTTTCACATCCCTGATCCTCAAAAGCCTGTGATCACGATCGATACGACCGGCATCCAAGCGCAGAAGGGGCAGAACTTCGTCCTGCCGCCGGCAACCATTACAGATAATAACGCCGTATCCGCCTTTCTTTTTTATCGCAGCGGCGGCGACTCGGGGTACCGTGAAAAAGTTCTCGATAAGATTGGAGTAAGCCTTTTTCAAGACACCATTTTTGCGCACGAAGGCAACGATTTTGCCATTGACGAGCGCGGCTTGGAATTTTATATCAGAGCCGTTGATGCCTCGCCCGACGCGAATGATACCACCTTCGGCACTCCCGGGAATCCCATTTATGTTCCCGTGCGTCTGACTAGCTTTCAAAATGACGTGCTGCGCTCCGACCCCAATAATGGCGGCGATGGTGAGATTTATCAAATGATCACCATCCCTTATAAGTTGGATGATGACAACATCAAAAAAACGCTGGAAGATGATCTGGGTTCATATGACCCCCATCAATGGCGATTGTGGTTCTGGCTCACAGAAGAGGCGAGGTACGGTGAATTTACGAAAACTGATATTGGTGCCTTCACACAAGGGAAGTCTTTTTGGCTGGCTTCCACCAAAGACAAATTCTTTAGCGACGCCGGCCAATCCTACAAACCTGACACTGTCAATATCTCATTACGTCCCGGATGGAATCAAATCGGCCATCCCTTCGCGTTTCCGGTACGCGTGGAAGATATTTTGGCCGCAACGGCGGACGCTGCTGGTGTGAGCGACATTTATGGCTATAGCAACAAATGGGGGGAACCCGTCCCCACGCTTGAACGGGGCAAAGGCTATTTTATCCAAAACCGAAGAACGGCGGATTTAGTGCTGACGATTCCGCCCGTAGCTACCACTCTTTCCAAATCATCGAAACCAGAAATAACTTTTTTGAAAGAAGGTTGGCACATACAGCTGTGCGTGCAGGCCGAACGCGCAATTGATGATTACAACTTCATTGGTGCTCATCAATCTTCCACAGCGGAGTGGGACCAATACGATCAGCCCGAGCCGCCGCCGCCGCCGGGGGAATATGTTTCGCTTTCTTTTCCGCATCACGATTGGCAAACGTTCCCGGATGAATATACCACGGACTTTCGCTCAGCTTCAGTCGAGGCCGAGGTTTGGAATGTGAATATTGCCGGCAATCTCACCGGCGCAGCGACCAAGCTCGAAGCGAGGGGTCTTGAATCTCTTCCCAGAGAATTTACCGCGTTTCTGCTGGATGAAAAACTTGGGTTTGCACAAAACCTGCGCGAAAAGCCGGACTATACTTTCGTTTTGCCTCGTAACCACAAAGAATTAAAGGTCGTCATAGGGAAAGCGGATCTCATCCAACAAAACTATTTGCCGAATCGGCAGACCCCAATCGCGTATGGACTTTCTCCCAATTTCCCCAACCCCTTCAACTTCGCCACTGCCATAGGCTTCGGCCTGCCGAGCGCGAACGTGGTGACGTTGCAGGTCTATGACATGCTCGGCCGGGAAATTAGAACGTTGGTGCGCAACCGTGATATGGCCCCGGGATTTCACGTCGAAGTTTGGGATGGCAAAGATAGGAACGGCGCAACCGTTGCAAGCGGCGTTTATTTTTACCGTCTCCGTGCCGTAGGTTTCAGTCAAATTCGCAAAATGCTGCTGGTGCGAAATACTCCTTGACAATGCTACGGAAAATCAGCATATATTTTGGGCACGGCGATGAGCTGCAACTTAACCGAAATGTCAATTCAAAATTCTCACATGCCATTAGCTTTTCCGGGGCGATAGGGTTAGTGAGATTTGAAACTTTCTTAACTTGCTTAGGCAATAGCGGCTATTCCACAATAGAGTCTCAATAAGGTTCATTCGCTATATTCATGACGCCGAGGTGTTTATCATGGTGAATTGCAAATATGTTGTGGTTTTACTCTTCTTGCTTGTGCCGTCGCTTGATGGGCAGGTTCATGCGCAAGAATTTACCTACCAAAGATACGATGATCGTTACGAGGGCGTTCTCAAAGAGAGAATACCGGTGGGTGGAGAAACACTGAAATTGATTTCAGCGGCTATTGTTTCACATGAGAGCTCTTCGCAAATGCAATCCGGCCAATACCATCTCGCCCTTTTTGTGGAAGATTCGAGCCGTGTAACAGTGCGTGTGCAAGCTCAAGTTCCTAAAATTCAACACATCTACAAAATGGTGCCCATATTCAAAAGCAATCCGCCCGGCATTCGGCCTTTTTCCTGGCCTGCCACTATACCAATGTACTACAATCTCACGATTGATATGCTTCTACCTCTGGCCGAAGTTAAAGGTTCGGCAGGCACAAAGATCGTTCCCATACTTTTATACAGCCAAGCTAAGAAGCATGCGACTCCGCGTTATCGCTTTTGTGTCGTGCCCAGCGGCAGCGTCAGTGTGCTCAATTACCACGTCTATAACACCAACGGTGCCACTCCGATTTATTCAGACACACTCAAAGATCTGCCATACGAAGAACAAGTTTTTTTAATTTGGGAAGGCCGCAATCAATCCGGTATCACCGTGAAAAATGGATGGTATAAGCTCATCATCGAAGCCTCGTTCAAAGCCTTGCCCGGGGAGACGCCACACGTACTCGTGGTGCAATATGAGTTTTACCATTACAACGAGATCTTTCGCAGCATAGGCGCAACGCAATGACGAAAGTGCGCAAGTATCAAAACTTCGATCTCGAATTTTATCGCGCTGCCGACGGTTTGCGCGTGAAAGCACGCTCGCCCGGCGGTGAAGCCGAGCAGAAAGTGTCATTGCCGTTCCGCGACGAGGAAGCACGGCAGTTTCTGCTCAGTTTTGAAAAGCATGGTCGTGACAGCGAGGCAGTGAAAAAGTTTGGCGGTGCGTTGTTCGAGGCGGTGTTTCAAGGCGAAATTCTCTCACTCTTCAAAAGCAGGCTCGCGGTCGGGCGTGCAAAAAACAAAGGTGGCTTGCGCGTGCGTTTACACTTGAAGAGTGTTCCGGAGCTTGCGGTGTGGCCGTGGGAATTTTTGTATGAGGCCGGCGCCAATCAATTTTTTTGCCTCGATCATCACACACCGGTGGTGCGCTATCTCGATCTTGCCAAACCCATCCTGCCTTTGCATGCCAAGCCGCCGCTGCGCATTTTGGTCATGATTTCAAGCCCGCTCACCCTGCTGCACCTCAATGTTGATGAAGAAAAAGCGCGCTTGCAGACTGCGCTCGCACCGTTCATCAAATGTGGCTTACTCGAAGTGCGTTGGCTGGAGCAGGCAACTGTCGTGGAATTGCAGAAGCTTTTACGTAGCTCGGTGTATCATGTGTTTCATTTCATCGGCCACAGCGATTTCGACGAGCAAACGCAGCAAGGCTGGCTCGCTTTTGAAGACGAGACTGAAGACGTGGCTCGTATTGATGCCGAGAAATTGGCGGCTATGCTCAACAATCATCCGTCGTTGCGCTTGGTCGTGCTGAACAGTTGCGCCGGCGCCAAAACCACGACCACGAATCCTTTCGCGGGCACAGCGGCGACGCTTGTGCAAAAGGGCATTCCGGCTGTAGCGGCCATGCAGTTTCCGATTTCGGACAACGCTGCTGTGAAGTTTGCGGAGGTGTTTTATTCTTCCCTTGCCGACGGCATGCTCGTGGAAACCGCGGTAACCGAGGCCCGCGTGGCATTATTCTCCGGCAACCACGGCTTGGAATGGAGCACGCCAGTGTTGTTCATGCGCGCTTCGAACGGCATGCTGTTCGACTTTCATAAACGCGCGCTGAAGCGGCCCTCGAAAAAGGCGCTCGTGCTGTATGCAGTCATCACTTTGGTTTTCGCAGCGCTCTCCGTTTTCATGCTGTCGATAGTGCGCAAAGAAACGCCGTTCGAACTGGAAGTTTTTGCCACGCACATCAGCTTTTCGTTGACCGGAGATAATGACGAAGAAAGCATTCCGTTGCTCTCTTCCGGTTTATGGACGAACAAGCTGAGCGTGACGGGATTTCAAAAATTCTCTTTCCAGCCCGCAAACTTTCCGGCATTCCAAAATCCACTCGTGATAGCGCCGCTTTCAGAAGAAAGCAAAATCATCTTTTTCGCATCTTCGCCGGAGTTATCAATACAAGATTTTTATGGCACGCCTGGTAGTCATGTGAATTTGCAGCGCAACGCAAGCGAATTATCCGTCAGCGTGCGAGGAGGTTCCGAAGCATTATATCTCAAACTCAGTTTGCCGGAAGAAGTTGTGCTAGTGCTGCAAAACTGCTCGGTGGCCGATGCTGCCGGCTATGATATTACGCATGCTTTCAACGATTCCACGCGCGTACGCTTGCCTATCTTTGCACGCGCGCTCTCCATTCGCGGCGCCAATAGTGCGCTGCAAGTAAGAATTGGCAAAGCCTCTGTGACCGCGCAGGAACAAGCGGAGTTTGTACACAAACAGGTTGTGGAAAACTTGGATTTCGCCAAAATCACTTATCGTGGCGGACAAATGGAGCGGCAATCAACTGTGGATAGCCTCTTCGTCACACGCAGCTTCCCGTTGGAGAATCGTGCTTTCTCTTCGCGTGGTGCCGGCGATCTTGAGATTACATCGGTCCCGAATCGCTTCGCGCTTTACGATTTGAAGGAAACCCCACAAGGTTTTAAAATGCGCGCGCAAGCGCGTTTGCAAAGTTTGCTTATTGGCCGAGGTATTACGAAAGAAGAGTTGGTGCCGGGTTATTTGGTATTTATTACGCAGAATCCGACAACGTCGCTGTTGATCACAGTTTTGGTATGGATCATCTCTGTAGGATTGCCTACAATCATTAGTCTTAAACGACAAAACCAAGGCGAGTGAGTTTATGAAACAGTTCAGCACAAGAACGCGAGCGTGGTTCTTCAAGGTCGGGATATTGATGAGTTCTTCAATGAACTCGCCAATGTGCATAAATTATCGTAAAGCGTTATCGCATCATCTTTTGTATTCTGCACGAAACGGTGTGGGGCATGCGTATCATGCATAGCGCTCGGCAACTCGATCTCGAAACACCACTCTATTTTGGATAGAAGACTATTTCCCCCCGATCGCATAAAGCGCATTATAACTTCGCAAATAAAGCGTCCCGCCCGAAATCGCCGGCGAAGCCGACAGGCGTTCTTCCACGGTGTTCTGGGCCATGATTTCAAATTGCTTTCCGGCCTTGACCACCGTCACCGTTCCATCGGTAGCCGTTAGATAAATCTTCCCATCGGCATAAACCGGCGAGGCGCGATGGCGCTGGTTGTGGGTTCTTTCCATATAATACTGGTCGCCGGTTTTGGCATCGAGACAGATCAGCACGCCGTTTTCACGGCAGAGATAGACCAAGCCATTGTGAATCAGCGGTGAAGGCACGTCCGGTGTGCTGTCCGCCAGCTTCCAATGATAGTTGGTAGTCGAGCTGGTGAGATCGCCTTTCGCGCCTTTGGGATTGATGCCGAGCACCGGGCCATTTTTGGCGGAAGGGACAACCACCAGTCCGGGGCTTGCCACCGGTGAAGCGACAAATCTAAAATAAAGATTATAATTGCTCGGAGGATTCAAGCCGCCGCAGCGCCAAATTTCGCGGCCGTCTTTGAGATCGTGTGCAACAACGTAATCGGCGCCGTGCGTGATAAGAAATTCCTGATTGTTGAAACGATAAAGCAACGGCGAAGCATAAGAGTGCATGCTCTCTTCGCGCGCATCGGTTTGGCGGGCATGCTTCCAAATTTCCCGGCCGGTGGCTTTGTCAAGCGCCAGCACGATCTGCTCGTTGGAATGCAGAAGCTGCAAATAAAGCCGGTCGCCTTCGAGCAGCGGTGAAGATGACATGCCGTGATACATGCTGAACGGCTTGTAGCGTTCTTGCAGATCGCTTTTCCAAACTTCCTTGCCGTTGAAATCGTAGCAAGCCAATAAACCGGTGCCCAATTTCACCCAAACATTTTTTCCATCGGTCGATGGCGAGGGCGAGGCCGCGTTGCTCTCGTCGCGGCGAATTTCATAATTGCCGCTGCCGAGCGTGTTTTTCCAGAGCACTTTGCCGGAGGTGTTGGCGCACAAAAAAACCAGCGACGAGCCCTCGGCGGAAGCGAGGAAAATGCGATCCTGCCAAATGATCGGCGTCGACGGCGCCGGCCCCGGCAATTCCAACCGCCATTTCACATTTTCGGTTTTGCTCCACTTGGAAGCGATGCCGGTTTCCGTGCTCGTGCCGTCGTTGCGCGGCCCGCGCCAGCGCGGCCAGTTTTCGGTTTGCGCTTCGGCGAGAGAGCTCCAAAGCACCGCAATGCCCAGACAAGCTGCTTGCAACAGCCAAAATCTTTGTCTCATTAGACGTCCCTTCCGCAAAAAAGTTTGCGCCGGATTCTGCACGGCCTGAGAGGTAAAATGACTGAAACTTCTCTTTCAAGACGATTCGGGATAAAATTGGTTCAAGGTCTGGAGGAATTAAATTCATCATAATTTTGTTTGCTTTAGAAATAAAATGGTTTATTTTTAGCAAAATGCAAGAACAATTTCAAAAGAAAAAATTTCGCCTCTCAAAGGTTTTGAATACGCGGCAGTTTATGTCGTTTCTCCGCAACAAGTTTTTGCCGATTGCGCTGTTGTCGATTTTTGCAGCGACGTTCATCGCGCCATTCGCAATAACATTTTTTCCGAATCAAGCCGATCCCTGCGGCATGGACTGCGTTAGCGTTTGCTGTTGCGCGCCGAAGCCAGCCAGCTCGCAACGCTGCCAACCGTCATCGCTTTCGGCCATGCCGGTTTGGACGAGCTGTCAACCCTTCAGACCCGCCATGGCCCCGAGCCTGCCCTGGCATGTGGATTTATTTCTCGATGGCGACTCCTGGCTATCCGCGCCATTAACTTTCGAGACTGTATTTGCAAACCTGCAAGCCTCGCCGTTAGCTAGCCTCGTTATTTCCCCGTCCGACGGCCCTCCGTGGTTGTGTTGATTCAAAAACCGTAATTATTCTGATACACAAATGATGCTGTCATTCTGGAAGAAATCCCTACAGGCGTAGCCTGTTCAGGCCAAGCACCGTGCTTGATCCTAACAAGATCGTTCCACGATGACATCCTAAATAAGCGGCAAAATAATTCAACGCTTTTAATTATTTTGTCAGTAAATCATTTTGTCATTACTTTGCTGTGAAAACCCCGCTACGGAGGAATTTTTATGCGATCTCTTCGCCTTTTGGGCATCATCATAACGGTTGCGCTTTTGGCGCAAGCTCCGACATTCGCCTGCTCGGTCTGCCGCTGCGGCGACCAGAGTTTTTTTCTCAACAACGCGCGCATGCTCGGATCAGGGCGCTTGCTCTTTGCCGTCGAGCATTTCAACACGCGCAAAAGTGCGATGGCGGCTGCGCCTCATGACGAACACGGCCTCGGGCTGGCGAAATTCTCTGTGCCGTTCGGCATTCAACACGGCGAGGCGCCGGAATCGCAGGTGCAAAACTCGGTGCAGCTCACGCTCAAATACGGTTTGAGCAGCCGCTTCGTGCTGATGGCCTCGGTGCCTTACACCTTTAATCGCATTTCCAGCGAGGGCGGCGCGGCAACCGCCGACGGCCTCGGCGATCCGGAAATTATGGTCATGGCACATTTGCTCAGCTTTGCCAACGGCGCCTGGCAACTGCAGGGCGTGGCCGGCGGCCGTGTGCCGCTCGGCAACGCGGAGCAAAAAAATGCAGCCGGTGAGCTTCTCGATCAACATCTGCAAACCGGCAGCGGCGCTTGGGCCGGCATTTTCGGCGTCCAGCTTTTGCACGCCTCCGGCAGCGTCCCGCTGTTTTTGAACGCGAGCTATCAAGCCAACAGCGCGAATGATCAGAAATTTGCCTACGGCAATGTTTTTCGCTTCAATGCCGCAGCGCAAAAAGCTTTGTTCAATCCGGTGGAGGTGATTGCCGAGATCAACGGCCGCACCGCGGATTATGACGACGACGCTGGCGAAACCGATCCCAACAGCGGCGGCACTGTGGTCTATTTCTCTCCCGGCTTGCGGCTGCGGCTCGGCGGCGCCTTGTCGCTGCGCGGCCAGGTGCAAATTCCGGTCGTGGAAGATTTGCACGACGAGCAGAACGAAAAAGTGAACGTGCGCACCGGCCTGGTGTGGACGTTGTAATGGCAATGAGTTTGAAACGCAAAACTCTTTACAACGCCATGAAGATGAAAAGAAGTGTTTATCTTTTGCTCGGTTGTTCCTTGTGGTTGCTACGGTGCAATGCCGCCGTGGCGCAACCGAATGACTGGGCTCGCGTCATCGAGCAGCAGCGCCGCGAGAAGGACCGCACGTTTCGAACCGGCGCCGATTCGCCCTTGCCGGACAAGGCCAAAAAAAATTTTAAGGGTCTGTCTTACTTTCCGGTGAATGCGAATTGCCGTTTCGAAGGCGCAATTAAACGCCACGACAAGCGCGAGACTTTCGATATCATCGCCAGCGACGGCCGCGAACGCGAAACCCTGCGTTATGGCTATTTCGATTTTTCGCTCGACGGCAAAACGCATCGGTTGCAGGTTTATAAATTGCTCGATCTCGCGCCAAAGTATCGGCATTTGCTCTTCATTCCATTCATGGATGCCACCAGCAGCCGGGAGAGCTATGGCGGCGGCCGTTACATCGACTTGGAAGAGCGCAGCGACAACCGCTACGTCGTCGACTTCAATCTCGCTTACAACCCATCTTGCGCATACGGCAAAAAAGGCTACAGTTGCCCGATTCCGCCGGCGGAAAATCGGCTGACGGTGCGCATCGAAGCCGGCGAGAAAAATTGGGCGCATTGAACGATTGCCGATTTTTACTGCCCCTTTCACCGTCCGGACGCTTTTGTGTGAATTGACGATTTTTTTCACAAAGTTTGCTCAAGTCACGAAGCGTCCTGACAGAGTTGCGTGGATGGTTAAGAAAAATGAAGAAAAATTGCCTTGACATGCACCATTCATTTTGCTTATCTTGATTCAAATGGAATAAACCACTTCTTCGCAGCGTTGTGCTATGTTGATCTATTAACCGTGGTACAAGCCGAGGAGTTTTTGCCATGAATGACAAATTAAAACGATGCACGGCAGCCGGCCTGATGGTCATCATGCTGCTGGTGGGTTTCTTTGCGGAGTACACCCACCGCCATGCCATGCCCTCATGCGGCCAGCCGAACGTTGCCGACACCGGCAGCCAGCCCTCCGGAAAATCCACCGGCACGCAAGTTTCCCACGACTGTTTCATTTGCCAGCTTTCCGGCGTTGCCGTTGAAATCGCGCCGGCATTCAGTTTGGCAATTTTGGATGCGCGGCAAGCTTGGATGGATTTTTCTGAAGCCTCAATTCTGCTCTCTTGCAGTCCGTACATTTTCCTTCGCCGCGGCCCCCCCGCTTTTCTTGCCTAATTTTTCTTCCTCAAAAATTCGGATTTTTTCGACGCGTGGCGCCAACTCAAGGCCATTCGATGTGGTTTGGTGCGTCTTGCCGGATTCGTCCACATTTGTTTGTGTATGGAATCAGATAGCGCATTGATGCCGAATCGCTTCGGGCTGAGTGTGATTGTTCACATTCACGCCGTGAGCATTTTTTGTATGTCATTCCGCCGTGCGGGATCTTTTTTGTTCCCGAGCATAGTGCTTGACAATAAAAAGATTCTTGCAGAATGACATGTTACCCGACTCGCGCAAAGAATCTCCGAGTACCGTTCATCATTCTTTATAATTTTCTGATTTCACCGGCCAGCTTGCAAATCCGTTGGCCGCCTTTATTCATTGCGGCCTTGACTCACCTCAAGGCCATAGCGTTAGTGATTCTCATGAAAAAATTTTGTTCAAAGCTTTTACTGACCATCATCATCTTGCCCGCCGCCATTGGCGCCGCACCGGTTTTTTCACGTGCTTTTGATGACAGCGGCAAAAATGCGCGGCTCTATGGCGCTGTCTTCGACAAAGAGAACAAACAGCCGCTGCCCGGCGCCAATGTTTTCGTGCTGGAACTGAAGCGCGGCGCCCCCACCGACGAGAAAGGCGCGTTCAGCATTGACGGTATCGCGGCCGGCCGTTACACCCTTGTGTGCCGCTTGCTCGGCTACGAAGAGATGCGCAAGGCGATCATCATCGCCGAAATGAATTTGAAGCAGGATTTTTATTTGAAATCCAATCCCATCGAGCTGCAAAGCGTTAACGTGAACGCTGAAAAAGACAACACGGTGCTGACCGAATCCAGCCAGGCCCGCGAGGTGCTGAGCGACGCCGAGCTGCAAAAGCATCGCGGCCAAACTTTGGGCGAGACGTTAAAGGAAATTCCCGGCGTGACGGTACTGCAAACCGGACCGGCGATTGCGAAGCCGGTGATTCGCGGCTTGCACAGCCAGCGCGTTTTGGTGCTCAATGCCGGCGTGCCGCAAGAAGGCCAACAGTGGGGCGGCGAGCACGCGCCGGAGATCGATCCGTTTTCGCCCGCGCGCATCGAAGTCTTGAAAGGCGCCGCCGGCGTGCAATATGGCGCGGGTGCGATTGGCGGCGTCATTCGCGTCGAGCCGCGTGACTTACGAGAAACCGGCGGCCTCGGCGGCGAGCTGACGCTGAATGCGTTTTCAAATAATCTGCAAGGCGCGGGCTCGCTATTGCTCGAAGGCAGCTTGGCAAAATTGCCGGGTTTCGGCTGGCGCGCGCAAGGTAGTCTGCGCCGCGCCGGTGATTCCAAAACCTCGGCTTACAATGTGATCAACTCGGGTTTTGACGAACGCGATTGGTCGGTGGCCGCCGGATACAACAAAGAGCGTGGCGGCGTCGAAATGTATTACAGTCATTTTGGAACCGAATTGGGAATTTTCCTCGGCTCGCACCTCGGCAGCGTCACCGATTTGCTGCGCGCCATTGAGCGCGGCCGGCCTTCGATTGAGAGAAGCTTCAGTTATGACGTCGATTCGCCCAAGCAAGACATCACACATAATTTATTGTCGGTGAAATCGCACTACGAATTTTCCGGACTCGGTAGACTTGAAATGCAATATGGATGGCAACAAAATCACCGGCAGGAATTTGACGCGCACGCGCCGTTCTCCTCCAAGCCGCCGAGCTTCCCGAGCTTTGATTTGACGCTCACCACATACACCGCGGATTTGACCTTTCAGCATCAGCCGGTCAAAAATTTCTTCGGCAAAATCGGCGTCAGCGGCATGCGCCAAGGCAACGTACAAAACAGCCGCGTGTTTCTCATTCCCAATTTCCGCGCCTATAGCGGCGGTGTTTTTCTGATCGAATCGTGGGTGAGCGGACTTTGGACTTTGGACATCGGGGGACGTTATGACTATCGCTTGGTAAAAGCTTTTCAGTTGTTAAATGAGCAGGTGATCGAAACGATTCATGAGTACAGCAACGTGACCGGCGTGGTGGGATTAATTTATCAGTTCGCGCCCACGTGGTCGATTGGCACGAATTGGGGCAGCGCGTGGCGGCCACCCAGCCTCAACGAGCTGTACAGCAACGGCGTGCATCACGGCGCGGCGCAATTCGAGATCGGCGACCTCAATTTGAAAAGTGAGCGCAGCTTCAACGTCGATGTCACGCTGCGCCATCTCGGGGCGCGCGGCCGTGCTGAGATCAGCGTTTATAACAATCGCCTGCGCCACTTCATCTTTCCCTTTCCCGATCCGCAACCGACGCTGACGGTGCGCGGCGCGTTCCCGACGTTTCGCTATCAACAGGCCGAGGCGCGCTTGCGCGGCATCGACGGTTTGTTGGAATATCAATTGTCGAATTTCTTCCAGATCGGGATTTCCGCGGCATTGGTGCGCGGTGACAATCTGGATGCGGGCGAGCCGCTGTTTCTCATGCCGGCGGATCGTCTGCGTGTGCTGGCGCATTTTCATCTGCCTGACTTCGGACGCCTGGCCAACACGTTCGTCGAGCTGAATAGCACGTTGGTCAAACGGCAAAATCGTTTTCCGAAAAACGCCGATTACGCTGACCCGCCGGCCGGATACACATTATTCGATCTCAATGCCGGCACGCAACTGCAGCTTGACGGCCACCCGCTGCAATTCAATGTGAGCGTGCAAAATTTGGCCAACAAATCGTATCGCGACTATTTGAGCCGGTTCCGTTATTTCATCGACGACCCCGGCCGCAACATCATTGCGCGCGTGCAGATTCCTTTTGGCCAATTCGAACGAGAGTAAACTTTCAAACCATTTCATTTAACTTTTAAGGAGTAAAATCATGCGTACCCTGTTCAAAAATCCGCTGCGGTGGCTGTTTATTGTTGCCGCTCTCTCGTTGATCGTTGTCATCGGTTGTAAAGAAGACAACCCCGCCAGTCCCGAGCCGGAAAACCCGCAAGAGCTGATCACCAAAGTCACGCTGACGCTGACCCCGGCGGGCGGCGGCACAGCGGTGACGGTCACCTTCAACGATCCTGACGGCGACGGCGGCAATGCGCCAACCATCGGCACTTTGACGCTGAAAGCCGGAACGACTTACAACGGAACCATCGAGCTTCTTGATGAGACCAAAAGTCCGGCAGATACCGTCACCGCAGAGGTTGAAGAAGAATCCGACGTTCATCAATTCTTTTACACGCCGGAAGGCGGCATCGTTGGCCGCGTCACTGTAGTCATTACCGACAAAGACGCCAACAATCTACCGGTGGGATTGAAATACACCGCCACTGTAACTGCCGGTGCTGCGGCGAATGGAACGCTGAACGTCGTTCTCAGCCACTACGATGCATC
Source organism: Candidatus Zhuqueibacterota bacterium (assembly GCA_022616415.1). Classification (GTDB taxonomy): domain Bacteria; phylum Zhuqueibacterota; class Zhuqueibacteria; order Zhuqueibacterales; family Zhuqueibacteraceae; genus Zhuqueibacter. The sequence continues at coordinate 22,078 of JAKEEU010000389.1, read as the reverse complement.
GCCGAAAAACGGCACCACGCCGAGCGATGAATCCGATATCGACATTGATTTTCCGGTGAATATCACGAACTGAGCAAAACAGGCGAACTGCGAAGTCGGACTTGGGCAATGAGATTTTGCAAATTTTGAAACATTGTCGCGCCCAAGTCCGACTTCACTAACGACTATTGAGTAATGCTAATCTTCAACGGCGAAGAACAACAGGACGAAATCGTCTTCCACAAGGTATGTTTGAAAATTCTCTAAACGAATTCTTTGAGTGAGGGTTTGAAATTTCCTTTCTTCTTTAAATTCAAGAGTGCATTCATGTCAGCCACTCTTTTTTGATCCTCTTTGTAATTTACGTACTCAAAATTATTCTCAATCCATTTTTCTATCCGTGAATTTTCATAAATTGAATACTTTGTGTCAAATCCGTACTGTCTTGTAATTCTTTGAATAAGATTGGTTTGATTTTCATCCCATAAAACGGCCTTAAGGAGTACATCCTTTTTCATTTTAGTAAAAATCATGTTTGCGATAGGATCTGCTTCAGGAAAACTGTATCCCAACATAAATACTTCATCTGCCGTTTCAGCAGCACTTACTGATTTTCGTATCAAATCGGTTTCCCAGATATATTGTTGGGTCTTTGTAAATGATGGATAGAGAACATGCGAATAAAGTGGATACTGCAAGAATTCTCTTTTAGAATGGCCATCTTTTGGGATTTTAAGGCCCTCGAAAAGGGATTCGTCTTTATGAGGGTGAGTGATAGCCAATTCAAGATTCCGATGGAAGATTGCATCAGGGGAACGCCAATTTATCGAACCATGCACTTTAAGGACTTGAACTTTCGTTTCGGGAAATTCATTATTTCCACCTGTTTCAAACTCAAAGCCATAGCCGTCGAAGGGATTCCATAAACCTCTTTTCCAAAGCATTTGTTCGACTAATAAATCATAATTGAAAGTAACGATATTATCTCCTGCTTTTATGAAATTGGACATTTTGTCAATGGCAGATGAATTAGGATTAAGATTTTCAGGTAATAGTAATTCCAACATATGATGCACTGTGAATTGTAATGCGGACCGCAGGTCGTCCTTAAAAAATCCTCTCATGAAAGGAATTGGGCAGCCTTTCATATCACCTTCTATGGCTTTAGGTACAAAGCAGTGTTTAATATGTAGATCTAACAAAGAACAAAGGAACTCAACATTTACCTCATTGATAAAATTATCAAAGTCTCGGTTAATAATCTTTCTGCCATCTTTTTCTAAGAAATCGATTAAAGGGGTTGTTGACTCATGCAAATAGTTTAGTATTCGCCAGAAACAGTTTCTATCATTTTCCCAAGTTCCACTTGAAACATAATTTTTATTGCTGTGTAACGTGTTCTCGTAAATTTTTTTCACAAGCCCTTTGGCAAGAGGCGCGTCTGCCAGTGCTTTTGAAAACCCTGCCCCGATTATGAAAAGACGGCTCATAGTGCTATCAATAGTTTATTTGTTATCCACATGTTTGTTAACCATCACCGTGTACCACTGTTGCAATATACCCACATGCGTGTAGCATCGCGAAAAATCTAAAACAAGCTTTTGACTAATGTTCACCACGCTCACTTATCCGTGGGCATGCGCTTCGATATTACCATTTGCCAATGAATTGGCCACTAGAGCACGCGATTAAAGCATCAATTTTTTCCGCGCGCGCTTGCTTTCTCCAAAAGAATTCTTATAATGAAGAAAGCGGCAGCGCCGGTCAATACATTCACACAAGTGAAATGGTTCTTAAATTAAGGAGGAAGGCTATCATGACATATGCTTTGCGTTTGAGATGTTTGAGCTTCATCGGTTGTTGGCTCGTTGCCGCGCCAACCTTGGCGCAGCGCGCGCTCATTCACGCGGGCGCGTTGATCGACGGCGTTGCCGAGGCGCCGCGCCGCAACGTGACGCTGGTCGTTGAAAAAGGAAAAATCACCAGCGTCGAGGCCGGCTTCACGAACGCCGGCCCCGGCGACAACGTGATCGATCTCAAAAAGAAATTCGTCTTGCCCGGCTTGATGGACATGCACACGCACCTTTCCGGACAAACCGAAAAAGCCGGGTATCTCAAACGCTTCCAAATGTATCCGCCGGACGCGGCTTTGGCGGCCACGCCGTTTTTGAAAACAACGTTGTTGAGCGGCTTCACCACCGTGCGCGATCTCGGCGCGGGCAATTTCGTGGACTTCGCGTTGCGCAATGCCGTGAATCGCGGGGACATTATTGGGCCGCGCATGCTGGTGGCGGGCAAGAGTCTCGCGGTGTTGGGCGGGCATGCTGATCCCACCAACAGTTATCGTGAAGACCTTTTTGAAGTGCCCGGCGCCGAAGAAGGCATCGTCAATGGCGTGGAAAGCGCGCGGCGCGCCACGCTGCTCGCGATCAAGCGCGGCGCGGATTGGATCAAAATCACCGCGACCGCGGGCGTGCTTTCACTCTCCGGCAACGCGCAGAACCCGCAATTCACCGAAGAAGAAATTCGCGTGATCGTGCAAACCGCGGCGGACTTCGGCAAGAAGGTGGCGGCGCACGCGCACGGCGCCGAAGGCGCAAAGCGCGCGATCCGCGCCGGCGTGGCGTCGATCGAGCACGGCACGTATCTCGACGACGAGGCGTTCGCGCTGATGAAGCAGCACGGCACCTATTGGGTGCCGACGATCACCGCGGGAAAATCCGTGGCAGACTCCGCGAAGGTTGTGGGATATTATCACGAGCTCGTTGTGCCCAAAGCGCTCGCGGTCGGCCCGGTGATTCAAGCCACTTTTGCGAAAGGCTATAAAGCCGGCGTGCTCATCGCGTTTGGCACGGATGCCGGCGTGTTTCGCCATGGCCGCAATGCGCTCGAGTTGCAATACATGGTCGAGGCCGGCATGCCGCCCATGGCCGCGATCAAATCCGCGACGTATCACACCGCGAAGCTGCTCAACAAGCTCGAGCAGCTCGGCACGCTCGAAGCCGGCAAAATCGCGGATGTGATCGCCGTGGATGCCGATCCGCTCAAAGACATTCGGGCGCTGCAAAATGTGACGTTCGTGATGAAAGAAGGCGTGGTGTATAAAAATGAGGGAGGCAAGGATTGAAGCGCTTAACAGAAAAAAGAATAACTTGCTCACAGAAGTGGCTACGCCCGTAGGGAACAGCTCACAGAAATTTTAATTTTACTTCCGTGAGCGTTCTTTTCCGTGAGCCAATTTTTTGCGATGATTTCACTTTATGCAATAAGGAGAAAAGATGAACCGCAGGCATTTTCTGAAAACCGCTGGCGCCGTTACGCTGGGCTTTGCCGGATTGCGCAGCTTCATCGCTTGCAAGGGAACGCGCGACGTTGGCTACGGCTCGCTGATTTCCGACCCCAACAAGATTTTTGATTTGCCCAAGGGCTTTTCCTATCAGATCATTTCGCGACATGGCCAGAAAATGAGCGATGGCTTTTTTGTGCCCCGCCGAGCCGACGGTATGGCGGCTTTTCCCGGCCCAAACGGCTTGACACTGATTGTGCGCAATCATGAAGTCAATCCGGAAGCAAAAGCAAGCGAAGGCGCTTTTGGAGAAAATTACGAATTGCTCTCGCGCTTGCAGTCTGATGCTTTATATGACGCCGGCAGCAACGGCAAGCCGGCGCTCGGCGGCACTACCACGCTTGTGTATGATACGCGCGCGCAGCGGCTCGAAAGCCAGTTCCTGAGTCTCGCCGGCACTTTGCGCAACTGCGCCGGCGGCCCGACGCCGTGGAATTCGTGGATCACTTGCGAAGAGTTCGTCGTGCGCGCCGATGTGAATTGGGCGAAAGATCATGGCTATGTTTTTGAAGTGCCGGCTACGGCTGAAGCGAAGCTCGCGCCGCCGGTGCCGTTAAAAGCCATGGGACGTTTCAATCACGAAGCCGTAGCCGTGCATCCGGCGACGAGCATTGTTTATGAAACCGAAGATCAAGACGACGGCTTGATCTATCGGTTTATTCCCAACCAACCGCAACGACTGGCGGAAGGCGGCAAGCTGCAAGCTTTGTGCGTCATTGATCAACCCAGCCTGGATACACGCAATTGGAAGGAGCGGAAGGTTGCACCTGGAACGGTGTTGCGGGTGAAATGGCTCGACCTTGAAGACATCGAGGCGCCCAATGATGATTTGCGCTTGCGCGGTTTTGCCCAAGGCGCGACGCGTTTTGCGCGCGGCGAAGGCGCATGGTACGGCAACGACGCGATTTACTTTGCCTGCACCAACGGCGGCCGCAAGAAAAAAGGCCAAATCTGGCGCTATATACCGAGCCTATTCGAAGGCGCACCCGAAGAGCAGAATGATCCTGGCAAACTGGAATTGTTCGTCGAGCCGAATGATGGCGGCATTGTTGACAATGCCGACAATCTAACGGTGGCGCCATGGGGAGATCTGATCGTTTGTGAAGATGGGGAGAAAGAGCAGTTTCTCGTTGGTGTCACGCCAAAAGGCGAGTTTTACAAATTCGGCAAAAATGCTGCGAGCGATTCGGAGTTGGCAGGCGCCACGTTTTCTCCCGATGGCACGACGTTGTTCGTGAATATTCAACAAGAAGGCTTGACCTTGGCCATCACCGGGCCGTGGCGAGGATAATGAATTGTCAATTTTTAAAATTTATGTAGTGATGCCTTTGGGCGTTCAACTTTTGTCCAAAGTCCGACGCCTAAAGGCAAAACTACGAACCTATTTTCAAAGGAGAATGAGATGAAACACCGGCGTTTCCTGGCGGCAATGCTGTTGCTCACGTTGATTTATCTTCCAGTAGCGGCCCAGCAACCGGATTCCACGCTGCTCACTTTGGAACGCATCTTCAGTTCGCGAGAGTTCGCCGGCGAGCGGTTCGGCCCGGCGCGTTGGCTTGATAATGGCGCCGGTTATACAACACTCGAACCCTCCCAGGATCTTAAAGGCAGTACGGACATCATTCGCTACGACACGGCAACCGGGCGTCGTGAGATTCTGGTATCAGCAAAACGCTTGGTTCCCACCGGCGCGTCAACCGCGTTGTCGATTGAAAACTATGAGTGGTCACCGGATTGTCAAGAACTGCTCATTTTCACCAACACGCAGCGCGTGTGGCGGCAAAACACGCGCGGCGACTATTGGGTGGTCGATCTCAAAACCTGGCAAATGCACCAGCTCGGTGGCGACGCCAAGCCCTCGACGTTGATGTTTGCGAAATTCTCGCCGGATGGCCGCATGGCCGGTTACGTGCGCGAGAACAATATCTATGTGGAAGATCTCACCGGTAAAAAAATTACGCAACTCACCCACGACGGCTCGCGCACCATCATCAACGGCACGTTCGATTGGGTGTATGAAGAAGAATTCGGCTTGCGCGACGGTTTTCGCTGGAGCCCGGACGGCAAGTCCATCGCGTATTGGCAGCTCGATGCTTCCGGCGTGCGCCATTTTCTAATGATCAACAACACCGATTCGCTTTATTCTTTCGTCATTCCGGTGCAATATCCCAAAGCCGGCACCACCAACTCGGCGTGTCGCGTCGGCGTGGTGAGTGTTTCGGGTGGCGCCACGAAATGGTTCGAAGTTCCCGGCGATCCGCGCAACAATTACATCGCGCGCATGGATTGGGCCGCCAATTCCGAAGAGATCGTATTGCAGCACGTCAACCGTTTGCAAAATACGAATGAAGTGATGCTCGGCAACGCTCGCACCGGCGCGGTGCGCACAATTATAACGGAGAAGGACAGCGCGTGGGTCGGCGTCGGCGACGATTTGCACTGGCTCGACGACGGCAAGCAATTCACCTGGGTGAGCGAGCGTGACGGCTGGCGGCACGTTTATTTGATTTCACGCGATGGCACAAACGTCCAGTTGCTGACGCCAGGTGCGTATGATGTTGAAAGCATCGAGCGCCTCGATGAAAAAGGCGGCTGGCTTTATTTCATCGCGTCGCCGGATAATCCGACGCAGCGTTATCTCTTTCGGACTAGGCTCGACGGCAAGGGTAATGCGGAGCGCATGACGCCCAGAGATTTGCTCGGGACGAATTCTTACAACATTTCTCCGGATGGAAATTGGGCGTTTCACACCTATTCAAACATCGATCTGCCGCCGGCAACTGTGCTCGTGCAATTGCCGCAGCACGTCGCCGTTCGCGAGCTGGCGGGGAACAAAGCTTTACGCGGCAAAGTGCGCAGGTTCAAGAAAAAGCCGTCGGAATTTTTCCGCGTCAATATCGGCGGCGTGGAATTGGACGGCTGGATGATCAAGCCTTATGACTTCGATCCCAAGAAGCGTTATCCCGTTTTGTTTCACGTTTATGGCGAGCCGGCCGGACAAACGGTTCGCGATCGCTGGGGTGGGAGAAATAAGTTATGGCATCTCATGCTGGCGCAGCAGGGCTATGTCATTATCAGTGTCGACAATCGTGGCACGCCGGCGCCGCGCGGCCGCGTCTGGCGAAAAATTGTGTATCGTCAAATCGGCATTCTTGCCTCACAAGATCAAGCCGCGGCTTGCCGCGTCATTCGGCGCTGGCCGTTTGTCGATTCGACACGCGTCGGCATTTGGGGATGGAGCGGCGGCGGCTCAATGACGCTGAACATGCTGTTTCGCTATCCGGAACTCTATCACACCGGCATGTCGGTCGCGCCGGTCGCGGATCAGCGTTATTACGATACCATTTATCAAGAACGGTACATGGGCTTGCCGCAAGACAATCCCGAAGGCTTCAAGAACGGCTCGCCGATCACTTTTGCGCATCAATTGCAAGGAAATCTCCTGCTCGTTCACGGCACCGGCGACGACAATGTGCATTACCAAAATTCCGAAGCGCTGATCAACGCGCTCGTGCGGGAGAACAAGCCGTTTACGATGATGGCTTATCCGAACCGCTCGCACGGCATCTCCGAAGGCCGCGGCACGCAGCAGCATCTCTACGAGCTGCTGACACGATATCTTCACGAGCATCTGCCAGTGGAGCTGAGTGCAAATTGAGCCGTCCCCATTCAGGCTTTTTCAGAAAGACAAAATAAAAGGAATGATTTTGCCCAAAGCCGTTTTAAAAAATTTCCACGCGGACGATTTCGCTCTTGAATGCTGTCAACGGCACGACGGCCTGAAAGACATATTTCCCCGGCTGCATCGGCCAATTCACTTTGTAAGGAAATGGCGCAACCCGAAACTCTTCCCCGTCGACCAGCCATAACACGTCTTTCGCGCCGGGCTCGACGAGACAATTCAAAGCCAAAACACTTGCGTCGGCCGGCATCTCGGGATCGAGATAGAAACGCGAATCGTCGCGCGGTGAAGTGATGGTGATCTGATAGTCGTCGATGATCCGATGATTGTCGCACAACGGACTATAATTGACCGGCGGCACCGGAAGCCCCTGCGCTATTGCCCAATCTTTGAAAATAGAGGGCAACAGCACAAACTTTTTGTAAACGATGTGCTTCTTCGGACATGACGGTGAGGCGAGCAGATCGTTGCGTTTGTCGATTGCCATGACTTTTTGCACGTCGCTGTATTCTGTCGGCTCGGTACCGGGCTTGAAATAATCAACGGACACATACGGCGTGTTGCGGTCCGCTAGCTTGCCGGTCAAACGACAAATCGCCATCGGTCTGTAATCGCGCGGCCGCGGAAAGCCCAAATCGTCGAGCCCTTCATTTCTATCCGGATGCAGCCGGCTAAAGATTTCCTTCACGATGGGCGCGGCGTGGGCGTATCCACTTACTTTTTTCATGCTCAGATTGTCGTGATGGCCGATCCAAACCCCGACGAGATACGTGTCCGACCAGCCAATCGTCCAAGCATCGCGATAGCCTTGTGAGGTGCCGGTTTTAATGGCCACCGGATAGGGATATTCCAAAAATCCGCCGCGTGGGAAAGAAGGCAATCGCGCCAACGGATCGGAAAGAAATCTTTGCAATTGCATCGCGATGTCCGGGCGGATGATATTTTTGCTCGCGCTCGGCAGCGCGGGATTTGCCAACCAACTTATCGGCGTTCGCTTGCCTTCATTCGCCAACACCAGATACGCTTCGCAAAGCTGTTGCAGGCTCGTGTAAAGTCCGCCGATTGCCAATCCGAGGCCGTAATAATCGGCTTTGCCATCATCCGGTGTGAGGCCAAGCTCGGCGAGATGCTGATAAAAATGATCGACGCCGATATTTTTGAGCACTTGAATTGCCGGAATATTGCGGCTGTTGGCCAGCGCGGTTTTATAGAGCACCGGGCCTAAAAATTTCTGGTCGTAATTTCCCGGAATAAAAGCATTGCGGCCTTCGCCAAAATCCAAACCAATGTCGGTGAGCACGGTTGCCGCCGTATGGCCGAGCCATTCCATGCCCAAGCCGAAGATGAACGGCTTGAGCAAGCTGCCGGTGGAGCGCGGGGTCGCCACAAAATCAATCGAGCCGGCGTATGTATCGTTGTAATAATCTTCGGAGCCGAGATAGCAAAGCACTTCGCCGGTATTGGCTTTCATGACGACGACCGCCACATTGCTCGCGCCCAAATTTCTCAACGCGGAAATTTTTCCCGTGAGGATGGATTGGACGGCTTTTTGCAAATCCAAATCGAGGCTGGTTTGCAACGTCGGATTTAATGGGTTCAAAATGATATGGCGCCGGTTCGCTTCTTCACGCAAATGCTTTTCGATGGCGAGCATCGCGTGCAACGCCTCGTACTCGCGCCATTCTTTGGCCGGCAAAACGAGCCGCGCCAGTTCGTCGCTCGCTTGTTGCCATTGTTCCTCGGTTATCCACTTATATTGAAAGGCGCGATCCAAAATTAACTTGGCTCTTTTCTTTGCCGCTTGCAATCCTGCGGATTTGAACAGATTCATGTTCCCCGGCGCTTTCGGCGCAGCGGCGAGCAGCGCGGCCTCGGCCCAGCTCAAATCGACCAGCGGCTTTTGAAAATAACGCCGGCTGGCGTAATTCGCGCCGGCGATGCGATTGCCATACGGCGCGATGGTTAAATATTGCCGCAAAACTTTTTCGCGGCCGAATCGCAGCGTCAACCAGAGTGCCGTATAACTCTCGCGCAGCTTGCTGTACCAGCCGCGATTCGCCGGCGTTTGCAGCCGCGCCACTTGCATGGCAATGGTCGAAGCGCCGGAGTAACTCTCGCGCGAAATGTAGTTTTGATGCAAAGCTCTTGCGATGGAACGTAGATCCACGCCCGGATGAAAATAAAACCGGCGATCCTCGGCGGCAAGCGTCATTGTTGCCAAGCGAGTTGGGAGCGAGTCCGGCAGAGGCCAATAGCCGTAATTTTGTTCTTGATTGCCCAGCTCGGCGAGGAATTTAAATTTGCGGTCGACCAAAAGAAAAGATGGTTCGCTTGTTTCGAGCGAAATATAGAAAAGGCTATGAATGAAGGCAAAAGTGATGAATACACCAATCACCGAGGCGATGCCAATTGCGGCAAATTTTATGATGCGCTTGTAGTCCATTATTCTTTAGGCAGAGAATCAAGCACTTTTTAAAACAATGTGATTTCAAAAGCAAATCAAAAAAGACTTGACTGTGAGGCTTGTTCATCGTATATTTAAAATGTAGTTTTTGGGCGGTGACTGAGTCATTCGGGCGCCGCCCGTTTCTTTTTGGGCAAGATAACCAGACCATAGCCCATAAAACGTCCCCTTTTATCTTTTCGCAACTTGCCCTTGATGATTTCCCAATCCTGTTTCGATTGCTTTCCCAATACCCATCTGCCAATGGGCGAAACGATTAAATCAGCGATTTGAAGCCCGGCAATATTCTCGCGTTTATTTCGAATGTGCAACTCACTGACGTGTTTACGAATCTGAGTGGCTGAGCATTTGGGAGTGCCGGAAGTGCGAAGATCGATCCATGCCAAACGCAACTGATTGTCCAACGTTTCATCGCGGGATTCGGCAACGATATAGCCGGGTTCGCTCACCTTCCGAGATTTCATTTCCCAAACGAAGCGTTCCACAAGAATTCGCAACGACAACATATAAGGGTCAACTGCTGCCAAGCCATATTTGCGTAAGTGATGCTCTTTCTCAACGACACAAGCAATGACTTGGTAATCGAGCGTTTGCATCAATGCATTTGTTGATTCATAAAACTGTTCACGAAAAGCTTCATTGGTCAACTTTTGAAAGATGCCCCGTCGGCGGGCAATTTCAGCCGTGTGCAGAATGAAGTCCTCGCGTCCAAAAAGTTGCTTTTTATAATCCACGAGTGCGGGGATCATGATACGTTCGTGATATTCGGATTCCACAATACAACCTCCCAATACGAAAAGAGGATATTGGGGGTCAACTACGCTGAGATTGTGATCACCAGACTCATAGAGAAAAAGTATTAGCATCCCTTCTCCGCCTTTTCTTTATGTTGCTTCTATCCCGACAAAAACAAGTTGGTGCTGCCTACTATTTACTGTGCAGCAATCACCACCTTCGCCCCCGGACTATTTCCCCGCACCTTCTGATCATACATCATCTCCGCTTCCGCCGGTGGATGCGTAAATTCACCGGCAGTGGTTGCACGCAGCCGGAAATAAAAATCATACGTACCCGCCGGCATCGCATCAAAATAGAAAACCACGCGGTCGTCAAGATACGCTTGATAATCGCCTTTGTTCGTGGTCTGGCCGGAAGGAATGGCGTCGGAGGAGGAGATGGCGAGATTGGGATTCAGCGGCTCAAATCCGGCGGCAAACGGCGCGGAGACGGCGACAAAATAACGGTCGCTCGAATTGACGACTTGAATATGCTCCTCGAGAATGTCGCCGGCAGCAAAAGTGTGGCTCGTATTCGGCTTGTCAATCCACACCTTCGTGCTCGGCGCGTCAGTTTTGGAGACACGAATCAATTCCCTTTTCACCACAAAGCCGCGTTGTACCGATTCAGCGGCGCTGCCCAACGCTTGCGGCAAATACGATTGTGCGAGGTTGACGAAAAATTCCCTTTTCTGTGGATTTTCATCCAGGCGCATGGAGCCGGCTCCGGCGGTTTTCCAGGCATATTTGAAAGCGCCTCTGTTCCCCTCATAATTCATGGGCGTGAATTCGGCGCCGGTATTCAAGCTCAACTTTGCGGTGACGCCGGATTTTTTGTTCGCCAGGATATTATCGCGCAGGGCAAAGAGCGCCGCGCTGTTGACGTTGGTTTGGCCCCAACCGTCAACGCCGCCGAGGGTGACCAATTCATCAACCAGCATGCCCAATTTTTTCGGCGAGCTTTTGCTCGCGCTCAACGCGCTAATGAGTCCGGCGAGATTGCTGATTTCCGAAGCATGAACGCGCGCCCCGATGCGCATGCTGCGCTGCTGCAATCTGGCAAAAACCTCCTGCCCCTTTTCCAATTTGAAAATCGTATTGTCCCATAATTGTTTTTCCAAATTCGTTGTAACCGCGCCCAAAGAAGCCTTGCTCTCATAAATCGTCTTGTAGATTCTCGCCTGGCTCAAGAGATCGACTTGCGTGGTTTGCGAGGCCAGTTCTCGCAAATAAGCCACGTCACCGCGGCCGGCCAAATTGAGAGCATACAACGCCGCACTGCGCTCGTAATATTTGTAGCCGTCCAAAAACTGCGTGTAATCTGAGCGAATGGCGCGTTTCAACGCTTCGAGTGCCGACGACAACATCGCTTCGTTGAGATTATATCTCGGGCCGCCGCTCGCGTTGGCTTTCTGCACCTCAAGCAAAAATTCCACGACGTATGCAGTGAAGTACACGTAGCCTTGGCTGCCCGGCCAATAGCTGAAGAGGCCGTCCGGCTTTTGGACTTTGCCTAAATACTCGAGTGTTTGGTTGACGTAAGTTTGGAGATTCGGATCAGGCGGCTCCAAGCCCAGTTGCCCGAAAATATCGGTATACGCCAATGACGGATAGGCGCGGCTGAGGCGTTGCTCGGCGCAGCCGTGCGGATATTGGATGAGATACCTTAATGCCGCCAATGATTTGAGAATCACGAGTTGGTCGCTGACGATCAGCTTGCGGTTCAGTGTGTTGGGCCGCGGCCTTTCTTTAAGCGCCTCCCACGTCACCGCCGAATCTGCGGTGAGCTTGGCAAACGTTTCGGTGATGATCGCGCACCGATCCGGCAGCAGCGGAATTTTGATTTGCAGCGCATCGCCGGCTTTGTCCTTGCTGCGTTGCACCGCGATTTGAAACGTCACCGAATCGAGCAGCGCTTCGCCTTTGTCATCGTAGCCGGGCGCTGGAATTTCCATGTCGAGATAAATCGGCAACGCTTCCTTATCCGGCAACGTGATATTGCCGGTAAGTTCCGCCTTCACGCCGGCGGCCGTGAGAATATTGGCGCCGCTGGTTTTGATCGAATACAAACCTGCGCCGCCGATTCCCTCGACGACGCGCGCCACACCGCCGGCTTTCAGCTTGTCGCCGATGCGCACGAAACGCGGCAATGCCGGTTGCACGATCACCGGCAAACGCACCGACACAAGAGATTTTTCGAGGCCAAATTTATCCGGCCCGGAAACCGCCACCGCGCGAATCGCAAAATTGGTGAGATTGTCCGGCATCGGAATCGTCACGATGGCTTTGCCAGTTGCATCGACCATGACGCGAGGATTGTAGTACGGCACAGTTTTGAACGTCTTGCGCACCGTGATCTTGCCGAGGCCGCTTTCCTCCTCTTGGGCTTCATCGCCCCCGGGGTTTTCGCGAAATCGCAAATCGCCGACCGCCAAGTTGCGCGTATCGCGAATGCTCACATGCGATTTCACTGGATCGATGAATTTTTCCAGTGGATCGAGATTGCCTTCTGGCGCCAGCGCCAGCACCGCTTCGTCGACCAACCACAACGTCACCTCGCCCGCCAGCGGCTTACTCTTCGAATCTTTCAAGAGAATCGTCATCGCCATTTGGCTGCCGGGCAGAACCACTTTTTCGTGCTGCAATTCGACGTAGACGCGATTCGTCACCGGCTCGATATTCAGCCAAGTGGTGTTGGCAACCGTCTCGGGTTTTCCAAGATCGACCTTCTGTCCCTCCGGCAAAACTTTCGGCTGCGCCACGCGCGGCCGCATGAGCAGAAAACTCACCGGCACCCGCGGAATCATCGCCGGCAGAATTTCCACATCGAAAGTGGCTTGGCCGTTGGCAACCGTGATCCACTTGTACTGCGGCTTGCCATCCGGCATCTCCGTCACCGCCAGCGCCAGCGCATTTTGATACGGACTCTTGAGCACAATGTGGGCAATCTCGCCGGGCTGATACGAAGTTTCATCCGGCGCTGTCTCAAAGACCATTTGCTCCGGCTTTGCCCAAGCCAACGGTTTGTCGCCCGCCAAAAACAAATCCACCTTCACCGTTTGCAATCGGCCAAGCTTGTCTTTGCCATCGACTTCGATGATATAAACGCCCGGCTCCTGATTTTCAAATCGCACTGCCGCCGGTCCTTTTATCGTTTTTATCTTTTTCTCTTCTTTCACTTCCACCAGCTCGTTGGTCACATATTGCGGCTTGCCCACCGCAAAATCGGTTTCCTGCAAGTACGAAATCCACGACATTTTTTTCAACCGGACAGTGACCTCGTGTCCGGCCGCAAGGCTGTCATTCACATCGATGGCGACAATTTGCGCCGCAATCGCATTGCCGGATTTGATGTAGCGCTCAGTTTTGAGTCCGAGCACGAACGGCGGCAACGCCACAACCGCATGCCGATTCGAGACGGTTTGTTGATCCGCACCTGTCACCGTCGCTTCGCAAATATATCGCCGCGGATTGCCGTCCAACGCCAACTGCGGATTGACGACAATTTTCGTTTGCCCGTTGTCATCGGTGGTTTGATCTTCTTCAAGTGGCCCGGCGTTGGATTCATAACTCGTCGCGCCGTAGCGGCTATCCGAAGAGAGCAGATAACCTTCCAATCCCGCCGCGGCGGGATGATGTGAATAAGGAAAAGAAGTCACGCGCCATTTCACCGGCTGATTGACCACGACACCGCCGGCATAGTACGACGCCGTCAACTGCACGGTGAAAGCCTGATCATTCGGCGCGCGATCCGGGCCGTGCAGTTTCACTTCAAAAAGCGGAAGGCGATACGCTTCCATTTTAAATTCGGTCGAGGCGAGCGTCGCGCCGTGGCCGCGGCCCCAATGAATCAAATTTGCCGTGAACACACCGGTGGGCAAATCCTTCTCTTCAAACTCCTGCGAAAAACTTCCTTCGGCGGTCAGCTTGAGATCAAAATTCCATTCCGCGCCGCTGGGACTCAGCACCTTCAGTGAAAAGGTATCTTGATTGATGTAAGTGAGGCCGCCTTGAAAGCGCGAGCGCACGTAGCCTTTGAAATAAACCTTTTCTTCCGGACGATAAATCGGCCGCTCGGTGAATAGATGAGCTTTGAACGTGCGGTCTTGCGAGAAATTGTACGGGCGATTCGACAGCCACTCCAACCAGCCCGAGCTGCTCCCGTACCAATGATTATCGGCGAATTGCGGCGGCGCATAGCGTTGCCGCGTATCGATCACCAAAAAGTCACCATCTTTTTCCACTACCGCTCTTTTGACGTTGAAGAATTCAAAATTTTTCCGCAGCGCCTCATTGTGCGTGACCTTCAACAAGCCTTGCGCATCCGTCACACCGCTAAAAATCGTTTCGAAGCGATTTTGCTTCACGCCCTCAATGCGAATCTTCGCGTTGGCAACCGCCTGCCCCGTGCTGTAAGAAGTCACCGCAAACACGACTTCATCTTTGGACTCGACGGTGCTCAGACACAAATCCGTTACTTGAATTTTGACGTATTGCCGTTCCGGATCACCCTCCAAGCGCCGAAAGCCGAGCAAGTAAGTTCCAGTGGCATTCGCCCCGCTGATTTCCGCCAGCTTGGATTTCAAATCCAAACTGTTGTGCTTGATGACGCCTTCTCTTTCCAAATCAATAATTGCCGAGTAATGCGGGCTGCCGAGCATTTGGATGTGCGAAATGATTTCGCTTGTGTTCAGCGGGTTCAAAATTTCTCTTTCGACGCTCGGCTCTTCGCCAGGGCCGGGCGGTCGCTGGTTTTCGTCAACCGGAATCGGCGCTTCCGGAAAAGGCCAAAACGCCTTGTTGAGCGGATCGAGGCGATAGATGCGCAGATCGAGGCTCTTCACGCCGGCCACTTTCAGCGGAAAATGCTGCGGACCAAAGCGCTCGAGAATGCCGTAGCTCTGCGTCCATTGAATGAAGCTGCGCGCTTTCGGCTGATGAAAATAAAAGCTGGACGAGCGCTTCATTACCAGCGTTCGATTTTCACGATCGCGAAACGGCACAGGCTCGAGCGTCACTTTGTACAAACGATCCGTATCGACGGTCACATTCACGGTCAGCCGCCGCTCGTACAAACGAAAATCGAACGCATGCGGCGCGGGAGAAAAATTCACAAAGCTTTTGACTTGCGACAGCGAAAGCTGCGCCGGCGCCGCAGTGAAATCAAAAATCAATACGCCATCGCTGGAAATGCATAAAGCCTGATCGCTCGTGTAATTGCTGCCATCGGGATTGATGGTGAATTGATGCTCGTTCGTCCCGGCTTTCTCGAGGCGAAATTCTTCTTTGGTGTTGAAAAAGTATGTTTGCAATGCCTCGGACAAAGTGGGATCATCCGAGAGCCGCGCGTAGGTTCGCACTTTCAGGCCGAGACCGAATGGCTTGTTCATCACAAACCAATATTTGAAATGGCTCGAACCGGCAGTCTGCTCGGCAATCTTGATGCGATAATCCGCCGCCGTAAAAGTTTTGCATCCTTCCTTGCCAATCCCCGGCAAAGGGCACGCTTCGAACGTAATGAGCTTGGCTAAAATTTCCGGATCGACATTGTATTTGAACTCGAGGCCGACTTTATCAATCGCACCGAGATCCGCCGCGCCATTTTCCGGCGAGATGCTTACCGGCGGCATGAGCAGCGTGCTCAGCTCCGTTTCCGCCGCGCCGATTTTGATTTTGAACCGCCGCATCGGCGGCCACGGAATCGTCGGACGAAACTCCAAAGTTCGGCTATCCAACCAGCGATACTCTCCCGGATGCGCCGGCGAAACCTGCACCACTTTTTCCGGAAAATCCTCCGGCCCGCTTCCCGCTGGGTGCACGTCGGTTGTGAAAAACACCGTCAACGGGTCATACTCCCGCAGAAATTTCTTCGGCAGGATCGTCACTTCTTTCGCGCTGAGGTTTTTGAATTGCTGATAATCAGCGGGTTTGTATTTGTCGGACGTTTGGGCGAAAAGGGCGGCGGAGATGAAAAGACATGCAATGGATATCAGCGATAGGGATTTCATTTGGTTTTCCTCCACAGAAATCTATAAGCTATGTCCGAGTACTTTGAATATTTTGGATTTTCCAGAGCAGGGATGGTGCAATTTTGACTTTGCTTTGCATCTCTGAATCAGGGAAAAGGATTTCCGTCGTGAGAGCGCCGCCGGCATAAAAGGCTTTTATGGTCTCGGATTCAGGATCGGTCAATATCACAAACGGTTTTAAAAATTTCTCGACTGCCCCAACCATTACGGCTCGCTCCGGAAGTTTTCCTTTTGCCAATAACGGCAGCAAATGGCGGCGAAGATCATTGGCGGTGATTCTATCAAAGTTGATTTGAAAAATTTCAAACACGCTGATGCGGGAAATCAAACCATAAAAAATGACCAGCGACCGCAAGCGTTGGGAATCATGAGGCAAAGACGAGCTCACAGCTTGATAGACATCATACAAGTCTCTTGGCGTGTAGCGGCTGAGCAAAGCGATGATTTTTCCGGCTAAAAGCTCTTCGAGTCCCATCATCGGAAACGTTAGGCTGGCATGAAATCGCGTGAAAGTTCGGCTCTCGATTGGGATAATGGGTTGGCGATGGAGATAGTTGATCTCAAGCTTGAATTTATCTCGACTCCCACTGCGCGCCGAGTAATGAAATTCGACCTGCGACAAGGCATATTCTTCTTTTGTCAATTCGATGCGATATTCATTTGCGAATAGCTCGTGAATAAGCTTCGCAATTTGCTTACGGTCGGCAAGCATGGCCTCTTTCTCCACCGTTCTGACATAATTCAGATCGGCATCCACCGACAGACGCGGCATGTCGAAGACAAACAAATTGAGCGCCGTTCCGCCCTTGAGCGCGAAACATGTTTTCAAAAATGGATGGCGCGCAATCTGCGCCAGAAGATCGACGAGCCGCAAAATTTTTTCCAGTGAGTTTTGGATGAAGCCTGTTTCGCGGCTCAATTTTTCCAAATCCGGCTTTTTTAACACGAACATATTATTCGTCCAAAAATGCAAGAGTAGCTGGAACCATCAAATTCCACTTTCGCACCAGCACGTTTCCTCTTCTTTTTCGCGCTTCCAGAAAGGCCAAATCTTGCGGTTTATTTTGCCGGAGTTTTTCCAGAATCTCATTGTTCACATACCACTTGTCACGAAATTTCTCCAAAAGCCAGCCAAGGCGCATACTGATCGTGGCCAAAGGATAATGCGGCAGCATGGCCAGCAAGCTGTCCAAATCTACCCATTTGAAGCCTTCTATTGATTTTAAAAATTCCGCCATGCCGAAAAACCTGTCCGGCGCCATAAGTCCTTCGAGCAGGAGGCGCTCTTGGCTGAAAGCGCGAACGATGAAATCGAGCACAGGAACTTCCTCGATGCCGAAAGAAAGATCTGCCCGGGAAAAACGATAGCTTGCTCCCTGATACGCAAAGGGTTTCGGCGGCCGCAGAAATTCCAGGCCAACCGCGACTTGAAATTTTGAGGTTTCGCTATACGCCTCGCCACGTAAGCGCAACGCGGAATGATATGCAATAACACTATTGGGCACAGCTTTGCTCGCCACCAGCCAGGGCGAAACGATTACTTCCTTTTCAAACCATTCATCAGGGAGCTTCAAATAATACAATCCGGTTTTAATCGGTTGGGCCTTGCCGCTTTTGATCAGCCACCGGATGGCATTGTTCGCTTTTTCTACATCCCCCAATAAATGGTTCATTATTTCAGCGCGACTGACAATGCGCAAATGTTGGAATTTTTCGTAGATTGTGGACATCGGCTACGCCCATAGGGTTACTCAAGTTGCTTGATTTAGGTTGTTATAACAACCTAAATTTAACACTTTGAGCAATTGATTGCAATGCTTATTTTAGGTGATTTTCACAACCTAAATTGAGCATAGCTGTCAAATAAAACCCCAATTTATCGATATTGGCGATATCCGATCCATAAAACCTCAAGGTCGCTTTTTCCCGCCTTTTGCTCAAATTCCGTTATAGCCAACAAATCCACCTCTCTTAGGAAAGCAGTTCGTTCGCGTTGGAGACTCTTGCCAAAATTTGCCGAAATTTTTCAATTCGGCTTTCATCGTCTCTCCGCCTCCTCCACGATCGCGATCTCCTCCGCCGTCAGGCCGTACAGCCGGTACACCAATTGATCAATCTCGCCCTCCAGCGCTGAGACGTCGGCGGCGGCATTGGCGCGTTTGGCGGCGAGGATTTGGTTAGCAATGATCTCAAGTGGTTCGACTTCCAATTAACTCAAGAAGTTTGCCATGGAAATGGATCGACATCGCCTTTGTCTTTACAATAGGTGGCGAGGGCCATTTCATTATTCAGACCTGTCCGGTTCGGGTCTTTTCAGTCTTTTGGCCGCTTTCTCAAAATCGCTTTCAAAATTTCGATCCTGGATGACTCGGAATTTGGAATACTCCTCTTCGGCCAGGGCCTTGGCAACCTCGTGAGAGACCTTCCCTGCGTTGTGCAGAATATCGTATTCGTTGAACTTCAGAAAAGCGTCCAGTTTGCTCACCCAGTCTTTCATCTTCATCGGAATCTGGCGCGCTGCCTGATTTTCCGCATAATCAAGAAACATGGTGACGATGCGCTCAAGGCCTTTGATCTCTTTTTCATTCAAGTAGTTTTTGGCAATACTCACATCCGACTTCATGATCTTGCCGTGCGGCGCGTTTTTCCATGTCGTCAATCCCATGTGTGGCTTCGAGGTGTCGGCGCGGCGGGCAATGATTTCGGCGGCAGTTTGGCCGGTGATGGCCCAGTGCAGTTTGTTCTGAACGGTTTTGAAAAAGGTCTGGGTGATTTCCGCGTCCTTATTGTAGTCGATGCTGCACTGCTCGTAGATGTCGGTGATTTTCAGATAAAAGCGCCGCTCGCTGGCGCGTATTTCGCGAATGCGCTCGAGCAGTTCGTCGAAGTAATCTTTGCCAAAGCGCTTGCCTTGTTTGAGGCGTTCATCATCCAGCACAAAGCCTTTGATGATGAACTCGCGCAGAACTTTGGTCGCCCAAATGCGGAATTGCGTGGCTTGGCGGCTGTTGACGCGGTAGCCCACGGCGATAATAGCGTCCAGATTGTAGAAATCCACCTCCCGCGAGACCGCGCGTCCGCCTTCGTTTTGAACTATTCGAATTTTTCGAATAGTTGCCGGTTCTTTTAATTCGCCGGAAGAATAAATCTCTTTCAGATGATAATTAATGGTATGGACTTCCACATCGAACAACTCAGCCATGCGCCGTTGGCTGAGCCAAAACGTTTCCTCCTGAAAAAATACCTCTACCCGCGCCGCGCCGTCCGGCGTAGTGTAAAGAATAATTTCGCCTTCGCGCGGCTCTACGTTTTTGCTCTCATTTTTTTTCCGGCTCATGAAAGCCCTCCTGCTTGTCTTACACTTTTTATTTTAGCTCTTAATTTGAACTCGCTAAAGAATTCATTTTCCCTCCTCCACAATCGCGATCTCCTCCGCCGTCAGGCCGTACAGCCGGTACACCAATTGATCAATCTCGCCTTCCAGCGCTGAGACATCGGCGGCGGGATTGGCGTGCTTGGGACGATGATTTGATCGATAAGTATTTCTGTGGGTTGGCTATCGGTGACTTGCGGAATGGGGATTTGCTTCATGTAATCGCTAATCGCTCTCAAGAAGATTGCCATGGAAATGGGTCGACATCGCCTTTGTCTTTGCGATAGGCGGCGAACTCTTCCTGATTGAGGGAATACCATTCGTCGTAAGCATAACGCCGAAAGAACTCGGAGAGACGTTCGCGAAAATGGTCGTAGGCCACTTTATTAAGGCGACCTTTACGCAAATACATTAATTTTTCAACATCTTCTCGGGGCACCCGTATCGTTATCATAAAATCAACCGCCATTTTTTCAGCGAAACCAATCTGCGCATCAGGTGGCAGGTAAAACCACTTGAGATTAATTCGGGCATGTTGGGTGATGATATTCATCCAGCTTTTAGGGGAAGTAGTTTGTTTGGCTTTGCTATCAACATCCACAAACCGGCTAATTTCACAAAAAGTCAGATCGGGCGCACGAATGACGTCGCAATCTTGTGTGACAAGAATGGCTGCGACTGGACGAATACTTACAAGCACATTGCAGCCTTTTGTATGAGCAGCGAGTTGTTGCCAACGCTCATGAACAAAATTGCCCTCATCATCTTGAATTGGCAAGGCGTCCAAGGTGAAATCGATTCGCGGCAATGATGAAAAAATGTCTCCTTGACGCAAAGGCTCATTTATAGATGGGAAATCGTAAATCACCCCTGCCTCCCTATTCTTTAAAGTCGGGTTGAATTCGAGCCAAATCTTCAACATATTTTCGTCGCCGCGCCTCGGCTTTTTCCAGATTCAATAAAGCGAGCCTGCCTGCTTCTTTTGCCGAGATGATGCGCTTTTTAGTGGAAGCCGTCGCCTGGAAATCTTTATCAGACGAAATGGTGGTCGCGTTCTCTTGTTTCCACTCCATGCCTAAGTCGTATCGAAAAAGGATTGAGGAAGCCAAAGAGGCCCATAACACGGCAGGCAAACCAATGGCATCGCGAGCAAAGCCGTAAAAGTCCGGCTTGATTTCCTCTTTTGCATCCCCAACGGCAACTTCATAATGTAAATACTTGGAAGCAGTCTCATTTGGGGGAAGTATGCTGATTCTATTCATTGGACGAAAACCTCCTTTCAAGGTCTCCAGCGATGAGCTTGAAAAACCAATCCTCAATAATTTTATGAGCCGTGTTCATCCAAGCTGCAAAACCATGAGGAAGCTCCGGCAAATCGTCCTGATGCGTTTCAAATACGAGTTCCCAAATTAAAGCGGGAATATTGCCTTTATGCCCAGTCGCCAAGCGAATTCGAATAACCCCCAGCGGGTCTTTGCTTGAAAAAGTTGCATGACAGTCCAACTTTACAGGATTTAAGTCAACTGAATTATTTTGAAACAGCGCCGACAGAAAAGAAACGTCCGTCTTCAATTCTTTTGACAAAAAATTCAAAATATTATTTTGCGCATAATCAAACTCGATAGCGTTAATGTAGCGCAATAAAAGATTGGTTACTTTCAGCTCTTCCGGCTTCGGATGAGCTTCGAATAATTTCGAGAAAACTTCCTGCGCATTTCTTTCAAAACCTCCCCACGTATATTTATCAGTTTCATTAACAGTCAAAATACCAGGGCCGGCCTGAACGAGCGGCCACGCACCTTTGGCGGTTCGAAAGCGATGTTGGATCGTATGCGCTGCCAAGTGATCGGGAATAACCGAGGTTGGCAGAGGCTCATGTTCCGGATAACGGTTTTGCAGGCGCTCAAAAAGCCGGCCCAAAAGCAGCTTGTAATGCGGGTCAATTTTAATGCCAGGCGCAGGACTTTCAAGCGCCCATTTCACTTCGAGCAGCGCCTCAATCAATGGAGCTTTTTGCAATTGTTTGGAAGCCACCTCGACTCTCCTCATTTACGTCACCCATATCAACTGTTTTCAGCCGATATAAAATAACAATTTTGTCGAAAAAATCAAAATATTTTTTCAAAAGTAAGTTCTAACTTTTTGTCAGAGGTTTCGGTTTTAAAAAAATGTACGTTCGCAGACTTCTCTTTGCGGCAAATTTGATCTTTTATTTCTAATCGAGAAAACCCAAAAGCGCAACTATTTCCAAAATGGAGATAGTTGCCTCCGATTTAAGTGCACTGGCTTTCATCGTCTCTCCGCCTCCTCCACGATCGCGATCTCCTCCGCCGTCAGGCCGTACAGCCGGTACACCAATTGATCGATCTCGCCCTCCAGCGCTGAGACGGCGGCGGCGGCATTGGCGCGTTTGGCGGCGAGGATTTGAT
>JAKEEU010000388.1 GCA_022616415.1 Candidatus Zhuqueibacterota bacterium | reverse complement strand
CTGCAAGAAGAGATCAAAACCCAACACAACTTCGAGGAGATTATCGGGCGAAGCCAGGCGATTAAAAAAGTGCTGCAGGCTGTGGAGACCGTCGCGCCCACCGATGCCGGTGTTCTCATCCTCGGCGAGACCGGCACGGGAAAAGAGCTGATTGCGCGCGCCATTCACAATCTGAGCCGCCGCAAAGAAAGCGTGTTGGTCAAGGTCAACTGCGCGGCCTTGCCCGCCGGTCTCATCGAAAGCGAGCTGTTTGGCCATGAAAAAGGCGCATTCACCGGCGCTCTGGCCCGCAAAAGCGGCCGCTTCGAGACGGCCAATGGCGGCACCATTTTCCTCGACGAGATCGGCGATCTGCCGCTGGATTTGCAAGCGAAGCTTCTCCGCGTTTTGCAAGAAGGCGAATTCGAGCGCGTGGGAAGCTCACAAACGTTGAAGGTCGAGGTTCGCGTGATCGCCGCCACCAATCGCGATCTCGAAAAGGCGGTGCAGGAAAACCAATTTCGCTCGGATCTCTTTTATCGCTTGAATGTTTTTCCGATTCGGCTCCCGCCGCTGCAGGAGCGCAAAGAAGACATTTCGCTTCTGGTCAGGCATTTAGTTTTGAAGTATAACACCAAATTGGGAAAAAAGATCGAAGTGATTCCACCCAAAATAATGGAGGCCTTGCAGGCTTATTCCTGGCCGGGCAATGTGCGCGAGCTGGAGAATATCATCGAGCGGGCGGTCATCATCAGTCAGGGGTCGCGGCTCGAGTTAGGCGAGTGGCTGCCGAAACCCTCCGTCACGCCGCGGGCGTCGCGAATTCCGACCCTTGAAGAGCTTGAACGGGAGCACATTATCTCCGTGCTGGAGACCGCCGGCTGGCGCGTGAGCGGGGAAAGAGGCGCGGCCAAGCTTTTGGGCATGAAGCCAACGACGTTAGAGGCGAGGATGAAAAAACTCGGAATCGAAAGGAAAAGGTAACGCTTCAAGCCCCATGCGGACGAGCCTGCCCTGCCAATGCTCTAAGCAGGCCAGGGCCGGAACCAAACAGGAAAAGCTAATCCGCCGAGCTTCGCTGAAACCACCGAGTGTCGCCGAACAAAAGCTTTTTTCAGTGAATCTCGGTGTCTTCGGTGTCGCTCGGCGGAAAAGTCTTTGCTTTTTTTGCAAAGATTTCACTTAGTGACATCTGAATAATTACAACTCCCAACATTTCGTGACCCTCCCAAAATATTGGGAACCGATCGCTATGATGCACGCATTATAAGAATCACCTTCAAACTCATCTAACTCAAAACCCCTCGGCCATTTAGAGTGCGCTCTGAATGGCCTTTTTGTTTTTGGAATGCGGTTTGCGTGAGATGAAAAGCAACATCAAGAGGAGAAAATGAGTGCTCCGTATTACCGAGATTTCCGAAAGCGCCGACTCTGTCACACTCAAGGTGGAAGGCCGGATTGTGTCCGAATGGGTAACCGTGTTGGAGCAAGAGTGTTTGAAATGGCTTCGAGCCAAGCCGGAGGTTCTGCTGGATTTTTCCGAGGTGATGTTCATCGAACCCAACGGCGTGGCGATGCTCAAGCGAATCGCTTCCCCGAACCTCCGGCTTATCAACTGTCCCACGCTTATCGCTGAGATGTTGAACGGAAACAACAATCAATTGACGATCACGTTGTAATGCACTGGATATACGCGCATCTCATCGGCGATTACCTTTTGCAAAATGATTGGATAGCGAAAGGGAAAAAAGCCAATTCCTGGATTTGTACGATCCATGTCATGCTTTATATGTTGCCGTTTATTTTTACCGGATTGGCTTGGTGGAAGCTGCTCTTGATTGCCTTGCAGCATTGGCTGCAAGACCGGACGAATTTTGTGCCCTGGAGCATGAAAATCATGGGCCGGAATGAGTTCGCCGTCCAGCCGCTGGCGCCGTGGTCCCTCATTATCACGGACAACATATTCCACATCCTGTGGATCGCTGTTGTCATCGCATTATGAAATGGATGAGAACAGCAGAGCCTCGCGACCATCATCCACTCACCACAAAAAGGAGATTCGCATGCGCCCTACACCAGACATGGACACGATTAAGGCCCAATTGAAGGCAACATGGATTGATAAAATTCCGCCTTTCGGCGAGGCGAGTTCGATGAAACATTACGACCGAGACAATAACTCTAACCCATAAAAGGAGTAACCTAAAATGCCACTCTATTTGGATATTCACCAACACGTGGACGGACTCACGGCTGACGCCGTCGCTGGCGCTCACGCGAAAGACCTGGAGACACAAGCCAAGCATAATGTGAAGTACTTGAAATATTGGTTTGACGAAGGCACCGGCAAAGTCTTTTGCCTCGTTGAGGCCCCGAGCAAAGAAGCGGCCATGGCGGTGCACCGCGAAGCGCATGGTCTCGTTGCCGATGAGATTATCGAAGTGAAAGAGGGTTCGTAACCAAAAATGTGAATCCGTCATCGAAAGTGCTGCAGCTCGCGTTCACAATCAAATGTGCTCATGCCATGCCGCTGTCATTCAAATTTGATGCGACGAATCTCCCAAGCGGAGTGTATTTCTATACACTCCAAGCCGGAGGCCAGACCGAGACACGAGGTATGGAGTTACTCAAGTAATGTGTTGTGTGGAAAGCCACAGGCTCAAAACCCGTATGAATGATCAACCGTTTTTCAATCACCAAATCAACTCTTGACAAGTGCGTAGCAGTGCCGGAGAGTATGATGCAAAAACACCAATAACAACAGGAGAAACACTATGAAGAGAAACATTGTTTTACTGGCCGGCGCCATGATCGGCTTCGTGATTTTTGGAGTGCTGGGATGCAAAAGCGATTCGCCAAATTCCAGCCCGGCGCCATCCAATATCCCGCCCAACACGGTAGTCATGGGTTCCAGTTCGTTCAATCCCGCCACCCTAACGGTTGCAAGAGGGACGACTGTAACCTGGCGTAACGACGATCGTGATATCCACACCTCCACAAGTGACAACAGAGTGTGGGATACGGGTGACATGCAGCCCGGCGTAAGCAGCACGACGGTCTTTAATACACCAGGGACGTTCAAGTTTCACTGCATCTATCATAGCTCAATGGGAATGGTTGGAACCATCACTGTTCAGTAGAGATGGAGAAACTCATTCTGCTCAGATACCGGGCCTGTCCGCCGGAGAAAGACATTTCGGCCCGCAGGCTGAAGCTCGGTTCACAATCATTTGACTTCAAATCAATTCACTTTCAAACAATTCAAAGGAGTACCTCGATGAAGACAGTTGTAAAACACAGCCTGGCGCTGTTAACGATTGCCGGATTGTTCACGGCGTGCAGCGATGACCCGACGCCGCTGCAACCAAGCCAGCCGAATGTGACGGTGATTTCGGCAACCGGTGATATCACTGCCAAAGTCAATGAGTTTCGCACATTGCTGGGCGATCCCAACAACGGCGGCCAGGCCGGCCAAAAACCCAGCGGCCGCCGCGAAGTGGCTTGGGACGGCGCGGGCGCCAAACCGTTCAACAATCGCAACGATTTTCCGGCAACGTTCTTTAATGTCAATGTGAAGTCCGGGATCGTGCTTACGACGACCGGCACGGGCTTTCGCAATGACAGCCTGCTGTTCGCGGAGATCAATCCGACATACGGCCAAGAGTTCAAAGCTTTTAGTCAACCGGTTATTTTCTCGGCGATAGGCAGCAATATCATCAACGCGCTGCCGCAAGTGGCGGGCGAGCCGACGCCTGCAGCGGTAACCGGCTTTGGCGTAGTGTTCTCGGACGTTGATCGCGAGAACAAAACAGCGTTGGAGCTCTTCGATAAAATCGGCAACAGCCTGGGTGTTTATTATGCGCCGGTGCGTTCCGACGCTAACGGCCTTTCGTTCATCGGCGTAAAGTATGAGGCGGCCGTCGTCGCGCGCGTGAAAATCACCTGTGGCGATGGTGCGCTGGGCGCAGGCGTGAACGACGTGACCGGTGGCGGCACAGTGGATGTCGTGGTCGTGGATAATTTCATCTACGGCGAGCCGCAAGCCGCCTTTTAAATAAATCGTAGAGTCGGGCTCGCTGATGCACAGCTTGTGAGGATATGATTTGAGACGAGCCCGACTTTACTTATGTGAGGAACATGTTTATGAAAAAGAAAATTTGCACTGCGAGCCGGTTGATCCACGCTCTCATTCTAACGGCGGGATTCACCGCAACAACTTTCGCGCAAACCGATTTTTGGGAACCGGTCAGGGGGCCTTTGGTCGGGCCGGTAGCTGCGATAATCATTGACAGGAATGATGTGATCTTTGCCGGAACCTTTGTTGGTGTTGGGCGCTCTACCGACAATGGCGATTCATGGAGGGTCGATTTATTCGGAATCCCGGTCGATGCGCTGGTCATCAACAATGCCGGACATATTTTTGCCGGCACACTTGGCAATGGCGTGTTTCGCTCCACCGATCATGGCGACACTTGGCACGTCATCAATAACGGCTTGACTCAGGATTTCATCTTTGCGGTGGCCGTCAATAGTGCTCAGCATATCTTTGCCGGAACTTTTGACGGCGGTGTGTTTCGTTCCATCGACAATGGCGACACCTGGGAGCCTGTCAATGCCGGCTTGACCGAAACCTTTGTCACTGCACTCACGAGCAACAGCGCCGGGCATCTCTTCGCCGGAACCAACGCCGGCGTGTTTCGCTCGATCGACAATGGCGATTCGTGGAGCTTCAGTAATGCCGGTTTGCCTGAGCGCTTTGTTTTTGCGCTGGCCGTCAACGCCGCGGACCATCTCTTTGCCGGAACGGCCAACGACGGCGTTTTTCGTTCCACTGACAATGGCGATTCGTGGGATGGCGTCAACGCCGGTTTGGGCGAAGTGGTGGATGTTCGGGCGCTGGCCATCAACGCCGCCGGTCACCTCTTTGCTGGAGCGACCGGACTGACTACTGCCGGCGTGTTCCGTTCCCTGAATAACGGCGACAATTGGGAGGCTGTCAATGCCGGACTGACCCGACTTCGCGTGCTGGCGCTGGGCTTCGACCGTCAGGGCCGTATTCTGGCGGGGACGGATGGTAACGGCGTATTTCGCAGCATCGGCAGGACGACATCTGTGGATGAGGATGCGGGCGCCATACCGCCGTCATTTGCGCTCGCGCAAAATTATCCGAATCCTTTTTGGAGCGGAGCGACATCCCGCTCTGCGGGAAATCCCTCGACGACCATTGCGTTCGACCTCGCCAAGCCCGCTCCTGTCAAACTCAGAGTATTCGACGTGACGGGGCGGGAAGTCGCCGTGCTGGCGGATCAAGTTTTTCAAGCCGGCACACACAAGATCGTTTTCACGCCGAATGGCTTGGCAGATGGCGTGTATTTTTATCGCATCGAGGCCGGCGAATTTGCCCAAACAAAGAAATTGACATTGCTCAAATAGCCTTAAAGCGATCATGAATTTCAAACGCCTTCTTAGCGCATGCCTCGTATCCTATGGGCCAAATTGTGCTGATGGCTCGGATTCACGTCGGTAGAAACTGGAAATCGCTCAGCATACCGCGTGGTAAATCGCAAGAGTATAATTTTAACCCAACAAAAGAGCGGCAACCAACATAATGTTCGTGACGATGGACTTGAGAAATATCCCCTTTAGCACAACCCTTTGGTCGAAAATAACCGCCACTGAACACAAGGGGGAAACAGGAGTAGCTTACTGGCGTACGCAGCAGTTCGATAATATTCGGATCCGCCTGGTTGAATATAGTCCTGGTTACCTTGCCGATCATTGGTGCCAAAAAGGTCATATCCTGTTGTGCTTGGAGGGTAAGTTACATACTGACGAGGATACTAACAACATCAGATTGCGAAGGGCGAAATCCGCCCAACACAACGTAAAGCGGCAGGAGTCGCAGGCTTCCCGCAACTATTGCGTAACAGCACCGTATCGCAAAAGCGGCATTCACTGCAAAAAATAGATAAATCAGTTATCTATTGACCATCAAAGTCTATAATCTAATTGAAAAACACGGAGGCAATCGAAATGCAAAACAGTTCAACTGAAAAAACGCAACTCATTTATGCAAGAGTTGCGGGCTTTATGTTTCTATTCCTGTTGATAATAATCTTGCTCAGATAGCAATGTATTGGAGGTTAAGAGAATCATTTATTGGCGGCGCTATAATTCAGGCGTTATGTTTTTTTGTAGTACAGTAAAATTTAATTTTCAAGAAAGGAGAAACGCAAATGCCTCAATACGTTATTGTTTACCTAGGCGGCGATCAGCCATCTAGCCCAGAGGAAGGTAAGCAACATTTCGCGAAATATAAGGAATGGTTATCTTCATTGGGCGACTCAGCAGTTAGTCCTGCTAATCCGTTTAAGAATACGAGCACAGTAAATTCTGACGGTACTGTCACCACTGGAAGCACAACGTCAATGTCTGGTTACACTATAATTGAAGCTGATTCTATGGAGACGGCACTGAAGATTGCAAAAGCTTGCCCGTTTCTTGATATTGGCGGTTCACTTGAGGTGTCAGAGTTAATACAGATGCCAGGCTAAAAATAAACATAACAATCGCATTCACTCGGACCGCCAAAAGCGCCGCTCGTACCTCGCTCTGCTTTTGGCGTCCGGTGATGCGGGCGTTAGCCGTCACGGAAGGGAAACACCATGCTTGAACTCAGACCAACCTGCGAGCACTGCAACAAGGCGTTGCCACCCAATTCACTTGAGGCACGCATCTGTACTTATGAATGTACGTTCTGTGCCAACTGTGTTGATACCATCCTGGGCAATGTCTGTCCGAACTGCGGTGGTGGCTTTGTGCCTAGACCCATCAGACCGTCGAAGAACTGGAAAGGCGATAACTATCTTGGCAAAGACCCGGCGAGTACCAAAATCAAGCACAGGCCCGTTGACCCGAAAGCTCATGCGCGGTTCGCTGCCGAAATCAGGTTAATACCGCCCAAAAAGCGATAACTCAGGACAATGTAACCGGCTAACAAAGCCATCAACGCGGACGTGCAAAAGCGCCGCTTCGCTCTGCTTTTGCGCGCCGGTTGACTTCTTGGCAGCATTCACGCCGCATGCTGAGTTACTTCAGGGTGATATGCCCAATTACACCGACATACCGCCAGTGATTCAAATTAGTGAAGTTGAAATTGCGAGATAACGCCGCGCGACGAAAGGACTAAGGACGGACTCATGGCAAAGCTTCTTTTCTTTAACATACCTGCTTACGGACACGTAAACCCAACACTGGCCGTCGTAACAGAGTTGATGCAGCGTGGCCATCACGTGGTCTACTACAATTCAGAAACTTTTGAACCGGCGATCAAAGGAACGGGTGCTGAGTTTCGCGCGTATCCCAATTCGAATACATCCGAATCTGACTTGGCTGAACGCATAAACAATCTAGTCGACGTTACCGTATTCATACTGGAAGAAAGCATCCGGTTGTTGCCTTTTTCACTGGACACAATAGAACAAGAGAAACCCGATTTAGTAATTTTTGATTCGATTGCGCTTTGGGCCATGCAGGCTACGCGCTTGCAAAACGTCTCTTCGGTTGCATCCATCAGTACTTTTGTTCAGGAAGGTGTCTCGGGTATGCTTGAGTGGCGTGATTACCTAAACATGCTTCAGCAAGCATTTACCAAGTTGCCAACTTTGCAACGCCTACGTCGACAATTAGTGAAAACGTACGGATCTGCCATTTTTCCTGGCAAATCTATCCTGCCTTGCAAAGGCAACTTTAACATTGTCTATACTTCGCGCGAGTTTCAACCAGATACGCCTTATATTGACGACAGTTTTCACTTCGTCGGGCCCTCAATTCTTATGACCACTCGAAAGGAGACTGACTTTCCTTGGGACTTACTTGATCCTGAACGTACCAAAATCTATCTGTCTCTCGGTACTCTTTACAGTAATAATCTTGAGTTTTACCGTACAGTCTTTAAGGCTTTTTCTGACCATTCAGCTCAGTTCATCCTCTCGGTGGGTCGCCTAACCGACATACATGAGCTTGGGCTTGTCCCGGATAACTTCATTGTTCAATTGACCGTGCCTCAACTGGAGCTATTACAAAAAGTAGATCTGTTTATCACGCACGGTGGGATGAATAGTGTTAATGAGGGTTTGAACTATGGAGTGCCTTTGGTAGTTGTGCCGCAACAAATCGAGCAAGTGCTTAATGGAAGGCAAGTTGCTCGCCACGGAGCTGGGGTTGTCCTAGCTGGCAGGCCCCCTTATGGACGCCTGGATGCTGGCGACTTACGACGTACCGTAGACAAGATTTTAGCAGACCCAATATATCGCCTTAATGCCGAACGACTTAGTCGTTCTTTTCACGAAGCAGGTGGATACCAACGGGCAGCTACCGCAATAATATCGTGGTTAGATTAAGGCGTTGTCATGAAGAAACAATCGGTGCCAGATATTCTTTTGTGTGCAATCGGAAGTGCTGGCGACGTATACCCATTTCTTGGCATAGGACAGGAGCTACGGAAGCGTGGCTATCGTGTGACTTTAATCACCAGCCAATTTTTTGAGATCCAAGCGCGTGACGCGGGCTTGGAATTTTTTGGTCTCGGCAGCGCTGAAGATTATCAATCCATCATCCAAAACCCCGATCTTTGGGATCGCGAAAAAGGCTTCCAGGTCTTTGCGGAAAGCGTGGTCCTCCCAATCATAGAACCAGTCTATGAAATTATTTCCGGCTTTGACCCATCCGAAACAGTGCTTGCCGCCCAGGGTCAAGTCTTCGGGGCTCACATCGCGCATGAGAAGTTGGGTTTCCCATTCATCACGATACATTTGCAGCCCGCCGCCTTTCGGAGCGTTCATGATTTTCCACTTTTGCCAGCATGGATGCCTCCACTTTTGAAGCATGGATTATTTAATCTGATCGACGCTTTCGTGCTGGACAAACTATTCGCGCCAGAGATCAATCTCTTCAGACGGAGCCTGAGCCTGCCGCCCGTCAAGAAAATTTTCGACAGCTGGACTCACTCCCCACAAAAAAACCTCGGCTTGTTTCCTGATTGGTTTGCCCATCCCCAGCCTGACTGGCCGCCACGAACACAATTGACCAGTTTCGTTTATTATGACAAACCAAGCGGACATGAGAGTCTTTCCGAAAGGCTAGAGAAATTTTTGGATGCAGGAGATGCACCGATTATCTTTACGCCTGGCACTGCCATGAAACACACAGATCAGTTCTTTGCAGATTGCACTAAGGCTTGCCAAATGCTCGGACGGCGCGGCATTTTGCTGACACAACATCCAGAGCAATTGCCGCGTGAACTTCCACAGGATATTCAATACTTGGCTTATTTACCGTTCAGCATGATACTTCCGCGCGCTGTTGCCCTCGTACATCATGGCGGCATTGGCACAATCGCGCAGGCAATTGCGGCGGGCATCCCGCAGGTAATCCGCCCGATGACGCACGACCAGCCCGACAACGCCGCCCGAGTGGAAAGATTAGGAATTGGTGTATCCCTAAGCCCGAAAAAATTTGACGCGGCGTCACTTGCCGAAAAATTAAACACGGTGATTACATCGCAACAGGTTCTGGATCGTTGTAAATCCTATGCTCAAAAAATAAACCCCGATCAATCGCTCAACGACACCTGTACAATCATTGAAGATTTTGCGCGCAATCAAATGAAAAAATCAGCGCGCAACAACTAATCTCTGAGTTATAAGCCGGGGAATCTTAACAGATTCAGCGCTGTTTTCTTATAAAGAACTTCTTCCAGCGGAGGCAAAATGAGAATGATAAACCGGCTCTTTGCGAGTATTCTGATTATCACCTCAGGCGCTTGCGCCCAAAGCAGATTCCAGCCCGTTGCCAGGAAAAGTAACGAACCGCCTGCTTCGGCTGCTCTCGGTGGCTGGCCGGTGACTGAAGGCAGCACTGGTGGTGGGCGTTATTCACCTTTGGCAGACATCAATCGCACCAACGTGACGCGCCTTGAAGTTGCCTGGACTTACCGGCACGGTGACTTCAAATCCGGCGGCTCATTACCGGACAAGTTTTTCAAAGGCAGCGCATTCGAATGCACGCCGATCGTTGTGGAAGGCCGGTTGATCTTCACCACGCCTTTCAATCGCGTCATCGCGCTCGATCCGGAAACCGGCAAGGAGCTTTGGGCATTCGATCCAAGAATTGACAAGAACCGCCGCTTTGCCAATATGCTCATCAATCGCGGCGCGGCGTATTGGCAGGATGCGAATGCAGAAAGCGCCGGCGCGGGTCGCGTGTTTATCGGCACGCTCGACGCGCGTTTGATTGCGCTCGAGGTCAAGACCGGCAAACTTTGTCGTGATTTTGGCAAGAACGGCACGGTGAATCTTCTTGAAGGCGTCGAGCATCTCGTCGATCCTTGGGAATACAACATCACTTCGCCGCCGACGGTTGTGGGCGATGTTGTCATCGTCGGCTCCTCGATTGCCGATATCATCCGCCGCATTCAGCCTTCGGGTTTGGTGCGTGGTTATGATGCTCGCACGGGTGGCCTCGTTTGGCGCTTCAACACCATTCCGCAAGCGGGTGAATTTGGCAGCAAGACGTGGGAGAACGAAAGTTGGAAGCAAACCGGCGGCGCGAATGTTTGGTCGACGATGACTGCCGATCTCGAACGCGGCCTAGTGTTTCTGCCGGTGAGCACGGCCGGCCCGGATCTTTACGGCGGTGATCGTCCCGGCGCCAATCTCTTTTCCGATGCGGTCGTTGCGCTCAAGGCCAAAACCGGCGAGCGGGTTTGGCATTTTCAAACCGTGCATCACGATATTTGGGACTACGATCTCGCCGCGCCGCCCATTCTCGTGCGCGTCAATCATGATGACCGCGAGATTGACGCTGTTGCGCAGGCGACCAAGACCGGCTTCGTATTTCTCCTCGATCGTGAGACCGGCGCGCCGCTCTTTCCTGTTGAAGAGCGTGCGGTGCCGCAATCCGATGTGCCAGGAGAAAAAACGTGGCCGACGCAACCTTTCCCAATCAAGCCGCCGCCACTCATGCCGCAATATTTGAGCGAAGAAGATTTGTGGGATATCGATCCTGAGCGCTTGGAAAAGTGTCGCAAAAAATTGCAATCACTTCGCAACGAGGGCATCTTCACGCCGCCAGGCGAGCGCGGCTCGATTCTATATCCTGGTGCCGGCGGCGGCGCTAACTGGGCGGGTGGAGCATTCGATGCGACGAGCGGCATTCTCTATGTCCCAGTGAATAATGACGTCATGGTGCATGGTCTCAAGAAATTGCCGGAGTCGAACTTCGACAAGACCGACGGCATTGTGTTGCGCAACAGTGTCTCGGCGGTTTGGTGGGCGCTTACAGGCAGAGGCACCGGCCTGCGCTATTCGATGGTTGACAGAAAGCCCTTCAACGAAGATGACGTACCGTGCAAGCGTCCACCCTGGGGCTTGCTCGTTGCGGTTGATCTGAATCGTGGTGAAATCTTATGGCGAGTTCCGGTGGGCGAAGATAAGAATGGGGTTCGTGGACTCCCCAACTTCTGCCCGCCGCTGGTCACGGCAGGAGGGCTGATATTTCATGGCGGCGCGCGCGACCAACGCCTATATGCCTATGATTTGCAGACCGGCGAAAGACTCGCGCATTTTGATTTGCCCGCCGGACTGCACGCTGGACCCATTACCTACAAACTGCGTCCCGAAGGAAAGCAATTTCTTGTGGTTGCTCCAGGAGGGCATACCATCTTAGGCTCAAAGCTTGGCGATTACGTGATCGCATACACATTGCCGGATTGAGTAGAAATAAGCAGTTCCTAGTGGTTGCTTCGCGGTGTAATCAGTAGCGAGCGTTACACCACGCGGCAGGAGCAGGATCTATTGATCGCCAAGCAACCCGCCCTCGGTCGACCCGAAGCAACTTGTGCGGCGTTGATACCAGTCAAGAAATCGGCATCTTGGTGGAGACTCGCGCAGGACGAAAGGCGCGCGGTATTCGAGGAGCAATCCGAGCACATCAAAACCGGCTTGAAGTATTTACCCGCCGTCGCACGCCGGCTACACCATTGCCACGATCTCGGAGAACCGTTCGATTTTCTTACCTGGTTCGAGTATGCGCCGGCCGATTCAGCGGCGTTTGAGGAGTTGGTCGCTACGCTGCGGCGCTCGGAGGAGTGGAAACATGTGGAACGAGAGGTTGATATCAGACTCGTTCGAGAGGTGGCGGCCTAACAAATAGCAAAGACATGTTTGATGAGCACAAACAATTCGACGGAAGCAAAAATGTAAAAGCAAAACTTTCAAACCTCCCTCGCCAATCTTCCCAACGTTGCCAGCGCCTGCTCCAGCTCGACCGACCACGGATAGCCGCAACTGAGGCGGATGAAATTCTGATAGCGCTGCTTGGCGGAAAAGACCGGACCTGGAACGATGCTGATCTTGGCGTTGAGCGCTTTTTGATACAATTGCATCGCGTTCACCGATTTCGGCAGCTCCACCCACAGGATGAACCCCCCGATTGGCCGCGTCACCTTTGTTCCCGCCGGAAAATATTTGCTGATCGCCCGCACCGTCGATTGCACTTGCGTCGCAAATGCGCGGCGAATTTTGCGCAGATAATGATCGTAGCCGCCGTTTTGCAGCATCTCCGCAATCGCCATTTGCGGCAAAGAAGCGGTGGCAACGGTGTTGGTGAGCTTCAAGCGCTCGACCTCGGATCTGAACTTTCCCGGCGCGACCCAGCCGACGCGATAGCTCGGCGACAGCGTTTTCGAGAACGAGGAACATAGCAACACCAAGCCATGCTTGTCATACGCCTTCACCGGCTTGGGGCGTTCGTTGCCGTGATACAAATCGCCGTAAAGATCATCTTCGATGAGCGGAATGTCGTGCTGCCCAAGAATTTTGAGCAACTGCCTTTTTTTCTCTTCCGGCATGCAGCTTCCCAAGGGGTTTTGGAAATTGGGCATGAGCACACACGCTTTCACCGTGCGCTTCTTGATGGCGGCTTCCAAGTCGTTGAGACATATTCCTGCCTTGGGATCGGTTGGAATTTCCAACGCTCGCATTTTTAGATTCTCTATTATTTGAAGAAAGCCGAAATAAGTCGGCGACTCCACCGCAATCGTGTCGCCAGGATTCGCCACCGCGCGCAAGCTCAAATTCAACGCCTCCGTGCAACCAACCGTGATCACCAGATCATTTTCCGAGAGACGGCAGCCCCAGTCCAGCGAGCGCCGAGCGATTTGATGCCGCAATTGCTGATTGCCCACCACCGGATCATAAGACTGGCCGATATATTCGGTGCGCCGCAAGATCGCGCCCAAAGTGCGATTGAGTTTTCTCGTCGGCAACAGGTGCAAACAGGGACACGCCGCGCCGAACGGAATGATCTCCGGCCGGTTGACCGAGTCATGAATTTTCGCGGCGAGATCGCCGATCGTCACCCGCGAGGGAGAAAGCGGCGGCTGCGAAATGGCCGGTTCCGGTGGCAGCTCGCGAAAAATTTGCCGCACGTAATAACCGGATTGCGGCCGTGCTTCGATAAAACCTTTATCCTCGAGCAAAGCATACGCTTGCATAACCGTAGAGATGCTGACGCGGTTTTGCGCGCTATATCGCCGCACCGAAGGAACGCGTTCGCCCGGCCGCAGCGTGCCGCGCTCGATCAGATCCGTAATTTCGTGCGCTACTTGCTCGTACAAATGGTTATTCGTCGGTGTTGAGTGGTTTGACATCGCTAGTGCTCCATTCGAAAAATGTTCGCTGCAATAATGTCTATCTAAAATGTAGCTATCGTGACAATGTTAACTTAAAAAATATATGCGTGGTTGGTGACACCGTCAAACCGCCCCAAAGGGGCATAATGTATTAGCATGGGGCAACGCCCTATGAACGGGGCACATTGCCACATTCCAAAGCCCCAACGGGGCGGAATATGCCTGCGGCGAAAGAACAACATATTCCGCCCTTTCAGGGCTTGGGCGAGGATGACGCCGTTCTCCCAGGGCGATGCCCGTGGGCTAATACATTTGACCCCGTTGGGGTCGTACCGCAACTGCTCGACAAATCGCTGTTTATCCTTAGTCTTGGGAATTCAACTTAACATTGTCAAGATAGTTACTTCTAAATTTGAATTACCGTCCAGACAGCGATCTCATGAAACAAAAATCCAATTTGATCGTCTTTGGATAGAGACAGTACAGTTCAGTATAATATAAACTGTTATGGTCACAATTGCAAGTAACTGCATCTGTTCTGGCAAGTTTTTTTTTGATATATTTCCTGTCAGTAAAATTTTCAAATAATGAAGATTTGAAGATTTTAAGCTGTTTCGACTTAAAAAAATTATCCCTCAACCTTTCGCGGAGCAATGGCCATGAGCGATCTACATTACCCCATCGGAAAATTCATCATTGAAGGCGAAGCCAACGGCGCCCAGCGTCCGGAACTGATTCAACAAATTGCGGAGGCGCCGGCCAACTTGCGTGCAGCCGTCAAGGGGCTATCCGAGCAGCAGCTTGATACGCCATATCGCCCCGGCGGCTGGACGGTTCGGCAGGTGGTGCATCATGTGCCCGACAGCCATCTCAACGCCTACGTTCGTTTCAAGCTGGCGTTGACGGAAGAGGAGCCTACGATCAAACCGTATGACGAAAAACTTTGGGCCGAGCTTCATGACGTGCGCAACACGCCCGTCGAAGTTTCGCTGCAGTTGTTGGAGGCCTTGCACAAGCGCTGGGTCATTCTTCTGCAATCTCTCAAGCCGGAGGATTTCGCTTGCACTTTGCTCCATCCGGAAAATGGCATGATGAAACTCGATACTGTGCTGCGCCATTACGCATGGCACGGACGCCACCATGTGGCGCATATCACTTCGCTCCGCGCGCGTATGGGCTGGTGATTAGCGATTGCAGCAGCTAGAATAATCACACAATCCTCCCGCAATAACACGATTACCGAAGAGACGATGAAAACGACGAATCAAGATAGAGACTATGTGCTGGGCACGCACGATGACGAGATCTCACGTTTGGCTTTGCAACATCGTGTGTGGAGGCCGCGCGCGCTGGACGCTTGGCGGCGCGCCGGATTCACCGCCGGCCAAACGCTGCTCGACGTCGGTTGCGGCCCCGGTTACGCGTCCATTGATTTGGCGGAAATTGTCGGGCCGACGGGACGGATCGTGGCCATCGACAGGTCAAGACGGTTTCTCGATGCACTCGAAGCCATACGCCTTCGGCACGGCCTCGACAACATCGTGACGCATGAGCTTGATCTGGATGAAGCGAGCCTGCCCAACCTCGGGGCCGACGGCGCTTGGTGCCGCTGGGTCTTTGCGTTCGTAAAGCGCCCGCGCGATCTTCTCGCACGAGTGAGTGAGGCGTTGAAACGGGGCGGCGTGCTGGTTTTTCACGAATACTTCGACTACTCCACTTGGCGGCTTGCGCCGAGGTTGCCGGAGATGGAAGAATTTGTCAGCGTGGTGATGAAGAGTTGGCGCGCCAGCGGCGGTGAGCCGGACATCGGCCTCGACTTGCCACGCTGGCTCGAGGAGCTTGGATTCGAGATCAAGGTTCTTCGTCCCATCATCGATATCGTTCCCGCGCCAAATTTTGTGTGGCAATGGCCCAAGGCGTTTCTTCACACCGGCCTTCGCCGGCTGGTCGATCTTGGTCATTTGACCTCGGATCGAGCCTTGGCCATATCGCACGCGTTTGCGGCGAGTGAGGCCGCGCCTCACACACTCATGATTACGCCCGCTGTGCTCGAGGTTATCGCCGTTCGACGTTGAGGTGGAGAAGTCGGCGCCACCGGCCAGACAATTTAAGGTGTTTGAAAAGTACAAAAATGAGATTGACCAGTCACTTAATGTGGCTGAATTCTAGAGCATTTTGTGTGTAAAAAGTGACCGGTCAGCACTTCACTACTGCAGTAGCTCTTTCTACAAGCAACTGACCACCAAAGTCGTGTACTAAAAATCAATGATTTACAGGTCAGTTGCTTAGAAGTGACTTCTCAAACGCTCTCTAAAAACTCATGGAACGAGAAACTGCTTCGAGTTGAATTAAACGCTTCGGTGAAAAGGAAGGATTCTTTTAAATTATGAATGCTGTGGTTTCGGCTTGGCTCGCTCTGAGCATCATTTGGGGATCGACTTGGTTGTTCATCAAATTGGGTTTGCGTGATTTGCCGCCGTTTACTTTTGTAGGAATTCGCTTTCTACTCGCGTCTGCAATCCTCGCCACTATTATTTTTATTCGCCGCATGCGTTTGCCGCGCGACCGCGGCGATTGGCTATTTATCGCCTGGACGGGATTTTTAACCGTGACGATAAACTTTGCGTTGGTGTTTTGGGGCGGCCAATATATTTCATCCGGTCTTGCCGCGTTGCTCAACGCCACCATGCCGTTTTTCGGAATCATTATCGCGCATCATTATATTTCCACGGAGCGCGTCACACTGACTAAAATCGGCAGTGTGATGCTCGGCATTTTGGGCGTGGGTTTGATTTTCTCCAATCAGCTCAGCTTGCCGGGCGCGCTTTCATTGCTGGCAAGCGCCGGCATCGTTCTCGGAGCGGTCGTTGCGGCTTATGCCAACGTGCTCATCAAAGTGCGCGGCAAGCACATCGACCCTATTATTCTCTCCGCCGGCCAGATGCTTTTTGGTTTTCCGCCGCTTCTGCTCATTGGCATAATCTTGGAAGGAAATCCATTCAAACTGGCGTGGACGCCGTTGGCGATATTTTCTTTGTTATATCTCACGATCATCGGGTCGTGCGTCGCGTTCATTCTTTATTTTTGGCTGCTGAAAAAGATACCAGTGACAAAAGCTTTGTTGCTGCTTTTGGTGACGCCGTTGGTAGCGGTGACGTTGGGAAAAATCATCAACAGCGAAGATTTGACCTGGCAAATTCTTGTTGGCGGCGCGTGCATCATTTCAGGCATTGGCGCCATCGTGCTTGGGCAGAATAAAACGCCGGCTTCATCAAAAATTGAATTGAAGGCTTTGCCAAAGGCTGTGGCGGAGGTGGCGCATGTCTCCTAAACATGTTCCGGCCAAGCCGCCGCGTTGGCAAGTCGCCACTGCCTTCGCTGCGATTTATCTTATTTGGGGATCGACTTACCTGGCGATTCGCTTCGCCGTTGAAACCTTTCCGCCGTTTTTAATGGCGGGCATGCGCTTTCTCGTTGCCGGCGCGATTCTGTATCCATGGTCGCGGCTGCACGGAGCGTCACAACCGGTGCGAGCACATTGGCTCGCGGCAACCGTCGTCGGTGGATTGTTGCTGCTCGGCGGCAACGGCGGCGTCGTTTGGGCTGCGCAACGCGTGCCTTCGGGATTGACGGCGTTGTTGATCGGCACCGTGCCGTTATGGATGGCGTTGTTGGATGGACTGCGACCCGGTGGCATGAAGCCGAATAATGGTGTGATGGTTGGTTTGTTGCTGGGCTTATTCGGTATTATGCTGTTAGTGGGGCCAGGGAAATTAGCTGGTGGGCGTCAAGTCGATTTAGTGGGCGCTGCCGTGCTCATCCTCGCTTCGCTGTCGTGGGCTACCGGCTCGCTTTATTCTCGCCGCGCGCAGCTTCCCGCTTCACCGTTATTGGCGACGGCAATGGAAATGCTTGCCGGCGGCGCGCTGTTATTGATAGCGAGCTTGCTCGTGGGTGAGTGGGCACGATTTGATTCGAGCACGCTGTCGTTGCGCTCGTGGCTCGCGTTGGGCTATCTGATCATATTCGGCGCGCTGGTGGGATTTACGGCTTACATTTGGCTGCTGCGTGTGAGCACGCCGGCGCACGTTTCAACTTATGCCTACGTCAATCCGGTCGTCGCGATTTTTCTCGGCTGGGCATTTGCCGGCGAGCCGCTCACTGCGCGCACGTTGCTCGCCGCCGCCGTTATCGTGGCCGCGGTTGTAATCATCACCACCTACCGCGCGCGAAGTGGAAATGGAACAAAGACCGCTCAGGATGAACGCCGCATCTCGGCAAAACCTCGCGCCAAATTCAGCAGCCGCGCCGTGCCGCAATTGCTTGATGACGTACATTAGGAAAATAAAAATCTTCACGCAAAGACGCAAAGCCGCAAAGATATCGCAAAGAAGATCTCTTTGCGTGTTCTCTGCGTCTTAGCGGCTCGTGCGTGCGCTTTTGCTTTTTGGTTCTGAATTATGTGAATATACTCAAGAAAAAATTTGTTCAACTTCTCAACGGACATTTTGATCGTGAATCTCGACGAAATTCTCCAACACGAAGAAACGCTCGATCCTCAAGATTGGCAGGCCATGCGCAGTCTCGGCCATCGCATGGTGGATGACATGATCACCTACTTGCAAACGCTGCGCGAGCGTCCGGCGTGGCAGCCGATTCCTCAACAGGTGAAAGAGCGCTTGCATCAACCACTGCCGCAGCAACCGGAGGGGGCGGAAGTTGCCTATCAGGATTTTTTGGAAAATGTGTTGCCATATCCGCATGGCAACATTCATCCACGCTATTGGGGCTTTGTCAACGGCACCGGAACGGTATTGGGGATGTTCGCGGAAATGTTGGCCGCTGCGATGAATCCCAATGTCGGCGGCGCCGATCACAGCGCGGTTTATGTCGAGCGGCAAGTTTTGGATTGGTGCAAGGAAATGTTGGGCTATCCGCCGGAGGCGAGCGGCATTCTCGTGAGTGGCGGTTCCATGGCGAATTTGCTTGGCCTGGCCGTTGCGCGCAATACGAAAACAGATTTTGATATTCGAACCGAAGGCGTGCGCGCCGCGCCCGGCATGATGACGGTTTATTGCTCCAGCGAGACCCACAGCTCGGTGCAAAAAGCCGTCGAGCTTTTGGGATTGGGCAACAAAGCTTTGCGCAAAGTTCCGATGGATCGCGAGTATCGCCTCGATAGCGCGCACTTGGAAAAAATGATTGCGGAAGATCGCCAGGCCGGCTATCTTCCTTTCTGTGTTGTTGGCACCGCCGGAACCGTCAACACCGGCGCCATCGATCCACTCAACCGGCTCGCGGATATTTGCCGGCGCGAAGGCCTTTGGTTTCACGTGGATGGCGCGTTTGGCAGTCTCGCCGCTTTGTTGCCGGAAATGCGCGATCGCTTGAGCGGCATGGCTCGCGCCGATTCGCTTGCATTCGATTTGCACAAATGGATGTATCTGCCTTATGAAGCTGGCTGCGTGCTCGTCAAAAGCAAAGCCGCGCACGAAAAAGCTTTCGCCGTGGTGCCGGCGTATCTCGCGAAACATGAGCGCGGCCTGATGGCAGGGCCGGAATGGTTCGCTAATTATGGCATCCAATTGACGCGAGGATTTCGCGCGCTCAAAGCCTGGCTGGTTTTGAAAGAGCACGGCCTCGACAAATTCCGGAGGCTGATTCGCCAGAATATCGCGCAAGCGCAATATCTCGCCAGCCTCGTAGAAAAGAGCGAATCACTCAAGCTGCTCGCGCCGGTGCCGTTGAACGTCGTCTGCTTTCGTTTCACCTCCGCACGGCTTGACGAGAAAGCACTTAATGAACTGAATCGCGAGTTGCTCATGGAACTGCACGAGCGCGGCATCGCCGTGCCGACCTCGACGGTGCTGCAAGGCAAATACGCGCTGCGCGTCGCCATCACGAACCATCGCAGCCGCAAAGAAGATTTCGAGACACTCGTGCGTGAAGCCGAGCGTTTGGGAAAAGAATGTTTGCAGTGACTGCGTCCATACGATGCCTTGGCATTGAGTCTGTGAACTTATAAATAAGGAATGCAGTGGCGATAAGGATCATTCAGCTCGGAACACCTCGCGCCCCTGGAGAGGGACTTCGGATTGGCACCGTGCGACGCCCTCCGCGCGGAGTGCCGAAGACCAAATTCGCTTCACGCAACTATTACGACGTTTGGCTGCCAGAAGTCGCCCCCAGCGAGCAGCTTGTCAAGGCCGCTCAACGGGCAACCGACGCGAGGAGTTGGAACGCCTTTGTCAAACGCTATCGTGGCGAGATGAAGCGGCCAGAGGCCGCTCGGCTCCTCGACCTGCTCGCGGCCCTGTCGCACCAGACCAATCTGTCAATTGGCTGCTACTGCGAACATGAGAACCATTGCCACCGTTCCGTGTTGCGAACGTTGTTGGCAGAGCGAAACGCGGAGCTTATTTGAGGTTAGTCGCACAGATCGGAACCAAGACGCAACGGGTTGCCCTTCCCTGCAGACTGAGAAGGCGCATCGCAAGGATCAGCAAAAAAGAGAGGCATTTAAACACACGAGGAGAAAGATAGAATGAGTATTGGCCGTAACATTCTACAGGCGATTGGGAACACATCGTTAGCGCAGCTACATAATGTTGTTCCGCCCGGTTGCGCGCAGATTTTTGTGAAGCTTGAATGGGAAAATCCGACCAGCAGTATGAAAGATCGTACGGCACAGGCGATGATTTCAAGGGCTGCGGAAGATGGCCGATTGCGACCTGGCGATACCATTGTTGAGTACACCGGCGGCAGCACCGGCATATCACTT
The DNA here is from genome assembly GCA_022616415.1 of Candidatus Zhuqueibacterota bacterium. Taxonomy (GTDB): domain Bacteria; phylum Zhuqueibacterota; class Zhuqueibacteria; order Zhuqueibacterales; family Zhuqueibacteraceae; genus Zhuqueibacter. The sequence continues at coordinate 22,928 of JAKEEU010000388.1, read as the reverse complement.
GCGTTGATTTGTGTTGCGAAGGGATACCGCCTTCATATCATTACTTCCGACGCTTTTAGTCAGGATAAGCTGAATCAGATGGCGGCTTTTGGCGCCGAACTCACACTGATACCCAGTGAGGGCGGCCTCACGACTAAGAAGTTGATTTTGGATATGATTGAAGCCGCGAAAGAATTTAGTCGGAGACCTCACACATACTGGACCGATCAACTCAACAATCTTGACAGTATTGCCGGTTACTTTCCGTTGGCTGAGGAAATCTGGAACCAAACGAACGGAGCAGTTGATGCATTTGTTCAATGTGTTGGAACTGCGGCTTCATCGCGAGGTGTGGCAACTGTGTTAAAGAATCGCAATCCCAAGATTAAAGTGATAGTCGTCGAACCAGCCGAATCCGCAGTATTATTGGGTGGTCAACCCGGACCTCACAAAATCGAGGGGGTTGGGATTGGCTATACGCCGCCACTCTGGGAGCCAAGTCTCGTGGATGAAATCATCGCGGTTAAGACAGAAGACGCGAAAGTTATGGCCAGGCGTTTAGCCCGTGAGGAAGGTCTTTTTGCGGGCACGTCATCAGGCGCAAATGTCGTCGCAGCAATTCGAGTAGCAGAGCGATTAGGTCCAGATGCTAAAATCGTTACGTTGATGGTAGATTCTGGTCTAAAATACCTTAGTACAGATGTTTACAGAAAGTAAAATACTAGTCTTATATCACCCCAGCCCAACGACTATTGTATTAACGTCAAACTCCGACGCCCGCCCGGCTCCGCCTTTTTATTATTAAGGATGCGGGGCGGAAGAAGGCGTTGCTGCGAACGTCATTTTTGTAGTAACACGAATCAGGAGAAAATATGGCCAACCACCCAAGGAACGTCGCCATCTTCATTTTTGACGAAGTCGAAGTGCTCGATTTCTGCGGACCGTTCGAGGTATTCTCCGTAACCGGAAAACGCGACGGATCGAATCCGTTCAATGTTTATACCGTCGCGCAGGAGAGACGCCCGGTTTTGGCGCGTAATGAACTCAGCATCAACCCGCGTTATACCTTTGCGGATTGCCCGGCGCCGGATATTCTCATCATCCCCGGCGGCTTCGGCACGCGCCGTGAAATGAACAACGCTGTTGTCTTGGATTGGGTCAAACAGCTTTCACAAAAAACCGAGCATCTCCTTTCCGTTTGCACCGGCGATTTGATCTTGGCCAAAGCCGGCCTGCTCGAGGGCTTGGCAGCAACGACGCATCATGGCGCGATCTCGCTTCTGCAAGAAATTGCACCCAACACCAAAATTGACGCCACAAAGCGCTTTATCGACATATGAAAACCGTTGGACTCATTGGCGGCATTGGGCCGGAATCAACTATCGAGTATTACCGCCTGATCATTGCCTCGTACCGCGAGCAGAAACCGGATGGCAGTTATCCCACGATTGTGATCAACAGCATCGACTTGCGAAAGATGCTGGATTTAGTCGAGGCCAATGAACTCATTAAGCTGACCGATTACCTGGTGGGTGAAGTACACAAGCTGGCTCGGGCAGGCGCAGATTTCGGAGCGCTGGCTTCCAATACGCCGCACCTCGTTTTCGATGAAATTCGCCGCCAGTCACCCATTCCATTGATCAGCATCGTCGAAGCCACTGCCGAAGCGGCTCAAGCGCTCGGATTAAAAAGAGTCGGTTTATTTGGCACGCGTTTCACCATGCAAGGGCGATTCTACCCGGAAGTATTTTCCAAAGTGGGGATGACGCTTGCCGTGCCCGAGCCGGATGAGCAAGCCTACATTCACGACAAATACATGCGCGAATTGGTCAATGGCATTATTCTGCCGGAAACGCGCGAGCGCTTGCTGGCCATCGTCTACCGCTTGCAAGAGCGGCATGGCATTCAAGGGCTGATTCTTGGCGGAACGGAGCTGCCTCTGATTCTGCGTGACGTCACGAGCAGCGAAATTCCATTTTTAGATACGACGAAAATTCATGTCGAACGCATTGTCGCACAATTATTGTCGTAGGTTGATCGCTCGCGACTTCACCCCGCAGGCCCCACTCAAACACGTCGCGAAGGACGTCCGGCTCATCTGTGAGGAAGCGCGACGAGCCGGGATCAACACGCCGGCCGCGCTCACAAACGAAAGGCTCTTCGCGCGGGCGGTCGAAAGAGGCTTGGGTGAGGACGACGCCGTTGGCGTGCTCAAGGTGCTCGAACAGTTTTAAATAATATGCACGATCATCCCATACAACAACAAATTGAATACTACCGCGCTCGCGCCGCCGAGTATGAGGAATGGTTTTTCCGCCAAAAGCGTTACGATCGCGGCCCGGAGTTGAATCGCCAATGGTTCGTCGAAGTGGCAAAACTGCGATCAGTCTTGCGGCACTTTCAGCCTCGCGGTCATGTGCTGGAGTTGGCCTGCGGCACCGGCTTGTGGACGCAGCAACTCGTTCGCTACGCCGATCGCGTTACCGCAGTCGATGCCTCGCCGGAGGCGTTGGAGCTGAACCGTGCGCGCGTCCGATCAAAACACGTTGATTACGTTCGTGCGGACATTTTCAACTGGCGTTCCGAGGCGCGCTATGACTTGGTCTTCTTCAGTTTTTGGCTCTCGCACGTCCCGCCGGATTGCTTCGAATCATTTTGGCGATTGGTTCGATCCTGTTTGCACGAACACGGTCGCGTGTTCTTTATTGATTCGCTTTACGAACCGACGTCGACGGCGCGGGATCATCGGCTCAATGCCCCGCAATCGGCAACAGTGACGCGCCGGCTGAATGATGGCCGCGTTTTTGATATTGTGAAAATATTCTACAAACCGGCAGAACTGGAGGCGAGCCTGAAAGCTCTGGGCTGGTCGATAAAAGTCGAGAGCACCGGCCATTACTTTTTATATGGCAACGGCGGAGTTGCGATCAAACCGGAATTAGGAGAGAAGAATGAAAGAACACTACTTGCGCCTTTTTCGTCACGCGGATTGGGCAAACCGGCGCATTCTGGCGCTGGTGCAAAATGCGAGTGCGCCGCCTGAAAAGGCGCTGCGCTTATTTGCGCACGTTCTTGCCGCCGAGCAGGTTTGGCTGGCGCGAATGCGCGGCGAAGACAGCGCCGCGCTCGAAATCTGGCCCGAGCTTTCATTGCATGAGTGTGCCGTGCGAGTGGAAAAAAACGCGGCAGATTATCGCACCTATTTCGAGACGTTATCGGAGTCGTCTTTGAGCGACGTCATCACCTATCGCAACAGCAAAGGCATTCAATTTCGCACGTTGGCGATGGACGTTTGCACTCACGTGTCGGTGCACGGTTCCTACCATCGCGGCCAAATTGCCCAGACGATGCGAAACGCCGGATACGAGCCGGTCAATACCGATTTCATCACGTTCGTTCGCGAGGGAAATTAAATGCCAACTTTTCCTTTCATGCAAGTCGACGCTTTCACGGATCGCCCGCTGGCGGGAAATCCCTGCGCGGTCGTATTCGGCGCGGACAGCCTGAGCGATGAGATCATGCTCGCGATTGCCCGCGAGATGAATCTCTCCGAAACGGCATTCGTGTTGCGCTCCAAAGTTGCCGATTTCGGCGCGCGCTATTTCACGCCGGCGGAAGAAATTCCCTTGGCCGGACATCCCACTATTGCCACCGTGTTTGCGTTAATTGAAACTGGCCGTCTCATTTTAACCAATGAGCTTACGGCGATCACACTGGAGTTGCGCGTGGGGCCGATTCGCGTCGATATTGAATCATCTCAGGGCAAAGTGAAGCGCCTCATCATGTCGCAGAAGAAGCCACGGTTTCTCGCGACTTATGATGCCGCGCAGGTTTTGCCGGTTTTCGGATTAACCGTAGAAGACGCGCTTCCCAACGCGCCGATTCAAACCGTGAGCACGGGCACGCCGCAGTTGATGATTCCTTTGCGAAATTTGGCGGCGCTGCGGCGTGCGCAATTGGACGTCGCCGCGTATAATGAGTTTCGCGCCTGCGCGGATTTTTTCAGCCCCCATCTTTTTTGTCTCAGTGGTGTAACCGAGACTGGACAAACTTTTGCGAGGCATTTCGGCACGCCGCCGGATACATTGGAAGATCCGTTTACCGGTTCTGCCACCGGCGGCATGGCCGCTTATTTGTGGCATTATGGCTTGATCGAGCATCCTCGATTCATCGCCGAGCAAGGCCATTGGATGAATCGGCCCGGCCAGGCAACTGTTGAGATTGTCGGACCGCGTGATGACATCGAGACCGTCAAAATCGGCGGCAGCGCGGTGACGGTTTTGCGTGGAGAATTGATGATATGAAAATGTTCGTAGTGATGCCCTACGGGCGTAGCCTTTAGGCATCAAACTTCAAACAAAAGTGGACGCCTGAAGGCGTAACTACAAACTTTTATTCATTGCCAAGTTTCGGATCCCGACGTGGTGATTCTTATGTATATTCCAAAATATTATCGCGTAACTGGCGAAGAAACGATCGAACAATTTATCCGGCAAAACAGCTTTGCCACGCTCGTCAGTTGTGATCAGCAATTGCCGGTTGCAACGCATGTGCCCTTGGAGCTTGTTGAAGACGAGCACGGCAACCGCTTTCTCAATGGCCACGTGGCGCGTGCGAACAAGCAATGGCGCACTTTTGAAACGAACGACGAGGTGTTGGCGATTTTTGCCGGCCCGCACGCTTACGTCTCCGCGCGCTGGTATGACCACGTCAACGTCCCGACGTGGAATTACATGGCGGCGCATGTTTACGGCAAGCCTCGGCTCGTCACCGGCCACGACGAGCTGTATGCCATGCTAAAACAACTCGTGGACAAATACGAGGCCGGTGCGGAGAATCCATACAAACTGGAAAATCTCCCAAAAGATTTCGTGGAAAAAGAGATGAAAGGCATTGTCGGCTTTCAAATCAAAATCAACCGCATCGAAGCGAAGTTCAAGCTCAGCCAAAATCGCCGGCAACCGGATTATGATGACGTCATCGCTGAATTGCAAAAAAGCGGTGAGGCGAACGCGCGAGAAGTTGCGAAAGCAATGGCGCAAAATCACTCTGCTCTCTATGGTAAGTGATTAGCATGTCATTTCAGTAAAACGTTGTCATTGCGAGCGCAGCGAAGCAATCTCTTTGTAATCAACGGATTGCTTCGTCGCTTCGCTCCTCGCAATGACGGTTTTTATGGAAATGCTTTTATGAAACGATGCTACCAGGCTAAAACTGAAGACCTGTTGGGCGGCATAGCTCGTATGCCGATGATTAAACCAGGAAAGGATACCCACCATGAATGAACAATACAACTACAGCATTAATTTGGATGTGAAATTTGATTCGTTGGAACTCATCGATGTACCAAGCCTCGTTGCCGCCAGCAAGGAGCAATGGTCCAATCAAACGCTTTGTCAGGTGAACGACAGTGTGGTTCGCCTTGGCGTCGTGCAAGGAGAATTTCACTGGCACAAGCACGACGAAGAGGACGAGTTCTTTTTCGTTCTACAAGGCAAGCTACTGATTGATCTGGAGGACAAGACAATAACTCTTGAGCCCCATCAGGGCTATACGATTCCGAAGGGGATGATTCATCGAACGCGAGCGCCGGAACGAACTGCCGTCCTGATGGTGGAACGGAGCTCGGTAAAGCCAACTGGAGATTGAAATGAATCTGATTCATATTTTTTTTGCCTCAACTTTTGGTGACAAATGGTTGGGTTGAATCATGGCAAATAATTTCGCCGTTGTACAATCCAATTTACTGCTACTGTGCCGCGCCATGCCGGAAGATCTGGATTTTGTTGTGGGCGCCGAGCAGCACGAGGAGAATCGATCTTTCGTCATGGCGTGGCCGAGGGCGCAACATCAGGAAGCGCTTGCCAACGCCGATTTGATGCACTTGATCTGTGAAACGGTTGCGAATGCGAGAGGGGTTGGATACATTATCCTGGCCGGATTGCAGAATGCCAATCTGTCCGTTGAGTTTCGCCGCCTGGTGATAACTGACAAAAGCCGCGGCTTTGGCAGAGAAGCCGTGAAACTCGTCAAGAAGCTGGCGTTTGAAACATTGAACGCGCACCGGTTGTGGTTGGACGTCAAGGAGCAGAATCACCGTGCCAGGCGTTTGTACGAATCCGAAGGTTTTGCCGTTGAAGGCGTCTTGCGGGAATGCCTCAAAACCGAAACCGGCTTCGATTCGCTCGTGGTGATGTCCATGCTGCGAAATGAGTATCGTAACGCAGACGGCTCGTCTGCATAACTTGAAAGAATATTTTCCCATGCAAAAAGTCAATCTCAACGAAAGAACCGTCGAGAAACTCGAAAGGATTTGATTAATGGATTTCGACACCGTCGTAAAGTTAAACATCTATGAGGCCATCGCCAAAACCACGAAGGCTCCGACCTCGGCGGAAGTGGCGAAGGTGTTGGGCGCTTCCGTCGAGGAAGTCGAAGCCGCTTTTGCGCGGCTCCACAAGAAACGGCTCCTCGTCCCTGAGCCTGACAACCCATCACAGATTCGGATGGCTCCACCATTCTCTGGAATTGCTACGCCCTTTCTGGTGAAGGTGCGGAATAAACCCTATTACGCCAACTGTGTATGGGATGCGCTCGGAATTCCCGCAGCTCTCCACGATGATGCCGTCGTAGAAGCGTCAGATGGATACAGCGGCGAGCCTATCAATCTAGAAGTAAAAAATGGAAAGCCTGTAATGCAGGAGTGCGCCATTCACTTCGCGGTGCCGGCGGCGCGATGGTGGGAAGACATCATTTATACTTGAGCGACGATGCTGCTCTTCCGGTCGGAAGTGACAGTGACTCGGTGGTGTGAAGCTCATGGCGCTCCAAAACGGCCGATCCTCAATTTGGAACAATTATGGTATCTTGCCAAGACGTGGTATGAGAATCGCCTGACTGCTGAATCCCGGCGGCCCGCTCCGGACGAGATGGTGGCGATTTTTGCGCGGATCGAATTAGACGGCCCGTTTTGGGATCCGAAAGCCGATCAGTGGCAAGCGGCCACTTAGTTGTTAGGAACAGATTTTGACGCCCGCGAGCTACAGAGAGCAGGAATGCGCTATGCTGAAGATTGTTCAAGCCGAAACCAACGAGGAAATTCAATCAGCACGATTGCTAAAGGAGGTGTGCAATGATCGACGGCATTAAATGGTTTGATCGTCAATTCTCCTTCGATCTTCCCGTATGGATGTACCCAAACATCGTAGCGCGGGTTAGAGGCACGCCGGCGCGCGCCGAAGACTTAGTCCGCGCTTTGCCGCGAGAAATTTTGACCCGTCGTGATGGCGACAAGTGGTCGATTCAGGAGCACGTCGGGCATTTGCTGGATTTGGAGACTTTGGGAATGCGTCGTCTCGACGAATTTTCCGCTGGGCGCGAAAGCCTCTCGTCCGCTGACTTGGAAAATCGCAAAACGTGGGAGGCCAATCACAACGCGCGAGCCATTGCAGAAATTCTTACTGCTTTGCGTTCGGCGCGTTCGGAGTTTGTGCAACGGTTGGAGAGTTTTGACGATGCCTTTATTCAGCGCACTTCCATACATCCGCGCTTGCAGAAACCGATTCGTGTTTTGGATTTGGCCTTTTTTATCGCAGAGCACGACGATCATCATTTGGCGCACATCTCGGCGTTGATACGGCAATTCAGAGAAAAATAGTTTCATGGAAAAAGTCTAATGGCAAAAATGTTCGACCGCATTCAGGCGATATTGCGCGGTGAAGAGCCGGCGCCGCCTATCGCCAGGCTGATTGGCTTCAAGATCATTTCGCTTGAGTCCGGTCAGGTTATCGTGGAATTGGACGCTGACGAGCGTTACGCCAATCCCATGGGCACGCTGCACGGCGGCATTCTCTGCGACATCGCCGACGCCGCGATGGGCCTGGCCTACGCTTCGACTCTCGACGTAGGCGAGAGTTTTACGACGCTGGAGCTTAAAATAAATTACCTCAAACCGATTTGGCAAGCTAGGCTCAAGGCAATTGGCAAAGTTGTCAAACGAGGCAAAACCATCGGCCTCATCGAGTGTGACGTGATCGACGAGCAAAACAATTTGGTCGCACGCGCCAGCAGCACCTGCATGACGCTGCGGGGCGAAATGGCCCAAGGAAGATGATTGTGGACTTGACTTGAGAATTTTCCGGATGTATATTCTCCCCAATCAAATCAGTCGGGAATCTTTTAAGAGAAGGAGCACGGCATGGCACTACCCAACTACGCATTCTTCAACGGCCGTATCGTTCGCTACGGCGAGGCCAAAGTCGGCGTGCTGACCCACGGCCTGAATTACGGCACCGGCGTTTTCGGCGGCATTCGCGCCTACTGGAATGACGAGGCGCAGCAGCTTTTCATCTTTCGTCCGCGCGATCATTTCCGCCGCTTTCTCGAATCGACCAAGCTTTTGCGTATGGAGTTTTCATATTCTGAAGATGATCTCACTAAAGCTTTGCTCGCTCTGCTCGGCACGGAAAATCACAAAACCGACTGCTACATCCGGCCGGTGGCTTTTTATAGTGATGAAATTATTGGCGTGCGCCTGCACGATCTGACGCCGGCGTTGGCAATGGTGGCCATCCCTTTTGGCAAATATGTAGAAAAGGACGAAGGCTCGCACGTGACCGTCTCGTCGTGGCGGCGGGTTGACGACAACGTAATCCCCGCGCGCGGCAAGATCACCGGTTCCTACATCAACTCGGCGTTTGCCAAAACCGATGCGCAGCGCGCCGGATTTGACGAGGCCATCATTCTCACGCACGACGGACACATTTGCGAAGGCTCTGCCGAGAACGTTTTTCTCATTCGCAACGGCGTGGCGATTACTCCGCCGATCACAGACAACATTCTTGAAGGTATCACGCGCCAAACCGTGATTACACTACTGCACGACGAGCTGGGGGTCAACGTCGTCGAGCGCTCCATCGACCGCAGCGAAATTTACCTGGCGAACGAAGCTTTCTTTACCGGCACCGGCGTGCAAATCACCGCCATTACTCGTGTGGATTATCGCTCAATCGGAACCGGCAAAATGGGAGAAATCACCACAAAGCTGCGCGAGCTTTTTTTCAATGTCGTGCGTGGACGGGTGAAGAAATATCATGAATGGTGTACGCCGGTTTATGAGACGAAACGCGCGCGATGAAAAAAATCGCTTTCGTCACCTATCACAAAGCGCCCAATCTCACCGCAGACGATGCGCTGGCGCTCGCGCCTTTAAAGCAATTCGACGTCGCGGCAATTCCAGCCATTTGGGACGATATGCAGGTGGATTGGAAAGCGTTTGACGCCGTCGTCATGCGTTCCTGCTGGGATTACCATTACAAGCCGCGCGACTTCCGCGGTTGGATCGGCCATTTGGAACAATTGAAAATCACCGTCTGGAATCCGGTCGAGATTCTGCGCTGGAATATGGACAAGGCGTATTTGCGCGAGTTGGCCGCGAAGGGCGCCGCCATTCCTCCGACGGTTTGGATCGAGGCAGGATCATCTATAGATTTGCGCGCATTGTTATCGGCAAACGGATTCGAGCAAGCGGTGATCAAGCCCACCATTTCTGCCACGGCCTACCAAACTTTTCGCACCTCATTCTCAACAGCCCACCGCGATCAATCACATCTTGACTTGATCTTGCGCGCTTCCGGCGCGATGGTGCAGCAATTCGTTGATGCAGTGACGAGCAACGGGGAGTGGTCGATTTTATTTTTCGGGGGGAAATGCAGCCACGCAGTTTTGAAACGCCCGCGCGATGGCGACTTTCGCGTGCAGGCCGATTTTGGCGGGACAAGCCATCGCCTCGAGCCTTCGCCGGAACTGATCAAACAGGCCGAAGCGATTTTGAGCTTGATCGACCAGCCATTGCTGTACGCGAGAGTCGATGGGTTCGACCTGGACGGCAAATTTGTTTTGCTGGAGTTGGAGTTGTTGGAGCCGGCGCTTTTCTTGGAGATGGACGAGCCGGCGCCGCAACGGTTCGCCGCAGCGCTGGCGGCACTGGTGTGATGAGCTGCAACGGCTCGACGCATTACATTTTTTCGACTTCGCCGCCGCGATGTTTCGCGCGCACGGTGCGTATAACCAAAAGCAGAATCGTCACGGAGGTCAGCGGTATCACGAATTCCATCATGACCGCGCTGAATTTTTCCAGCTCGTCGTGTCCGGTGGCATTGAGAATCAAATACAGCATATAGGCGACGTAATAGCCAAAGAATAAGACCCCTTCCCAGCGCGCGATGCGATGGCCGGTGAAGAAAATCGGCAAACAGGCCACGGCCACGGCGATCATGACGGGAATATCGAAATGCCGCGCCGCCGGGGAAACGGCAATTCCATGTGGCGCGAAAATCGAGGTGAGGCCGAGCACGGAGGTAATATTGAAAACATTGCTGCCAATCACATTGCCGACCGCGATGTCGCGCTGGCCGCGAACGCTGGCAACAATCGAAGTTGCGACTTCCGGCAATGAAGTGCCGGTGGCGATGATCGTCAAGCCGATCAGCAGCTCGCTGACGCCCAGAGCCTTCGCGGCCGCAACCGCACCGTTCACCAGCCACCGCGAGCCGGCCAAGAGCATGGCAAGGCCGATGACGATGAGAAAAATATTGATCACCGAACCGCTTGCCGATCGACTTTGTGCCGTTCCATATTTCTCCGTGTATTGATCTTGAACTTGTGGGATGTCTTTGCGGCTTTGATAAATCGTCCAAACCACGTAAACGATATTAATCAAGAGAAGCAAAACGCCGTCCAAACGGCTCACCGTGCCGTCCATAACCAGGATAAGCATCAGGATAGAAGCTCCGATCATCAGCGGCACGTCGAGCCTGATCAACTGCGGCGATACGGCGAGCGGCGTGATTAACGCCGCGATGCCGAGAACGAACAGAACGTTCAGAATGTTGCTGCCGACAACGTTGCCGAGCACAATATCCGGCTGGCCCGAAAATGCCGCTTGCACGCACACCGCCAATTCTGGCGCGCTCGTGCCATAGGCGACGACGGTCAGGCCGATCACCAGCGGCGAGATGCCGATAGCCGCAGCCAACCTTGACGCGCCGCGCACCAAAGCTTCCGCTCCAAGAATGAGCGCCACCAATCCGGCTAAAAACAAAACTCCTGTCAGAAGATCCACAAACGTTCCTCAATTTTAAGTTTCGTTGAATTTCATTCCTCGCAGCACGATCCGGAGTTGTTGAAAATTTTATTTGCGCTGCTGCCCGCCTGCCGCAGGCATCCGGTTCATTATTATAAATAGAAAATTCGAATTCGTCAACTTCGAAGCGCCGTGGCTTCCGCAAGATGTACCCAATGGCGTGTATGTTTATCAATTAGGGGTGGGCGGTGCGGCAATGAGCTGAAATGAGCAATTTGTTGCAGCGCCGAAACAGATTTTGTTAAAGCGAGGATAAAATCATGATCAGGACGAAACAATTTTTAATCGTTGGTAAAATCGCCGTTGCAATGGCTTGGCTCGTGCCATTGGCGATCGGGGCCGGAGCAAAAGACAAAACGCCTTCAGCCAAAGACGTGCGCCTGGTGCTCTCGCCACAAACCCGTCTGCAGCTTCCCGTCGCGCCGCTTGGAAGTGACAGCGTCGAAGCGAAGCTCGTCGTGGCAGTGCCGGATTCATGCAAAAACCAACGCTATCTTTGCCGCCTCGAAGCCGGCGCGCCGGTGCGCTTGCTCACCGAGCCGCGTTACGAATGGGCGCTGCAAGGCGATACGCTGACGGTACTCTCTGCCGTGCCGCTGCGGATTCGCTTGAGCCGGCAAAGCTTTGCGAGCGCCAACCCGTCGCCACGGCTGGGCTTGCGAGTTCATTATCAAAATCTGGATCATCCGGCTAAATTAAAAGGAACCGCCATCGCCGATTTGGTTGCGGCAGAGACGGCGCTGCCTGCGACGCCGGTTAAGGTCGATTCGGCAATGGCCGCGGCGCCGTCGTGGGATAGCGCGCAAGCCGTGCAAGCTCAACCGCCGGCAGTTTCAGCCGTGCGCGTTGATTCGATGGCCGCCGGCACGACAGCCAGTGGCGGAGCTTTCGGCGTCGTTTACGTTGTTATCGCAATTTTGTTGATTTTGTTTTTTGGCGTATTGAGCTGGCTGATGACGTGGTCGCAGCGACGCCGTTTCCAAAAAGTCGAAGCGAAAAGCGCGACCATGCCTTTTTCACGCTCCGAGCATACGCAAGTTTCGGCGCCAACGGCGATGGACAGGGCCGTTGCAACCCGCAGAGACGCCGCCCATTTGAAAACCGCCAAGCCGCCGGAAGATTCGGAGCCGGTTTTATCCCCGTCTCCTTCCGATTTGCCGGCCGTCGTGCCGGAAAATGGGCGCGACCTTTCTTTGGCAAGCCTGCTGGAGCAACTGCGCGAATTGAACGCCGGCATACGGCAAGTCATCGTGAATCAAAAAGAAGCCAATCGCCAGCTTGTCGAAATCACCTCGGCGGCGAAACTCGACGTTCCGCCATCGTCGCCGCAGCTTTCCTTGTTCGATATTTTGAATGACGATGCCGCGGCTCGTGGCGGCGGCCGCGCGAAAAACGGCAATGCGCCGTCGCCGCAATTGCGCATTCAATTTGCCGGCGACGGCAATTCGGACGGCGTGTCGGTCAATCTCGTCGCCTCTTCTCCCGTCAATCTCGAGCTCTTCACGAATGATCGCCGGAGAGATAACTTGTCGGTCGCTCTTCAGCCTTCCTCCAAGCTGCGCCTGTTGTTCGCCAACACCGAGGAAAACGGCACCGGAGCCGGAGAGAACCCTGATCATGCGCGGCTGCTCGATAGCGGGGTTTCTGCAAGCAAAAGCGCCTTAAATGAAGCTTAAGAGTTGGATAGATGGAGTGTTGGATTTTCGGATCAATGGATTGGTGGATTAATGGATTTTTGGATTGGTGCATGCAGTAATCCAGTGATCCAACAATCCATCGATCCAACACTCCAATACTCCAATACTTCAACACTCCATCTATCCGGATTTTAGTACAGCACCCGCACGCGAATCGTCGCCGCAATTTTCTTGAGGTCATCTAAAATCTCCCGCTGCGGCATTTGATTAACGTCGGTTACGACGTAGCCGATGTCTTCCTGTGTGCGCAAGTATTGCCCCTCGATATTGATACGGTGCTGCGAGAAGACGTTATTGAACTCGGCGATGACGCCCGGAACGTTTTGGTGGATGTGCAAAACCCGATGCTGATCTTTGAGCAGGGGCAACTGCACTTCCGGAAAATTCACGCTGCCGACGGTGCCGCCGTTGTTCATATAAGTGATGAGCTTTTCCGAAGTCTTGCGCGCAATGTCCTCTTGCGACTCCAGCGTGCTGCCGCCGATGTGCGGCGTCAAAATCACGTTCGGCAGGCCTTGCAGCACGGACTCGAAAAGCCGATCGTTGCCGGTTGGCTCGTCGGGAAAAACGTCGATGGCGGCGCCGGCGAGATGTCCGGTCACCAAAGCTTCGCGCAAATCTGCCAGGTTGACCACCTTGCCGCGGCTGGCGTTGAGCAGATACCCACCTTTTTTCATCAAAGCGAGCTGCGGCGCGGCAATCATGTCAATCGTGTTTTTGTCTTCCGGAACGTGCAGCGTGACGACGTCAGCCCGCGCCAACAACGCCTCGAGCGAAGGCATCGATCTCGCCGTGCCCATCGGCAATATGTCGGCAACGTCATAATAGATCACGTCCATCCCCAAGGCTTCGGCGAGAATCGAGACTTGCGAGCCGATGTGGCCGTAGCCGACGATGCCCAACGTTTTGTCCCGCACCTCGTAACTGCCTTCCGAGTTTTTATCCCATTTTTTCTGATGCAACTTTTGGCTCTTTTCAAACACCCGGCGCAGCAAGGTGATGATCTCGCCGATCACCAGCTCGGCCACGCTGCGGGTGTTGCTGTACGGCGCGTTGAACACGGCGACGCCGCGCCGGCGCGCCGTGGCCAAATCCACCTGGTCGGTGCCGATGCAGTAGCAGCCGATCGCCCACAGTCGCCGCGCGTGCAACAACACGCTCTCGGTGACGCGCGTTTTCGAGCGGATGCCCAGCAAGTGCACGGTCTCGATTCTTTTGCACAGCTCTTCTTCGTCCAGGCTCGATGACAGCGTCTCCACTTGAAAGGACTCGCCATGAAAACGCGCCGCGGCTTCCGGGTGAATATTTTCCAGGAGCAAAACCCGAATTTTGTTTTTCGGATAGGAGGTTTTCGGCATGCTCTTCAGCAACGAGCGCAGCCGGTGAACGGGTTTCATAGATAAAGTGTTTTCCTTGAAACAAGAAAAATCGAAGCGAGGTTGTCATGGAGAGACGGTCATCGCCTAACCATGAAATTAGGTAGGAAAGTGAAAGTCGATAGTCACTATGGTTTGATCAACCCCAACAGTTCGGCGATGAATTTGAGCGCATTCTGATTTAAAAAAATGGTGGTGAAAAGGAGAATGAGAAACATAATGGTGAATTTGCGATCAAGCTCGATCTTGTTGGTTTTCATCTCTTCCCGCACGATACTTATTTCTTGTCTAACTAAATTAATCTCGCCTTCCAACCGCACAATATCTGACTTTGTTGCCAGCTCTTTTGTTAGCTCGTCTTTCAGCTCGAATTTCTTTTGGGTAATCAGAAAATCAGCTTTGTCCTTGATGCCTTCGATGGCCTTGTCCACTTTATTGTCTACGGCCTGAAGCGAAGCATCCAAAACGTTGACAATCTCCTTGGCCCCTTCCTTGCCAAACTTTTGTTCGAGCCGGTCGTAAGCTTCCGATGACAATATCAATGCCAGGATTCTATTCCAATTTTGCCTTTTTACCCGCACGATTGCGCTTCAACCAACTTCACTACATAATACACATTTTTTTGAGAAAAACAAGATTATTTTCCGCTCAAATTACTTCTTGCTGACGAAGTTCATGAATCTGGTCATTATTCATCTGCAGCAACTTTCGCAAAACTTCCTCCGTGTGCTGCCCCAGCAGCGGCGGCGGTGATTGCACGCGCGCCGGCGTGGCGGAAAATTTCGGCGCCGGCCCGAGCAGTTTCAGCGGCGCGCCGGAAGCATGCATTATTTCAACCACCATCTCGCGCGCGGCGATTTGCGGGTCGGCCAAAATTTGCGCTACGTTGGTGATTGGCCCCGCCGGAATGCCGGCGGCTGTCAGTTGCTCGACCCATTCCGCTGCCGTTCTTTGGAGAAAAATCTTTTGTAGTTGCGCAATCAGCACGTCGCGATTTTGCACGCGGCCGGCGTTGGTGCGAAAGCGCGAATCTAGCGCCAGCTCCGGCAGGCCGAGCTGCTCGCACAAGCGCTGGAATTGGGCGTCGTTGCCGACGCCGAGCGCAAGATGCCCCTCCGCCGTCGCAAAAGTTTGGTACGGCACAACGTTCGGATGCGCATTGCCGTAGCGCTTGGGCGGCTCTCCTGAAATCAGGTAATTCATCGCCACGTTCGCCAGCCAGGAAACCTGCGCATCCAACAGCGCGACGTCGATGAATTGGCCCTCGCCGGTGCGCTCGCAGTGAAACAGCGCGGCAAGAATCGCGTTGAGCGCATACAGCCCGGTGACAATGTCGGCAATCGCCACGCCGACTTTGCTCGGCTCGCCCCCGGCCTCGCCGGTGAGGCTCATGATGCCGCCCTGCGCCTGAATGATGAAATCGTAACCCGGTCGCGACGCCAATGGCCCCGTTTGTCCGTAGCCCGTGATCGCGCAATAAATCAGCCGCGGATTTAGCTCACACAATGCTGCATAACCGAGTCCCCATTTCTCCATCGTGCCGACTTTAAAATTTTCCACCAGCACGTCGCAATGCAGCGCCATTTGTCGAATGAGGCCGCGTCCGGCTTCGGTTTGCAAATTGGCCGTCACGCTTTTCTTGTTGCGGTTGCAGGAGAGATAATACGCCGACTCGCCGTGAAACCACGGCGGCCCCCATTGCCGGGTGTCATCGCCATTGCCGGGCTGCTCGATTTTGATCACCTCCGCGCCGAGATCGCCGAGCAACTGCGTGCAAAACGGCCCGGCCAAAACGCGCGAAAGATCGAGGATGCGAATACCGTCGAGGCAGGCTTGATTGGAATTTGACAAGGATTTTTTCTTTCACTTTTGCATGGATTTGAGCAACGGCATCAAGACTTTCCACACATTTTTTGCGACGAGGCGATGCCCCTCGGCGGTGGGATGAATGCCGTCGGGCAGATTCAATTTGGGGTCGCCGCCCACGCCTTCCAGCAGGAATGGAATCAAAAGCGCGTTATTCTTTTTGGCCAGCTCGGCGTATAGCGTGCGAAATTGCGCGGTGTATTCCGGCCCGAGATTCGGCGGCACCTCCATGCCGGCAATCACGACCTTCACCGCCGGGTACTTCGCTTTGACGCGGTCGATAATGGCTTGCAGATTCTTCTTCGTCAAATCCAGCGTGATTCCGCGCAAGCCGTCATTGCCGCCCAATTCGAGCACCAGAATATCAACGCGGCGCTGCAGCAGCCAATCCACCCGGCGCAACCCGCCCGACGAGGTTTCGCCGCTCAAACCGGCGTTGATGACTTGAAAATTCCATTTTAGCGAATCGATTTCTTGCTGAATGAGCGCCGGAAACGCCGACTCCGGATCGAGGCCGTAACCCGCGGTCAGGCTATTTCCCAAAAACAGAATCGTTTTCGCCGCCGCGGCTTTCTTCGTGCCGTCAATCGCCGTCGCGCGCCGAATTTCGGTTTTCATCGCGGCCACAGCCAGGCTATTTCCGGCAACCGCAAGCAAAAGCGCAAATTTCAAAGCAAAAATCGCAAGTCGCATTTTATCTCCGGTTTTCGTAAATTGGAAACTTTGATCGTAGCAGAGCGTATTCTCTTTAATGCAAGACAAAATTATTTTATGGCAAACTATTAACTATTCAGCCATCCTCTCGCATGTCATTCTGGAAGAATCCTGTTTCGCACTAGCAGCGTGCTTGATATTAACAAGATCGTTCCACGATGACCCCGCCGCGGCGGGATTACTTGCAGTCCTAACCCCGGCAATCGGGGTGAATCGTTGAATAGTTACAAACAACCAATCTCAACTCGTTATGACTTCTTCTCCGGTTTTAAGCGTCAAAAATTTAAGCAAGAGCTACACCAGCGGTGATCGCACTTTGACCGTGCTCAGTCACGTCACCTTTGCATTGCAAGAAGCGGCTACCTGCGCCGTCGTCGGGCCCTCCGGCAGCGGCAAAACGACTTTGCTCGGTTTGTGCGCGGGTTTGGATCGCCCGAGCACGGGTTCCGTGGCCGTCAACGGCATCGAGCTTGACCATTTAAACGAAGATGAACGGGCCAAAGTTCGCAATGAGCAAGTCGGGTTTGTCTTTCAAAACTTTCAGCTCATGCCGACTTTAACGGCGCTGGAAAACGTCATGGTGCCGCTCGAGTTGCGGCGCGAAAGCCGAATCAAAGCCCGCGCCGCCGACATGTTGCAGCGCGTCGGTTTGGAAAAACGCCTGCAGCATTATCCCGCGCAGCTTTCCGGCGGCGAACAACAGCGCGTGGCCCTGGCCCGCGCTTTTATCAATCGTCCGAAAATTCTCTTCGCCGATGAGCCGACCGGCAACCTCGACGCCGAAACCAGCGAGCGAATCGTGCACCTGCTCTTTGATTTGAATCGCGAAGCGCGCACCACGCTGGTGTTGGTGACGCACAACGTGGAATTGGCGCAAAAAACGCAGCGCATTATTCGCCTGAAAGGCGGCGTCGTCATGGCGGATGAGCCGACTAATAACAAATATACCGAGAAAATGTTTGCTGAAGCAATCTAAAAATGGCTATCAACTTTTCTTTTTTCGATCCCTGGATTTGGCGGATGGCGGCGCGCGACAGCCGCAATCACCGCCGGCGGCTTTTGCTGTTCATGTCCTCCATCGCGCTGGGCATTGCCGCCTTGGTCGCCATCAGCTCGCTGGGCAAAAACCTCGAAGCCGCAATCGACGAGCAGGCGAAATCACTGTTAGGCGCGGACCTGTTGATTCGCAGCCGGCAGCCCTTTGCCGCGGAAACCGAGGCGTTGTTTGATTCACTCGGCGGCGAGCAATCCCGTGAAGTGGGCTTTTCTTCAATGGTATATTTCCCCAAAAGCAACGGCACGCGCTTGGCCCGCATCCGCGCGCTTGCCGGTGATTTTCCATTTTACGGCGACTTCGAGACGGCGCCGGCAGCAGCGGCCAAATCATTTCGAACCGGCCAAAACGCGTTGGTCGATGACGCGCTCATGCTGCAATACGGCGCTGCAGTTGGCGATTCGATCAAGGTTGGCGCGGTGCAGTTTCGCATCGTTGGCCGGCTCAAAAAAATGCCGGGCGAATCCGCCGCGAATGCTTTTATCGGCCCGCGCGTTTATTTTCCCCTGAGCTATCTCGAGCAAACGCAATTGGTGCAGCGCGGCAGCCAAATCACTTACGCCGCCTATTTCAAATTTGTTCGCGCCGTCGATGCTAAAAAATTAGTCGAAACCATCAAACCGCATCTCGATCAGCAGCGGCTGCGCCGTGAAACCGTCGCCAGCCGCAAAGCAGACTTGGGCGAGGCCATGCAGAATTTGGCGAACTTCCTCAATCTCGTCGGCTTTATCGCCCTGTTGCTCGGCAGCGTCGGCGTCGCGAGCGCCGTGCATGTTTATATCAAGCAAAAATTGAGCGTGATCGCCGTCCTGCGCTGTTTGGGCGCGGCAACCCGGCAGACGTTCAACATCTTCTTGATTCAAGCGTTGGCCCTGGGCGTGATCGGCTCCGTTGTGGGCGCGGTGATCGGCGTTTATATCCAAACGCTGCTGCCCGGCGTGCTCAGTGATTTTCTGCCCGTGAAGCTCGAAGCCGCCATTTCGTGGCCGGCCATCGGCGAAGGCATGCTCGCCGGCTTGGCAATGGCCTTGCTGTTCGCGCTGCTGCCGTTGATTTCCATTCGCAATATCTCGCCGTTGCTGACGCTGCGCTCGGATTACGAAGCCGCGGCCATTCATAAAGATTCATGGCGCTGGCTGTTGTATGCGCTGATCGCCGCCGCCGTCAGCGGTTTTGCGATGCGGCAAATGCGCGGCTGGCTGCAAGGCATCATCTTCGCGCTGGCGGTCGGGGCCGCCTTCGGATTGCTCAGTGCCGCGGCAAAATTGCTGACGGTTTTCACGCGAAAATTTTTTCCGGAGGGTTGGAGCTACACCTGGCGGCAGGGATTGGCCAATCTGTTTCGCCCGCACAATCAAACGCTGATGATGATGCTCGCCATCGGCTTCGGCGCTTTCTTGATCTCGACGCTTTATCTCACCCAACACACGCTGCTGCGGCAAGTTTCATTGACCGGCGCCGATCAACAGCCCAATCTCGTTTTTTTCGACATTCAGCCGGATCAGCAGGCTGAAGTTGCCGCGCTCATTCGCGCCGAAGGTCTGCCGGTGATGCAACAGGTGCCGATCGTGACCATGCGGTTGGAGCAGATAAACGGCAAGGACGTGCGCGAGCTGCAGAAAGATTCAACGGCGGGGATTTCGGGATGGGCTTTGCGCCGCGAATACCGCTCTTCCTACCGCGACAGCCTGAATGACAATGAAACGCTCATTGCCGGAAAATTTCAGAAAAGCGCCGACCAGCAGAATGACACGATTTATGTTTCGCTGGAGAAGGACATTGCCGAGGAGCTGAAAGTCAAGGTGGGAGATGAATTGGTGTTCGACGTGCAAGGCGTGCCCATCACCACAAGAGTCGGCAGTGTGCGGGAAGTCAATTGGCAGCGCATGATGCCGAGCTTTTACGTGCTGTTTCCGCGCGGCGTGCTGGAGGCGGCGCCGCAATTTCACGTGATCGTGACCCGCGCGCCGTCCAACGCGCAATCCGCGGCGCTGCAGCAAGCCATGGTGCGGCGCTTTCCGAATGTTTCCGGCATCGATCTCGCGCTCATTCTCAACACGGTCGACGCGATTTTGAGCAAAGCGTCGTTCGTGATTCGTTTTATGGCGTTGTTCAGCATCATGACCGGGCTGCTGGTTCTCGCCGGCGCGGTGATCACCAGCCGCTATCAGCGCATTCAGGAAAGCGTGCTGTTGCGCACGCTCGGGGCCAACCGCCGGCAAGTTTTCCGCATCATGGCGGTTGAATATTTTTTCCTCGGCGGTTTCGCCGCGCTCACCGGCTTGCTGCTCGCGGCCGCCGCGAGCTGGGCGCTGGCCGTGTTCGTGTTCAAAACCAGCTTCGCACCGGCGCTTTTGCCGATGCTGATCATTTTGACTGTCATCATGGGATTGACGATGCTGATCGGCATGCTGAACAGCCGCGGCATCATCGACCGGCCGCCGCTCGAAGTGTTGCGCGCCGAAGCGTGACGGCCAAAAGACCGAAAGGAATGTGTGCCATGCAGAACAAGCTCAAATTCTTATTTATAGCCGCGCTCATTTTCGGATGCCTCCTATTAGCCGGCTGCAAAAAGTCTCCGTCTTTGCCACCAGGTTTAGTCAGTTGGTGGCCGGCAGAAGGAAATGCCATAGATAAAATTGGAAAGAATCACGGGGCCCTTAGAAATGGAACCACCTTCGGCCGGGGTTTCTTAGGGAAGGGATTTCAGTTGGATGGGCTGGATGATTATGTTGAAATTCCTGATGCACCCAGCCTGAACTTGCGATTGTTCACCATCGCGCTCTGGATATTCATCGATCCCCGGCAAAACAGCGGTGAATTTAATGCTTTCGTCGGCAAGAGTGACGGGGCTTCGGCAAGCGGAGGCTTTTTCTTTGCCCACGATGATCGCAATCTTCCGCCCGGCATGTTCGATGCTCTGCCCGGCGAAACAACGAATGCGTTACGTTTTGCGGTCTATGAGCAACATGGTGAAAGAAGCCGGACTTTTCTCACGAATGCGTTTCCGGCCGCCGGATTTTATTTCATCACCGGAACCTTTGATGGAACGGCCGCGCGCCTTTACTTGAATGGCAGCGAAGTGGCCACGGGAACACCGATTGATTCGGTGAATTTCAACCGGTACAACCTGCGCTTCGGCGCGATATATGCCAGTGAAGTTTATGATATTGACGATCATTTTAAGGGCGTCATTGATGAAGTTCAAATCTTCAACCGCGTGCTTTCCATCAATGAAATTCGAGATATCTATGAGCACAGAAAGAAAAGGCCGAGCTTGGAAGGATAAAAGTCTCCTTCTCAAAACCAGCTTCGCGCCGGCGTTCCTGCCGATGCTGATCATCTTGATTTTCATCATGGGCTTGACGATGCTGATCGGCATGACGAACAGCCGCGGCATCATCGACCGGCCGCCGCTCGAGGTGCTGCGCGCCGAAGCATGACGGCCTTTGGCTTTACATCAAAACAGCTCTTTGACAGAAGAGGGCAGAATCACCACATGAAAAAGTGCGCCAAGTCCCGCTCCCAAAGTCAACGCGAGCACGGTATTTCTTATATCAGCAATGAAAATATAACTGTAAAGAGAACAAGTGCTGGCGGCGGCTAAAATCAAAACAATAAAGCCAACTTGCCGGGTTGGCAACAGAAGTCTAACGCCTAATAGTGATAAGAAGCCAAAAATAGTTCCATAAACTACCGGCCAAAATTTAATGCCCCCTATCCCAATTACAGTAAAGTTGGGTTCTTGCAATGAGTCTAATTGACTGATGACGTAAACGATGAACAAGATAAGACCCGTCCATAATCCTGCTTTGGCCGAAGTTTTTGATTCGGGCTTTGGAGCGCGTGCGGCAATAGTAGACGCAAACAGAAACAATGACAGTATTATCACTGGTACGACAATCCAGTAGACAACGATAGAAATAATTTCCTGCATCGAAATAACTCCATTCATATTTCCTTCTTTCATTTACTGTAAACAAATGTCAAAATCGAAGATCGGCCCCTCATCAGTCTCAGCCAGCCATGCCTGAATTTACCGCTTAGAGTTGTGGAAAAGGACAGATGAAAGCAACTTTCGGGTAGCAAATTACCCCTAAGCCATTATAATACTACCAACATTTCCAAATTGTGCGGATGGGCATGTACCTCGAACTCTGTGCTTTTGGGGTCTTGCTCACGCGTGGAAGGATACCCGCCGGGAGTGGTGGGATGGGTTTCAATGCACTCTGTATTTAACGAACCCACATGGGCGTACCTCTGCGCCGCGAAGTTTTGAATGATCGTTTTGACCATCCTCATTCAACCAAATTTTTACTAAAACAGCAAAATATTCTTTTTTGAGCTGCACGCCACGCCGAATTTTCGTGGCGATGGCCAAAAATTGCTTTCAACCATCTTCCGTGCACAAAAGTTTTTGCACGATACGATCCCGCTCGCGCGGACGCAGGGCAATTTTCGATGTGGACGCCAGCGGCTTCTGCCAAATTTCACGATGGGCACGCAGATGATCCAGGCGTTGAAACAGATAATCCAGCGTCGGCTTCACCCGCAGATACGTCGAGTATTTGATCTCTGTCGGCGCACTGTGAAAATTAACTTTCGCCGCCAACAGCAAAAATTGCAACCGGCTGGTCGCGTTGGTGTTCAGACTCCAGGTCGTTTCGTCTTTTTCATTGGCAAAGGCTTTAAGGTGTCGCCAAAGATTGTAGCTGAACATCGCGATTTGGAAAAAGGCGCGATTATGCTCGAACCGTTTCCATGAACTGCAAAGCGAGAACGCCTTTCACCATGCGCCAATGGCCGAGCTCGGGTGTCCGCGCCGGCGCGATAAAATGCTCGGCAAAAACCTCTTCGACTTCGAGGGCATCGAACAACTTTTCGAGCGGCAAAACACCGCCGAAGGGGGTGAGATGCTCTTCGACATAACCATACGGCGTCGCCCCAGTAATTTTTCTTATGGATAGCTTTTCCCGTGAGAGAATTTCGCGTGATTTGGCCCGGCGTCGGTTACGACGTTGACGTTTGGACGGATTGAGTTTGACCACCATTGGGGTGTCCTCCAAGCGTAAGGTTAGAATCGGAACCACTGGGATTCG
>JAKEEU010000387.1 GCA_022616415.1 Candidatus Zhuqueibacterota bacterium | reverse complement strand
GGCGATGCCGGTCCTGCCGCCGCCTGCTCTCGCCCAGGCTGGCGCGCCGGATGCCGGGGATGCGGCATCTGCCCCGCCTGGTGCAGCTGCGGCTCCGTCCGCGCCGGCTGATACCGGCTCCAAACCGCCGCCAGGGGTGCCGGACGATTCCTCGGTGGCGGCCATCGAGCTCACACCCCGCCCCGTTGCCTACACAAGCGCGAAAGCGGAATGGGCCGATGGATTCAAGACCGTGCAAGGGGAAATCGCGAAAATCAGCGCGGCAGTCAAACAGGCGGGGCTCACCCCGGCGGGACACCCTTTCGCGGTGTTTCTGGCGACCGACGACAAAAACTTTCAGTTCGAGGCGATGGTGCCGCTGACCGTAAAACCCGAGGCCAAGGAGCTTTCAGATGGCGTGAAAACCGGCGAGTCGCCCGCCGGCAAGGCGATCAAATTTCTGCATCGCGGCGCCTATGACGATATCGATTCGACCTATGATCTCATCACCGCCTTTCTCGACGAAAAAGGTCTCGAATCGCAAAATCGCTTCATTGAGGAATATCTCACCGATACGGCGGAGCCGGACGACGCAAACCTAGAAGCCGATATCTATGTTTTTATCAAATAGGAAAATAAAATGAACTAAATAAAATTCAAGACCACCGGCGGCTCGCATTTCGGTTCGCCCAATTTGCACGAAAGGAAATGCGGAATATGGATCGGTCAGCCTTGCTCGAAAGGCCGGATCGAGTCAATCTCCCTCGCAAGCCCTAGTATATCAGGGGAGTGTCAGATAATCAGATAAAAAGCACGAGTAGACGGAGGCACAATGTATTATCGAATCCTGCACTTGTCTGACCTACATTGGAGCGAGAATACGAAGGCAGACCAAGAAATTGTTATCACTGAGCTCCTAAAAGATTTGGTGTCGATTACAGAAGATAGGCGACCTGACTGCATCGTGTTCAGTGGCGACTTGGTTTACTCTGGGACTGGAATCTTAAGTTTTGAGGCGGCAAAAGCGGCTTTTTTAGACAGAATACGCGACGCATTAGGCCTTTCAGATAATTCGATTTTGATATGCCCTGGAAATCACGACGTCGATAGAAAAAAGGCTTTGGATGACGATTATCTTGAAATTGGTCTCAAAAATAAACTGATCTCACGGGACTCGTTAAACGAGCATTTGGACAAATATATAGAAACTACAGGCCGTGATGAGTCCGTTTCACGATTGAATTATTTTTTCAATTTTTATGATAAGTACTTCGGATCTAATGCAATTTTAAGAACACGTTATGTCAATTGTTTTATCGACAAGCGTGGTGATGGCGATATCGGCTTTGCTGTCTTCAACACCGCCTGGCGATCCACCGGTGCGGGAGAAAGCGAGCGACGTCACATCCTTTTGGGTGAGCGGGTTGTCGATCTGGCGACCAAAATGCTGTCAGAATGTCGGACCAGAATCGCTGTAATGCATCATCCACTTGAATGGCTAGCGAATTGGGATCAAAAGACTTCT
>JAKEEU010000386.1 GCA_022616415.1 Candidatus Zhuqueibacterota bacterium | reverse complement strand
GTCTGAATCGAACCCTCGTGGGATTGAAACAATTCAAGCGCCAATTTGGCGCTGTTCTGAGCGCCAAAGTCTGAATCGAGCCCTCGTCGGATTGAAACCCGGCATCCTGTCACCTATGTCCTATATGTCCGAGCGGTCTGAATCAAACCATCGTGGAATTGAAACATCAAACCCCCAGAGTGGGGCGGAACCTGGGTTCCTCGTCTGAATCGAACCCTCGTGGGATTGAAACAATTCAAGCGCCAATTTGGCGCTGTTCTGAGCGCCAAAAGTCTGAATCGAACCCTCGTCGGATTGAAACCCGACATCCGTCACCTATGTCCTATATGTCCGAACAGTCTGAACCGAACCATCGTGGAATTGAAACATCAAACCCCCGGAGTGTGGCGGAACCTGGGTTCCTCGTTTGAAATCGCCAATATCCGCTTTTCTTCGATTATTTGGGCAAAGAAACTTTCTTCATCGCTGATTTCTTTTGTCATGAACGGAAACTGGTGGTGGAGATCGATGGCAAAATTCATGACTATCGCAAAGACCATGATGAACTCAGAACATTTATCATCAACATGATGGGAATCGAGGTGATACGGTTCCGCAACGAGGAAATCGAAAACAATCTCGGCGAGGTACTGGCGAGACTAACAAGCTTGTTGAAGAAGAATACCGCGAGAGACGAAGAAACAAAAGTTGATCGCGGAGATTGAACAAGAGATAAGTGAAACGTAAAACGTAAGGCATCAGGTTTGGGTCAAAAAACTTCGCGAATTTGCCTCTGCCAAGCTTGCATCAGAGTCTCGCAATCGCTAAATTGGGAGGAAGGAAAAATGACGCAGCTCATTGCCCGTCTTGCATTCCAGCGCTACAATCATTAAATTGGATATACGATGCTGCATTAGAATTTAAACGGTCAAAATAAAAATGGAGAAAACGATCATGCCAACCATTACCACCAAAAACTTGCCGAGCCGCGAAGAACGGGCGGAAATCGGGAAAAAAGCGCGCGCCATCTACGAGCCTCTGCGCGAACAGTTGGAAAGGGAGCATTGGGGCGAATACATCACAATCAATGTAGATAACGGCGATTATGCGGTTGCCCCGGAGCATAAAGAAGCGGTTAAAATCATGCGCGCGAAGTATCCCGGTGTTTTGTTTTATACCTTTCGAATCGGCTATCGCGCCGTGTTTCACTTTCGCGGATTGGGCGCTACGGATGGCAAGCGTCCACAGGGGGTGTAGCCATGATGACTGGAAAAATCGAAGAGGGCGTTTATCCACGAGTTCTGATTACTGGGGTGACTTCTACCGGAAATATCTTTGAGAAGATGCTGGTGGATACCGGTTTTGATGGCGAGGTCACGATACACTACAATGACGCTGACCGTTTTGAGCTCGAGCTGGAAGATTATCTAAAAATTGAATATGCCAGCGGCGACAGCATCGACGAAATTTATGGCTACGCTAAAATTTTCTGGTTCGGCGAGATTCGGGAAGTTGAAGTTATTCTCTCCAACGACGAAGAGCCAGCCCTCGGCACGCGTCTGCTCAAAGGTTGTGTGATGAACATGAATTTCATTGACAATACGCTAACGATTGACAAGCCACTTCGGTAAAACGTAAGAAGTAAAACGTAAAAAATAAAACGTAATCCGTGATTTCCGTTTTACGAATTACGTTTTACGCCTTACTTCCCAAGCAAGGAGATCATCCCAATGAACGATTCCCCCTGGTTCGATGACCTGCCGGTTTTAGGCAAATTACCACCCGAGCAAGCTGCAGCCAAATTGCGCGAATTGAACGACGAAGAAACCGCCACGGCACTGGAGACGGCGAAAGAAGTCACGACCCGAAGTGCCGGTACATTTAAAAGTCCGAGAAGCTGGTGGCCGTTTGGCGACAAACCGTGGCAGCACACCGCACACGCTTTCGGTCATCTGGCGCCGGCGCTGCCTGATAGCGGGCCGCTGCCCATTCGCCACGCCGGCAACATTGCGGCCGACCCCACGCTCAAAAACAGCCGCATCAAAATCACGCTCGATTGCTTGCGCGTGGCGGATTATCCGGGCCGCGGCACACATCAGGTGTTGCTGGATTTTTACGCGCAAAATCACGTGCGCGGCAATATCGAGCATCTGCACTTCAACGCCACTTACCGCGTGCGCGAGAACGAGCACGCCGCCATTCTCGGCTATCCGCTTTTCGTCGGGTTGAATGCCGGCAGCGATAGCGTAGCTTTCAAGTGTTTCACTGTCAATGTGAAGAACGAAGCGGACGAGGCTTTTCTGCGCGTTCTCGATTCCAACGTGTTCAAAGTCGGCTTGCAGCTCACCTCCGCGGTGCAGCCCACCGTGGCGCTGTTCTCCGAGCTGGCCTTTGGCCTGACCCGGAGCATCGCCGGCCGCAACAAAAATGTGCCGGTGCAGGATTTTCATCTCGGCCTCGATTTCAGCAACATCCCGACGCGCGCCCGCCTCGCCGAAGGCGCGTACATTGCCGTGCAAATTCCCGAGAGCCTGCAAAGCGTGTGGGACTGGAGCGCGTGGGAGTACAATCCGGCGAATGGCCGTATCGTCAGCAAGACTGATTCACAGCAACTGATTCCGTATAACTATCTCGTGTTCAGTGTCAGCCGGTATGAGGAATGAAACGAGAGGAGCTGATCAAATTCGCCGGACCGCGCTACAAAATCCTCGGGCAGGTCTTCCACTATGAACGGCGCACGCGGCGCTTGGCATGGGCTCCGAAAAGTGCTAATGAAACGATCCCTTTGCTCGGGAAATTTGAAATCGAAGAAGTGCGTGTCGCGCATCCAGCGCGGCAGCGTAGTGAAGTCAATCTCCTCGGCCATCACCGGCGGCACGCACACGCCTTCCCGTCGGGCCAGCCGCCATTCCTTGTGCGTGGTTTGTGAAGTCAACGCACCAGGCGTCATCACCATCACCAGAAATTCCACACTTTTGATCGCGGTTTCGATTTGCAGCCACCAATCTTTGCCGCCTTCCAATTCGACAATGTCCTGCCAGACTTGGAAGTGATATTCGTCAATCAAGCGATGGCGCAAATCTTTGGCGAACGTGCTGCCATCGCTGCGGGCGTAGGAGATGAAGATACGAGTTTTGTTTTTCACATTATTGCCCCATCGTGTTGAAAACCCTAACGGCGCTCGCGAAACTTGTTGTGATCTACAACAATCAACGCCTTTTTGATGGAGTCTTGGGTGAAATGCGCGAAAACGGAGGTTAAAGTATGTGTAATTGTCAAATGATTTTTCGCAAAAAATCGTCATTTGGGGGTAACACTTTTCGCCACGTTTATTCCGAGCTCGAGCATACGGGTTTCGACGTGGTC
>JAKEEU010000041.1 GCA_022616415.1 Candidatus Zhuqueibacterota bacterium | reverse complement strand
GGCTATTCGCCTTTTAGAGGCGAGAAAAACGGCGCCCAACAATACGTTCAACCGGACCTCGGGGACGCTACGCGCCCTCTCGGCCGGTTAACGTTGGCGTTGGCCGTCACACACCACATACTTTTGTTTCATTCATCAGAAGGAGATACTCATGAAAGCCGCTTTACGACTTCGTTTAGCTCTGATGGCAAATGCCATCTTTTCACTATCCTCCGCGCTATTGATGCTCTTTTTCCCGGCGGTGGTGGGCGAATGGCTTGGGATTCAGGCCCCCCTTATCCTTCAAGTCGTCGGCATCGGTCTGGTCGCCTTTGCTGCCGAGTTAATCTATCAGGCAACACGTCAGCGAGTTGCCACATGGCGTGCACTTATTGCAAGCGCCGCTGATTTCTCGTGGGTAGCCAGCTCCATCGTCTTACTGCTCGCTTTTCCTCAGCTATTTTCGCCCTTGGGCAATGCTTTGGTTCTTGCCGTAGCAGGTACAGTATTCGTCTTTGGTGCTTGGCAGCTTTGGGCCGCCGGACATGCTCACAGAATTGAGAAAAGCGGCGAATATCGCCATTGCATCATCGTTGAAACCAATGCGCCCGCTGAAAAGATGTGGCGGGTCGTAGGCGATATCGGCGACATCAAAAACTACATGCCGTCATTGAAGCACTCAGTTATCCTGGACGGGAAAATACCCGGTGTTGGGGCGGTCAGAGCTTGCGAAGATCACGCTGGCAAGCAATGGTCTGAGGAATGTACTGCATTCAATCCCGGCCACAGCTTTGCCGTGCGCTTTCTATCAGAGGCTCCGAATTTTCCGTTTCCGGCAAAGACGATGCGCGGCGGATGGGAGGTCACACCTTCAAATGGCGGTTCGCGGGTTATGGTGTGGTGGGAGTTGACGCCAAAAAGCAAACTACTTGCGCCGGTAATCCTTCCCCTGTTGGCTTTTCAGGCCGACCGCGACTTCCCCAAAATCATCCAGCGCATGACCGCGGCCGTCCTTGGAAAGAACGGCGCAGGGCAAATGCAATCGAATGGCGCCGTGTTTGTACGGCTTTTGCCGACTTTTTGCTAGTCTCGGCTCGTGTGCAATGCCGCCCAACAAATCGCTCAACTCGGACGTGCAAAAGCGGCGCTTCGCTCTGCTTTTCACGCCGGTTAGCTCAAACGTTAGGCGTCACGAACCATGCCGTTGCCTCGCAACCGTTCCTGAACACGCTACAAGAACCATGAAGGCGCAAGAACGAGAGGAGTTGCTACAAGCACTGAAGGCTCGCTT
>JAKEEU010000385.1 GCA_022616415.1 Candidatus Zhuqueibacterota bacterium | reverse complement strand
ATATCCCTGGCCTCATCGAATTTCAGCAAGGTCGTCTCTTATCGGTTAAATTATTAAGGTCCTCGCCTCACGCCGCCGAATTGCTCGACTGCTTGAAGCGTTTCTGGTAATAGAAACCAGCTTATTTTGCACATCTTTCCATTTGCTGAATAGAACCCCCACTATTTTGCATTCTCAGAATACAAACTGCCTTTTTTTGCGCAAAATCAAGGTAATCAAATCTGAAGCGCGACACCCCGACCACAAAAAAAGGGTTGCCATGCCAAGCAAGACGAGGACCGGCAGAACCACCCCATCCAGACCCGCATCACGGAAGATCAATGCGTTGTAGGCGTCCATTGCCCAGGCAATCGGCGAAATATGGCCGGCAATGTGCATCCATGCCGGCACGATGTCAAGCGGCCACCATGCGCCGCCAAGCGGCGCCAATGTTAGGGAAAGAAGTGTTGTGATACTCGAAGCCTGCATTTCGGTTTTGACAAAAGTTGTCAACATGAGCGCCAGTCCAGTCGCCGCCAGGGTGAAGGCGACCAGCGTAACAATGAGCGCGAGAGGGTCACTGCCAAACCGCAGGCCCATCACATAGCCGAACGTAAAAATGACCGTGAACTGAATCAGGCCGATCACAAAATAGCCTAGTAGCTTGCCGCCCATAATCTGCGCACGGCTGACGGGCATTGTCAATATACGCTGACTGGATCAATTCGCCAACCGTGCCGAGTGCGATCACCTCGCCATGATCCATAATAGCGACGCGATCGCTGATCTCTTGCACTTCTTCCATCAAGTGTGATGTATACAGGATGGTCATGTTCAACTCATCGCGCAGACGCCGCACCATATCGAGGACGCGCCGGCGGTTTTGCGGGTCGATGCCAACGGTCGGCTCATCCATAAAGAGCAACTGGGGGTGATGCAGCAGCCCCACGGCAATGTTCACGCGACGTTTCATCCCACCAGAAAATGTGTTGATCTTATCGTTTTGTCTTTCACGCAGATCGATAAATTCAACCACCTCATCCACCAATCCTTTGAGTTCTGCACCGCCTTTGTCCTGCATTTTGCCAAAAAACTCAAGGTTTTGGCGGGCGGAAAGCGCGTCATACAGCGCGATTTCTTGGGGAACGATCCCCAAAAGCGCCT
>JAKEEU010000384.1 GCA_022616415.1 Candidatus Zhuqueibacterota bacterium | reverse complement strand
TGAAAGATTCTTAAACCCATTGGCAAACCAACCCATGAAATCCCTCGAAAAGTCGCAGAGAAACCGTCAAATTATGCCTGCTGTGGGATGACTGTGATATTCATTCACGTCGCGGTCGAGATCGAGTTTGCCCTCCTGCGCCAGTCGCATGACAGCGAGGGCAAAGATGGGCTTGCTTATCGACCCAGCCTGGAAAAGCGTCCGCTCGGTGACGGGAGCGGATTTGCCCCATTCTTTGACCCCGAAGCCGCGAGCCCATTCGATTTTGTAATCGTTGACCACGGCAATACTGACCCCGGGAGTATGGAATCGAGCCATGCGCTCCCGAAGCGAGGCTTTCGGCCCGAATTGATTTTGCAGAGAGGTTTCAGGAAGCAATCCGTGTATCACCCGCTCAATCCGGCGCTCCAGCGATTCATCCGCGGCTGATGATCCAGATATATTAAGCGCGATTGCCAGGAACAGCGCAGCCAACGGAAAAGGGCTTTTCATAGCGATGTAGATTTGCGCCAAATCGAAGGGATTACCAGAGCTTTGTGGCGGTTCGACGTTACGCCAAATTTGCCCAAAACCGCACGTGACTTCAAATCCTGCCGTCTCCGCCATCATGCGCTGACTCACAGGCTCTTGGGCCGGCGTCCGGCGTGCCACCGACCACTCACCACTCACCACTCACCACTCACCACTCACCATCAGCACCCCCGTCAACTTTTTTTCCAAACTTTTTTGTCGCATACTGGCGCATACTGTCGCGTACTGGCGCATACTGGCATGAAAGGAATTCCCCTTGACAGTCGATTTCCAAAAACCGGGTGTATAATTAGCCGATGAAAAGAAAATTATAAAAACGATTATTAACAACTGACTAAAACCTATGCACAGCAACGACATCAAAAACCAATTCATTCAGCTCCGCGCCAAGGGCCTTAGCTACCGCACCATTGCCGAGCAGCTCAAGATCTCCAAATCCGTCGCCGGCAACTGGGCCACCGAATGCGAAGCTGAGATCCAGAACCAGGCCGCCTTCGA
>JAKEEU010000383.1 GCA_022616415.1 Candidatus Zhuqueibacterota bacterium | reverse complement strand
GTGTTTGTTATGCGCTATTTAATGGGGTGAGTCTGCTCCATCTCGCCGCCTAACGCAACGGCTTTGGACAGTTTTGCAAGCCGAGAGTCTAATGTCGGGAAGGCAAAAGGCGTCGTTCTTTTTATCTCCATCGCCGCTCCGGACAAATCCAAATCCGAATGCCGATCGTAATAACCAGAGAACGATGCTTTAATGCGCCCCACTTGTCTGACGTGCCCAAGTCACAACAGGACGATATAGGCAGCTTCAATGGAGACTGTCTTCGTGCAATTTGCCCTGCCTCACCATTAAATAAGCGCATCCGGCTTAGACCTTCATTTTAATAAAACAGCTCTCCAAAACCCACTTTGACGAATCAAACCCTCTTACATTCGGGAAAGGGCAAAACATATGAAAAGATCGAACTTGGAAAAAGCATTTGCAGCTCTGACAATTATCTCATAGCTTTGGCCGCTTCATTGACCTACGGTTTGATGAGCGGGCATTCGGCCAGCGCTAAAAGCGCTCACAGTCCATCCAACATTTCCGCGGCGCCGGCCGCAAGCGCATCGGCGGCGGCTGTCGCCGCGCAAACCACCGGCATCATTATGCCGAGAACGCCTGTTTACGCATTGGACACTGACAACACCATTTTTATCCTCGTTCCCGGCACGACCACTTTCGTTCGATTGTTTCGTGTCGCAGACACTCCTGTTGATGGCAATTTGATCGGGATCGATTTTCGACCGGCTGACGGAAACAACAACAACCTTTACGCAGTGACCGACACCGGCAAAATCTACACCATTAGCTTGAGGGCCGGCACGTTGGGCAGGGCCACTCTGGTGAGCACCATGACGACCAGGTTTCCTTCGGGGTATCAGTCGTTGATGGACTACAACCCGGTCGTCAACGCGTTGCGGTTGATCGGAAGCGATACCCTGAATTACGCGGTCGTCAATAGCAATGGCAACCTCAACGCGATGGCGATCCAAACCGCCCTTACTTACAATGCGGCTGATGTCGCCAGAGGGCAATCCCCGCGCATTTCCGCCGGCTCATACACCAACAACGTCAACGGCGCGACGGTCACTCTTTTTTACGGGATTGATTACAATCGCGACACGCTTGTGACGATCGATCCGCCCGCTGCCGGCGGCAGTTCGGCCACAGGCGGAGGCATGTTGAGGACAATCGGCAATCTCGTCACCCCCGCCGGCGCCCGAATCAAAATAAGCCCGACGGCGGACATAGACATCTACACTCTCAACAACGGGGCTAATCGGCTCGTTGGGGTCAGTGG
>JAKEEU010000382.1 GCA_022616415.1 Candidatus Zhuqueibacterota bacterium | reverse complement strand
GGGCCGCGTGCACTACGAGCAGGCGATGACGATCAAGGATGCGACCGTGCGCAAGGCGGCGTTCGCCCGTGCAGCCGCGGCACTGGCCGACGCCGCTCGCGAGCTACCCGGTCGCCCGGAGCTGCTCGCCGACTGGGGCAACGCCGCGCTCGGCGCCGGCGACGTCGCGACCGCCACCCTCGCCTACCCGCATCCACAGTTAAAGTTCGGCTAATTCCTGTTTCTTCCCGGGTTGGGCAATGCCAGCCAGCTCCATATAGCGCTCGGTCGTCGAAACGCGCTTGTGGCCGACAATTTTGGAAATGAAGCCCAAGTCCACGCCGCCTTTGAGGTTTTCAACGATAAAGGTCGTTCGCAAATCATTGACCGAGTAGTCGGAAATTTGCGCTTTTTGCATATAGCGGTCAATGGTCGCGCGGATATTGCGAATTGCTAAAGAATTGCCGCTTTTGCTGATGAAAACATAGGGTGAGTCGGTTTCGGTTCTGACTTCCAGGTAAGTGGTCAAAGCCCCTTTAGCCGGTGCATTAAGGGGAATTTTGCGTTCGGGCTGGGTCGCGTGGGCGCGAACAGTGAGTGTCTCTTCTTTGGCGTCTTCTGTTCTTAAATTGGCGACTTCAGAAATACGCAATCCCGTTTGCAGCATGAGTTCGACGATAGCGGCGCAGCGGTCATCGCTGCGGCAAACATCTCTCAAGGCCCGATACTCCAGTTGAGAAAGGAATTTTGGCATGGAAACTTCGATTTTGGGATGGTTGACTTCTTCGGAAGGGTCTTCACCTAAAAAGCCTTCCTCTTTTAACCAGCGGCAAAAAGTTTTGACGGCATTCAACTTTCTGGAGGCTGATTTGGGCGCATATTTTTCAGCCAGAAGCGCGTCGCGAAACTTTTCCAAGTCGCTGGTCTTCATCTCGCGCGGTAAAGCTTTTCTTTCTTGGGCGAGAAAGGAGATTAACTGCTCTAAATCAGCTCTATAGGCTAGAATCGTTGATGGGGAACGGTGCCTTTTTTCGAGGTCGGCGATGAATTTAGGAAGCAGCTTATTGAGTGGTTCTTGCATGGATTATAT
>JAKEEU010000381.1 GCA_022616415.1 Candidatus Zhuqueibacterota bacterium | reverse complement strand
GTTGACTCGTTGGACGGCCGTGCGTAAGGCACGTTTGAGCAGAACACGAGTGATGTCACGTTTGTAATCGGCGGAGCCACGCAAATCGGCGGATGGGTCGCACTCGGCAGCGGCGGCACGGCCGGCTTCTTCATAAAGGTCTTCGCTGACCCGTTGACCGATGAGGACTTGTTCGGCGTCCGTGGCACGCATCGGGACAGGGCTGACATTCGTTAAGCCGATTCGGGCGGCTACACAGGTATCGCCATCAAGAGTGAGTTGAACCGCAACCGCGCTGACGGCATAATCGCCGACTTTGCGTTCCATTTTTACATAGGCTCCACCACTATGGGCGGCAGGGCGTGGAATGCGGATTTCGGTCAACACTTCGTCGTCGTCCAAAGCGTTTTCAAAAAGATCGACAAAAAAATCGTCAATGTTGAGGGTACGAGTACCTCCTGAGCCAACCGCAACGACTTGGGCGTTGTAGGCCAGCATGACGGCAGGATGGTCGTTAGCGGGGTCAGCATGAGCGATGTTGCCGCCGACGGTGGCCATATTGCGGACGATTGGGTCGGCGATGACTCTTGCGGCGTCGGCAAGCAGGTGATACTTGGTTTGGACTATCGACGATTCTTCTAACATGACTTCGCGGGTCATGGCACCGATGGCTAAATGACCATTATCTTCGCGCACGCCGCTGATCCCATTTATTCCATTTAGGTCGATTATCACGGCCGGGACGGAGAGCCGAAAGCGCATGGCGGGGATCAGACTTTGGCCGCCGGCCAGCAACTTGGCATCATATCCGTGTTCGGATAACAAATTGACGGCTTCCGCGACCGAGGGTGGTGCAAAATATTTAAATTCACTCGGTATCATCTTTTTCTGTCCTTCCTCTCAATAATATTTTTTGGACGGGATTTAAGGTTTTTAAGCGGCTAGGCGTTGATTTCACCTCCTAATATTGGTAGCGACAGCTTTTGTCAATTCTTGCGCTGGCTAAGGGGCTTCTTGCTCAATGCGTTCTTGGACTTTCTTGGCAAGGGCGTTCAAACTGCGTTTGGCCATCGCTTTGGCCACAACATCCAACAAACGTTGGCCGACCGCCGCAACTTTACCACCAACTTTGGCATCGCCGGAGTAGTGCATGGTAGTGATTTTGCCATCATGTTCTAGTCGGACGCTGCCCGTGCCATCGACATGGCCGGCTGGGCCTTTGCCGCTCATCGCCATGTTATAACTTTCAGGCGGATTGAGATCCTTTAGCTCGAC
>JAKEEU010000380.1 GCA_022616415.1 Candidatus Zhuqueibacterota bacterium | reverse complement strand
TTTGAATTCACGTTGAAAGAATTCACGCAGAGACGCAAAGCCGCAAAGGTTTCGCAAAGACTTTTTAGTCATTTTGTCTCTTCATGGAATTTTTGGAAGACCGAAGTCAAGATTTTCTTTGCGTAATCTTTGCGTCTCTGCGTCTTTGCGTGCGCTTTTGTTTTTCTTTTTTGGTTGCGGCTCGTCCGCGTTGGGCTAATTGACCTCGGAATCCGGACTTTCGACCTCGGACTTATTTATCTAACCCCATTTCTTCCAATTGGGTTTCATCGATGAGCACCTCGCGGGCTTTGCTGCCGTCGAAGCCGCCGACGACGCCGGCGGCTTCGAGCTGGTCGATCAAGCGCGC
The DNA here is from genome assembly GCA_022616415.1 of Candidatus Zhuqueibacterota bacterium. Lineage (GTDB taxonomy): Bacteria > Zhuqueibacterota > Zhuqueibacteria > Zhuqueibacterales > Zhuqueibacteraceae > Zhuqueibacter. The sequence continues at coordinate 22,508 of JAKEEU010000380.1, read as the reverse complement.
GGCGCGCGAGTAGCCGATCTTGAGGCGGCGCTGCAACAGTGAGATCGAGCCTTGCTGGTGCCGCACCACGAGCTTCAAGGCCTCGTCGAAAAGCTCGTCGCGCAGGCCGTCCGCCCCGGCGCCAAGTCCATCGGTCTCCTCGCCTTCGGTACGAATCGGCAGCAGATCTTTCTCGTAGTGCGGCTGCTTGCGAATGTGCTCGAGCACCTTCTCGGTTTCTTCCGAGCTGATATACGCGCCGTGAATGCGAATCGGCTCCGGGCTTCCCGGCGGCAGGAAAAGCATGTCGCCGTTGCCGAGCAATTTCTCCGCGCCGTTCATGTCGAGAATCGTGCGCGAATCGATTTTCGAGGCGACCTGAAACGCGAGGCGCGCCGGAAAGTTGGCTTTGATCACGCCGGTGATCACATCCACCGAGGGCCGCTGCGTGGCAACGATCAGATGAATGCCCACCGCGCGCGACATTTGCGTGAGCCGGGCAATCGGCTCTTCCACTTCTTTGGCTGCGGTCAACATCAGATCGGCCAGCTCGTCAATCACGAGCAACATATAAGGCAGTGGCTTGAACGGCGGCATGCCTTCGGTCGCCGGCAATTTGCCTTCTTTAAGCCGAGTGTTATATTCGGTGATATTGCGCACGCCGACGCGAGCCAAAAGCGTGTAGCGGTTCTCCATTTCCCACTCGAGGCTGCGCAACACCGCCAGCGAATTCGCCGCCGTCGTCACCACCTCTTCGTTCAGATCTTCGCGGAACGTGAGATGATGAAAACGCAGCTTGCGATAGGTCGACAGCTCCAAGCGCTTGGGATCGACCAAAACGAAATCGACCTGGCTCGGATGCGCTTTGTAAAGCATGCTGGCGATGATGGCATTCAGGCAAACGCTTTTGCCGGAGCCGGTGGCGCCGGCGACGAGCAGATGCGGCATGCGATCCAGCGAGGTGACGTAAACCTGCCCCGAGATCGTTTCACCGAGCGCGATCGTCAGCGGCGAGGCCGATTGGCGAAACACCTCGGAATCAATGATCTTGCGCAGATAGACGGTTTGTGGTTCCGGGTTGGGCAGTTCGATGCCAACCGCCGCTTTTCCCGGAATCGGCGCGACGATGCGAATGCGTTTGGCGCGCATGGCGAGCGCCAGATCATCGGCGAGCGCGGTGATACGGCTGACTTTGATGCCGGGATTAGGCTGATACTCGTAGCGTGTAATCACCGGGCCGGGGTTGATCTCGACGACACTGCCTTCCACGTCAAACTCGGCCAGCCGCTCTTCCAATGTATGCGCGTTATTCAGCAGCTCTTCGCGCGTTTGCACGGAGTCGATTTTTCTGGGATATTCCAGCAGGTCGAGCGGCGGAAAGACATATTCCCCAAAAGCCGGCTGCGACGCTTCCTCTTTGAATTTCTTCGGCACCGTTATCGTCGTCGAGGCTTCAGATGGCGCGGGGCGAACGGCAGCCGTCATTGACGTTGCCTGCGGTTCTGGCGCCAGTCCCAAGGCCCTTTCGGGTTCAACAGGCTTCGAGACTCCGTCTGTGGCCCGTTCAAATGACTTGCCCGGAATCACGGTGGATGGACTCGACGGCTTCTCGCTCATCTCGCGCAATCGCGCCAAACGTTTCCAGCGCGGCTCGGCGTTTTCTCCCGATTCTTCCTCGTCTTCAACCGCGACTTCGTTGTCTCGTGTCACCACTTCAGCCTCGGAGGCCGGCTTGGCCAGCGGCTTCACTTGCGGGGCGGGAAGCTGGGGACGCCATTCAACAATAGCGGATAACGTCTGCTGAAACCATTGGCTCAAATTGAGCGAGCCGGTGCGAACTTTTTCGTAAGCTTCGGCAAGGCTGATTTGTGAAAATGAGATGAACACGACGACGGCCAAAGCCAGCAAAATGATCGGGCTGCCATAGTCGCCGAAAGCCTTGTGTAGATGTTCTGCGATGAAGCCGCCGACGAGGCCCGACCACGAGTAACCGATGGCGCTGCCGTCCGGAGCCATGGCTTGCGGCATGGCGAACACAGTGGCGAAAAACATCGCCGCAATTAGGCTGTAAATGCTGATGCGCTGCAGGCGTTTCGTCTCCGCGCCGCGGAAGCGATTCCACCCCCAGGCGATGAGCAGGATCGGCACCACGATGGCGGGGTAGCCCAACGCATACTTGACGAGCGCGTTGGCGATGTGAACGCCGGCAACGCCCATGGAATTTTCCACGCGCTGCATGAGCGCCTCTTGCGGCGCTTCTTCCGGATGCACGAAATACGAAATCAAGCTTACAAGGATGAGTATCCCCAACGTCATCAAGAGAATTCCGAAAATTTCCTCCTGCTGTCGGGAACTCACCCTTGCCTGCTTTTCCGACATGGTCTCCTCTCCTAAAATTAACCGATAAAACAGGTTGCCCCTATTGCCCTGTCAATGCAAAACACGATTGCACTTCTACTCTGTGACGGCTTCACTATTGACAAGGTTTTTCTGGTAATCTTCCTCGACTTCTGCAAGATTCACCAAACGTTTTCGATATTCTTCCTGAAGTTTAATGTAATACTCGACAATTTTTTTAGGGTCGTGGTTGAATCGTGCAGAAATCAGAGACCTAGTGGCTCTAATTTGATCGATAACAGGATCATCTTTCAACATTTTCATCTTCTCCGAGTAATTCAAGAGGTGTCACTAACAAGGGAATATATAAGCCGAGGATGGTGTTGACACGCCTAATATGGTGAAATTTATTCGCATTTGCAAGATGTTTGCAATTCCAAGTGAGTAAAAAATCACATTTATGGTATGATGCTAACGCAAGGTGAAGGGCATCACCTACTGGATTATTGGGCATGACTTTGTGTTGTATGTAGGCTTGGACAATATCTGCAATCGCGGACTCAACAGCTACTAATGGCACTTGGCTGATTAGTTCAATAGCCTTTTTGCGTTTTTGTTCGTCGTATTCTCCACTCTTGAGTTCGTCTAAAACAGCAGGGCTGGATACCAAAATATATTTATGGCTGTGTTTATCCCACCATTCGCGCGTCCATTCTTTGCGAACCACCACTTCGGCTTCTACCCGATCTTCATAATAGAAACTAGGGATAGAAGTCTCAATGTAAACTTTTTGTCTCATTGAAAAAATAATCATCAATTGAAAGAATACCTGGTTGATCCGCCCCTAATCTGTAAAACCCTATCTTCGTAACCCACTTGTGCGCAAAAGCAAACTTCGCTTCCGGTTTTCAAATAGGCCTCGTATCCAACTTGCCCACTCTTTTTACCGGAAGCAACGACTTGACCATTGACTATGGCTACCCAAAGGCCATGGTAATCCCTCATCAAATCATCACGCATGGCCCAATAGGCCTGCTCTTCACGCTTGAATTGTTCTTGCGCTTTTTCGTAAGCGGCCATAATGATTTCGTCTCACCTTTTTTGCGCGATTGTGGGATCATCTTTCATCATCATACTAATGCCTAATATGGCAAAATTTGTTCACATTTGCAAGAGGTTTAGCCATTTTCAAGCGAGAAAATCACCTTTGAAACATGGCGCAAGACGAGCTAAAAATCATCACTGGAATGGATCAATTTCCACTTGGCGTGTGAGCCGGCGTTCTCAATTTAATTTCCGCCAGGTGGCGGTCAAATTCAATGATCGCGTCAAGAATAGTCGAAGCCGCGTTGACGAAAAATTTTTGATCGACGTTGGCAAAAGTATCGGAAGGCCGATGATAATCGCGGTGATCTTCGACGCCGAAATAGGCGAAGGGAATGCCGGCCCGATGAAACGGCGCGTGGTCGGAAGCGTTGGTCCAATTATCGGCCGGGTTCGTTCCACTATCATGACCGAAGAGCAGTTTCACTTTGCTGATAGTGGCAATTTTTTCCAAATATGGTTTCAAAAACGGATAGTGATGGCAACCGGCGACATAAAGCTCGTTGCGGTCGCTGCGGCTCACCATGTCGAGGTTCACATTCAAAATGACGCGCTTTTTCTCCACGGGTAGCTTGTTGACGAACACCCGCGCGCCTTGCAAGCCGGACTCTTCAGCATCGAAGAAAGCAAAGATGAGCGTGCTGTGAGGCTTATTGCTGGTAAAATATGCCACGATCGCAAGCAGCGTGGCCACACCGGAGGCATTGTCATCGGCGCCAGGGTAGGTTTTGCCGCCAACGACGCCAAGATGATCGTAATGCGCGGAGAGCACGATGCAATCCGTCGAGGTCCCGGGAAGGTATCCAATTAAGTTAGCGGCGTCCGTACAGGGCTCGTCTTTGGCGGAGGCGGAAAAGAATTGTCGAAAGCTTCCCTCAAACGCTTGCAGGTTATGCTTCTTGAAAGCAGAGATAACATACTCCTGCGCCCTCTTGCTTCCAATTGTACAAGTTTTTCGTCCTTGCATCGAATCCGCAGACAGTACTTTCACATCGTGCAACAGTTGCAGTGTATCGATTTTCGCTTGCGCGAACGCTATGCTCCTGGCAAGAAAAAGCAGGACCCAAAAGGCCATGCTCAAATATTTAGGCAATTGTGGTAGGAGCATAATGAGAAGAATTCAAGTCGTTTTGTAACTATTCAGTAACCGTCCGGACGCTGCTTGATTTGAACAAGTTTACTGTTTGAGACAACCTGCATTCTTGCACAAGAGCGTCCGGACGGTGAATAGTTACGTCGTTTTTTTAATTACCAGCACCTGTCTTGGTAAAGATTCCCGAGGTTTTTCCAAAGCTGCCAGCCCACAAAAATGATTCAAACGGGTAATATTTGGCGCCGCTGTCATCAGCGGAACCTAAGATAGGCGACAAGAATAAACTGTCATTTTTGATGGCATAAGCCATCCTCTCTGTAAATGCCCCCGGCACTTTTACTTGAAAAGTAATCCCATGGTCACTGATCAAATAAGTTCCGGCATAAAGCGTATCAGCCGAAAAGCCGACATAGAAGCTATCACCGGTGACTTTTATTTCCCGATGTGGAGGTAGAATTTTAACCCGAAACTCTTGCTCGGAAAACTCAATGGTCGAGGTTCTTTGATACGGACCTACTTGAAGTTGCGACCACTGGAATGTCTCTAACCAAACGCCTACCAATGGATTGGAGGCGTTAATTGGCTTTGTTGCATGCTCACAGCTTGCAAGAGTTACCAAACAAAGGCCAATAAAAATTCCTGGCGATAGCTTTGTCATACCCCACCTCGCTTCCAGTTTTAATACGGCCGCTGATAAAACGGCGTTTTCACCACCCGTGCTTGGATAGCACGGCCGCGAATGTCGATCTCGAGATCCGTGCCAGCGGCAGCATACCCGCTCGCGACGTAGCCCAAACCGATCGACTTCTCCAAACTCGGCGAAAAGGTGCCGCTGGTCACGTGGCCGATTTTAGCGCCATCTTTTAAAATGGGGTAATCGTGACGCGCGATATTTTTGCCTTCCACCTCGAAGCCGGCGAGCTTGCGCGAAATGCCCGCGGTTTTCATTTTGGCCATGGCTTCGCGGCCGATAAAATCGCCCTTGGCCAATTTGGTGATCCAGCCGAGACCGGCTTCAAGCGGGTTGGTGGTTTGGTCGATGTCGTTGCCGTAGAGGCAATATTTCATTTCAAGCCGCAACGTGTCGCGCGCGCCGAGGCCGATGGGTTCGAGGCCAAATTCTTTGCCGGCGTCGAAGATCGCGTTCCAAACAGTTTCCGAATGCGGCGCGGCAAAGCCGACCTCAAAGCCATCTTCGCCGGTATAACCAGTGCGCGAGATGAATGCCGTCACCCCGGCGATTTCTCCGGACGCGAACCAGTAGTACTTGACGTTGGCCAAATTCACGCTGGTGATTTTTTGCAGTGTGGCTTGTGCATTTCGACCTTGGACCGCCAATAAGCTGTATTGCCTGCTGACATCGGACAAATCGACTTCGGGCATTTTATGTTCAGAGAGCCAGGCAAAATCTTTTTCAATATTCGAGGCGTTAACGACCATCATGTAGCGATCGGGCCAACGGTAAACGATCACGTCATCGACGATGCCGCCGTCGGGATAACAAATGGCCGAATATTGCGCTTGATATTCGGCGAGCTTCGAGACGTCGTTGATCGTCAGGCGCTGCAAAAATTTCCCCGCGGCTTTACCGCGAAATTCAAATTCGCCCATGTGCGAAACGTCGAAGACGCCGACCGAGCTGCGCACTTTGCGATGCTCGTCAATAATGCCGCGATATTGCACCGGCATCCAGAAGCCGGCGAATTCGACCAGCTTGGCTCCACACTTGGCGTGGGTGTCGTATAGCGCCGTTTTTTTGATGTTAGCGGGTTTGGCTGCGTTGTCGGACATGCTTGATTCTTTCGTCTTGATTTTGGTAGCTATTGAAATCGTTCCCTGATATTCATGCGGGGCCGGCTCGCATCTGTTTAAGCTGAGTTTCAAGAACGGCAATTCGCTTTTGCATTTCCTCCAGTTCCGCGCTCCGTTGCTCGGTAACCGTCCGGCCATTGACTCCGCCGGCCGGTTGGCGAAGGTTTCGAACGAGATACAACCACAAACCAAACATTCCACCAAGCGACGCGAAGACCGCCGTCGCAATCAACCCCAGCCAGAAGCGCAAATCATCGAAACGGTTACTCATTTCAGATCGCAAACCATCGATACGGTTGATTAGATCCGATCGCAATTCATCAATTCGCTTATTCGTATCATCAATACGTTTATTCGTATCGTCCAGGCGTTTTTCGATCGCCTTCAGGCCTTCTTCCAAGCGAATAAGCCTTTCCTCTGTGCTCGCTTGCTGGCCTCTCTGGGGAAAGGCAAAACCAGGCGCCAATAAGGCCGCTACGAAAATTCCTGCCCAAGCATATCGTCGCATAAATTTCTCCAGATGAATGATTCAGATCGATGTTGGATACCAGACGCTTTTTATACGCTACACAACAACAATTGATCCGGCAGTTGGCGACCAGGATCAAGGATCCAACATCAAGCATCCAGCTACAACGCTTCAATCGCCTGCTTCATCTTGCGCAAGGCTTCTTGAATGTTTTCAATCGAATTGGCGTAGCTGAGGCGCAAAAAACCCTCGCCGAATTTGCCGAACGCGATGCCGGAAAGCGTGGCGACGCCGGCTTCGTTGAGCATAAGGTCTGCGAGCTGTTTGCTGCTCATCGGCACGCGGCTGACGTTCGGGAAGCAATAAAATGCGCCGCCCGGCTTCAAGCAGCGCACGCCTTTGATTTGATTCAGACCCTCGACCATAAGGTCGCGCCGCTTTTTAAATTCGCGCACAAAAGCATCGACTTCATCGTGCGGGCCGCGCAGCGCCGCAACGCCGGCGTCTTGCACGAAGGTAGCGGTGCAACTGTTGCTGTTGATCATGAGCTTCTCGACTTTTTGCGCCAAGGGCGCCGGCATCACGCCAAAGCCGAGGCGCCAGCCGGTCATCGCGTAGGTTTTCGAGAAACCGTCGAGCAAGATGGTGTGCTCCAGCATGCCCGGCTCGGAGAGAATGCTGGCGTGCTCGTTTTCGTAAATGATATTTTTATAAACTTCATCGGCGAGCACGATGATTTTGCGCGAGCGGACGATTTCGGCAATGGCTTTGATGTCTTCGCGGGTGAGAATGCCGCCGGTGGGGTTTTGCGGCGAGTTGATGATGAGCATGCGGGTGCGCGGCGTGATCAACGACTCCAATTCCTTCACATCAATCCGAAACGCCTTTTCCTCTTTCAGTTGCAAAGGCACCGCTTTGCCGCCAATAAATTCAATCACCGATTCATAAATCGGAAAGCCGGGATTAGGGTAAATGACTTCGTCGCCTTCTTCGATCAACGCGGTGATGGGAAAATAAATGATCGGTTTGGCGCCGGGCGTGACCACGACATTTTCCGGACGCACGGCCACACCGCGGCGGCGCGCCACCTCTTCGCAAATGGCCTGGCGCAGTTCCGGAATGCCGGCCGCCGGCGTGTAATGCGTGCGGCCGTTTTTCAATGCCCGCCTCGCCGCCTCGCGGATGAACAGCGGCGTGTCGAAATCCGGCTCGCCGATTTCCAAATGAATGATTTTTCTTCCTTGTGCTTCCAAAGCTTTCGCCCTGGCCAATACCTCGAACGCCGTCTCAGTGCCCAAACGCTCCATCCGTTTTGCAAATTTCATGGTCGCACCTTTCCCGGTTTTGGTTGAGATGGTTTTGCGTCACTTCCGACGTGGATTAACCAACTCCAAATTAACAAAATAAGAGATCGAAGTCAAGCCGGAATGTAACTATTCACCGGCGCAAATAAAAAGGCCAACCTCCTTTTTCGAGGCCGGCCCTTTCACTGTAAGCAATTTGTTTTTACCGGAAAATCTTTTGAAAGTCGTTGATGAAAATAAATACCATCAGCGCCAACAGCAAAGCCATGCCGACCTGTTGCACGATGACCCGCGCGCGCACCGAAACCGGCCGGCGCAAAATCGCCTCGATGCCGAGAAAGACCAAGTGCCCGCCGTCGAGCGCGGGAATCGGCAATATATTCAGCAGCGCCAGTTGCAGGCTGATCACGGCAACGAAATTCACCACTTCGGCCAAGCCTTCGCGCGCATACTGGCCGGCCATTTTCATTATTTGCATCGGTCCGGCCAAGCCTTCACGAACCGACTCCCGGCCGCTAAACAACCGGCCGATGAATTTGCCTATTTCCCGGGTAAGAAACCAGGAGCGGCCACAGGCGGCCACGAAAGATTCGCCCACTCCCGCCTCGCGTATCTCGACCTTGGGGCCGATCCCAATCCTGCCTTTTTGATCCAGCGAATCTCGGCGCGGAACCACGGTGGCTTGCAATCTCTCACCCTGGCGTTCCCATGCGAGGGCAATTTCCTTTTCCGGGCTGGCGTGAATGAGCAGGGTTAATTGCTCCCAGGTTTCAACGGGCTGGCCGTTCACGGACAGGATGCGATCATTGGCTAGCAAACCGATCGTTGCTGCCGGCGAATCGTCAATCACTTGAGCCACGACCGGCTCGTTAGTGACTTGCGGCAGGCCGTAAGCAAAATACAACGCGGTGAAAAAAACCAAGGTCAGGAGCACGTTCATAACCGGGCCGGCGGCAATGACAATCACCCGTTTCCAAACCGGCTTGGACATAAACTCCCACGGCTGTCCTTCGACTTTGGTATCCATGCTTTCGTCGATCATGCCGGCCATTTTTACGTAACCGCCAAGCGGAATCCACGAAATGCAATAATCGGTGTCGCCGATTTTTTTGCCGATCATGCGCGGGGGAAAGCCCAATGAAAAACGCTCGACCCGAATGCCCGCCCACTTCGCAGCCAGGAAATGCCCCAGCTCGTGGACAAAAACCAGCAAGCCCAGGACCGGGATAAAAACCAGAATATCATGCAACATGATTCGCCTCTTGTTGTCAAATTCAATTAGTTATCCGCTGCCGTACAAAACCCCGCGCCCAGCGATCTGCGGCAAGCACATCGTCAAAATCAGCCTGCCGGTGATTTTGATGTTGCTGCAGGGCCCGATCAACCAAATGAGGAATTTGGTCGAAACGAATCGCCTCTCGCAAAAACGCTTGAACGGCTTCTTCATTGGCGGCATTGAGTACCGCCGGCGCGGTGCCGCCTTCGCGCAGAGCTTCGTACGCCAGGCGCAAACAAACAAATTTTTCGAAATCCGGCTCGTAGAAATCGAGCCGGCGCGAGAACGCAAAATCCATCCGCGGAAATTGGTTCGGCAGACGATCGGGATACGTCAGCGCGTACTGAATCGGCAGCCGCATATCGGGAACGCCCAACTGCGCTTTGATGGAGCCATCGACAAATTCCACCATCGAGTGAATGATGGACTGCGGATGAATGAGCACGCGAAGGCGATCCACCGGCACAGCGAAGAGCCAATGCGCTTCGATCACTTCCAGGCCTTTGTTCATTAGCGTCGCGGAATCGATGGTGATCTTGCGGCCCATCGTCCAGTTGGGATGATTCAGCGCTTCGGCCACGGTGATTTTCGCAAACTCTTCTTTGGGCCGCTGCCGGAAAGGCCCGCCCGAAGCCGTGAGAATCAGCGTCTCAATGCGATGGCGGGCCTCGCCGACCAAACACTGCCAAAGCGCGCTATGCTCGCTGTCGATGGGAATGAGCAGGCCGTCGTTTTTGACGGCCTCCGCGGTAACCAATTCTCCGGCAACGACCAGAGTTTCTTTGTTCGCCAACGCCACAGTGTGGCCTTGCCGGAGCGCGCGCAAAGTTGCGGGCAAACCGGCAGCGCCCACCACGGCGTTGACGACGACATCGACATCGGGGGCCGCAGCGATTTCCGCCAATGCCGCCGCGCCGGTTAGGTATTCGATTCCCAGCTTAGTGAAAGGCGTGACCCAATCCCGCTCTTGAGGTGGTTGCACTGCGGCGACGACGCGCGGCCGAAAACGCTGCGCCTGCTGATAGAGCAGATCGACGTTGCTGTGCGTGGCCAAATAGCCGATTTCGAATTCATCAGGGTGCGCCTCCACCACGTTCAAACAATTCGTGCCGATCGATCCGGTCGAGCCGAGTATGACTAAACGCTTCATTCCTAAAACTTAATTACAGGGTTTACCGAAAACTGAGTGAAACGCCCGCGGCAACATTGTTGATCTCGCCGAAATTAAAATCCGCGTTCACTTGAAGAAGCGGCAGGGGCGAAAACCTGAGGCCGACCGTGCCGTTCGGATAAGTCAGATCGTAATCCCTCGTAATGACCCCGGGAATGTCGATGGTCAAAGCCGTGCGCTCGATGCCGCCGCCGCCATAAAGCGTGAGAATGGAAAAATTTTTGCTGATGAAACCCTTAAAGCTCAGGGTTGAAATCGTGCCAAATGCATATTCGTCCGGCACCAGGATGGTCTGATAGCCGGCCAGTAAAGCGATTGCTGGAGTGTTCAAATGGTCTTCGAGCAAGCCATATTTCAGCGCGCCGCCAATCAAAGTGATGCTGCCGCCTGGCTGGTCGGCAATTGGAAAAGTAAAAAACCTGGCCGTGGCTTCCAAATTTGCCGGCAAGCCCAAGCTGGCATGAAAGAAAGGCAGCGGCACGACGTTGGCGTCTTGCAATGGATCCGTCAAATCATTTGGCGGCGGTTTCACGATGTCTTGCAATTCATCCGGGATAACGGCAAACACACCGCGCACGCCGATATCAATACCGCCGATGCTGTGTACCGACGCGGTGTTCACGAAGCCGCTGCCCACCAACGAGCTGAAAAGCTTGAGAATGGATTTGATTTGCTCGTCGAATTGATCCAACTGGCCCTGGTCGCTAAGCGTTTGGTAATTCGAGCTGATCGTTTCCTTCGAAAAATCTTGCGCTTCAACGCGCGCGAAAAGCAAAAGTGCGGCGAGCATGATCACGACCGGGATAATTGGCTTGCGCATAATCTCGACTCCTTAATGATTGGTTCTCAGAATTTGAAAGCGGCTACGCCAGGTTTCCGCCAATCGGTTTTCGTCCGGCATAACCGCACCGTTATAAAAATCTATGTGCAGCGCTTCGGCAAAGCCGCGACGCAGCGCCGAAGCCGCTTCGTCAGAAGTTATCGTGCGGCCGCAAACCTTTCGCAATGTTGTGGTATGCTCTGCGAGTCGCCGCCGCTCGATCGCGCGCGCGGATTCATCGCCAGTCAAAAAGTCCGGCAGCTTATCGTGCGCCTCATCGAGCAGGATGGAGCCGTGTTGCAGCGTGCCTTGTCGGAATCGGCGTTGCGCGCTGCCAACGATTTTTTTGCCGCCAACGAGCAGCTCGTTGCGTGCAGCGCTCGCAAAGCAGGCCATGCGCAGCGGCCGGCCATCAACGTGCAATTTTTCGCCCGGTGCAAAACTGACTTCGGCGCCGAGATAACGAAGGCTGACAGCGATCGCTTCGCTCAGCCGACGATAAAGATCAAGCGGCAGAATCGCAAACCACGGGTGCGTCGCCGGAATAATAACGCTGTAAGTCAATTCCTGTGCGTGCAAAATGGCCCGGCCGCCGGTCGGACGCCGCGAAATGTCAAGGCCTTCTTTCTTGCATTTTAGCAGATCAATCTCTTCGGCATTTTGATGATAGCCGAGTGAGATGCAATCCGGCTGCCATTGAAATACCCGCAACACTGGCTCGTTGCACGGGCCGCTCTGCGCCATCGCCGCGTCGAGCGCCATGTTGTAGTCTCCGGCATTCGCGCCGGTGTCGAGAAAGCGCCAGAGCATCAGAAGACTCATTGCTCAATTCAGATGGCTCGAAACTGCGGTTTGCGTCAACCACACGCGCAGGTCTTCAGCCGTTTCCAGATCAAACAAAGTCGTGGCGAGCGCATCCAATTGCTTGCTATTGAGCTTTTGCAAGCGCTCTTTTAACTCTTGCGAAAGTGATCCGAATTTTCTTTCAAGCAGTTTTTGCAAGAGCCGCTGCTTGCCACCGACTTCACCTTCGACAAGACCTTCAGCGTGGCGTTGGTCGAGCCATTCTTTAAAAATCGTGGTTTCACGAATCATATAAAACTCCAGCCTTAAATACTGTTTGATAATTTCTTCGCTAAAGTACCGAGATGCAATGATCGCTCCGATACTCTTCAGTTCTAAGCGTTGCTGCAGATCAGCTACGGTTTCAATCAGTTGATTTTCAACTTCCAAAACAACAGGATCAGGAGCATCGTAAAACAGCAGCAGAAAGGGCGCCAACTCTTTTAGCTCGCCGCTGCGAATTCTTTCTTCGTGCTCCAAAAGCAAAATTCGAGCAAAGCGATGCGCATTGGTGAGTCCGCCGAGTTCATCTTCATAACCGTCGGGAAACGTGGCATACTTGCCGCGTTCCAAATAAACCAGAACGGTTATCACCGGCACGTTAAGACTGACTTGCAAAGCAGCATTTTTTAAATAGAACAAATCCAAAAAGCAGTTGGGATGCAAGGCGCACACAACTTTGACGGCGCGGTCAAGTTCGTGCATGGATCATTTCCCTTATTGCTTCCAACTATCAATCATAAGGCCCGAGATACGGTTGAAATGGTGGACGTTGTTTGTAACTAATCTCAAGTTGTGAGCCAGTGCTGTACTTGCAATAAAAATGTCGCCGTCACCAATCAACTGTCCTGTACTCTTCAAATCGGCATAAACGTCCGCAGCTTTCACCACGATGGTATCGGTGATTGGCAATATCTCAAAATTTAGGCAGCTCTTTTCAAACTCTTCAATTTGCTTGAGAGCCTTTTTAGCCTTCAGGCCTCGCAGGATCTCATAACGCGTCATCGATGACCTGTTCCATATAATCATCTCTCCTAAATTTTATCAACGACAAGATGCCGGCTTCATTCCAAACGTAAGCCATTTTTTAGATCGGCGCTACCACGACCGCCGTTCCATAACATAACACCTCCGTCACCCCTTGCAAAATCTCGGTCGCGTCATATCTGATTCCTACAACCGCATTGGCGCCGAGCTGTTCGGCGTGAGCAACCATCATCTCGAAAGCCTCGGCGCGGGTCTTTTCGCACAATTCGGTGAACAACGTGATGTTCCCGCCGACGAGCGTTTGCAGCGACGCGCCGATCGTGCCGAAAATCGAGCGCGAGCGCACCGTGATGCCGCGCACCACGCCGAGCGTCTTCGTGATCCGGAAGCCGTCGAGAGTGAAGGCAGTGGTGGTCATCGCGTGTTGCACGATGCTCCTTGTTTAATCAGCATATTGTTCAATTTTTCCTGTCGTCGCTTCTTCGCCATGAAAAGTAGTGAGATTATGAATCGACACGCCTTCCAAATACAAGGTGTCAGGGCAGAAATCCTGACCATTCTTCCATTGAATACTTCCTAAAAAAGGTTTAATAGAGTTGAACAGGCTTTTATCTTTTAGTTCTTTAAATATGCCTTTGTTTAAATAAGGCTTCACGTCGAAAACCTTAACCTCGTCATTGGTAAAAGTCAACGTTAGTGTGTAATCAGGATTTGGTTTGACGGCTTTAATTCTTGGATTCATAATCAATCTTGTCTATTTTAAGGGTTCAATTCTGAAAATATTTTCACCATTGCTCGCAAGCTCCCAATCTGCCATTAAGTCGTCCTGGTGTATTTCGATCCAAGCTTGAACCAATTTCAGTTTGTTGGCCTTTGGAACAGAATCAATACTATCTGCTTATAATTTTACAATCAATCTCACCTAATAATCCCCCGCTCACTCTTCTCAATAAACGCCAATATGTTTTGCACCTCGGGTATTAGCTCGCATTCTTCGCGAATGCGCTGCACGGCTTGGCTGACGTTTAACCTGGATTTGTAAAGCAACCTATAAGCGCGTTTGAGCACGGTCAGCGTCGCCTCGGGAAAACCCCGGCGACTCAAGCCGACAGAGTTGAGCCCGCCGAAAGCCATAGGATCGCCAACCGCAAGAATATACGGTGGAACATCTTTCACCACCCGATAGCCGCCGCCAACAAAGCTGTGTTGGCCGATGCGGACGAATTGATGCACCGGCACCATGCCGCCGATGCTCGCCCAGCCTTCAATCACCACATGGCCGGCCAAATTCACCGAGTTGGCGAGAATGCAGTGATCACCTATGCTGCAATCGTGCGCCACGTGTGAATACGCCATCAGCAAGCAATCGCTGCCAATGGTGGTTTTCCAGTGATCTTTCGTGCCACGATTGAGCGTGGCAAACTCGCGGATGGTGGTGCGCTCGCCGATTTCGAGCATGGTCTCCTCGCCTTCAAATTTCAAATCTTGGGGGATACTGCCGAGCACGGCGCCGGTAAAGACACGGCAGCCGGCGCCGATTCGCACACCGGGCGCTATATGCACGTGCGGCCCGAGCCAACAATTCTTGCCGATGCACACGTTGGCCTCGATGACACAATACGGGCCAATCGTTACGCCAGCGTCGATCTCCGCTTTGGGGTCGACAATAGCCGTGGGATGAATGCCAATGGAAGTGGCGTCGGTCATGGTGAAATTCGTGATGCAGTTACCACTAAAAAATTAAATCCTCAATGCCCGGCCAAAACTGCGGACCTCAATTTTTGTCACGATCGACGATGGCAGCCGAAAGCTCGGCTTCGCACACCAAATCGTTGGCGACAAAAGCCTGGCCGGCCATGCGACAAATCGTTTGGCGAAATTTCACCATTTCCACTTCGAAACGAACCTGATCGCCGGGGCGGACCGGTTTGCGAAATTTTACCTTGTCGAGGCCGGTGAAATAAACCAATTTCTCCTCGGGATTCGATTGCGTATTCAAGAGCAAAACGCCGCCCACTTGCGCCATCGCTTCCAGCAACAGCACGCCGGGCATGATGGGATGGCCGGGAAAATGGCCCTGGAAAAACGGCTCGTTGAGCGTGACGTTTTTAATGCCAACCACCCGCTCGCTGGGGATCAAATCAAGAATGCGATCCACCATGATAAACGGATACCGGTGCGGCAGAATTTTCAAAATCGCCTGGGAATCCAGAACGAAATTGCCTTTGCGATTGCCCTGGTATTTGGAGGTGATTTGAATCTTCTCGTACTCTTTGCGGATACGCTTGACCAATTCAACGTTGGCGGCGTGGCCGGAGCGCGCCGCCTGGATGTGCGCCTTCAGCGGCACGCTGAGCAAAGCCAGATCTCCGAGCAAGTCCAGCGCCTTATGCCGCACCGGCTCGTTCTTAAAGCGCAGCTCTTTGCCGTTCAAAATGCCGTTGGTGCCGACCTTGACATCGTCCTTGAATCCGAATAATTCTTTCAAACGGCCAACTTCGTTCGCTTCGATTTCGCGATCGATAAAGACGATGGCGTTATCGAGGCTGCCGCCTTTGATCAAGCCCTGCTTGAGCAAAACTTCGACTTCGGAGAGAAAGCAAAACGTGCGCGCCGGGGCAAACTCGGTTTCAAACTCGTCTTTCAAAGAATAAATCGCGGTGTATTGCGTCGCCAGCGCCGGATTTTTGTAATCCACCAGAAAAGTGATGCGAAACTCGTCCGAAGGGAAAACCACGATATCGACGCCGCGCTTCTCTTCGGAGTAGACGATCGTTTTGTCGATGACGAGATAATCGCGCGGGGAATCTTGCTCGACAACGCCGGCTTCTTTGAGCGCGTGTACAAACGGCAGGACGCTGCCATCCATCACCGGCGGCTCGTTGGCATCTAGCTCGACAATGATGTTGTCAATCATCAAGCCGGCAATCGCCGCCAGCACGTGCTCGACGGTGTGTACGACCGCCTCGCCTTTGGCAATGGTGGTGCCGCGCGAAATGTCGATGACGTTCTCGATATCGGCTTTCACCTGCGGGCTGCCCGGCAAATCGCCGCGCCGGAAATAAATGCCGGTGTTCGGCGGCGCCGGATGAAAAGTCAGGTTGGATGGGTTGCCGGTGTGCAATCCGATTCCGGAAATAGATATTGGTTTTGAAATCGTGCGTTGTTGTTCGCGCATTCTTCCTCCGAGCAGGCCGCAAATTGATTTGTTCTTCTCTTGCTCTTGCTTCGCTCATACTTTTACTCGCCTTCCAAGGATTTCCAAAAGCGCGTATGAGTGAGATAATGTCATGCCTCCGAATCATCAATTTTTCCCAGCGCCTCAGGCGCGATTTTCGCCAGCGCTTTTTCCAAAGCGCGAACGCGCTTGAGCAGTTCCGGCAAGCGCCGGCGCGCGGCTTCTTCGCGGCGCGCTTGCTGGTGCTCCCGCGCGGGATAACCCGACACGGTAATGCCCGCAGGAATGGATTTGGTGACGCCGGCTTGCGCGCCAAAAGTGCTGTCGTCGCCGATTTCAATGTGTCCGACAAATCCAACCTGGCCGGCGATGGTGACGCGGCTGCCGATTTTCGTGCTGCCGGAAACGCCGGTTTGCGCCGCCATCACCGTGTGCTCTCCCACTTCGACATTGTGGGCGAGGTGAACGAGATTGTCGAGCTTCGTGCCGCGGCGAATGCGCGTCACGCCAAAAGTGCTGCGATCGATGCCACAGTTGGCGCCGATCTCTACACCGTCCTCCAAAATCACCGTGCCCACGTGCGGAATTTTGTGATAAACCCCTTCGTGTTTCACGTAGCCAAAACCGTCCGAGCCGATCACCGATCCGGCCTGAATGATGACATCATTGCCGATTTGCACGCCGTGCGCTACGTGCACTTGCGGAAAGAGCACAACGCGCTGGCCAAGACGTGCGCCGCGACCGATGAAACAAAGCGCGCCGATCCGCGCCTCGTCGCCAATCTCACATTCCGGCTCGATTACTACATGCGGCCCGATTGCAACATTCTCACCGAGCCGCACGCCCTCGCCCAAGATAGCCGTTGGATGTACGCCCGGAGCCGGAGCCGGCGGCTGAAAAAAATTCCTGGCAATTTGCACGAAGGCCAAATAAGGATTGGCCACACGAATCAGCGCCAGACTATCAGACGTTGGCGCCGGACATGCCGCATCGACCAAAACCGCTGCCGCCGGTGTGGTTTCGAGACAAGAAAAATAACGCGACTGGGCAACAAAAGTCAAATCACCCGGCCGCGCCTGTTCGATGGGAGCAAGACCTGTAATGATAACGGCGGCATCGCCATCAACGCGTCCCTGAACCGTACGCGCAATCTCTGCCGCCGTGAGTCGCAAGGAAGTCATCATGCGGATTAGATGAGCAAAAAAGAAAAAAGCAAACAGCGAAATACAAAGAGCAAGAAACAGACCTGCCTTTTGCTGTTTGTTTTTTGCTTTTTACTAATTCTTCGGCTTTGTGGAAGCCGGCGCCTTCGGCGTCGTGGTCGTGCTCGCCGGCTTGGCGGCTGCAACGCTTTTGTTGAGTTCTTCCAAAACCTTTTCGGTTAAATCGGGTTGCGAAGCGCTGACGTGCAAAATGTTGCCGTTGACGACGTCGAAGATGTAATCGTACTTGTCATCCGTCCCGATCTTTTTGATCACGTCATTGATCTTGTTGATCACCGGCTGCATCAACTCGGCCCGTTTGGTAAACACCTCGCCTTGATTGCCCCATTTCTCCTGTTGAAATTGGTTCAATCGGATATTGAGATTTTGCAGCTCAGTCTCTTTTTCCTTTTTGCGCTCATCACTCAACAACAATGCTTGCGATTCGAGCTCTTCGAGCTTGGTTTGCAATTCTTGCTGCATGTTCTTGGCTTCCTCTTCCCAGCGCCGGTTCAGGTCTTGAAGCTGCTTCTGCGCGTCCTGCGCTTCTTTATATTTCTCGAGAATCTTCTGCGAATCGATGTAACCGAGCTTCAGTTGTGCTGCAACAGGATTGGCGTTACCCAGAATCACAACGGCGAGCAAAGCGCCAGCCCAGGTCATAAGAGTTTTCACACCAGCCTCCATGGGTTGATAGTTGAGATTTAATTTTGAAAATTCATTTTGTCGAACAGCTTTTCAGCCTCTGATAAGCTTTGGGCGCCTTCTAATTGCGCCATCAGTTGCTGCAACGTATCCAAGCTTCTCACCTGATTGACGCGTTCGCTCAAGTTTCGGCCCGCTTCGCCAAATTTGATCTTGATAATCGTGGCAAGAGCCTGATGGACCGTTGGCAAGCTTTGCTCAATTCCTTGCTCAATTCCTTGCGCAAGTCCTTGCTCAACCCCTCTTTTTAGGCCGATTCGCTCTGCAGTGGTAATATATGGCATGGCGTTGATCTCCTCTATAGTTTTAGTTTCTTCATAGAGTGCCGTTTCCCGTTCATCCGGCAATTTCATGATCCAATCGATAAACTTGTAAATGGCCAGGATAGTTTCTCGTTGCATGCCGCGCTGATAAAGCTCCAGCAGAAAGCGCTTCTTCCACGTATATCTATCCTGTACGTTGCCCTCCGTTTCCAGAGTTTTGAGATAAGCCTTGACGACGATCGCGAACGGATTGGAGCTGGCTTCCAACTCATCCCACCGCTCGCGGTAATCGATAATCTTGACTATCGGATAACGGCACAACACTTCGAATCCCCAACGCGAGCGATGATATTCATTGGGGCGGAATCGCGGGTTATCGTCCGTTAGCAAAGCGAGACTGATCACTTCCTTCTGAAACTTGTCAAAGATGCGATAATTGTAGACATACATCCGTTCCGGAAATTCTTTCTCCTCGTAGCCCTGAATCTCAATGTGGATCAACAGCCATTGTTCCGAACCATCGAAGAGATGGACTTTGGCCAGCTTGTCACCGATCCGTCGGCCAGTTTCGCTGCTTTTGACGATGCTCTGAAGTTCCTTATCAAGGAACTCATAGCCTTTGGAAAAATCAACATCGTTGTGAATGTGTGGAAAAAAGAATAGCAGAAACGGCTCGAACAAATCTTCTACTACTTCTTTCCAAGGGCTGTCGTAATCCATTATCCAATCCCAGCCTTGTTGTCAAAATTCTTCTACATGTCGAGGCTAAAAACTGCGTCCAAAAACAAAGTGCGGCTTCCAAGCGCCGAATTTTTCGCCGGTGCGGCTGTTGATGTTGTCAAATCCATAAGCATAATCAAAGCCGATGATACCGAGCAGGGGCATGAACAGGCGCGCGCCGATGCCGACCGAGCGCCGCAAATCGTAAGGATCGGTCGTCGCCAGGCTTGCCCAGGTGTTGCCGGCTTCCGCAAAGAACAAGCCAAACACGGTCGGATTGGGCGCAATCGGCGCGCGTAATTCAAGCTGATACTTCAACATGGTTTGTCCGCCTTCGACGATGGAGCTGCGCAGCGGATCTTCGTATCCGCGCAGCGCGATCGAATTGGACAGCCCTTCGCCGCCCATAAAAAATTTCTCGAGAAAAGGAATCCGGCTGCCGTGGCTGATTTTGTCGATGAAACCCGCTTGAAACCCGGTGTGCCAAACCAGGCCCCAGAAGGTGGGGGTAAACCAATCCGCCGACAAAATATATTTGTGATAACCGGCATTCCCCTGCAAAGGCCCGCCGGCGAGCTCCGCCGAAAGCGAAATGTCGGAACCGGCGGTCGGAAATTCCGGACGGTTCAAGCTGTTGCGGCTAAAAATATGGTTGATCGCGCTCGACACCAGAGGATAGTCGCGCTTGAAATCATCAATCAGCGTCGTATCCACCGGATTGGAATAATTGAGGTACTGCAGGCGATAAATCCAGTCGGTGCGGAAATAATTATCCGGCCAACGCAAACGCCGGCCCACGCGCATCGATCCACCCTGGCTGCGTTGGTCAAACGGATACCCAAAACGCGCATCCCTTTTGGTGTCGAAGACGCTGACTCCCGCCAATGTCGGCGTGTCGAACAGCCACGGCTCGGTGAAGCCGAGTTGAAACGAGCGATAGCTGCGGCCAAAGTTCCAATCAAAAGAAAGCCGTTGGCCGTTGCCGAAAAGGTTGTTCATTGAAACGCCGATCGAGCCGATGATCTTGTCGCGCTCGCTCCAGCCGGCGCTCATATTGGCGGTATCGGTGGATTTCTCCACCACCTCCAACGTCACGTCGACCTTCTCGTCGCTCACCGGCTGCACGTCGGGCTTCACGTCCGAAAAGTAATTCAACACGAACACTTCGCGCTGGCTGCGGATGAGCGCCTCGCGGCTGAACGTATCGCCGGGGCGCAAAAACAATTCGCGGCGGATGACTTTCTCTTTGGTCTTGGTGTTGCCAACGATGCGAATTTTGTTGATGGTAACGGCGTTGCCTTCGGTGATCACGAAGTGCAGATCGACCGTTGTGCTGTCGATCGGCTTTTCCACTGGATTGACGCCGGCGAAAATATACCCGGCATCGTAATACAGGCTGCCCAGTTTCTCGGTCACCGCCTGCTGCAGTTTCTTGGCGTTGTAAGCATCGCCGGTTTGGAAACCCAACAGGGCGGCGAGCAGCTTGTCCGGATAAATCTTGTTGCCCTCCCAGGTGATGTTGCCGATGTAGTACTTGCGGCCCTCGTTGACCCAAATGTCGATGAACATGTCCTTTCTCTCAGGACCGTAATACAGCGAGTCCCTGACAAATTCGGCATCCCGATAGCCTTCCGTGTGGTAAAATTCGGCGAGTTTTTCGAGGTCTTTCTTGTACTTCTTTTCGTCAAAATCGCCGCCGCGCAGAAATCCGTCCTGTTTGGTTTTCTTCAACTGCTTGCGCAGCTTGCCGTCGTCGAAGGCCTGATTGTCATGGAAAGTGATTTTTTTGATCTGAACTTTGTTGCCTTCACGAATTTTCAGCCGGAGATTGACGCGGCCGGTGTCTTCGGAGGCTGCAGTGCTTGTCTCAATCTCGGCCAACAGATAGCCTTTTTTCTCGTAGACTTTTTTCAGCTTGCGGCGCACTTTGGAGAGGTCGCGCGGGCTGATCACCTGGCCTTTGTACAAATCCAGCTCTTTGTCGATGTCCTTTTTCTTGAGCTTTTTGTTGCCTTCGACTTCGATTTTATTCAAGCGCGGCGCTTCATCCACTTTGATGGTGATATAGACGCCGTCGCCAACCTGGCGATCGAGCAAAACCTGAATGTCTTCAAACATGTTCAAGCCCCAGAGCTGCTTGATCGCGGCTTGCACGTCGTCACCGCTTACCTGCTCTCCGGCCGAGAGCCCGGAGCTGAGCTTGATAAAATTGGCGTCGGCGGTTTTGTTGCCCTCGACCGAAATGCCCAAAATTTTAAAAGTAGCCTGGCGTTGCGCCAAAGCGCTGCCGCCGAGACAGAAAACAACGAAGCACGCAACTAAAATTCGAGAGACAACTTGAATTTGACTGTGTCCGTCGCGGCGGCGATGACTTGGAAAAGACAAAACATCTCGCATCTGATCTTTCACTCACTTTTCTTCATGAACGCAGGCCGATTTATAACCTTCTGAGTGGCCTAGATGAGGTGAACTTTCTGACAACATACGACTTATAAGGTAATAATTTTTTGGCCGAATGTAAAGCGATTTTTCTTTGACAATTCGACTTATTTTATTAGACGCTCGCGAGGCAATATTGGTTCTGTTGGATATAATAAACAGCCCGATCAGCCAGTACATCAGAATCACCAGGATTGATCTTACTTTGATTTTCAGCCAGTTGCTCCGCCCGCCGACATGTATCTTTTTGTGGTGTAAAAATCTTCGCGGTTGCGATAGTTTTTTTCAGGATAATACTATAGCTTTTTAGAAAACAGCCTCAGCTTCGTTGTACTTTGCGATTGGTGTATAGGCTACGCCGAGACGAATATATGCATCAGCGCTATTAGTTTTTCCAGAATACGTTCAAACGCAGATGCGAAGCGACAGGTGGAAGTGAGCGGTGAAAATGCCGCAACGTGCGTGTGAAGAAAACGCTTAAACGTGCCGTATTGATGACTCCGAGAGAAATTGACGCGTTTTCTTACAGGTGGACCGTCCGGACGCTGAACCTTGAGACCTCATCAAAATCACATAAGATAAAGCGTCCGGACGGTGTTTTTCTACCGAAGACTTGAGGCCAGACCTCGTCAAATTGCTTTTGATTTTCAGTTTATTTTGGACAGTCAACCATAAAAAATGCTCAAATGACAGAAAAATGAAGGACAGAAAAATATTTATAGCCTGCTTGTTGCTCTACTGTGAGCATTGTTTTAATGATACCAAACTCCATTTTTCTGTCATTCATTTTTCTGTCTTTGCTTTTG
>JAKEEU010000379.1 GCA_022616415.1 Candidatus Zhuqueibacterota bacterium | reverse complement strand
TGAGAATTTTCTCCGTTGTGTTCGTCGTTAGATGACTGTAATATAATAAATTGCAGAGAAAATTCCTCCGACTTTTTTCACTTTCTTGAATAATTCAGGTAATGCACGCTAATTTTTATTCGCGTTGATTGGCGTTAATTCGCGGTTGACTGATTTGCCTGCGGCAAGTTACAGCGCTACAGAAGCAACATGGTCAATTTTTACTCTCATCAACTTCAGGCGGAAAATTTTCCTGCTCCTCACCATCATCCTCCTTTTCCCATTCTTTCATCTTCCTTCTCGCGCGGCGGCGGGTGATTAAAAAGCCGGCAATGAGCAGAATCACGATTACCATGCCGAAGAGAAATGATTCGTCCAGCAAAAAATACCAGCGGAAATGCTGGCGCAGGTAGTCGAAGTACGCCACTTCGAAATCCCATAAATCTTCGTTAAAGGCGGCGTGAAAAGCTTTTCGCGCGTCGTTGTGTGCGCCAAAGGCTTGGGCAAATTGGCGCACCGCATCTGCGCCGAAGCGGGTGATCATGAAATGCACCGCGTGATAGCTCTCGGCGTAAGCCAGGCCGGCGCGGGCGCTGTGAAATGAGAGCAGGTCGTCGATCTCGTCAAACTCGACGAGCGAGTTGGTGAGTAGACCGCGAGAAATGAGGGTGGGATCGGAATATCGTGGCTCGCCGGAAAGCAAGATCGCCGCGCCTTCGTTGAACCAGCGTGGCAACGCATTAGGCCTCACGTCAAGTGTTTGGGCGGGTGTCGCTAACTCGGCGAGACAAAGATGCGCCAGCTCGTGCGTCACCGTAACCGGCAGCAATTCGCGCGTGTCACTGGCGGCCGGCGTTTTCAAAAAAATGCGCCATTGCGCGGTATTTGCCGCGGCCTCGCCCCAATGCGGCACGACCCCGCCGGTCATGCGGTCAAAAATTTGTTGCGTCGGACAAAGAAAGACAGTAATGACACGCTGGGGCTGATAACCAAGCTGCGCCGCAAGCTGCTGCTGGCGCTGCTGCAGCTCGTCGAGCACGCGAATTGCCAGTGTTTTGTCGGCTTCACGATAGGCAATGACGAAGCGCGGGGTGCTGTGATAATGCCAGGCGATGCCGGGATTTTGCGCAAAGGCGGGAATGGCAAAATCGAAGAGAAAGCAAAAGAGGGAAATGATCTTGGAACGAAAAGAGAACCGCCATGAACGAACGGCAAAAACTGATTGGTTCATCGTTTCGCTCGAAATTTCACATTCCTACGATGCACTTCGTGATCTAAGCCGTATGTGATCGAAGAGTATTCACTCCGGCCGAATGAGGGAAATGATTTTGTGCTGCTGTACAGGGATTCAATTCTTGCGAGCCGCCAGCTTTCCAGCAGGCATGGTTTTACTAAGGGGCTGCGCAAAAATAACTTGGAATTTTGTGTAGCATATTTTTTAGCAAAGTTGATTTTGAATTCTACATGCAGCCTGTCGGATAAATTGTATAGT
>JAKEEU010000378.1 GCA_022616415.1 Candidatus Zhuqueibacterota bacterium | reverse complement strand
TCTGATTTATTGTAAGCGTGTGACCTCGGCACCACAAAATAGAGGACACACGTCCACTATTTCGGATGCCGTTCCAGTTTGTGAATAATTCAGGTTAAAGGCACTCAAGCAGTAGAGCTTCAGTGTTGTAAATGTAAAACAAGATATTCAGTAACTTTGCGACGCCCTGAGGATTACAGCGTTTGTCCCAACTGCTTGAACTTTGAGAATGTATTTGCGGATTGGGAGTGACTTAACAAATGATTTTTGAACGGGGGGCACTATATGAAATAAGTATGGTGCTATCGGCTAAGCCGACGGTAGGTGCTTTTTGTGTAGAGCTACAAAGTGAAATATCCAGCATTATACAATCTAACATTAAGCTATGGAACAGTATTGCCCGCTGTCTGGTCATTCAGCAAAAATTGAGATCGACACCAATGGCAAAGACGTATTTCGAGTCGAATGCCCTGCTTGTGGGAAATTTGTAATAACTGAAGAAGCTCAACGTGAAGTCAATCATCGCGTAGGAAGCCGATTGCATATTTTGCTGGGCACCGTTCGCGAAGCATCAGAACGTGGAATTTGTTTAACTGTAACGACCTCAAATATACAAAGTCTTTTGGATTCTGCCTCAATCCCTAGAGATCCAATTGAGGCAATGGACCGCATTCTTATGCACGTTCAGCGAAAGTCATTATCACCACATTCGTATGTTCAACTTTACACGCAAACCGATTTCCCAATTGCATATGCTATAGTACCCGATGAGTTCGCTTTTTATTTAAAAAAACTTGTTGAACTTAGTTACCTTGAAGAAGAACCTCCTGGCTATTTTTGTCTTTCTATCAACGGGTGGCGACACGTGATTGAAGTTCGAAAGAACGAACGCAATTCAAATCAAGCATTTGTTGCTATGTGGTTTCACAAGTCACTGTATCCAGTATGGAAGAAAGGCTTCAAAAAAGCTCTTGAAGAATTGGATTTTAGCCCTGTTCGCTTGATATAAAAGAGCACAACGAAAAAATATGTGACCGTATAATAGCCGAAATTAGACGCAGTGGGTTATTAGTTGCAGATTTTACTGGTCACCGAGGCGGTGTATATTTTGAAGCAGGTTTTGCTATGGGAATAGGCATACCGGTAATTTGGACATGCCGTGATACTGACATTAAAAAGGCTCATTTTGATACTCGGCAGTATAACCATATTGTTTGGACTGACACGGTCGATCTTAGAAAAAAGCTAATTGATCGTATCGAAGCCACTCTTGGAAGAATGAAACGTTCAAGAAAATGACGAGGTTAAAATTGAGAGCCTATTTTACGTTAGGCAAATAGAGCGCTTGGCGAGTAGAACATAACGGATTAACTATAGAGTTTTGCCGTTATGGAATACAGTGAATCCATTTCTTATGGAAGAATTGATTAGCAAACTGACTATTCCTATGGAAGCAAAAAGAATCATTGATTTGGAGATATACAGGGAGAACCGTTTGAAGCTAAATCCATTCGTTCACTTTCTTGAACGGCGTGGCGTTCCCTTTATATGTATTCAAGACGCTCTCGAAAGAGCTTCGACACTTGAAGAATTCAAACGCATTATTCGTGACCATCCAGAATTGCCGGAGTCTGTAAAGCCTAATATTCCTACTATGCTTTCAACTTCGATACTGCTGGATATAAATAGTGCCCGTAAATTGCTCAAACTTTCTGAATTTTCTCTTTCTGATGCTGATTTTATTGAGGATTGAGACAGGACTGTATGTTAATAATTGTCAGAAATGACCGAACCTGGTGAAAGCCAGTTTTAATTTATTTTTGAAGATGAAAAAGAAGGTTGGTGATTTCCCTCAGGACGTGCATCTCTCAAACGTGGTGTTTAATGAGACGCGTGCAAGAACAGATTTTAACTTTGCAAGGAACCATGCCATTACCTTGGTTAACATTCATGATCAGAAAAAAGGTGGAAGTAAAAGGCGCCCGTCGCAGGAACTCGAAGCGCTGAAACGATCTGCCCTTATTCTTACTGTCACGGCCTGGGAGTCGTTTGTTGAGGACACCGTTACTGAGCAGTTCACTGCCAAGCTAAACGTAGCGACTACGCCTGCTGAAGTGAAGGGAGTTTTTAACAGCGTTGCAGATGAGTGGCTTGATCCCAATAGAAGTCTACGGCGCCATGGGCCAGATTTAGTTGCTTGGACCGGCGATGGATGGAAAGAGTTAATTCTACAGGCTTTTTTGGCAACACTCGAAGCGTTCCATACTCCAAATACCGAGAATACAAACAAACTTTTTAAGAAGTACCTCGGCATTGCTATAAAACAGAATTGGTCGTGGCGGGGTATTTCCTCTTCTATGGCGCAGCAGCAACTTGATAATTTGATCAATTTACGCGGACGAGTTGTACATCGTGGCAGAACTTTACATCCTCTTTCAAAAAAATTACCGGATATAAAACGCGCCATCGTGGTACGAGCCTTGAATCTCGTATACAATCTCGTTGGTGCGACCGAGCGTGCTTTGGGTATTGCGCGGAAGCTAATCGTTTTAAACCATAAGGGTTATCGCTTTTTCTTTTGGGCGGATGAAGGAAACTCTCGTGAACCCTTGCATATTCATGATCGAAAAGGCGGGTTTGTCGCCAAATTTTGGATTCTGCCGGAAGTGCGTGTTGCCGAATCCTATGACATGTCGCCGGCAGAGCTGCGTGAATTGTCACAAGTTGTGAAAGACAATAAAAAACTAATTGAGAGGTTTTGGAATGAATTGTTCAGCGAATAAAGCATTAGCAAGAAATCTCTCCTTTTGTTGGTGATAGCTGATCGAACACGCCAGAAAAGAGAGTATCAATTTTCTGAAGCTGCATGAGAAATATAAAATCTATCTAACTGACTATGGACATCCAACGCGACAAAAGCATTCCCGTTTTTATTGAAGAGGAGATGAAAGACTCGTACATCGATTATTCGATGTCGGTCATCGTCTCGCGTGCGCTGCCGGATGTGCGCGACAGCTTGAAGCCCGTACACCGGCGTGTGCTCTATGGCATGCACGAGCTGAATCTCCGGTCCAATTCGGCGTACAAAAAGTCCGCGCGCGTGGCCGGTGAAATGCTGCGCGATCTTTATAACTGGAATTAAATCGGCATATCGTAAACCAAGGTGTAATATGAAAGACCAACTGATACAGTCTCATCCAAATATTATGATGGGCAAGCCGGTTGTGGCAGGAACGCGTATTACGGTTGAGTTGATTCTGGAGAAATTGGGGGCGGGTGAAACTGTAGAGCAAATTTTGGAGGCTCACCCGCGTTTAACCAGACCTGCAATTCTTGCGGCCATAGAGTTCGCGGCGCAAGCACTGCGTGCTGACGTCGTCTACCCTGTTCTGGAGCAAGCCGCATGAATCTGCTGGCAGATGAGAGCGTGGACAAGCCGATTGTCGAACAGCTTCGGGAAGATGGACACGATGTTCTTTACGTTGCTGAAATGGAACCAGGCATTCCTGACGAGGTGGTGCTGCAACGAGCGAATGAACATCAAGCCTTGCTGATCACTGAAGACAAAGATTTTGGCGAGTTAGTGTATCGCCACGGCTTGGTTCATCTCGGCGTTATTCTGGTTCGTCTTGCTGGGTTATCGCCTCAAACCAAAGCGCGTATCGTTTCAAAAATAATTGCAGAGCGGGGAACCGAAATGCCTGACGGCTTCAGCGTTATCTCTCCAGGCATGGTTCGGATACGGCGTAAACAGGAGTAGCTATTTAAACGAACGACTTTATAATATTTTTAGGTAACTATGGACATCCAACGCGATAAAATCATCCCCGTTTTTATTGAAGAAGAGATGAAAGACTCGTACATCGATTATTCGATGTCGGTCATCGTCTCTCGCGCGCTGCCGGATGTGCGCGACGGCTTAAAGCCCGTACACCGGCGCGTGCTCTATGGCATGCACGAGCTGAATCTCCGGCCCAATTCGGCGTACAAGAAGTCCGCGCGTATCGTCGGCGAAGTGCTCGGCAAGTACCATCCGCACGGCGATCTCGCGGTGTACGACACCATCGTGCGCATGGCGCAGGATTTTTCGCTGCGCTATCCGCTCGTCGATGGCCAGGGCAATTTCGGCTCGGTCGATGGCGACTCGCCGGCGGCGATGCGTTACACCGAAGTGCGGCTCACACACATTGCCGAAGAAGTGCTGCGCGATCTCGACAAAGAGACCGTGGATTGGAAACCCAATTTCGACGATACGCTCAAAGAGCCGGCGGTGATGCCGACGGTGTTGCCGAATCTGCTGATCAACGGCTCTTCCGGCATTGCGGTCGGCATGGCCACCAATATTCCGCCGCACAATTTGACCGAAGTGATCGATGGCTTGATCGCGCTCATCAAAGATCCGGAAGTCAAAATTGAAAAGCTGATGAAGATCATCAAGGGGCCGGATTTCCCGACCGCTGGCATCATTTACGGCGTCGAGGGCATTGATGAAGCGTATCGCAGCGGCCGTGGCCGTATCGTCGTGCGCGCCCGCGCCGTGATTGAAGAAGTGCGCGGCGGCCGGCAGAACATCATTATCACCGAGCTGCCGTATCAAGTCAACAAAGCGACGCTGCACGAGAAAATCGAGACGCTGGCGCAGGAAAAGAAGATCGAAGGCATTCGCGCCGCGCGGGACGAAAGCGACCGCGACGGCATGCGCCTCGTTGTGGAGCTGAAGACCGACGCCAATCCGGAGATCGTGCTGAACAATCTCTACAAGCACACGCAGATGCAGGAGACCTTCGGCGTCATCATGCTCGCGCTGGTGGACGGCGTGCCGCGCGTGCTAAACTTGAAACAGGTGTTGCAATACTTTGTCGATTTCCGCCACGAAGTGGTGCTGCGGCGCCTCAAATTCGATCTCGACAAAGCCGAGAAGCGCGCGCACATTCTCGAAGGCTTGCGCATCTGCATCAACAACATCGACGAAATCGTCGCGATCATCAAAAAGGCGAAAGACCCGCAGACCGCGAAAGACGCGTTGATGAAGCGCTTCAAGCTCTCGGAGATTCAGGCGCAGGCGATTTTGGACATGCGCTTGCAACGCCTCACCGGCCTCGAGCGTGACAAGATCGAAGCCGAATATAAAGAAGTGATGGCGCTCATCAAACAACTCAAAGAGTTGTTGGCGAGCAAACCCAAGCGCATGGAGCTGATCTCGAAAGAATTGCTGGAGCTGAAAGAAAAATTCGGCGACGAGCGCCGTACTGAGATCGTGGCGAAAACCGGCGAGTTCTCCGTCGAAGATATGATCGCCGAGGAAGATATGGTGATCACCATTTCGCACGGCGGTTTCATCAAGCGGTTTCCGGTGTCGGGTTATCGCCGGCAGAGTCGCGGCGGTCGCGGCGTTACCGGCGCGACAACGAAAGAAGACGATTTTCTCCAGCATCTTTTTATCGCCAGCACGCACGACTATGTGCTGTTTTTTACGGACAGCGGCCGGTGTCATTGGCTGAAAGTGTATGACATCCCGCAAACCGGCAAGGGTTCAAAGGGGCGCGCGATTGTGAATATGCTTTCTTTGTCCCCAGGCGAAAAACTGGCGGCCTTCGTTTCAGTCAAAGAATTTGACGACAAGCATTATATCGCTTTTGCCACCAAGAAAGGCATCGTCAAGAAAACCGCCCTGTCGGAGTTTGGCAATCCACGACGCGCCGGCATCAACGCGATCGCGATTGACGACGGCGATGCGCTGATCGAGGCCAAAATCACCGACGGCTCTGCGGACATCATGCTCGGCACGCGCTTCGGCCAGGCGATCCGTTTTCACGAAAGTGAAGTGCGCGAAATGGGCCGCACCGCCGGCGGCGTCAAAGGCATCGAGATCGAGAAGGGCGATGAGCTTGTCGGCATGGTCATTCTCAAGCGCGAGGCGACGATTCTTGTCGTCAGCCAAAACGGCTACGGCAAGCGCAGCGAATTGCGCGAGTATAAAGTGCAGCATCGCGGCGGCTCCGGCTTGATCACCATGAAAGCCAACGACAAAACCGGCAAGATGATCAGCATTATGGAAGTGGTCGACGACGACGATTTGATGATCATCACCAGCAAAGGCGTCGTCATACGCCAAAACGTAAGCGACATCAAAATCATCAGCCGCAACACCTCCGGCGTGCGCCTGATCAAGCTGGATCAAGGCGACAAGATCGGCGACGTGGCACGCGTGATCTCCGAAAACGGCGACGAGCAGGAGTAGCGTAGCGCAGACCGCCGGTCTGCTGAATCAAACTCAATTTGGCTCACGGAAAAAGAACTCTCACTGAAAAAAGAAAGAATTTTCTGTGAGAGTTCTAATTTTGTGAGCGCTTTTTTTAACTTTTGCAGCCTAACGCATAAGGCAGCATGCGAGAAGACATCATCAATCCCGATTTTCCCGCGGAGCATACCGGAGAAAATCGGGATGAGCCTTCTCTTTCCCCACCGGCAGCGGGGAAGGAACATACTGAAACCCATTCGACCTTCCTCCCTTCAAGCGGTGAACACGCTGGCGCGCCGTTGGATCACTGGGAGCAGGAAAAAGCGAAACTGAGCCTGGCATTGACGGAGCGGCTGCTGCGGGGCAGGGACACCATCGGCTTTCCCGAGCTGATGGCTTCGCCGCTGCTGCACCACGAGCGGCTCGCCGGCCTCGGCGAAATCGTGGTCGCGGTTTTGCGCCGCCACGCGCGCGAAATCATCCGGCAGGAAAAGCCACTGGTGCTGCAATCGAAACGGCGCTTCGAGCTGGACGATGCAGAAATCCGCGTGCCGTTGCGGGAGCTGCGCGACCTGATCGCCGAGCGCATGGTTTTTGACAAGAACGAATTACACGCGGCGTTGTCGTTCGGTTTGCGTTTGCAATTCGACATGATCACCAAGCCGGCGGCAACGCTGGAGAAGCTCATT
Source organism: Candidatus Zhuqueibacterota bacterium (assembly GCA_022616415.1). Classification (GTDB taxonomy): domain Bacteria; phylum Zhuqueibacterota; class Zhuqueibacteria; order Zhuqueibacterales; family Zhuqueibacteraceae; genus Zhuqueibacter. The sequence continues at coordinate 6,909 of JAKEEU010000378.1, read as the reverse complement.
TATCAGCACGCTGTCACCCGTGACAAAGACGACGTCATCGTCATTCTGCCGGGCCTCGAAGAAAATCATTCCTTTGTGGCGCACCTCCAAAAATTATTGGCGAAACACCTCGATCATTCGATAATCAAAGAAACGTTCGTCGCGTTGTGCCGCCGCGTGGAAAAAGAGATTTACGGCCGGCGCGGCGTTTCGGCGCTCGTGGCGGATTTGCAAACCTATCAAAATTTTTGCGCCATCATCGGCCCATCGAGCTATCACCGTCTTGAGGCACCGACCGTGCTCGAGATGCTGCACGAACGTGGCATGGAAGAGCTGGCCGAACGCACGATGCCGGATTTGGTGCAGCAAGCACGGTGGTCGATTCCGGAGATCGAGCATTTGCTCGAGGAGCGCATGAGCGTGATGGAATTGCCGCCGGCACCGCCAGAAACTCTCGAACCCGCGATCGCGCCGGAAGTTGAATTTGGCCGTTTGCTGCAAGAATCCACGAGCGCAATGGAAAGTCCAGACGCTCAGCAAACCGATGGGCAGGAAAAAAGCGGTATTGCCGCTGAGATCAAAGAGCAAGCATGGCCACAAGATGAGGCGCAAATCGACCTGGATTTGACGCCGGCAGAAATACCGGAGGAGTTGGACATGCCGGAGGCCGAAATCCCCTCGAATGGGAAGGAATCTGCGATGGAGCCGGCAACGCTTGCAAGAGATACGGACATCGAGGAAGAACCGGCCGTTTTGCCGGCGACGAGTGGGTTGAGCGATATTGCGGTTGAGCCTTCTTTGGAAATCGACGCGGCGCCGATTCCGCCGCGGCCAAAGCTCAAGTATTACTATGCCGATGATGACGAGCCGCAGATTATCGAGCGCGCGAAGATCGAGGCGCAGCCGCCAGGGCCGTATCCGTCGTTCACGCGGCTGGTGGACGAGAAAAGCCGGCGCGATTTCATCAAAAAAATTTTTCACAAGGATTTGGAGGCATATCTGGCGTTCATCGAGCGCCTCGAGACCATGCAAACGTGGAAGGAAGCCAAAGCCTATTTGGATCACGAGTTCCAACAGCGCCGAGTGAATCCCTACTCTCGGGAAGCCGTGCGCTTGAGCGACACGGTATTCAGCCGGTATTTTACGAAGGGGGCCAGGTAAACAAGAAGACAAAACGCCGGATTTGTAAAAATCAAATAGTGTTCCCCAGAAAAGAATTCAAAAAAGTTTTAATGACTTTCCCAGGAGTCAGTCATGGCCAAAATCATTGGAGACGGAGTTGGTTTATTTTCCCCACGCCGGCGTGCCGAAGCTGGCTTGGAAGGGCGTGGTGAAAATTTCACGTCCGGCTGCGGAATGGAAAATGTACCTCGAGGCCGCGACCGGTGAGACGCTCGAAAAACTGAATCTGCTGAAAAGCGTCGATGGCCAGGGCCGCGTTTTCGATCCCAATCCCGTCGTGACGCTCAACAATCCGAAGCTCAAAGACAAATCCTCGATTCCAGCCAATGCTTATTTTGCCGTGACTTTGAAGGGGCTGAAGGCGGGCGGCAAGCTTGACGGCCCGTACGTCAGCACGAAGCGGACGGCCAATCGCGTGAAACGGACCGACCGGAAATTTCTTTTCTCGCGCCGAGTACGGCCACGCGATTCAGGACGATCAAGTACCGGGCTTTGGCGCCAGCCACGAGGGCGGTTCGATGGGCGAAGGGTTTGGCGATTTTCTCGCCGCCAGTTTTTTCTCGGATATCAAACCGATGAAGATGAAAGCGACAATCGCCAATTTGGACGCGGTGGTTTACAGCGGCGATGATCCGCCGAATCTGCGGCGGCTCGACAGCAATAAAAAGTATCCTAAGGACATGCGCAACGAAGTACACGATGACGGCGAAATCTGGTCGGCTTGTCTTTGGGAGCTGCGCGCCGCGTTGGGCCGCAAGACCACCGAGCGCCTGGTCATCGCCCACCATTTTCTTCTTACTCGCACCGCCAATTTTGAAGATGCAGCCAATGCCCTGATTATGGCCGACCGCAGGTTGAATCAGGGGAAAAATGAGGCCGCCATCCGCGACGTCTTTGTGCGGCGCGGCATTCTGCCGAATGCCAAACGCGGCAATTTGCGGGCAGGCGCACCGTTTGATGAGATTCCTCGTCGCAACGGCGGAGTTGGGAAATAACGCAATTGAGGGAGCGCGGACTTTCTTGTCCGCGATACACGTGTGGACTAGAAAATCCACACCCCCTCTAACCAAAAGGAGAGCCAGATGCAATTTTTATTCCTGCTGACGCAAATTGAAGAAGCGTGGACAAAAGCTCCGCCTGGCGAAGGGGAGCGCGTGTATCAGCAATATATGGCGCTGGAGCGCGAGATGAAAGAGCAAGGCAAGCTCGTTGCTTCCGTGCGCCTCCGCCCCCGCAGCGAAGCCAAGACGCTGCGCAACCTCGCCAACGGCAAACGCCAGCTCGTCAATGGCCCATTCGCCGACACGGAAGAAGCTTTGGGCGGCTACTACATTTTGGAGTGTGCTTCGATGGACGAAGCCCTGGCATGGGCCGAACGCATGCCCAACTACGGCCACGGTTCGATTGAAATCCGCCCGTTCTGGGAGTAAATGCTCCATGCTGATTGCGGGCGCAAAAGGGATTCTATGTCACCGATGATCGAGATGCTGGCCGTCAGCTATTTGCTCCTTCCTCTGCTCGTCGGGCTTACCTTTCATGGCTTCTGCATCAAGTTCAAATGGCTGACCATTCTCGTCCGGCCTATCGATGGAGGAAGAATGTTTCGCGGCCGTCGGCTTTTCGGTTTCAACAAAACCTATCGCGGCGTCATCGCCGTCGGTTTGGGCACGGCGGCCGGCTTCGGCATTCAAGCGATAGTTCTGCATCAGATCATTTCCATTCGCAATGTCGAGCTAATCGATTATTCTTCTCTGAGCTGGTTTCCCCTCGGATTCGCGATAGGAGTCGCGGCAATGCTGAGCGAGCTGCCGAATAGTTTTATCAAGCGTCGGCTTGGGGTTGCTCCCGGCACGACTGCGAGTGGCATGGTGGGCGTTTTGTTTTACATCCTCGACCAGGTAGACCTTCTGTTGGGCGTGTGGCTGGTGTTATCTTTTGCCGTCGAGGTCACCCTGGCGCGAATTCTTTTTTCCGTGGTCTTTCTTTTTTTGGCCCACCAAATAATCACGCTTGCGGGTTACGCTCTGGGCATGCGGGCCACGGCACGATAATCAGCAATGAAACCTCCGGCGATTTTTAGTCTGAATTGCTTTATGGATGCGCATGATGCCGCCCCAACGCGGCGGGGTGTAGCCCAACTGATTGGCGAGATCAACCGAAATGTGGCGACTCGCTGAGGCCAGTATAAAACAACAGTTGCATCGTTTGGAATTTATTCTATATTCATGTATGCAGGCCCTGGCCCGGGGTTATTAAGGCCGTTTATTCCGATTTTGTCACCTATTTGTCAGGGAGGAAAAAGTGAATATCAAATCTTTCGTCTGGCTAACAGAGGTCATTGACAAGATCGAAAGCAAACATGGGGTCACTGTTGAAGAAGTCGAAGAAATTTTCAAGCCGGGCACAATCTACCGTCGCGGGCCGCGCGGCAAGAAACGCAAGGGCGAAGACGTGTACAAGGCTTATGGGCAAACCGAGGCCGGGCGATATCTATTTTTCGCTTTCATTTACAAGCTCGACCATCGTGCCTTGATCTTGAGCGCGCGGGATATGGATGAAAGCGAACGAGACTTACATCGAAAGGGTTGAAATATGGCAAAGCCACTTGAGTTCGAAACTGTAGAGGAGGAAGTTGAATTTTGGGAGTCACATAGCACGGCGGATTATTGGGATGATATGGAAAAGGTCGAATTTGAGGTCGATCTGCGCCGGAATCTTCTTCATCCCAAGTTGGTTTTCATCGCCGATCAGCCGGCGCAGTGCCCTCGTTGCCATCACGAGTTGGAAGAAACCGTCATCCAATACGTCACTTTGCACGATGGCCGCCTTGTCATGATCCGTGATGTGCCGGCGCTGCGCTGCCGCGTGAATGGGCACGAATACATGCTGGAAAAAACATTGGATCAGGTCGAGCAGGTCTTGAATCTTGAGAAAACGCAAAAACTCCGGCCAGCCGAAATACTGCATGTGCCGGTCTTTAGGTTGGGAATGGCAGCGTAGCGCAGGCATCAGAGAACATATTCGCACTGGCTCATGCAAACCAAACGCACCATCCGAATTGTTTTATCCTCCCCCAGCGACGTTGAGGATGAATGCCGCGTGATGGACGGCGTCATTGCTGAGCATGAGATCAGAACGGCGATCAAAGCGCGGCAGGACGCCAGTCGCCCGCAAATCATGATCTATTTCAAAGAAGCTGCACGCGAATTGAAAACGCCGGAAGAGCTGCGGCAATATGCCGCCGTACTCGAGTTCAAACAAGAAATTTCGCCGCTGGGTTTATTTTGGACGTTTGAAGACACCGCCGATTTTGAGCGCAAAGTGCGCCAGCATTTGACGCACTACATTCTCGATCACATTCATCCAATCCCGCCGGAAGGCGGGACAGCCAGCTCGGCAAACCGTGTGCAAGAGCTGCTTCGTAGCCACCGCCGGAATTTGCAGCAGAAATTTTCGACCATCCATCTCTTCGGCGAAAAACGCCGGTGTGTAGAAAACCGTAGCGCAGTCTTCCAGGCTGCGGCAGACAAGATGTCTGCGCTACCTCAGCCATCGTTACGCCGGCTCGGACAGCGAATGCATTCCCGTTTACATGCGCTGCAAATCGCTCGACCTGAGCGAAGCCACGCTGGAAAATTTTGTGCAGCAGCAGCTCAATGAAGACAGCGACAGCCCCGAAATTTTCGCGGCGCTGTGCGCCAAAGAACGGTTTCTCGAAAAGCATACGGTTTTGCTCTTCGACGGCCTCGATGAAATCGAGCATGCGGAGACCGGCAATCGCATTGCCGCTGAATTGGAGAAGCTGGCGCGAAAATATCCGCGCGCTAAAATCATCGCAGCAGCGCGCCCAATTGCGGTGCGCCAGGGTGACTTTGCCAAATTTCGCCGCCTCGACGTGCTGCCATTGACGCCGGAGATGATTCAGGCCTATGTGGAAAAATGGTTTGCGGGTGAGCCGGAGAAAATCGCCACGCTGCAGCAGAGCCTGGCGCGGCGGCCGCGCATTCGCGATTTGGCGGCCAACCCGTTTTTGTTCAGCATGATTTGCTTCACCTTCGAGCAAGGCGGCGACGCGGCCCTGCTCGAGCGCCGCAGCGACCTTTATGCCAAGTGCACCCAATATTTGCTGCTGCGCGCTTATGATCCGGAAAGCAGCGCCTCCGCCAAAAGCCATTACGAGCAGACCATCGAGATTTTAAAAGACGTCTCGCTGCGTTTTTTTCTGTGGAAAGAAGATGATTTTCCGGTTGACCAGGTGAATGTCGTATGCCGGCGCGCGCTTTCCGCCGAGACGCTGGGCCGCCCGGAAGATTTTCTCAACCGCCTCGAGGCCGAGACCGGCTTGATTCAGCGCGCCAAAGAAGGCTTTACTTTCGTGCATCGCTCGCTGTGGGAATATTTTACGGCTTTAGCTTTGCGCGATAAAACCAACGACTTCGTCATCCGCCATGCCGTCAATCCGGATTGGGAGGAAGTGGTGCGGCTTTATGCCGGACTGCTGCAAAACCACGACAAAGTTGTTGAGTTGGTCAACGGCCTGTGGAATCTCAACCGGCCGCTGGCCCTGCGCGTGACCACCGAAGTGAAAACGCCGGCAGCGGAATTGCTCAAACCGCTGATTGCAAAAGAGAAAGGCAAGCAAAGCAAGCTGTTGCTCATCGACAACCTCGAGCAATCTTTGCGCTTGATCGCGGTCACAGATCAGCAAAAATTGGTTGAAGAAACCCTGGACATTTTGCTGCTCAAATGCGCAGAGCGCGATTGCGAGGTGATTTACCACGCGCAGGAATTGTTGGAGAAGGTGGGTATGCAGCCGCTGCAACCTGGTGGGTTGATTTACGAGTTGTTTGATCTCGCCCACGCCGCCGAGCGCCAACAAAAATTTCTTGCTGATCCGGCCAATCATTTTGAATGGATCGAAGTGGAAGGCGGCGAGTTTTGGATGGGCGATGACGAGCATTTTGACAACGAAAAACCGGCGCATCGTGTGAAAGTGGATAGCTTTCGCATGGCCAAGCATCCGGTGACGAATCGCTTGCTTTCCAACTTTCCTTTTGGCGAATATCCCAACTATGGTGGCGAAAACCATCCGGCTATTGGCAACACGTGGTGGGAAGCGTATTATTTTGCCTTGTGGATTGACAGCCGCTTGCCCACCGAGGCGGAATGGGAGTATGCGGCGCGCGGCGGCAAAAAGGCAAAGCGCACCCAATATTATTTTGGCGATGCCGAGGAAGAATTACCGAATCACGCTTGGTTTGGCGAAGGCGGGCGAGAGCATCCCCATGCCGTCGATGAAATCAATCCACGTACTGGCAAAGAGAATCTTAATCCACTTGGCTTGGCAAATATATTGGGCAATGTTTGGGAGAAGTGCGCCGATTGGTACGATGAAAGTTATTATAAGAATAGTCCCGAGTCTAATCCTAAAGGTCCAGCTCAAGGTACACGGCGGGTGTTGCGTGGCGGGTCGTGGGACGATTTGCCGAGCAACCTTCGATGCGCCTTTCGCGCTAGGAACGCTCCTTCCACCAATCATACTCGTATTGGTTTCCGCTGTGCTCAGGACGTTCGTTAAGTTTTTATTCTTTTTATGCTTTTATCCCGCGAAGCGGGATCGAACATTTTTAAAAATAAAAAAATCTCTCAACCTGAATTATTCAAGAAAGTGAAAAAAGTCGGAGGAATTTTCTCTGCAATTTATTATATTACAGTCATCTAACGACGAACACAACGGAGAAAATTCTC
>JAKEEU010000377.1 GCA_022616415.1 Candidatus Zhuqueibacterota bacterium | reverse complement strand
TTGGAGGCGTTTTGAATTTCCGGCGATTCAAACGGCGTAGCGGCAGCGAAACGCGCCAGTTCTTCCATCATGCCTTTGGCCTTTTCGGCGCTGCCCAACATGGTGGTAAATGAGACTTCTAGCTGCTCATAGTCCGCCGCCGCTTTGACCGCTGCGCCGGCAAGACCCAAAATCGGCGCACTGACACCCAACGTCACCTTTTTGCCCATGTCGGTGAGCGATTTGCCGGCGTCTTTGAGTTGCCTAGATACGCCTTGCGCCTGTCTGCCAATGGCGGCTATTTCGCCGGATACATTGCGCAGTGAAGACCTGTATTGGTCGCGCGCAGAAATTACAATAGCCAGTTCAGCCACGGCGTTTTCCTTTTTTTTGTTCCGCTCGCGCCTGTTCCACCTTGCGCCGCTCTTTCTCCCAGTGGTGTTCAGCCGACAAACGCTCTGCGGCTTCCTCCACCAAATCAAACGGCGTCACACACACATCAGCCCATGACCAGTGCATTTCACGCATCACGCTAAAAATGTCCGCATAGCGCGTCGTCCCCTCTGGCCGGCCTTTATCCATGATAACCAGTTCATAGGCGCGCCGGATTACTTTTTTTCCGATTCATCCAACGGTTGATTTAGTTCTTCCACACCCGCCTGGATGCGATCGGCAATTTCTGGCGGCAACCCATCAACGTTTTCTGGTGAGACTGGCCGGCCCTCAAAACCCGGCCCCTCCCATGTCAAAATCGCCGCCCGCAATTGCAATCGTTTCATTAGGCCGACATCTAGCGCGTTATCCTGCGTAATGGCATTGGTCTTCATGCATTGGCTAATGGTTGATTGCCGCTCACCATAGGTTAATTTGCGCACTGTAACGCGGTTCTCCGCATCCAGTTCAACGATCTTTGTCTGTGGTGTAAAAAAGCTCATGGTACGGTCGCCACTCCATTTGTCACGATGAATGTTGCGCTAAGGCTATCCGCCGCACTCGCCACCGCATGGCCTTCCAGCGTAACCGTCGTATTGCCGTCGCTATTTTCGTAGCTGCCGAAATTGTCGTATTTAGCGGCCATGTTGATTTGGAATTTCAAACCCGCCGCCTGGTCGCAATTCAAGGCGAGCAACCGAACGGTATTGCTCCGATAGAAACCGCGCTCCACCGCCACTACGCTAGTATCCTCAAGCTCTAACGTGATAGAGAATGTCACCTCCGGCTGTGTCCATTTGTGCGAAGCAAAATACAACTGTCCATCGCCCACAGGCACACCCTGCAATCCGGTGCGGACTCGGATGTCAGCCGCCATCAGTACACCGGTTTTTTGTGTCGTAAAGACGGTGCCGCCGGTTGGGTCGATATAGAGTTTTGTCGAGTTGAATGGAGCATCATTGACGGTAGGGGCGGTAAGCGC
>JAKEEU010000376.1 GCA_022616415.1 Candidatus Zhuqueibacterota bacterium | reverse complement strand
TTCTGATTTATTGTAAGCGTGTGACCTCGGCACCACAAAATAGAGGACACACGTCCACTATTTCGGATGCCGTTCCAGTTTGTGAATAATTCAGGTTAAGAGAGGCGTTTAAGAAAATTTGTTAGCCGGTTGGCTGGTTCGCCAGTTAGCTTGTTAACCGGCGAACGGGTCAACTGGCGAACCGGCCAACCTTTTTACGCGTTGTCAATCATGCGCAAATAGCGCTGGGCTTTTTTGGCGGAGGCGCTGCGCGGGTCGAAGCTCAACACGATGTTAAGCTCGGCGCGCGCCATGTCTTTCTCGCCGTTTTTCAGAAACGCCAGGCCGATCATGAGCTGCGCATCCGGGGTTTTATTGCTCTTGGCGAAGACGTAGACCTTTTGAAACTCGGCGATGGCTTCGTAATATCTGCCCATCGCATAATAGCATTCCCCGATCCAATATTGGCAGTTGTCCGCCAGCTCGTTTTTATCGTTGCTCTGGAGCAAGGCTTGAAACTTGCGGACCGCGCTGTCAAAACGGCGGACGTAAAAATCGTCCAACGCGTCTTGATAAGCCTGGCCAAATTCGGATTTATACATCGCCGCATTGTCGACGCTAGGAAGCGGCTTGCCGGTTATTTTTCTCGTGCCGGCGGCCGTTTGCATCGCGGCAGACTGATAGTTCTTTTCTTCCAGCTCGGCGCGCAAACTATCTATGGCCTGGTCTTTATTGGCCGCCAACATTTCCAGTTGGTTGACTTCCGCGTTCATGCCCTGAAAAAGCTCCGGCGTCAAAAAGCTCTCGGCGTCATTCGTTCCTTGCGGCGGATTCACCGCTCCGGCGAACGCGGCGTCGGTGCTCTCGGCGTCATTGGTTGCCAGCGGATCATTCACCGACCCAGTGAACGCGGCATCGGTGCTCCCGGCGCCCGCCGTCTCCTGGGCGCCGGTCTCGCCTTCGAGAACTTCCAGGCGTTTCAGCAAATCATCTTTATAAGCTTCGTCTGAGGCATCTTGAGCGAACAAATCGTCTTCAAGCTCCACCTGTTGCACGCGGCCACTGCAGACCATAAACAATCCGACGACGGCCAGCAGCAACGAGAAAATCGAAGTGCCGATAATTTTTTTCAACGGGGTCATGATGCAAGCTCCAAGTATGAAAGGCAGACCCAAGGGTTAGCCGGTTAGCCTGTTCGCCGGTTACCCGGTTGCGAGTAACAAGTTAACAGGCCACTTTTTGTTTTCGTTGCAGTTCTCTTTTCGTTGCAAGATTAAAGAACAAACTAAATTGGTTGCCCGCTTTCCGTGAGCAGCTCACGGGCGCTGCGCAGATGCGTTTCCGAAATGGTTTCGCCGACCAAAAGCCGGGCAATCGCTTCCGGCCGTTCACGATTTTGCAACTTCCGCACGGCCGTCTCCGATTTGCCGTCGACAACGTTTTTTTCAACTAAAAAATGCTGTGCGCCGGCGCTGGCAATCTGCGGCAGGTGCGTGATGCAAATGATCTGGTGCGATTTGGCCAGATTTTGCAGCTTCCTGCCGACGGCTTGGGCGACGCGGCCGGAAATGCCCGCATCGATTTCGTCAAAGATCAAAACCGGAATATCGTCGCGCTCGGCGAGAATGGACTTCAGCGCCAGCATAATACGGGAAATCTCGCCGCCGGAGGCGACTTTGGATAAAGGCGCCGGAGCGTGTCCGGGATTCGCGGAAATAAAAAACTCAACATGATCGATTCCCGTGGCGCTGACGCGCACCGGCTGCCCATCAATTTTTACAAAAGTCTTATCGTCCGGCTGGGTGGTCACGGCCACCTCGAACAGCGCGCCGGCCATTCCCAGTTCAGCGAGCACGTCCGGAACCGTGTCTTGCAAATTGGCCGCAGCGCGCTGGCGCAGCGAGGACAGTTCGATGCTCAGTTCGGCGTAATGTTTTCTGGCGGCATCGAGCTGCTTTTTCAGTGCGCCGACTTTTTCATCGTAACTCTCCAAGTCGGCCAGCGCCGCTTCGAGAGCAGCGCGGCGCTCGAGCACTTCTTCCATCGTGCTGCCATATTTGCGCTTGAGCTTGTTGAAATTCGCCAGGCGCTGCCGCACCTGTTCGAGCCGCCCCGGGTTGAACTCGATGTGGCTTTGATAACGTTGAAACTCCTGCGCCACTTCCTGCAGCGTCGTCGTCGCCGCTTTACAATCCTGAAGCAAAGCTGTCAGCGAGGAGTCGATAGCGCTCAATTCTTCCAGCGAAGCCAAGGCAGATTTGAGCCGGCTCTGCACCGACCCTTCGGCTTCGTACAGCAATTGATGGATGTTGGCGCTGAGCTGAATTCGGCGCTCGGCGCTGCCCAAGAGCCGTTCTTCCTGAAGCAGACTTTCCTCTTCCCCCGGCTGCGGATCGACGCTTTGAATTTCTTGCAACTGGAAGAGGTTGAACTCGCGTTTTTCCTGCAACTCTTTCTGCCGGGACAGCCATTCTGTGTAGCTGTCCTGCGTGGCGCGGACTTTGGCAAAAGCTTCAGCTACCTGTGCGGCAAGCACTTCCAATCCACCGAACGCATCGAGATACCGCAAATGCGTGCGGGCTTGCAACAAGGATTGATGCTCGTGCTGGCCGTGCAAATCCGCCAGCATTTCGCTGAGCGCATCAAGGACGGCCGAGGAGATTGGTGAATCATTGATGAAGGCGCGGCTGCGTCCGTTCGGCATAAACTCGCGGCGCAGCAAAAAGTCGCCGGCGTCATCAATCTCCAGCGCGTTTTCACGCAAAAATTGCTTCAGCCGGGGTGAGGAACAGTTGACAAAGAGCCCTTCGAGGACCGCTTTTTTCTCGGGATCACGGGGATAATGAAAAGCCGCTTTCTCTCCTAGTAAAGCCGCCATGGCGCCGATCAGAATCGACTTGCCGGCGCCAGTTTCCCCCGTGAAAACATTCAATCCTGGCCCGAGGGTTAACTCAACGCGATCGACGAGCGCGTAATTGTACAACGAGAAAGTTTGTAGCATTTTCCCGGACTGATAATTTCTTTGCAAAGCTCATGCCTGTTTTCCGCCGCAACGCCAAGCGACCGGTTGCCGAAAACTCGAGTGTTAGTGGCTTCATCATAGCCAAAATAGGAGCAATGCCCTCAAATGCGGAAAGCTGGTATTATTGAAGATAATCCGAACGCGAGGGAGGAATGCGGTCGACAATTGAGCGGCGATTGCTTCTTAAAAAATTTGTGCCGTTGGTCGCATCGGCGATTCACTTCCCGGAAACCGTTTTATAATGAGACAATCGGATTATATAAAATACAAAAATGTAAGTATGTGTTTAATGTGCGTCGGTTGCTCAACAAACTGTTTAATCGGGTGATTACAGAATTGGAATTGACATTATCGTCGCACCACCGCCACCTTCCCCACCTTGCTGGCGCCGGTCGATTCGACAAACGCGACGAAAAGATAGACGCCGCTGGGAACCAACCGATCCGACTTGTCGCGGCCATCCCAACATACTTGCGCACCCGGTACCTGCTCGGCGGGGAATTCTCGAATCAGCTCGCCGGCAACGTTGTAGATTCTCACACCGCTCTCCTCGGCCAAGTTGGTGATATGAAAACCGGTAAGGCTGCTGCAAGTGCCGGTTTGCTCGTCAAGCAGAAATGGATTGGGATAACCCTTGAGCTGGCTCAAATCCGGCTTCGGCTCGGTAAACGGTGTGCGAAAACGTGACAGCCCGGTCGTCGTGCCAATCCACGCGTCGCCCGTGTTGGTATTGAACGCGATGGTGGTAACAAAATTGCCGACCAGCGGGCTGTCTTCAACCGTGTAATGTGTCGTCGAGCAATTATCCTCGCCGGACAGCACCGTAATGCCGGCGCTCGTGCCGATCCACTTGTTGTTGCGCGGATCGACCCGAACGATTTGAACATTGTCGTTGATCAAGCTGTAGCAGAAGCGAGCATTGGCGCCGCCGCCGCCAAACCAGTAGTTGAGTCCCTTGTCCGTGCCGATCCACATATAGCCCTCGCGGTCTTGGGCGATGCTCGTGACGCGATTGCTCAACAGGTTGTCGTCCAAATCCAGCTCGCCCTCTAAATTGTCGTCGCTTTTGTTGAGCACGGTGCCATTGTGGTCCAACACGCTGACGCCACTGGTGAACGTTCCGACCCAGATGCGATCGCTGGTGAGCGTCTTTTCAATTTCCAAAACGGTTACTTCCCGGTCGCGCAAGCCCTCGCCGGTGGAAAAGCGGGCATACCTGTTGTCAGGCGCGCGGGCCAACAACACGTTCGTATTGGCGGCATCAAAATTCAAAATCCAAATATTGCCCTCACCGTCCTGCTTGAGAAAAGGCACGACCGGATAGTTCGTGCAGCATCTTGCCGATGAAAGCTCGCCGCTCTCGACATCAATATGTGCTTTGATCGTGAGCGCCTCCAGAGGGCCGCTCACCACGTAAATGCCGGCGCCCCAAGTCGCCAGCCAATGGTCGCCGTTGGCCAAATGAATGCTATGACGAAAATCATTGGTGTTGATGACAGGGAAATTTTTTGTGCTATAGTTGTGCCAGCGGGTGCCATCGTAAATCTGAAAACCATTCGTCGTCGAAGTACACCAAACATTGCCGTCTTGATCCAAACTCACCGAGGAAAAAATGCTGGTCGCCGGCCCGTCCGGCTCATGCGCGCGCCAGGTTTGGGCCGTGCGGTCAAATTCAAACAGGCCGGAATCATGGGTGGAAGCCCACAACGTTCCGGAAGCATCGACCACGATGCCGGTGATGGCCGTGGGGAACCCGCCGCCCACCACGGTCCAGCTATTCAGCGCCTCGGAGCGATATATGGCGAAAGGCGTTGCCGCGTACAGCACCGTTTTGCCGGCCTCTTGAGTCGTGAGCAACTGCAAAATATTGCGCGCACCAATATTTCCCGAAACGTCCGACCAGCGCGAACCGTCGAACGCTGCCACGCCGTTGGAAGTGGCCGCCATAATTCTCGCAGCAAACTTGGCGAATCCCCGCACCGTCGCCGCGGGCAAGCCTTCTGACGCGGCATAATTGGCCCAGCTTTCCGGCGCCAAAAGATTGGGGAGATCCAAAGAAGTGCGGGCGATGCCGATGTCCGTCGCGGCCCACAATTCGCGGCTGTCGATGAAAAGCGCCGTCACCGCCGTCGTGGCGCTCGGAAATCTTTTGCCAAGATTTTTGTAAGTCTCCTTCACTTCGTTTCTCGCCACGTCATATAAGCTGACGCCGAGGTCGAGCGCGATGTACATCGAGTCGCCCTGCGCGAAAAAATCATAAATTTGAAAATCGCGATATTCTTCCACCCGCGAAAAGGAACTTCTCTCCGGATCGTAAATGTTAATGAGACCGTTAGCGAGTGCAATCCAAAGCCGGCCACGGCGATCAAGTCCCACAGCGCGCGTGTCGTTCTGGCTCAGCCCTTCGGTGTTGGTGAATCGCCGGAATGCCTGCCGGTTGGACTCCCACAGCAAAAGGCCGCCGGCAGTGGCGGCCCATACGCCTCGCGGCGAGCTGGTCAGCAAGCGGGAGAAAGTGAAAAGGCCCCTCGCGGGATCATGATAACCTGTGACCGCGCGCATGTTGGTGAACGATTGCCAAAGCTGATCTTGGGCGAAAACTTCGGGACGCAAAAGAGCGACGGCGACGAGAAGTGACAAAACGAACAACAGATATTTTCGCATGGATTTCACGATTATCAGATGGTCTGTTGAAAACAATATCTCGCCAACGGATGAATTAAGATCAACGGATAAAACATCCGCTGGTCTTAATTCACCCGTTGGTGAATTTTTTTATGTTTAACTTCATCAGATTGCTTGCGGTTCAACTACTCCTTGATTTGCGGCAGTAAATTCGCCATCTCGATGCCGGCCAGCGCGGCATCCCAGCCTTTGTTGCCGGCTTTGGTGCCGGCGCGCTCGATGGCTTGTTCGAGATTGTCCGCGGTGACGATGCCGAAAATAACCGGCATCCCGGTCGTCAGCGAGATTTCGCCGATGGCTTTGGAAACAAAGCCGGCAATGTAATCGAAATGCGGCGTCGCCCCGCGAACGAGCACGCCGAGACAGATCACGGCGTGAAATTGTTTGAGGCCCGCAGCCTTTGCCGCCGCCAGCGGGATTTCATACGACCCCGGCACGCGAATAACGTCAATGTCTTTTTCGGCAGCACCGTGGCGAATCAGGCAATCGCTTGCGCCTTGCAAAAGCTGCTCGGAGATGAAGCTGTTGAACCGGCTGACAATCAGGGCAAAGCGCTTGCCCTGCGCGTTGAGGTGTCCTTCGATGATGGGCATATAAATTCACGTTTCAAGTCATTCCAAAAAACGTATCAGCCTGGAAGAATTTTTGTAAATACCAGCGAAGCTTCGCCTCAAACAGACGAGCTCGCAAAAAAATAATCTCCAACGGATAGAAGAACCCAACGGATTGAAGCTTTATCAGTTGGGTTTTTCAATCCGTTGGAGAAAAACTTGGAATTTTTTCTAACTTTTGCTGCACAATGGCCAAGATATTTTACCAACCAACATGACATCAATTACCCCACAATATCCTCGCCGCCATCCACGCCGATGACGTTGCCGGTGACCCATTGCGCCCGCTCATCGGTGAGCAATGCGTTAATATTGAAGAAAACCGCTTTCTGCCCGGTCGCCTGAATTTTTTGGATCACTTCTTCGACCATCGGCATCGTCGCCTTGCGGTCGAGATGGACGCCGAAAATGTGAAAGCCGGTTTTGGCCAGCTCGATCGCCGTCGCCCCGCCGAAACCCGAAGAGGCGCCAAGAACGAGCGCCCATTCATTTTTAGTGCTCATGCCAATCTCCTCGTCTGGTTGGAGGGGGGCGGACTTTCTAACCCACATGCGCATCGCGGACAAGAAAGTCCGCGCTCCTTCTTTTTCGCTTGCGCAAAATAACATTTGTGTTAATTATACTACTTTTAAAATTTGCGCGCAAGGAGTTTCTTTTGCAAAAATTCCAAAGACTTAATTCTCCGCCTCATTAAATTCTCTGCTTGATTTTTCCTTGATTTTTGCGTAATTTGGTTGTAGTGAAAAGACAAAAAATCAAGAGGTTTGGTCATGGTGGAAGCTCAATTTTATACTCGCGCCGCCAATAATAAGGTCGTTTGTCACCTCTGTCCGCGCTATTGTGAAATTGGCGATGGACAAACCGGTTTTTGCTTCGTACGCAAAAACGAAGGTGGTACACTGTACTCATTGGCTTACGCCAATCCCTACGCCGTCCATATTGATCCTATCGAAAAGAAACCCTTGTCGCACTATTTGCCCGGCACGCGAATTTTATCCATCGGCACCGCCGGATGCAACCTCGGGTGTAAATTCTGCCAAAATTGGGATATTTCCAAAGCGAAGTACGATCAAGAACGTGCTTATCAGTTTACTCCCGAACATGCGGTAGCCGAAGCGATGAAGCACAACTGCCCGAGCATCGCCTTCACGTATAACGATCCGGTGATTTGGGCGGAGTATGCGATCGACATCGCCAAGCTCGCGCATGCGTATGGCCTCAAAGCCGTTGCGGTCACCGCCGGTTATATCACGCCGGAAGCGCTGCCAACATTTTACGATCACATGGATGCAGCGAACGTCGATCTCAAAGGCTTTACCGAAAATTTCTATCGCAAAACCTGCCTCGCGCATCTGCAGCCCGTGCTGGATACGCTGAAAGAGCTCAAGCGCCGCGGCACTACCTGGTTTGAAATCACCAACTTGATCATCCCGACTCTCAACGATGCGCTCGAGGAAATCCGCGATTTGTGCTTGTGGGTTCTCGACAATCTTGGGCCGGAGGTGCCGCTGCACTTCACCGCATTTCATCCCGACTTCAAGCTGATGCACTTGCCGCATACCTCGGAAAAAATTCTCGAAGAGGCGCGGCTCTTGGCGATGGACTTGGGTATTCATTACGTCTATGTCGGCAACGTGCACACCAAAGAGGGCAACAATACGTATTGCCCCAAATGCAAAACGCTCGTGGTGCGCCGGAGCTGGCACGAAGTGCACGAGATCAACTTGCAAAACGGCGGCTGCCCGAGATGCGGCCACAAAATTCCGATCATTGCAAGCGGCCCGTCGCAACGGCGAAGCGCGAATATGCCGCTTTATGAAGTATTGGCGTAACGGTAACACAGACTGCCAGTCTGTTGACAGTTTGACGAATTTGAAAAACTCGGCTAATTTGACGAGGCGCTGATATGAAAAACACAAAGCAGAAAGTTTCAAAAAAAACAGTGAAACAGAAAGCCCGCCGAAATGGTGAGTTGGAGAAATCTCTTCCAATCGCCAAGATCCGCGAGTTGTATAAAGACGAATGGCTTGCGGTACACCTCACCAAAGTGGATCGTTACAATAACCCGATTGCAGGCTTCGTCGTGGCTCACTCTAGAAGTGATGAAGAATTGATGCGACAAGCGGAAGAATACCATTCGCAAAATCCGAAGGCCAAAATTTATACTTTTTTGGCCGGCAACTATATTCCTGATGGGGTAGCCGTTGTCCTCAATATCAGCCAGTAGAATTAGTGGACGTTTTGATTTCGGTGGGGTCTTGACGGTCCCGATCGAAATCAACGGTCGGCCAATAGATTTTCTATTTGATCCCGGCGCCGCAACCACTGGAATCAACCAACGGTATGTTGCGTATTTCAGAATTGAAGTTGATCCGGTTCGACGACAGAGAATTTTCCCTGCGCATCATGAACCAGTGGATGTACCAATCGGCAACGTGGAAGAAATTCGCGTTGGCGGAGTGATTAGGAAGCACCTTCCTGTGCTCATTATACCATATACCATTTCCATCGCAATCGACGATACCCGGCTTGATTGGCATGAATTTTCTCAAAGGCTTGCGCTTCACCGTCGAAATGGACACCGGTACGCTCATTTTGAGAGAGGCGAAGAAATCTTGAAACCAAAACCGGAGGGAAGTATTCAGTTCACGAGATTCTATCAAGAAAAACGCGACGCGGCGGGATTGCACAACACGAACGCAGTGAGGCAAAATGATGCTGGTCGGTGAGACCATAACCACGACAACTCCCGGCTTCGGGGCTCCGAAGACCATGCTCGGCGCGCCCTCGCCGCGGCTGCTATTGGTCGACAGCCGCAACGAATGGTCGGTGCGGCTCCGTCAAGTCTTGCACGAAAACGGGGTCGAGCTCGATGTGCTCTCTTCCGCGCAGACCGCCCTCGCCTCGCTGCAATCGCGTTTTTGCGATGTCTTGTTGCTGGAAGTTCCTTTGCCCGATATGCCGGCTTCGCAGATGGTTGCCGTCACCCGCCACCGTTTCCCATTTCTGCCGATCGTAGTTTTGGCCGAAGAGAGCGGCGTGTCCGAAGCCGTGAGTGCGCTGAATGCCGGCGCCTTTCATTTCATTCCCGCCAATTTCGAGCCGCTTCAGGCGCTGGGTACGCTGCGCAAAATTCTCGCGCTTCAAAATGAGCCGGTGACGCTGGCGCGCGCCATGCGTAATTTGAAGCAAACCATTCAATTCAGCCTGCCGAGCAGCGTGGATTATATTACCGCCGCCGCCGCCCTCCTGACCGAGGCCCTCGTTCGTTTCGGCATCGTTACCATCGAAGAAATCAACATCAAGATCGCCATCGTCGAGGCCCTGACCAATGCCATGGAGCACGGCAACGGCTTCGATCCTCACAAGCTCGTCAAAGCCGAAGCGAAATTTCTCGAAACCAAAGCCGAGATTAAAATCACCGACCAGGGCCGCGGCTTCAATCACCGCAAGCTGCCGAACCCGACGGCGCCGGAAAATTTGTACAAGCCTCGCGGCCGCGGCATTTATATGATGCACCGCCTGATGGACGAGGTGCGTTACAATCGTAAGGGCAACAGCGTGCGCATGGTCAAATATCGGCGGCAATCCAAATCAACATAACTCAACGAACAACTTCTGCTCATACTCTTACTCGCTGTGCAAAGTTTTTTGAATGTGCGTAAGAGTAAGAGCAGGAGAAAGAGCAGGAGTAACAGCGTGAGCAAACATAGATCCGGATAACCGAAGGAGGAAGGAACATGTCATTTGTCGCAGAATTGGAACCGCAGGAAGTTTGGAAGCATTTCGATGAGATTCTGAAGATTCCGCGCGGATCGAAGAACGAGCAGCAAATGCGCGAATATGTGATCGGCATCGCCCAAAAACATGGATTCAGTTATAAGCAAGACAAGGCCGGCAATCTCGTGGTGCGCAAACCGGCGGCCCCCGGCCGCGAAGGTGCGGCGGCGATCGTGTTGCAGAGCCATTTGGATATGGTGAATGATAAAAACGCCGACGTGCAACATAATTTTGTGAGAGATGCGATTATTCCTCAACGCGACGGCGATTATGTTAAAGCGGCCGGCACCACGCTTGGCTCTGATAACGGCGTCGGCGTGGCTTCAGCACTGGCGGTTATGGAGTCACGGGACATCCCCCACGGTCCACTCGAGTTGCTGTTCACAATTGACGAAGAGACCGGTTTAACCGGCGCCACCGATCTTGGCAACGGTATGTTGACCGCCAAGCGCCTGATCAATTTGGATACGGAGGAAGAGGGTTCGTTGTACGTTGGCTGCGCCGGCGGCGCCGGCAGTGATATTACACTGCCGCTCAAATCTTCCAAAACGCCGAAAGGCGAGATTGCGCTCGAGCTGAAGCTGGCGGGATTGCACGGCGGCCATTCCGGCGTCGATATTCATTTGCAGCGCGGCAATGCGACGAAGCTCTTGGCGCGCGCGCTTTATCGCGCCGCCGTGGAGGGCGGATTCAAATTCCGTCTCGCGAGCATTGCCGGCGGCAACAAGCACAACGCCATTCCGCGCGAAGCGTTTGCCGCCGTCGTGCTGCCGAAAAAGCAGCAAAAGAAATTCACCGCCGCGCTCGAAAAATTCGTTGCCGATATTCAAGCCGAATATAAAACCGCCGACCCCGGCTTGCAGTTGACGGTGGCGCCGGCGAAAGCCAAACGCGTGTGGGATGGCAAAAGCACGTTCAAAGCTATTTCACTTTTGCACGCGCTGCCGCATGGTGTGATGAGTATGAGCAATGATATTCCCGGACTCGTTGAAACGAGCACCAACCTGGCCATCGTCAACAGCGGCAAGAACAAACTCACGCTTCATTGCAGCACGCGCAGCTCGGTTGGCGCCGCGCTGCAAGCCACGCGTGACCGCATTCGCGCCATCGCCGAATTTGCCGGCGCCAAAGTGAAAGAGGACGAAGGCTACCCCGGCTGGAAACCCAATCTCGATTCGGAAGTATTGAAGGTGAGCAAGCAAGTTCACCAGGAATTGTTCGGTGTCGAGCCGGCGGTCAAAGCCATCCACGCCGGACTCGAGTGCGGCATTATCGGCGAGAAGTATCCCGGCATGGACATGGTGTCGATGGGCCCGCAAATCGAATTCCCCCACTCGCCGAGCGAGCGCGTACAAATCAACTCGGTGGGAAATTTTTATCGGTTGCTGGTGAAAACGCTGGAGAGAATATCGTAGCCCAGTCGGCCCGACTGGGTTTTTGAGTTACTGCCCAGACCGGCGGTCTGGGCTACGAACGTTACGCTATCTGCGGCAGAGGAGCTTGGTAATCCAAACCAAGCTCTTTTCTTTTAGACGCTGACGACCATTTCCAGTCTTCAGGTTTTTGGCACAAACCGACTTTGACCGGATTGTTCTCAATGTATTCAATTACGCGCCAGAATTCCTGCTCGTCGCGAATCCAATGATCGTACGATTCGATTTGCCAGAACTTGCCGCTGCGTTCAAGAATCGCATTGGCTTTTTTCGAGGTGTAGCTCTTCAAAGAATGGTAAATTCGCGCAAGGGAGACATAATTCAAATCGAGGTCTTGTTCGAAATCAGCGGGAGCGTAACCCAGTCGGCTCGACTGGGTTTTTGGATGACTGCCCAGACCGGCGGTCTGGGTTACGATCGCTAGTGGCTGCAAGAGAGCATGCACGTGATTGGACATCAAGACATACGCCCAGAGATGGTATAACTTTTCAGCGTGGTGATACAAGTTCCTAACGACGAGCCCCGCAACCCTTGGATCAGAAAGCCAGTGCGGCCCGCTTTTCTCGAAATCCAATGCTTCGTCAACAGCGATGATGCGCTTTTTATTCAGAAGCCAAATTGTTTCAGAATTTAACTTCCCTGCAGTTTCGGCATCGCGCAGGTTTTGTTGATGCTCGGCTTCAATCTTTTGAAGAACGCTTTTGGGGAGCGAGTCAATGAGACGATACGTTATGAAGATCGTCGCGCCTGCCGGTTGCCAATGGGGCAAATAGCGGCGGTAAAATTCTTTGTATTCGAGAACGTTTTGGTCTTTTGCCATGATAATGCCTCCGTTGTAACCCGGTCGCAGCGTAGCCTAGTCGGCCCGACTGGGAGTGATGAAGTCGCTTGCATCCAGACCGGCGGGCTGGGTTACGGCAACGGCCCAGACGAGCCGTCAGGGTTACGACTTAGCACCT
>JAKEEU010000375.1 GCA_022616415.1 Candidatus Zhuqueibacterota bacterium | reverse complement strand
GTTGTAGTTGTTGGTGTATACAGTTCCTTGCTATTGTAAATGTAATGCTTATAAATAGATAAACCAAACTTTCTAGCCGAAAGTAGGAAACTCACGCTAGAACATGGCAGCCACGTGGTTTGGCTGCGCCCGAGGGATTGTCGATCCGTATCAAAAAGGCGTGATGGTGGTTACTGCCAACCGCCGGCGCTGGGTAACAGACACGCTCACTTGCCCGGAGTTGCTGCCTGGTTTTTCCGTCAACGTGCAAGATATTTTTGGGTGGCTTGGTGCGCCCAAATGGTAGTTGCTGAGTAAAATTTTTTCTAATCACAAATTAAAAAGCCGATTGGACGATGAACCCAACCGGCTTTTTTGTTAAAGCGGATCTGCTAACAGCTCAGTTGAAGTTATATCTCAGACTAAACTGAATCCTGAAAACATCAAAAATGGAAGTAGTCTGTTCCAGGGATTTGCTTATCAACTGACCACTGATGTTTCTCAATCTGTACTGAGCTCTTCCCTGAGCGTCGACAGGACCACCCTGGGCAGTAGTAGGTACAGTCAAAGGCTGTGCAATGAACGGCGGCGAGGTGCTCATCCCGACCAGGCGCTGACCTACGCCCCAGTTCTTGTTGATCAGGTTGCCAAAATTCAGAAAATCAACTCTGAACTGCAAGCTGTTACGAGTGTTGCTGATATTGGTAAACAGATCCTGCGTAATGCTCAGGTCTGCTCGGTAAACCATCGGAAGCCCGACGCCGCCGCGTTCTGCGTATTTGCCTCTGTTGGCGCTCAGATATTCATCTTGCTTAATATAGGCGTCCCAGGCAGCCGCTTGTTGTGCTGCGGTGTAGGTTACGCCGGACTGAGTGTATTCCTGAAAATTCATTTCAGAAATGTCCCGAGGAATATAGACCAGATCATTGGCGGTGCCGCCATCACCATTCAAGTCGCCACTGAAGACGTAGCTTGCTCTACCGAGGGAATAACCTTCCCAGTATAAGGATACGGTCGTGGCGCCAAAGCTAAAGTACTCCCTTCGGTAGGAGAGCGCTGCCAAAATTCTCGGCCCCGCAGAAGTGCCAGCGAATGCCAAACCCGGATTGTTCGGATCGCCTGCATGTTGATTATTATTCCAGGAACCAAAGGCGATGGAACCGGGGTCAACGGTATTCTTCGCTTCACCATAGTTATAGGCTACTTTGGCAAAAAAGCCACTGCTGAAAGGTTTTTCCAAAGAAGCGGCGAGGTTCCACGAGCGGCCCACATTCTGGTTCTTCAGAACAATGGCATTCGAGACTTGATTCCCGGGCGCGTTGTTGATTCTGTTGCTTGTATATCGTGGGCGGGTATCAGCACCGCTGAAGCTCGTTTGGGCTGCCGGCAGGTTGGCGTTGATGTAATAAATTCCGTTGATATCGCGGCTGTAAAGAAATTCAGCAGTTCCAATCAATCCGAAGAAGGGGAGTTGCTGGTCAACGGCAATGTTACTTCTCCACAACTGGGGAAATTTAAAATTGGGATCGGTCAAGGCCAATTCATAGCTCGAAGCCGGAGCGCCGGTTACATTGGTCGGCTTGTAATGATCAGGGTCTGGGTGGAACGGCCTATCGGTGATATTATCCCTTGATTCGAAGCCGGTGAGCACTCCAGTGTTGCCAATCTGGTTAGAAATCCAGACGTAAGCCGGACGTCCTGTAAATATTCCCGTACCGCCTCGAACTTGCGTACTGCGGTCGCCCTTCACGTCCCAGTTGAAGCCAACCCGCGGCGAAAAGAGTGGATTGGGATCAGGAAGCTCTCCCGATTTATATTGAACCGCTTTTCCGTCTTCATCCCTGAACGTAAGAGCATCTGCGTTGGCGTTTGTGTATCCCGTATCACCAAAGAATGGCACATCAATTCTCAGACCGGCCGTCACCCGCAAATCCTTGCTGACCTGCCACTCATCCTGGCCATAAATTCCTGCATAGAGTACTTTCAGCGGCTGTATCGGCTTCTCCTGGCCCGGTATGTTTGTCCACCGCACCTGAAAGCGGCGTAAAGTAACAGGAGAGACAGTTCTGTTTGGGTTTGCAAGATAGTCGTTGGCGTCCGAGTAGAAATCGGCCAGAGAATTGTAGACGTAAACACTTTGCGAACCGGGGAAGAACACGTTCTCGGATTTGTATCGTTCCACGCTCACGCCGAACGTCAGACTGTGCTTGGGCCCGTATATCGTAAAGTTGTTCTGCACTTGGAAGCTGCTGTAGCGCAGTTCATTGTTCGGTGTAAATGGCTCAAAACCAAAAGAGGTATAGACGGAGCCGGCTTCAAGAACATCGACAAAGGGGAAGAAGGTGCCCCTTGAGTCGCGGCTTTCATCTTGGTGGGTATAACCGATGATGAGATTGTTGGACATATTGGAACCCACCAGTGAGTTCCACTCACCCACCAGCGAGCGAATATTCTCCAGAATGATATAGTTCGAATTCTGGAAATTCAGGCCGGTTGATACAGTTCTTCTCGTGCCAAAACCTAATGAAGAAGAGTTTGACAACAACACATCCGTATCCGAATCCAGGTGGTTGTAACGCATGCTCAGCTTATTGCGGTCGTTGAGGTTATAATCCAGTTTCGCAATGAATCGCTTGGCTGGAGTTTCATGATCATAACCTTGGTAAGAACCTGCTTCGTATCCAAAATTTGTATTCAAAAAATTGCCGAGGTTAGTCAGGTCGGAATCCAATACTCTTGTTACGTTACCAGCCACGGTCTGACTTGTAGAAGTTCTTGTGGTGAAATTTGTTCCCGGTTGGGTTACTTTGTCGCTTTCAAAGTCGGCAAAGAGAAACATTTTGTTCCTTATGATTGGCCCACTCAGGCGGACACCTATTCGGTTGTATTTAAATGTGCCCGGATCAAATGGCAGATCTTTCGCCTCCTTGCCAACCTGGTCTTCGTCACGGAATTGCGTATAGACGGAACCGGAGAATTGGTTGGTGCCGCTTCTGGTTACCGTGTTTACGCCTGCACCGACGAAATTGCCTTGACGCACATCGTAAGGAGCGACGTTGACCTGTAACTGCTCAATCGCCTCCAGAGAAATCGGAGCAACATTTGTTCTGTCGCCGGGCTGGCCGGCCAAGCCAAATGAGTTGTTGAAATAAGAACCATCAACGGTCACGTTATTCAGGCGATTATCTTGACCGGCAAAGGAGAAACCAAAACCGGAAGGATTGTACTGAGGTGTCAAGCGGGCAAGGTCTTCAATTCTTCCGGTAATGCTAGGAAGCCTCTGAATAGCTTCTCTGCTAACGGAAGTTGCCGCGCCGGTCCGTGATGCGCTTAAGATTGCGGTTCGTTCCGCCACCACTTGAACTTCGCCAATCTCAACCGCTTCTTCGGGCAGCACGAAATCGATCTTCAAATCCTGGCCCAGCGTTAGATACACGTTTTCCTGTCTTTGCGTTTTATAGCCGATAAAAGAGGTGGTGACGGTGTACGGCCCGCCAACACGCATACCCGGGATATTGAAGCGCCCGTCAGTGCGTGAGGCGGCCCCAAATATCGACCCGCTCGGGACATGCACGGCCACGACATTGGCGCCCGGAAGCGCCTGCCCTTTGGCATCCATAACAGTGCCATTCATCGCGCCAGTGGTTACGCCCTGGCCAAAAGCCAGCGCCGGAAGCAACAGGCAGCAAAACAACAGCCGGTACAACTTCGATACCTTCTGCATAAATCCTCCTCCGAGGTTGGTTAAGTTTTAGAACAACACTGAAGAATTGGTGTTGCATGGATTTGCCAAAGTGGGAAAATAAAAAAAGCGCCTCGACTCTCTACCGCCTGGACGCTTTTTAGAGAACGGGACACTACAATTTTTTTTAAAACTAATCATCATAGCTGTGCGCTCTTCATCAAACTAACCCTTCCGTGTCCCTTTTGTTACCTATGTTACCTGCCAGTAATAATAAGCAATTCTTGGTAAATTGGCAAGAGAAATTTTTGGGCGGAGGGCTTAGAGCAGAGGGCTGAGGGCATAGGCCCTAAGCCCTCAGCCCTAAGCCCTCCGCCCTCTGCTGCAATATAACGCCGGAACATTAACTCAAAATGAGTGCCAGATTAAGAAATTGTAGCGCGTTAAAGTCGCAGCCGCCGCCGGGGTTACTTCATCAATAGCATCCGCTGCACGGATTTCACACACTAACAATGATATAATTATTTTCCCAGAGCGTTGCTCTGGGCTTAAACATTTCTCCCCTTCGGGGAGAGGCGTGGGTTATTGAATACGTGAACCTTTGCAATGTTACAAAAGTTAGTGACATTGACTTTTAAATGCTTGACTTTCAGTTCTGCGTTTTGTAGATTGTTTACAGATTTTAACAAAACGCGCCGTTGAATTTGTCAGAGGAAGATGCCGCAACGAATCCGAAAAATCTTAATATTTCTCCTTGTTGCGCTTTCGCTCATTGCCAATTGCGCTGCTGATTTCGCGCATCGCCACGATTGGCACGATGGGCGATACGATGACCCCGCATTTTCGCAATCTCAGGCCAGGCAGCCGGTTTTCGAGCGCGGCCAGAAGCTTTGCATCGCCTGTCTTTTTGCGAGTGCGCATCATAGCCTTCAAAACGACGTTTCATTCGTTGCAAGCTTGCCGCCGCTCATTCCCATTGCGCCGTCCACCCTCCATTGCGTTTCCCAATTCAATGCCATTCCTTGCAGCAATCGCGCCCCACCAGCCGGGCAGCAGAATTTTTAATCCAACCCAGGATAAATTTTGTTGTCTATTTGCTGCTCTCTCAAAGCAGATTTGATAGACATCCGCGAGCAATTTAAACCGGAAATTTCGCATTCCGGAGACAACGATCGACCATTTCGCAAAACGCCAGGTGGAGCCATGTCGTATCGAACTTTGATTATTGCATTCACCTTCCTGGCTGCGTCACTGACGTTCAGCCAAGAAAGTGCAAATATGCAGAGCAATCCCCTCGAAGACTTGAGAAAAGAAATACGGCAGTTGCGCCATGAATTGGATTCGCTCAAAACTCTGCAGCAAAATCCCGAATTCGATCAACAAGCGGAACTTGATCGCATCGAGGAACGGTTCGACAAACGAATACAAGACCTCGAAAAGAAGATCGACGCCGTTTCCCGGTCTACCGCACCCATTGTATTCAATCCACGAACCACCGCCTTCCTCAACTTCGCGGCGCGAGCGGATAATCACACCGTTTTCGACTCAGAGCAGGAAGCTGAAATCAACAATCGTCCATTCGTCCGCACCGTCGAGCTGGACCTCCGCGCTCCGGTCGATCCTTATGCAGAAGCGATAACCATACTTGCCATTGAGGATGAAGCCGGCACCGGCTTTGCGATTGATCCGGAGGAAGCTTACGGCCTCATCAAACGCCTGCCGATTCTGGAAAAGGCGCCCCTCGGCTTGAAGCTTAAAGTTGGAAAATACCGCGCTCCGTTCGGCGTAAATAACCGGCTGCATCTCCACGATGTGCCTTGGACCACACGCCCCCTGATCGTTTCAAAATATTTGGGAACCGAGCACGGCGAGTTTTTTGAATCAGGCTTCAATCCGGTGGGAATCGATCTGGATTTCTTCCTGCCCAATCCCATACCGGGCACCACGCTGGAAATGAATTTCGATGTGGTGAAAGCCGGTGAATTAGGATTGTCCGGAGGACTTGCAGGCAAGCAGCCGGCATTTCTCGGCCATCTCAATTTATCGGCTGATTGGAACAACGAACATCTTTTGGTTCTCGGCGCCAGCGCCTACGAGGAACGTAAACCCAACTCGGCCAGACTCATTGGCGCCGACTTGACCTATAAATGGGCCCCGGCAGAACGCCGGCAATCACGCTCATTCGTTGCCGGGGGAGAAATTATGTTCGGAAGACAGTCCTTTACGGATACTTCTCTCACTGAAACGAAAATTTCACCGTATGGTTGGTACGCCTACGCGCAATATCAAATGTCCTATTGGCTTTATCTCGGGCTGCGTTATGACCGGCTCCAAGAACCCAGTGATGAGAGCTTGATCACCAAATCGTGGTCGGCGTATGCAAGTTATTATACCACCGAGTTTCTTCGCTTCCGGCTTGGCTTTGAGCATCGGCAAAGTGATTTCTCCGAACAAAACGATATTAATACGGTTCTGTTCGAAATTAACTTTGTCTTTGGCTCTCATCCCACCGAGCCATATTGGGTTAACCGTTAGAAAGAGGAGAGCGGACTTTCCTGTCCGCGATGCGCGTGCGGACTAGAAAGTCCACACTCCTTCAATTAGCTAAAAGGAGGTTTTATGAAGCTGTCAATTCGTATCTTCGTTGCATGCCTGCTGATGGTGCAATCGCTACCCGCCCAGGAGAAAAAATTAAGAGTCGTGACCACGCTTAATTACCTGAAGTATGTGGTTGAACAAGTGGGGGGAGAAAGGGTGAATGTTACGGCGCTTGCCAATCCCAAGCAAGACCCGCACTACGTCACACCGACGCCTCGCATGAATCAAATTGCCAATGATGCAGAGCTATTTATCGAGAATGGGTTGAATTTGGATCTCTGGGCAAAAAACGTCGTCGATGCTTCCGGGAACCCCCGAATTCAGCCGGGCAATCTGGGACATCTTGTCGCCACCCTCAGTGTGCCGGTGAAAGAACTGCCAACTGAAGTATCTCGCGCCTGGGGTGATATTCATCCCCAGGGCAACCCTCACGTTTGGCTCGATCCGTTCAACGTCAAAATCATCGCTGCGAATATCGCCGATCGGCTTGCAAAAATGGATCCCGCCAACACAGAATATTATCGACAACATCTCGCAGCATTCGAAGCCCGCCTTGACGCCGCCACATTCGGTGAGGAGCTTTTGCAAGCGGTGGGCAAAAAGGCCGGCGATATTTTGGCGCGCAAGGCAAAGAACCAGGAGCTCATCGAGTGGCTCAAAGCAAGAAATCTTCTCGCCCAATTAGGCGGTTGGATGCAGACCGCACAACGATTGAATGGATTGAAAATCGTTTCCTATCATAAAACGTACGTCTATTTTACCGACCGTTTTGGATTGGACATTCGCAGCGAGCTCGAAGAAAAGCCGGGCATTCCGCCGCCGCCCCAGCGTCGTGACGCCATCGTCGAGCAGATTAAGCGGGAGGGAATCAAAATCATCTTGAACGATAACTTCTACTCGCGCGATGCGGCAGATTATGTCGCCGGCAAAACCGGGGCGAAAGTCGTCGTCACTTACCTCGACGTCGGCGCTGCGCCCGAATTGGACACCTACGAAAAGCTCATTTCGTATTTGATCGCAGAGATCTTGCAGGCCGATGCCTAACGTAGACAAGCCACAACCAAAAACAAAAGCGCACGCAAAGACGCAGAGCCGCAAAGAACACGCAGAGATTTTCTTTGCGATATCTTTGCGTCTTGGCGGCTTGGCGTGAAAGTTTTTGCTTTTTTTTCAAAGATTGCACTATTAATAGATTAAACGATATCTCAAGAACTATGTTGGAAGAGCTTTTTTATATCCCGGCAACGATGATATGGCCCCTGTTGGCATGTCTCGTCTTGACGGGCATTCACGTTTATCTCGGGGTTCACGTCATTGCGCGCAAAGTGATTTTTGTCGATTTGGCGCTGGCGCAAATTGCCGCGCTCGGCACGGTCATTGGCGTGTTGTTGGGTTATGAAGCCGGCAAGGATTTGACCCAACTTTATCTTTACTCGCTCGCTTTCACCATCTTCGGAGCATTTATCTTTTCGGCTACACGCATGCGCGGCGAGAAGGTTCCGCACGAGGCGATTATCGGCATTGTCTACGCCGTGACGTTTGCAGCGACGATTCTCGTGCTTTCGAAAAGCGCCCTCGGCCCACAAGAGCTGGATCACATCATCAAAGGCGAGCTGCTCTGGGTGCAAGCGAGCACGGTCATCAAAACCGCCCTCATCTACGCGTTCGTTGGAATTTTTCATTTCATCTTTCGCAAGCAGTTCATGGCGATTTCTTTCGACCCGGAAAATGCGGAGCAGAACGGCCTCAATGTGAGATTCTGGGATTTTTTGTTCTACATGTCGTTTGGCTTCGTCATCACCAGCTCGGTTGCCATCGCCGGCGTGTTTTTGGTTTTTAGTTACCTGGTGATTCCCTCCGTGGGAGCGATGTTGCTGTCCGATAAATTGAGCACGCGTCTGGCCAGTGGATGGATAGGGGGTTCCATCATCAGTTTTATTGGTGTCAAGCTATCATGGAACACCGGGCTTCCCACCAGTCCGTTGGTTGTTTGTGTGCTTGCCTCCGCGCTCCTCCTTAGCGCCGTGTTTCGTTATCTAAAACTCGCGCCGCGAAAGATTATCGCTTTCCGAAATCTTGTCGCTTCCGTCGGCGTTGTCGCCGTCTTCCTTGCCGGCGTGTTCTTCTTCCATAAGAAAGAAGAAGAACCTCTCGAGCATGCGCTCCACATGTTAAGCGGCCGGCTCAATACGGACCGTCTGGCCGCGATATTGATTCTTGAATCCCATACGGACCAAAAAAGCCAATGGCTGCCTTTGGTTGCCGAAAGGCTTCATGACGAAGACGCCGAAGTTCGGAAATCCGCCCTTCAACTTTTGGTCAAAACGCAGGAGAGGTCCGTATTACCGCAAATTTTCAGCCTTCTTCACGACAAATCGGATGCGGTGCGGAGCAGCGCCATCGACGCCATCAAGGTTCTCGGTGACAAAGATAATGCCGCCAAGCTTACAAGCGCTGCCGAGAGCGAGGAAGACACTGAGCTTAAAATTAAATTTCTTGAAGTCGCTCTCGAGCTCGGCAATGAACAAGCCATTCCCATGATGATTCAACTCATGAAAAACGACGAGGTGTTTTCAGAGGATGCCTATCATTCTCTGCGCAGCCATCTCCATTTCGAGTTTACGAGAGATGAAGGCGAAAAGGTGAAACGGTGGTGGGAAGAAAACCGGGACCGCGTGCAATGGGATCAGAAAACCAAAATGTTCTCGTTAAAAAGTTGAGACCGCTCTCCATGGCAAATTTAGCGAAGGCCATCGCGATTGCGGCGCAGGCCCATCAAACGCAAAAAGACAAATCCGGCTTTCCGTACATTCTGCATCCCATCAGGGTGATGATGCGGATGCGCTCCGAAGTTGAAATGACGGTAGCCGTCTTGCACGACGTGATTGAAGACACAGACTGGACAATAGAGAGGTTGCGCGCCGAGGGCTTTTCCGAGGAAGTCTTGCAAGCCGTGGTGTGTTTGACGCATCAGGAAAACGAGAACTACGATGAATTTTTGGCGCGCATCGAATCCAATGCGATTGCCCGCCGCGTCAAGCTCGCCGATCTCGAAGACAACATGGACGTGCGCCGCCTCAACGCGCTGACGGAAAAAGACATCCAGCGGCTGCAAAGGTATCATCCGGCTTGGGTGAAGTTGAGCCAAACCGATGAAAAGTAAAAAATGACCACACTCAAAGAATTTCGTCCCGGCCTCCTGCTCACCGAAGTGAGCTTGGATGATTTCGATGTGCGCGGTGCCGTCATCATCGGCGATAACTACACGGTGGTGTGGGACAGTCTGTCGCATCCCCGCGATCTGCAGCCGGTGTTGCCGCTGCTCGAGCAAAAATATTGGGTGCTCGTTTATACTCACGCGGATTGGGATCATGCTTGGGGAACGGCGGGCCTGCCTTATCATGACCAGCCGATTATCGGACATATCAATTGCGCGAGGCGTTTTGACGAGGAAGCGCCGGCAGAGCTGCGCGAAAAGCAGAAAGCGCAACCCGGCGTTTGGAATGAGGTGGTTTTGGTTCCCCCGACATTATCTATATTTGAAGATGAGATGGAGCTGACTCTGGGAAATATCTCAGTGTACCTGCACCATTTGCCCGGCCACACGCTCGATTGCATTGTCGGTTTCATTCCGGAATGGGGGATTTTGCTGGCTGGCGACGCCGTGGAAACGCCGCTGCCGGTGATCAATGCGGATAGCCCGATTGAAAAATGGATTGCCGGATTGCAAAAATGGGAACGCAATGAACGTGTGCAATATGTGATTCCGGCGCACGGCAAAATTGGTGGACGGGAATTACTGAGGCAAAACAGCGACTATCTGCAAAATTTGCTGGCGGGCATTTCGCCGAATATTCCTGAGAAACTGGATGATTTCTATCGCGAGACACATCGGAATAATTTGCGGTATGCAAATTTCCGAATAGGATAAAAATTTTGTGGGCAGGGGGGAATAAATTGTTGGGAAAAAATTAAACCAAGGAAAAACCGACCGGCCACTCATAGTAACCGGTCGGTAAAAAGTTCAATAAGGTATTTCCAAATCTCCCCAACCTTCCTTCTCTTTTTCTTCCCACATTTTCAGCATCAGCCGGCCCTTGTTCGTCACCAGGAGATTCCGCAGCTCCGCCGCCATCGCCGCGGCCTCGGTGTAATCTTCGGTCCAGCGCGACAGGCCTTGGTCATACTTGCCGATGTGCGCTTGCAGCTTGATGCGCTTGATTTCCCAGCGCGGCACAGTATCGCGTTTTCTCAAATTCTCGACCGCCTGCAGCTCGATTTTGAGGCTGGCGATTTTTTTCTGTGAATTTTCAATCCGTTGTTGCGCGACGTAGGCGTCGTGATCGTAGCGCGCGACGTGTTCCAGCGTTTGGGCATCGCGCTCTTCCTCGGCGTTTTGCGGATTGAAGTCGCCCATCGACGTGAGGCGATTCGTATAATTGTCGTCGCTAACGTAGATTTCACCCCAGTCCTCGTCGGCGTAGGAAGGCGCCGCTTCCTCCTCTTCGTCATCAAATTCCAGATCATCCTCTGAAAAACCATCGTACTCGGTTTTTTCATACGAAGGCCCTTTCAGATCGCCGTAAGGCTTGAGTCCCAGGCTTTCCAAATAACGAAACCATTTTGGCTCGGCAACGAATTGCCAGTCATTGGAAAACTCGTACTCAATCGTCGCGTCATCGTCGTCATGGGGATTATAGCTGCCGCGACGATAGGCGCCGAAATACGTGTCGTGGGCATAAATCCACTTCTTCGCCAAATCGACGATGATCAGGCCGGCGTCGACCGGCTCCAGCTCCAGATCATCCATCCAGCCGCCAAAATGCGAGCTCAAATCTTCGTCCGCGCCAAATTCCGGCAGCAGTGCGTCAAGCTCTTCCAGGCTTTTGGGATTGCGCGAGCAAGCCGCGTAGACCCACTCCGCGCGACTGCCGTGCAACTCACCACTGACGTAATGGTGGTCGTCGGCAATAATCATTTTTAGAACGCTCATGATACCCTCCTGTCGGTTAAGCTGTTCGCCAGTTAGCCCCGACCTTCCTTTAAAATGGTTTAATTGAGGAGAGTCGGGGCCAACTATTTTCCAATCATCTTCAACACAAACTTTCCCAGCAGATCGATCTCGTTGCCCTTTTGCAGATATTTAAAAAACTGCAAGCCCATCTCTTTCCACGTCGGATCATTGATGTCGTAATACACGTTCTTGCCCTCGCGCGTGGTGATCACCAAATCCGCGGTGCGCAGCAGCGAGAGATGGTGCGACGTGGTGCTCTGCACGAGATCGAGCGTCTCGACGATCTCTGAAACCGTACACGGCCCTGCCTTGGCCAGATAAAGCATGATGCGCAGCCGGCTCTCCTCACTGAGCAGTTTGAGAAGCTTGACGGATTTTTTGATATAAGCTTCCGGAAAAAATTCCTGGAAATTTTTCTTGGCGTCAAGTTGGCTCATTTTTCTAAAAAGTTAGCCGGTTCGCCAGTTTACCGGTTACACGCTTAACAGGCAAACAGGGCTAACTGGCTAACAGGCTAACATTTTTAATACAACACCGCACTGGCAAATGTGACCACCGACCGCCCATCGTCCACGAAACCGTGATCGTATTTGAGCGTTCGCCCTTGTTTTGCCGGCGTCGAAGCGAGCATCGTGTGCAACGGCGCAAAGCCGCAAACGCGATAACGATCATCGATCCGCTCGGTCGTTTCCACAAACGCGGTCGCATTCACTGCGGCAATGTCGGCCAACAAGCGCTTATCGGCGTCGCTGACCCGCTGCATAAATGCCGTGTCCGGCGGCTGCGGATCGCCGTAGCGCTGGCCGATGTGCGAAAAATCGACGCTGGCAATCACACAAACGCGGCGTTTGCTGGCGGCAATCGTGGCGTGCAGCGCGTTGGTGAAATCCGTAATGATTTTTTTCTCTCGCGCGAAACGCGCATCCGTCAACATCGGATAAGCATAGGAGCACAAAATCGGCACGATCGCAAAATTTCGCCGGCCGCCGAACAGATGCTGCAAAAAAACGGTCTGGAACTCGATCGTGTGCTCGGTGCGATGCGGCAGCGGCTCGGCAAAAAGCTCGTGCGGATGCCGGCGGCGCAGGTCGTCGATAAATTCTGCATCATGCTTCACCATGCCGAGCGGTGTTTCAAAGTCTTTCGGCAAGCAGGAAAAGCAATTGAGCAAGCCGCTGTGGCCGGTGCCAAGAATAACGTAAATATCCGCCGGCTCGGTTTCGGCCAAGGCCCGGTACGTGAACGTGTAGCAGGGCCCGCCCATGCGCAAATCAATGTGTGGCGCCACCGCCGCCAACACTTTGGTTTTGGCCGGACCGTTCATAATGCCGTTTGGCATGCCGGCGCCCTGCGGCGAGCGATAGAAACTGTCGAATTGCTCGCGCAAGCGCACCGGACCGGCAGGATAACTCGTGCCGGCATGCGCCGCCTTGCGGAATGGCTGCGCCAGCATTTGGCGCTCGAGCTGTGTTTTGTAATCCTGAAAAGCGCCGTCATCGAGCAGATGCGCCTGCCGCAGCTCGGCGACGAGATGCCGCAGCTTTTCCTCCGGCAAAAACGCGCCGAACACGCGCATAAATTCCGCCCGAATATCCAGCAATGAGTGCTGGCCGTCGAAGAACTGGATGGCAAAGAGCGCTTCTGCTGACACGGCGACAATGCTTTCGGCTATGCCGGTCGGATCACGCAGAGCAAACGCGACGCCATTTTCGGAACCGGACTGGAGATCGTTTTCGGAGTGCAATGGAATCGCCTCGAGGAAGCGTAGCTTGGGGTAGTCGTTGCTCATACGTGTGAAGGAAGAACCATGCTCCTTTCTAAAAATATGTTAAATTGAAAATCACAATTTTATTGAGTTTTGTTAAAATATAGAAATATCATTCTGGAAGAATGACATGAAAACCGTTGGTTGACAGTCAAACCCTTTTCAATCATTAAACGGCAACGGCCGCAATCGCCCGGCAACGCTGCGCTCCGGCCGGCGAATCTGCACCGGTTCGGTTGATGCCGCAAACTGTTTGCGAACCACCGCCAAGCCGATGCCTTGCCCGTGTTCGGGTGAAAGACAGGCGCTCGTCAACTGGCCGATAAGCTGCTCACTCAAATAAATCGGTATACTGGTGTCGAAAGCTTGCAGCGCGCTCGCTTCGGCAACTTCGAGCGTAACGCCCATAAGCTGGCGCTGCACTTTTTGATACGAGTCAAGACGCGCGATGACTTCTTGGCCGATGTAACACCCCTTCTCGAAATTGATGAAAGGATGCAAGCCCACTTCGTGGGGATTGTACTCTTCCGTAATCTCTTTACCCACCGCCGGCTGGCCGTGATGAATGCGGAGCATCTCATAAGCCGCATAGCCGATGGGAGTGGCTTGCGCTGTTGCCTTTTCCCAAAGCTCCGCCATTTCTGCAACGGGCATGATGAGATTGAATAGTACCGGCGTGATGGCGCCACTACGATGAACGATTATATTTTTGTCATTCCACGCCAAAGGCCGCGCATGTTGCATCGGTAAATCCTCTACCTCCCATCCAAACGATTGGCGCAAAAGCTTGACACTTTCTTCACCGAAAAAAGCAATGAGGCCATATTGGGAGGTGACGTCCTCGACGCGCACGTCTTCGACGAAAGTGTACTTTTCGATCCACTCTTTCACCTGCTTGGCGCGCCCTGGAGTCGTCAGCATAAAAATGCTGTCTTCTTCCATGAACATTTCCACCACGTCGACGACACGGCCTTTGGCATTGGTGAAAATATTGACGACGCCTCCACCAGCTTTTAAATTGCGTATCTCATTCGTGGTGAGACGATGCAGCAATGACTCCCGATCTTTGCCGAAAACGCGCAGCTTGCCGATAAAGCTGCGATCCATGACGGCGGCTTTTTTTGCTGCTAGAAATTCGTCCGTCGCGCTCGTGTAGTGAGCGGGAATTGGGTAGCTACTCATCTCCATAAATATGAGCAAAAGACTACGCGTAAGCGAAGACATCTATAGAAACAGACTTTACAGGCTTTGAATCGCCGTGAATCATTCGCCGAATCCTTTCCGTTGTTTCACGGCTGAACGTTTTCTCGCCACAACGCTCACAGACTAATGCTGGAATGCGTTCGACCAGAAAATGCTTATTATCAATCAGAAAAACTTCATCAACAAAGTCTTCGTACGCTTTTGTTGAACCACATACATGACATTGGAACATGTTTATCTCCGCTTTGAAAAGTTATCAGTCCATTCCGTTGCGTTCGGTTCGTAAGTTGTGATGATTTTCACGAGGTCGGAATCCATGCGCGAAACATGGATATGTAATGGACGCCCGCTTTCGGCAAAACCTAACAGCAAGCAGCTTGGGGAATATTTATCAGTCGGATAATCTTCGACAATCCCTGCGTGTTCTCCTGCCTGTCTTATTTCCAATTCACTGATGTTACGCTCGACAGCGCGCTTGAAAGCATGCCGGCTAAATTCAAACTGGCCTGCTGATAGTTGTTCTTGAAGTCTTTCAAGCGTCTTCATCCGGCTTTAGAGTGATCTAAGTTATACCTCAAAATGCATTTAGCCTTCAGTAAGATACTGAAAATGCCATACACAATCAAGAGGCAATATCAGAAAAATTCAGCTCGTGGGCTTGTCCGGCGGCGGCAGCTTGGCGAAGAAATCGGCATAAATGCGCCGGCAATATTCATCCTGCAAATAGCGGATGCGATAAGGATCAGGCGAAGCAATGGCGAAGCCGACGTGATTCTTCTTGCGCAGCCGAAAAACAATCTCCGGATCCTGATAAGCCGAGGTGTCGGGATGTTCTTGATGCGCCAGCGAGATGATCACGCCGGCATAATCCCGCCGGTGCGGCGGCAGCTCATACGGCTTCTCATCTTGCAGGATTTCAATCTTCGCCCATTCCGCCCAAAGGTTGACGCCGGTTGCGCCCTCCACCAATTCCACGATATTCGCGCCGCCGACGCGCGCCGCGGTTTCGAGAAAATAAAACCGGCCGTCGTCGCGGCCTTTGATGAACTCCGTATGCGACACGCCGCGCACGAAACCGAGCGCGCCCATCACCTGCCAATTCAACGCCCGCAACGTTTGTTCTTCCGTCGAGCCGCGCAGCACCGTGCGCGTCGTGAAAACGCCGCCTTCGTGCGAAACCGTCATCGGCGGCTGCCCGTATTCGTGCACCTCGGCGAACACCACCTCGCGCTCGGAGACGATGGCATCGACGTGATAAATGTCGCCGGGAATGTAGCGTTCCAACACGTAAAAAGATTGCCGGTCGCCCAAAGCCTCGAGCAGAGGCCAAAGCTCATCCGGCGTGTTGACTTTTTTTATGCCGACCGACGAGGCTTCGGAGCGCGGTTTCAACACCCACGGCGGCGGCACGTTGCGCAAAAATTCGCCCACCATCTCGTGATTCAATGTGTGTACGAAATCCGGCACGAGCAAGCCGCGATCCCGCGCCCGCACGCGCATCGCCAGCTTGTCGCGGAAGTATCGCGCCGTGGATTCACCCATGCCGGGAATGCGCAGATGCTCGCGCAACGTCGCGGCCATTTCCACGTCATAATCATCCAGCGGCACGACGCGATGAATGACGCGCGAGCGGGCCATGTAGCTGACGCCGAGAATCACGTCGTTACGATTATACAGATCGGGAATATAAAACATCTCGTCGATGCTTTCGCGCGGCCAATCGGCGTGCTCCAGCGCTTGCGTGGTCAGCAGAAACACGTTGCACCCCTGCCGTTTGCACTCGCGGATGAACTCTTGCCCCTTCTCGTAGCTGGCAATGCAGAGGATGGTTTTGGGAGGTAATCCGGCCATGGCTATTCGCTCCTATTGGGTAACAGCTTCTCAGTGTTGGTGAATCGATGCAGCGAAAGATAGGAACGTCGAATAGAACAATATGCGGCGCGGGAAGGGAAAAGTCAAGCGTTTTGTTACAGCAGATTCAGCAAATTTTTCGATTTGACTCTCGACGATTTTTTGGGTAATTTAATGTAACGGCAGTTAGCCTGCTTAAGCAAAACTGTGAGGCGTTTTATGCGAAAATTCAACATCACCGGCAGCATCGTTCCCGAGCTTCATTACTACGTGAAGGCTCGATTTCCGGCGCGTGCTCGACAAATTCCAAGCCTTCATGAAAGCGAAAGGCGCCCAGGTTGTGCGCAGCGGCGAATTCAAAGAAGCGACCGGGCCCCGACTCCCCTTAAATAAAAAATTTGGTAACTATCCAGCGATTGACCCCGATTGTCGGGGTTAGTACTGCAAGTAACAATAGGATGTCATCGTGGAACGATCTTGTTAGGATCAAGCACGGTGCTTGGCCTGAACAGGATTTTTCAGAATGACACGTTACTTGGAAGGTCAAGTAAGAGGATTAAGCGGATTGAGCAGATAATTGTTATGAAGAGATCGTTCTTCTAAAATCCGCTTAATCCGTTCAATCCGCTTACCAAAATCAAGGCTGGAAGGTGCTAAAAAAGTTTTCGCCGTTTCATTTTGACGTTTCTGCTTCCGAGCCAAATATTCCGCCGCACATTCATCGCAGCATGCAATACTCGATCTGGGAGGGTGCGCTTACCGGTACCATGGGGGTGTTGACTGGTGGGGTGGTACTCACCGGTTTTGCTTTAGCGCTCGGCGCCAACGCTTTCGTCATTGGGTTGATCGCAGCCATTCAAGTCGGCGCCAACTTGCTGCAAGTGCGCGCCTTTCGCTCGCTTGAGCGCAAGGGCAATCGCAAAGCCATGGCGATAAAATTTGCCGCCGCCTCGCGCCTGGTGTGGCTTCTGATCTGCGGTTTGGCGCTTTTCAGTTTCGAGCCACTCGCCTCGTACAGAATCTGGCTGTTGCTCATTCTTATCGCCGTGGCTTCCGGACTCGGCATTTTCAGTCTGGTGCCGTGGATTTCGTGGCTGGTGGATATGGTGCCGCAAAAAGTGCGCGGCAGATTCTTCGCCCAACGCAATCTCGCTGCCGGCGCGGTCGGCGTGGTTTTGGGCGTTGCCGCCGGAAAGTTTATCGACTGGTGGAACGCGCACGGAATCGGCCCCGCGACGCATGGCTTTGTGGTATTAATTGCCGGCGGCATTGTTTTCGGCCTGTGGGCGGTGGCGACCATCAACAAAATGCACGATCCGCCCTTTGCCAAACCCGCCGCGCAATTGACCTTTTGGCAATCGCTGAAAATTCCGTTTCGGGATTCGAACTTTCGCCGGGTGTTTTATTTCAGAATCATTTATGATCTGTCGATGGGCATCGCCGGAACTTTTTACGGCGTTTACATGCTAAAGCAAGCGGGATTGAGTTTCACCTTCGTCTCGGCCATGGCGATGCTGGCGACGCTCACCAATTTGCTGGCGCTCAAACCGTGGGGCAAGTTTCTCGACAAGTTCGGCAACAAGCCGATTTTGCACATCTGCATGGTGGGAAAAACTGTTTTCGCGCTGTTGTGGATTTTTACGACGCCGAACACGTTCTGGCTCTACATCGTGATCCATCTCTTCGGCATTTTCGATGCCGGCAACGCGATTGCGATTCCCAACTTGGTTTACAAAATTTCGCCGGCGGACCGGCGGGCGAATTACATCGCGGTCGATGGAACTGTCGTGGGCATTGCCGCGACGATTGCGCCGCTGATCGGCGGCGGCCTCGCGCTCGTCTTTGCCGAGTGGAATTTAACGCTGGGAGATTTTCACTGGGCGCATTTTCACTTTCTCTTTTTTCTGGCGGCATTGTTGCGTTTGGGAACGTTCTGGGCGTTGCGATATGTTCGTGAGCCGGAAGCCAAATCCGTCACGCATATTATCAGCGTCATCCGGCCCGTCCGCAGCATCGATATTTTTGAAGGATTTCAGCAAGCGCTGCACTCCCTGTTCGCGCCGGCAAAATATGTGATCGAGAAATTGGTCGAGCGGCCACGGAAAAACGCTAAGACTCCAAAGCCGCGTCGGATTGATTAGCCTTTGATAATCTTATAGGCTTCCTCGATCTGGGGTTCCGCTTTAATTCCCAATTCCGTCAAAATCGGCACGAGCGTTTTGCCAAAGTTTTCGAGCGACTGCGGTGAGTCAAACACGTCGATGACTTGCAGGTTGTCGTGAGAGCCGTAGCTCACGTGGTGCAAGCGGCCGGGAGGAGCGCCCGCGCCCGCCGCTTCCAAGCGCTTGAGCACCGTCTCATACTTTTGCGCCGTCATGTTGGACGCACTGAATTTGACCACGATAGCCATAGATACCTCCACTGGTTAGGATGTGAGTCAAAAATGTTAAATGCCTTGCGATTCGCTTCCGCCCCTCCGGTTAAAAAAATGTTTTGCCTTTATCGTTGCGACTTGTTTATGTCTTTTTCGGCGCCTTGGTGAGCGCCTCGACGCCGGGCAAGTCCTGGCCGCCGAGAAACTCCAGTGAGGCGCCGCCGCCGGTGGAGACGTGTGAGATTTTGTTCGTCAGTCCGGACTTGGAAAGCGCGGCCACGCTGTCGCCGCCGCCAACCACGGTAAATGCGCCGCGGCCGGTGGCCTCCGCAACTGCGGCTGCAATCGCCATCGTGCCTTTGGCGAACGGCTCTTTCTCAAAAACCCCCATCGGGCCATTCCATAACACGGTTTTCGCCTGCGCCAGAATCATGCTGAAATTTTTGATCGTTTGCGGGCCGATGTCGCCGGCAAGTTTGTCCGCCGGAATATCGATCTGCGGATGCTCCAGCGCATCGGTGCCTTCGATATTCGAACCGATCACGTGATCCACTGGTAATTCCATCTTAACGGGCTTGCGGGGATTTGAATACGCCACCACGGTCATGAGGTTGGTGGCCGTCACCAAATGTTCCACTTCGACGAGCGACTTGCCGATCTCGCGGCCTTGCGCTTTGAGAAATGTGTAAGCCATGCCGCCGCCGACCAGCAGATGCGAGGCGCGCGTGACGAGATTTTTGATGATTTGAATTTTATCCGAAACTTTCGCGCCGCCGAGAATGACGACGAAAGGCATTTGCGCGCCGGTGAGCAATTTGCCCAACGCGGTTAATTCGGCCTTCATTAAATAACCGGCGACCGCAGCGGTCTTGAGAATTTTGGCCACGCCTTCGGTCGAAGCGTGGGCGCGATGCGCCGAACCAAAAGCATCGTTTACATACATGTCGCCAAGTGCCGCCAATTGCTTGGCAAATTCCGGATCATTCTTCTCTTCCTCCTTATGAAAACGCAAATTTTCCAACATCAACACCTGGCCGGGCTGCCTCGCGTTTACCATCGCTTCAACGTCGCTGCCGACGCAATCCGGCGCCATTTCAACGTCTTTGCCGAGCAGCTCGGTCAATCTCGTTGCCGCCGGCATGAGAGAATATTTCGGATCCGGCCCGCCTTTCGGACGCCCCAAATGCGACATCAAAATCAGCTTCGCATTGCTCTGCAAAATTTTTTGGATCGTCGGCAACGCGGCGCGAATACGCGTATCGTCCGTGACTTTTCCATTTTCAATCGGCACGTTGAAATCCACGCGCACCAGCACGCGCTTCTCTTTTAGATCGACGTCGTCAATCGTCAGCTTGTCCATATCTTCACCTATCCTTGGTTCATGCTGTATGTGAAAATTGCAAACTTTATATACCCTTGATTGGATGCAGGTATATCAAATTACAAGATAATTTTTTGGCGGTGAAAGTCAAGCGTTTTGCGATGCAGCACACAATCCCTCAGCTATGGAGAGAGAAGAATGTCATCCCGCTACAGCAGGATCTTTTTTCAATCCAAGCACAGTGCCCAGTCGAAAAAAGATGCTCACAGCATGACAGATTAGTTGTCCATTACTAATTGAGGCTTACTGCGGCACAAGAAACTCAAGCAAGTATCGTCACCAATTTTGCCATGTCAATATTCCCCCCGCTCACAATAATCCCAATCCGCTTCCCGCGCCAAGCCGGTTCATTTTTCAGCGCCGCGGCGACCGGCACCGCAGCAGTCGGCTCGATGAGAATTTTCATCCGCTCCAAAACCAGCCGCACCGCGTTTTTGATTTCTTCTTCTGAAACCAGGAGCACACCGGCGAGATGCTCGCGCATGATGGCAAAAGTGATCTCGCCGGGAGAAGTCACTTGCATGCCGTCGGCAATTGTCGGCGGCACCGGAATTGATACGCGCTCGCCTTTTTGCAGCGAAAGATAAGCGTCGTTGGCAACCTCCGCCTCGACGCCGTAGATTTGCGTTGCCGGCGAGAGCTGATGCGCCGCGATGGCATTGCCGGAAATAAGCCCGCCGCCACCAACCGGCGCGAGGAGAATATCGAGCGTGCCAACTTGTTCGAATAACTCCAGCGTAATCGTACCCTGTCCAGCGATGATGTGCGGATGATCAAATGGTGGGATCAGCGCGCGTTGCTCCTTCTGTTGAATTTCGCGGGCAATCGCCGCGCGGTCTTCTTCATAACGATGATAGAGAATGACCTCGGCGCCATAGCCGCGCGTGGCCGCGAGTTTCGCCGCCGGCGCGTCGGTGGGCATGACGATTTTAGCGGAGATGCCGAGCAATTTTGCGGCGAGCGCCACGCCCTGCGCATGATTTCCGGACGAATAGGCTACGACTCCGCGCCGGCGCTGCTCCGGCAACAATTGCGCCAACGCATTGTACGCGCCGCGAAACTTGAACGCGCCGGCGCGCTGGAAGTTCTCACATTTGAAGAAAAGATGGTTGCCGGTCAGGCCATTCAAAAAACTCGAAGTCAGCACCGGCGTGCGATGCGCCACGCCTTGCAAACGCGCCGCCGCGGCTTTGATGTCATCGAATGTTGGGAGAGTCATCATAATTCCGTGTGTGTTTTTGATCCGGGTGCGTTAGAGATTTTGCAGTTTAAACATAACAATAATTTTCAAAAACGCAAGAGAGAGATTCTATTGGTCGAGGCTTGACTTTTGCCCGCGAATTGCGTACCTTTTCGCCGGAATATATTGATGAAACGCCATGACCAGACCATTCAAAACCACCCTTCTCGACCAGTATCTTCGCAAAGAGCGGCGGGAAAACGAGATGATGAGAAAACAAATGCTCGAACATTTGTTGCACTCGTTGCCGCAATTAGCCGCCAGATATGGTTTCGCGCGTGCCTACGTTTTCGGCTCGCTGACAAAAAAAGGGCGTTTTCGGAAGAATTCCGATGTTGACGTAGCGGTTGAAGGTCTAACCGATGAAAGGTATTTCACATTCATGGCTGAGCTCTCCGAGCTTACGGGACGAGAAGTGGACGTCATTCAGATTGAAAAGCATCATCTCAAAAATCGAATTCTGGAAATTGGGTTGGAATGGAAAAGAAGCAGCTAACCGCACTTGAAGCGAGCATTCGTGATCAGCAAAAGCTGATCGAAGAAATTTATCGCAAGATTATCCGGAGAAAGAAGGGCTATACCAAAGACCCTCTCACCTTGGAAAGCCTTGCCTATCAGTTGCACAACTTGTATTGCGCCTTTGAAGATTTGTTTAGGCTCGTTGCTGACCACTTTGAAAATCACATTGTCGATCAAATGGCTTGGCACAAAGAACTGCTCAGCAAAATGAAACTAAAGATTAATGGCATTCGTCCGGCGTTTATCTCTGAATCGTCATACGAACTGCTCAATGAACTACGCAGCTTCCGGCATCTCTTTCGTCATGCATACGGCATTGAATTAGAACCAGCCAGAATCAAGATCGTGCTACGAAAGGCTATGACGCTCAAAAAAATATACAAAAACGATATAGCAGATTTTCTCAAGCAGCTAAAGCCTAAAATCAAAAGGTGAATTCCATGCAGCGGCCACATTTCCCCCTTTATTACGCAGACTACCTCCAACTCGACCATTTGCTCTCCAGCCAATCTCCCAAAAGCGTGGAATACGGCCACCCGGCGCACGACGAGATGCTCTTCATCATCGTGCATCAAGCCTATGAGCTGTGGTTCAAGCAAATTCTGCACGAGTTGGATTCCGTCGTCGCGATTTTCCAGCGCGATTACGTCGAAGAGAAAGCCGTCGGGATCGCCGTGGCGCGATTGCACCGTATCGCCGAAATCCAAAAAGTCATCGTCGAGCAACTGCGCATTCTCGAAACCATGACGCCGCTGGATTTTCTCGAGTTCCGCGATTGGCTCACGCC
Organism: Candidatus Zhuqueibacterota bacterium; assembly: GCA_022616415.1. Taxonomy (GTDB): domain Bacteria; phylum Zhuqueibacterota; class Zhuqueibacteria; order Zhuqueibacterales; family Zhuqueibacteraceae; genus Zhuqueibacter. Next base: position 21,768 of record JAKEEU010000375.1, on the reverse strand, counting down.
CGCCTCCGGCTTCCAAAGCTTTCAATTCCGTTTGATTGAAAACAAACTCGGTTTAAAACCGGAGTGGCGCAAGGCGTATGACAAAAACGCTTATTATTCGCGTTTATCGCCGGCGCACCAGGAGATGATTCAACGCGCCGAACATGAGCCTTCGTTGTTTCAACTGGTTGAACGATGGCTCGAGCGCACGCCCTTTCTCGATTTTCAGGGTTTCAATTTTTGGACGAGCTACCGGGCGGCGGTGACGAAAATGCTGGAAAGCGATCGCGGCATCATCCAAACGAATCCGACTTTATCGAACGAAGAACGCGACGCCCAACTTCACGAGCTGTCGCAAACCGAGCAGAGTTTTGCGGCATTGTTTGACGAAGAGAAGCACAACCAGTTGGTGAAAAAAGGCCAGCGCCGATTATCATACCGCGCCACACACGCCGCGCTCTTGATCAACTTGTACCGTGACGAGCCGATTTTGCACCTGCCTTTCCGCCTGCTTACGGTTTTGATCGACATCGACGAATTGCTGACCGCCTGGCGCTACCGCCACGCGCTGATGGTGCAGCGCATGATCGGCTCGAAAATCGGCACCGGCGGCTCATCCGGCTATCATTATTTGCGCACGACGATAGAAAGCCACAAAATTTTTGCCGATTTGTCCAACCTATCGACATTTCTCATTCCGCGCTCGGCTTTGCCGGAGCTGCCGTCTGATTTCGAAAAGAATTTGGGATTTTATTATGATCAAAAACCAATGTCCAACGGATGAGAAGCGGCCAACGAATATTCGCAAAATAAAATCCGTTGGCCGCTTTTATCCGTTGGTGAAATTGCAAATAGAAACGACGAACTAAAATATTTTGAATAATGAAAAAAATCAAAAATTACATCAACGGCGAGCTCATCGCCCCCATTTCCAACCAGTATATCGACAACTACAATCCTGCCACCGGCGAGATCTATTCTCACGTCCCCGATTCCGATGAGCGCGATATTGCGATGGCCGTTGCCGCCGCCGAGAAAGCTTTTCCAAAGTGGTCGGTCACGCCGGTTGAAGAAAGATCGCAATTGTTGATGCGAGTGTCTCAATTGATCGAGCAGAACCGTGACAAGCTGGCGTTGGCAGAATCCATCGACAACGGCAAGCCGGTGTGGCTGGCCAAGAGTGTAGACATCCCGCGCGCGGCGAGCAATTTTCATTTCTTTGCGACCGCGATCATTCATTTCGCCAGCGAGGCGCACATCATGGCGGACACGGCCATCAATTATACTTTGCGCCAACCAATCGGTATTGCCGGTTGCATTTCGCCGTGGAATTTGCCGTTGTATCTTTTTACCTGGAAAATTGCGCCGGCTCTCGCGGCGGGAAATTGCGTGGTTGGCAAGCCCTCCGAAATCACGCCGATGACCGCGTACATGCTTTCCGAGCTTTGCATCGAGGCGGGAATGCCGCCGGGCGTTTTGAATATCGTGCATGGCTACGGCCATAAAGCCGGTGCTGCCATTTCCGCGCATCCCAAGATTCCGGTCATCACCTTTACCGGCAGCACCCGCACCGGCGCGGAGATTGCCAAAACCGCGGCGCCGACGTTCAAAAAGCTCTCGCTCGAAATGGGCGGCAAAAATCCGAACCTCATTTTTGCCGATTGCAATTACGAAGAGATGCTGCAAACCACGTTGCGGTCTTCATTTTCAAATCAAGGCGAGATTTGTCTCTGCGGCTCGCGCCTGTTTGTCGAGCGTCCGCTTTACGAAAAATTTCGTGATGATTTTGTCGCGCGCACGAAGAAGCTGAAAGTCGGCGATCCTTTGCTCGAAGACGGCAATTTAGGGGCGGTGGTTTCAATGGCGCATCTGGAGAAAATTCTTTCCTACATCGAATTGGCCAAACAAGAAGGCGGAACGATTTTATGCGGCGGCAAGCCGGTAAAATTTGAAGATCGCTGCAAGCATGGCTGGTTCGTCGAGCCGGCGGTGATCGAAGGTTTGACCTACGATTGCCGCACCAATCAGGAAGAAATTTTCGGGCCGGTGGTGACGATCATGCCGTTCGATACCGAGGAAGAAATTTTGCAATTTGCCAATAGCACGCCATACGGACTGGCCGCCACCATTTGGACGGAAAATTTGACGCGCGCGCATCGCCTCGCGAATGCGATTCAATCCGGAATTATTTGGATCAACTGCTGGATGTTGCGCGACCTGCGCACTCCGTTCGGCGGCATGAAAAATTCCGGGCTGGGCCGAGAAGGCGGATTGGAAGCCTTGCGCTTTTTCACCGAGCCGAAAAATGTTTGTCTAAAACTGAAAAAGTGATTGACAAATTGCCGCTGATTTAGTAGAATATGTTTTGCAGGGCGACGCGACCACGGGTCCAAGTACCGGGTTCGAGATCCTCGTCCGGGGCGTCAGGACTGCCTTCGTGCAATCATCCCGTTTTCGGGAGCGCCGATCTCATTGTGGCGGTCGCCCTGCATTTTCCTTCGTAACTTTTTGAACGAGCTTGCCTGCACAAATGAACCCTACAGTTTACACTGAAACTAGCATTGTCAGTTATTTGACGGCCAGGCCATGCCGAGATTTGATCGTCGCCGGACATCAACAAATAACACACGAATGGTGGAGCAAAGTCCGCCCGGAAGTTCAATGTTATATTTCAGAGTTTGTGAAGCAGGAAGCAAGTCAAGGTGACCAGCAAGCGGCGCAGAAACGGTTGGCAGCGATTCAGGATATTCCGCTTTTGGTGTTGAACGAAGAAATTACAGAACTGGCATTTAAATACTTTGAAGCGACAAAAATTCCGGAAAAGGCTCGAACGGACGCCTATCACCTCGCATTTCCGGCTTGGTATAAAGTCGATTATCTCTTGACCTGGAATTGCAAACATCTTGCAAACGGCGTCACGCGCAAAGTTATTGAAACGCTCGACAAACAACTGAATTTTCACACACCGATCATTTGCACGCCGGAAGAATTGATGGAGGTATAATTATGTGGAACGATCCCATTATTGAAGAAGTCCGCCAGATACGACTTCAGCTTGAAGCGGAATGTGATTTTGACTTTGCAAAGATACATGCCAAAATACTCGAAGCACAGAAAGCGCACCGCGGTATTCTAATCACTCAACCTCTCGCTGTTGAAAGGAAATTCAAAGAGTATAAGTATGAAGAAGCAACCGAGCTTCCGCTCGTTGCAGAACAACGGGAGAGATACTCACCCAAATCCCAACCACAGCAGCAAGATGTAGTCATCTCCTCGCAAGCGCCCGAACCCGTCGGCCCCTATCCGCACGCGCGCCGCGCCGGCAATCTGCTTTTCCTCTCCGGCATCGGCCCGCGCGAAAGAGGCTCGAAAAAAATTCCCGGCGTGGACTTGGATGCCAATGGCGAAATCGTGTCTTACGACATCGCCGCGCAGTGCCATGCTGTTTTCCGCAACATCAAGTACATTTTGGAAGAAGCCGGTTCGGACTGGGATAAAATCGTCGACGTGACGGTTTTCTTGACCAACATGAAAGATGATTTTCCCATTTTCAATCGTATTTATGCGGAATATTTTAAAGAAAACCAGCCGTGCCGAACGACGGTCGAGGTGAATCGTTTGCCGACGCCGATCGCAATTGAGTTGAAGGTGATAGCGGCGATTGACTGAATTGAAAAGTCGGAGCAATGCAAAAAAGCAAATAATTTCCAACGGATGAATTAAGACCAGCGGATAAAACATCCGTTGGTCTTAATTCATCCGTTGGAAAATTCCATTAAATTAATGCTAACGGAGGATAAAAATGGAAAATCGCGACTCGCAAAAACCGTTGGAACCCTTCAGCCTCATGGGCTGGGTCGAGCGAAACAAGCATCGCCTGATTCCGCCGGTGGCCAACGAAACCATCTTCAAAGGCAACGACACGTTCATCGTGATGGTTTCCGGCGGCCCCAATTCGCGGAAAGACTATCATTATAATGAGAGCGAAGAGCTGTTCTTGCAGCTCAAAGGTGACATCAAAATCAAGCTCTATCGTGACGGCAAACATTGGGAAGTGCCCGTCCGTGAAGGCGAGATGTTTTTGATCCCGCCCAAAATGCCGCATTCGCCGCAGCGCTTTGCCAACACCTTCGGTTTGATCATCGAAAAGCACCGTCAGAAAGGCGAAAAGGATGGATTTTTGTATTTCTGCGAAAAGTGCGGCAATCTGCTCTACGATGAGTATTTCTTTCTCGAAGACATCGTCAAGCAATTTCCGATGGTCATGCGCAACTTCTACTCCTCGCTCGAGCGCCGCACCTGCAAAAAGTGCAGCCACGTGATGGAACTGCCGCCGAATTGGGATCAAAGCATGGCGGAGCGCAGCAAAGGCAACGAGTATGCAAAAGATCCCTTCGCGGAAGTGCACGGCAAGTCGTGGTGAAAATTGGCTGTCTGCAATCAATCTCAAAACCATGGAGACCTGAAATGAAAAAGCTTGTCACACTTTTGGGGATCACGCTTCTGGTATTGCAGGTTTCAGCGCAAACGCCCTACAAGCTTCCGCCTAAAGCCGTCGTCGATATTCTCGACGCGCCGCCGACGCCGTTCGTGCTCGTCAGCCCGGCCAACGACGCGATGCTGCTCGTGGACTATCGGCCCCATCCTTCCATCGAACTGGTCGCGCAGCCGTTTCTCAAATTGGGCGGATTGCGCGTCAACCCCGAGCTTGGCTCGCGGCAGCGGCTGACGCAGTACACGCGCTTATCCGTCAAATGGCTGCAAACCGGCAAGACAGTCGCGATTGAAGCGCCCGCGGATGCCAAACTCGGCATTCCGCGCTGGTCTTACGATGGAACCAAGCTCGCTTTCACTCACGATCTCGCCGATGACGTCGAGCTGTGGATTGCCGATGCCGCAACCGGAAAAGCCAAAGCCCTTCCCGGCGTGCGCGTCAACGATGTGCTCACCTCGCCGTTTGAATGGATGCGTGACAACGTTCATTTGCGAGTCAAGCTGGTACCATCGGAACGCGGCAAAGCGCCGGAGACGCCCAAAGTTCCCCTCGGCCCCAATATCGAAGAGACCGCGGGGAAGATTTCCAAAATGGCGACGTTTCAGGATTTGCTCAGAACGCCGCACGACGAGAATCTATTCGAGCACTTTGCCACTTCCCAACTGGCGTTGGTGAATTCTGCAACAAGCGAAGTCAAAACGATTGGCGCGCCGGCGATCATCTCGAGCGCGGAATTTTCGCCGGATGAGAAGTACGTTCTCGTCACCAAACTCAAGCGTCCCTTCTCTTATCGCGTGCCGTATTTTTATTTCACCCGCTCGACCGAAGTGTGGGATGCAACTGGCAAGCTCGTCACCACAATTGCCGACCTGCCGATTTCCGACGAGATTCCAACGCAAGGTGTCCCCACCGGCCCGCGTAGCGTGCAATGGCAGGAATTGCATCCGGCCAAGCTGTTGTGGGTGGAAGCGCTCGACGGCGGCGATCCGTTGAAAAAAGTGCCGCATCGTGACGGGCTGATGGCGCTTGCCGCTCCTTTCAGCAAATCGCCGAACGAGGTCACGAAGATTCAACACCGCTTCTCCGGCTTTGACTGGACGGCGCGGCGTGATGAAGTGTTGCTGGCCGAATACGATCGTGACCGTCGTTGGCGCACGACGGCGTTTCTCAATTTGACGAATCCAGCGAAGACTCGCAAAGTCGTTTTCGATCTCAGCATCAGAGACGCGTACAAAGATCCCGGCCGGCCCGTTTATGAAACCCGGCCAAACGGCGAGTCGGTCTTTGTGCAAGAAGGCGACTGGATTTATTTGAGCGCGCGCGGCGCTTCGGAGACCGGAGAACGCCCGCGCTTGGATCGCTTCAACTTGAAAACGCTTGCCAAGCAAACGGTTTTCCGCTCGCCGGAAAAAGCCTACGAGCAATTCGCTTCATTTCTCGGCAACGACCGCAACACGATCGTCACGCGCTACGAATCTCTAACTGAGCCGCCGAATTACTTTCTCACCGATCTCAAAAACAACAAACGCACGACGCTCACCGATTTCAAAGATCCCACACCGCAGCTCACCGGCTTGAAGAAAGAATTGGTCAAATACAAACGGCCCGATGGCGTGGACTTGTCGGGCACGCTGTACTTGCCGCCTGATTATCAAGCCGGCACCAAACTGCCAGTGTTAATTTGGGCGTACCCGCTGGAGTATTCCGATCCTGGCACCGCCGGACAAGTTCGCGGCTCACCGCATCAATTCACATCTTTCCGCGGTTCCTCACCACTGTTCTTCCTGACGCAAGGTTACGCCGTCTTGATGGATGCGACGATGCCGGTGGTGGGCGATGCGGAAACGATGAACAACACCTACGTCGAGCAAATCGTTGCCGCCGGCAAAGCGGCGATTGACAAACTTGACTCCATGGGCGTGATCGACCGCAATCGGGTCGGCGTTTCCGGCCATAGTTACGGCGCGTTCATGACCGCCAACCTGTTGGCGCATTCGGATTTGTTTGCTGCCGGCATGGCGCGCAGCGGCGCTTACAATCGCACACTCACGCCATTCGGTTTTCAAAGCGAGCGCCGTTCGTTTTGGGAAGCGCCCGAGCTTTACTTCAAAGTTTCGCCGTTCATGCACGCCAACAAGATCAACGAGCCGATTCTGCTCATTCACGGCGAAGCCGACAACAATTCCGGCACGTTTACCATTCAATCCGAGCGTCTCTTTCAAGCCATCCAGGGCCACGGCGGCACCGCGCGCTTGGTGCTGCTGCCCCACGAGAGTCACGGCTACGTGGCGCGCGAGTCGGTGCTGCACACTCTTGCGGAGATGCTCGAATGGGCGGACAAGTACGTGAAAAATCGCAAAGGCGTGACGGGGACGAATTAATGCTTCAAGCCCCAAAATAGGCTCACAAAAATAGAACTCTCACTGAAGAAAGCTTTTAATTCAGTGAGAGTTCAAATTCTGTGAGCGATTATTTTTGATTGACCCGCTTGATGGATCCGCGTTGTGTAGGATTTCTGGCTTGTCAATGACTTGGTTCGTGTTATCGCTTTTAACGGCTTTATGCGAATCGCTTAAAGATGTGTTCAGCAAACGCGGCCTTGAGGATATTGATGAGTACGTGATTGCCTGGTCGCTGCGATTTTTTGCCGTGCTGTTCTTGCTGCCGATTTTGTTCTTTGTTAAATTGCCGACCTTGACCAAAGATTTTTGGCTCGCGTTGTTCCTCGGCGGCGGCCTCAATGCGATCTGTACGATTTTATATATGAAAGCGATCAAGCAGGCGGCGCTGTCACTAACCGTGCCGCTGGTCGCTTTCACGCCGTTATTTCTGCTGCTGACTTCGCCGTTTATGATTGGCGAGTTCCCCGATCTCTCCGGCATCGGCGGGATTCTTTTGATCGTCATCGGTTCGTATGTTTTGAATTTCAGCGCCAAGCCGCGCGGTTATCTCGCGCCGTTTCGGGCATTGTTCAAGGAATCAGGGCCACGCCTGATGTTGCTCGTGGCTTTTCTGTGGAGCATCACCGCAAATTGCGATAAAATCGGCATTCGAAATTCATCGCCGCTGTTCTGGAGCATCGCCGCAACGACGTTCATGTCGCTGGTGTTGGTGCCAATCATGCTCTACAAATCGCCGCGCGCGATAAAACAGCTTCCAGCGGTCTTCAAAAAACTCGTTCCGATTGGATTCTTTTGCGCCCTAACCGTTATCTTCCAAATGCTCGCGGTGAGCCTGACGCTCGTGGCTTACGTGATTGCCATCAAACGCACGAGCACGGTAATGAGTGTATTATGGGGATTTCTGATTTTTAAAGAAGCGGGGTTCAAAGAACATTTGCAGGGGGCGGGCATTATGGTTGCGGGGGTTTTGTTGATTAGCTTGTTTTAAATACTGAGGACTTGCAAAATAATAGGAAATTGTTGAGCTTTCTGCATAATAAATTCTGATGACTCCCAAAGAAGTAATCGATCAACTTGGATATAAACAGGTACCGGAGAATTGGGTTACAGAAGATAATTCCGAGCCGGCCACAGCACATCTTTGGCGCTCCGCTAAAAAAGCGCATGTGCTTGGAACTTACGTTTTTCGCGCCAGCCCACAAGCCGATTCCATTTTACCCCCGAGGCCGGCTATCCACGTTGCACGGGCAAGCACTGAAACAGAGGCCAGAGAAATCCATCGTAATTTATGGAATCTTGGCGCTGCTCCTTTCTTGATCGTAATTCTTCCACATCAAGTAAGAGTCTATTCCGGATTTGATTATAGCCAAAAGAAACAGAGTGTCGGCCTTTTGTGCACAGCCGAACTTACTCCCGATGAAATCAGCGCAAAGCTTAAAGACTTTTATGCCGAGGAAATTGATTCAGGCAGAATCTGGCAGACGCAAGCCGAGAATTTGACTCCCGACAAGCGGGTGGATCGACATTTACTGAAAAATCTTGAAAAGTTGGGAAAAGAGTTGGCTGACGAGAAATATAAAATAGATCAAGCCGTTGCTCATGCGCTCATCGGAAAGTATATTTACCTTCGTTACTTGGAAGATCGCAAAATTCTATCAGATGAATGGCTTAGGAAACACGGTATTGGTCTCGAAGATGTTACGGGACGCAATGCGTCTCTAACCAGTTTGCGTAAACTGACCGAAGCCTTGGAAGATCGTTTTAACGGAGGAATTTTTCCCTTATCTTTTACGGGTTCAATGGCGCCCTCCAACGATGCTGTCAAGTATGTCGCCTCGGTTTTTCGAGGTGATGACCCAACTTCAGGTCAATTGGCTCTTGATTTTAAAGCATACGACTTTTCTTATATTCCAATTGAGACTCTTTCATCGATTTACGAGCAATTCTTGCATGCGGAAGGCAAAGGGAAGGGAGAAGGCGCTATTTACACGCGTGAATTTGTCGCCGATTATCTGCTTTGTGAAATAAACAGCGTCAAGCCGTTAAAGAAGGGCATGAAGGTTCTTGATCCGGCATGTGGATCCGGCATTTTCTTGGTGCTGGCGTATCGTCGGCTAATCGAGGGGGAATTGAGCAAACGAAAGAAAAAACGATTGTCTCCGACCGAGTTACGTCAAATTTTGGAAGAGAGTATTTTCGGCGTAGAACGTAGCCGAGAGGCATCCTATGTTACTGAATTTAGTCTTATTTTAACTTTGTTGAGTTACGTTGAACCACCCGAATTGCACGAAAACGAAAGCTTCAAGTTTCCGGATTTGCACAATCGACATATTTTTGAATGTGATTTTTTTGATAACGACTCTAAATTCTGGAAAAAGAATCTTGCCTTTGACTGGATTCTTGGCAAGCCTCCTTGGATTAAATTGGATTCAGCAACTGCTGATCAGGAGCAGAAACATGCTTGGAAATGGATTACTGATAATTTGAAACAAAGACCAATTGGTCAATATAGTCTTTGCGAAGCATTTAGCTGGAGGGCCACTGATATTTTGAGCGACAGGGGCTGTATCGGTCTTCTTATTCATGCTACAAGCCTATTTAATAAGTACTCAGCACAATACAGGCAGAAATTCTTTATACTCAACGAAGTTAAAAGAATCACAAATTTCTCAAACCTTGCTTATATTCTCTTTGCTGGTAGTGCTCAAGCCCCAGCCGCTACCATAGTATACACGAGGGCCAAAGTCAACCAGAGAAAAAGTCCTATTGTCCATTATGGGCCCTTCGTAGCCAATCAAATCTTTAATTACTCACTCGATGAGATATCCACAAAGAAATCTGCGTGGACTCTCACAATTCATGAAGATGAAATACAAACCATAGATCCCTATAACGAGGAACTGGGAAGTGCTAAAACATGGAAGCTTGCGTTGTGGGGCACTTATCGTGACAAAAAAGCGATAAGCCTCCTCAAGCGAATGTTTCCGAATTCTTTGAATGAAGTAAAAAAAGTACGGGGCTGGAGATTTCGTGAAGGCTTGGAGCTCCGTAATTGCATGAACAATGAGACAAGTGAAGAAATAGAATACGTCCCTGAGCTTGCAAAGCTTAAACGACTTAATGTGGATGAAATGAGCGGTGGTTTTTACCTTACGGTTCCCCAATATGTTCTACACGATATACCCAAAGAAGAGCAATATATTCGAACCAGAGGAGGCAAAGCTGGCTTAGAGGTCGCCAAAGCACCACATATTTTCTGGAGCCCGACGTTTGCGGCTTATAGCGATTTGGATTTTGTTCTTCCGGCGCCCCAGATTGGCCTTGCCGCTCCTGTTAATGATGCGGATTATTTACGTGCCGCGGCAACTACGCCGAAAAGTATCCGGCTGCCGCAATGATCGGATATATACAAAGCGATACGCCGAAAAGATGGTTTACTGAACTGAAGCGCAAATTTGATTCTGATGAAGGTAGTCTCCTTATTCAAAAGCACCTAAGGAAGGTCAAATTGCTGAAATCTTTTTCTGATGAATGGGTCAGCACACACGGTCGGCAGGATAACACCCCTATTGAGATTTTTCATATCTTTCTTGACTGTATGTAGGCGAAAATATCTATACTTTTCCAAAATTAATTTCAACTTTTTTAGATGACAAATTTTTATGGAAAGAGTTTTTCCGTCTAGAAACGATAAACCTTCTACCACTCTCAAAATCGACATCCACACCCACATCCTGCCGGAGAATTGGCCCGATCTCAGCGAGAAATACGGCTACGGCGGCTTTGTCCATCTCGAGCACGATAAGCCCGGCTGCGCGCGCATGATGATTGACGGGAAATTATTCCGTGAAATTCAAGCCAACTGCTGGGATCCCGAGATCAGAATCAAAGAATGCAATCATCATCGCGTCGATGTGCAAGTGCTCTCGACCGTTCCGGTGATGTTCAGCTATTGGGCAAAACCAGCCGATGCACTCAACTTATCCAAATTTCTCAATGATCATATTGCCGGCGTTGTCGCGGCATATCCGAAACGCTTCATGGGATTGGGCACCGTGCCCATGCAAGCGCCGGAGCTTGCCATTAAAGAGATGGAACGCTGTGTCAAAGAATTAGACTTGGCTGGCATTGAAATCGGCACGAATGTGAATGGCCGCAATTTGAACGAGGAAGATTTTTTTTCGATCTTTCAAGCCGCCGAAGAGCTTGGCGCAGCGATTTTCGTGCATCCGTGGAATACACTTGGCCAAGAACGAACGCAAAAATATTGGCTCTCGTGGCTGGTCGGTATGCCGGCGGAAACTTGCTTGGCGGTTTGCTCGATGATTTTCGGCGGCGTGTTCGAGCGGTTGCCCAAGCTGCGCGTGGCGTTCGCGCACGGCGGCGGCTCGTTTCCGGTGACGATTGGCCGCATCGAGCACGGCTTCAAGGCGCGGCCCGATCTCTGCGCGATCGACAACGACGTGAATCCGCGCGAATATCTTGGGAAATTTTATTTGGATTCGCTCGTACACGATCCGGTGATTTTGAAATATCTCATAGACTTAATCGGAGAAAATAGAATTGCGCTCGGCTCGGATTATCCCTTTCCATTAGGTGAAGCCGAGCCGGGAAAGATGATTGAGTCCATGCCGGATTTGAGCGAGGCGACCAAAGCGAATTTGCTCGGCGGAACGGCGTTGGAATGGTTGGGCTTGCAGAATGGGCGTTTTTTAGAATCACCAACGGAGGTAAAAGCGGCCAACGGTTAAAAATTTTTGAAAAACCTCTTGACATTGACACTTGGGTTGTTTATATTGCCATTCAACTAAAAGAGACCATTATGAAACTACAAGGCTTTTCCACTATTCGATTTAATTTTTGGGGCTACTGGTATTGGCGCCAGCATGGCCATGGTGGAATTTGCCCAGAGGTAACTTGACAGGCAGCAACAGGTTCATATAAACTGACAAAGCTAAATCAACCCCACCATGGCAAAAGCCGGGTGGGGTTTTTTTATTTTGGGCTTGTGCAGCATAGCATAAGTTAAGAGTAAAATGTAACACCACGTTGTCATTGCGAGGCGTCCCGCTTTCCAGCGGGACAATCCGCTGATCTTGAAGAGATTGCTTCGCTGAGAAGCGCTCGCAATGACGTTACAAACTCATTTTGAAAGAGTAAAAACTTTTTCAATACTATGAACATCTCGCTATCCTTTGAAAAATTTTCCCGGCTGGCGCAGCAAGGAAATATCGTGCCGATCACGATGCACATGCTGGCGGATACGTTCACGCCGGTCTCGACGTTTCTGCGGCTGGCAGCCGGCCAGCGCTACGGCTTTCTCCTGGAGAGCGTGGAGGGCGGCGAGAAAATAGCGCGCTATTCCTTTCTCGGTTTCGCGCCCAGCTTGGTGGTGCGTTATCGCCGGCAATTTGGCGCCTTGCCGGATTCGCCGCTGCCGCGCCTGGAAATTGAGAAGCAGCAAGGGAGCTCGCCGTTTGCCGATCACGACGGCGGCCAAGCGGATATTTTTACTTATCTGCAAACCACGCACAAAAAATTCCGTCCGGTTCGCGTGAATGGCTTGCCGCGCTTCACCGGAGGGTTTGTCGGTTATTTCGGCTACGACACCGTACGGGATTTGGAAAAGCTGCCGGCGCCCAAATTCTCACTGCCGGAATCGGACGCGCCGCAGCCGCCGTTTCCCAGCGCTGAATTTGGTTTGTATGACACCGTTATTGCCTTCGATCACGTCCGCCAGCAGATTTTGCTGATCACCAACGTTTTTCTGGAAGAAGGCGAATTGAACTTGCGGCGGCGTTATGAGGAAGCCCTCGAACGCTTGAATGGCGTGCAAGCACAGCTTGCCCAATCGCTGAAGCCGCCGGAAAATTCATCCGCCCCACCCGCCCTGTTTCCCGAGCCCCGCGCCAATTTTTCCCGCAAAGATTTTCTCGCCGCCGTCACTCAAGCCAAAGAACATATCGCTGCCGGCGACATTTTTCAAGCCGTCCTCTCCCAGCGCTTTTCCTGCGCGATCTCGGTTTCGCCTTTTCAAATCTATCGGGCCTTGCGCTTGATCAATCCTTCGCCTTATTTGTATTTTCTCCAGCACGATGAGAATTGTTTGATTGGTTCTTCGCCGGAAGCTTTGGTGCGCGTCGAGAATCGCGTGGCGGAAGTGCGGCCGATTGCCGGCACACGCCGCCGCGGAGGGGATGAAGCTGAAGACCGGCATTTGGAGGAGGAGCTGCGCACCGACGCCAAAGAGCGCGCCGAGCACCTCATGCTCGTCGATCTCGGCCGCAACGATCTTGGCCGCGTGTGCGAATTTGCCAGTATTGAAGCCAATCAGCTCATGACGGTGGAGCATTACTCGCACGTGATGCACTTGGTCTCCAACCTGCGCGGAAAATTGCGTCCCGAGCTTGATGCCATCGACGCCTTGCGCGCGTGTTTTCCGGCCGGAACGGTGAGCGGTGCGCCGAAAATTCGCGCCATGGAAATCATTGACGAACTGGAGCCGGAGCCGCGCGGGCCTTATGCCGGCGCCGTCGGTTATTTTGACTTTTCCGGCAATCTCGACACCTGCATCACCATCCGCACGATTTGGACGCAAGGCCAGCAAGCTTTTTTTCAGGCCGGCGCGGGAATCGTCGCCGACTCCGATCCGGCACGGGAATATCAGGAGACCATCGAAAAATCGCGTGCGGTATGGAATGCAATCGATCTCGCGGAGCGAGGGCTGGTTGCTTGATGCTGGATGCTGGTTGCTTTTTACGTTTTACGAATTACATTTTACTCATTACATTACTGATTACCAGAAATGATCCTCGTCATCGACAACTTCGACTCCTTCACCTACAATCTCGTCCAATATCTCGGCGAGTTGGGCGCGACGTTGCAGGTATTTCGCAACAATGCCATTAGGGTGGAGCAGATTGTCGCGATGAAGCCTGCCGGCATCGTTATTTCTCCCGGGCCAGGATGGCCCGAAGACGCGGGTATTTCCATGCCGTTGATCCAACAGCTTGCCGGGAAAATCCCGATTCTCGGTGTTTGCCTCGGCCATCAAGTGATTGGTGCGGCGTTTGGCGGTGTTATCGCGCGCGCACCGGAGCTGATGCATGGCAAAGTCTCGGAGATTCATCACGATGGCAAAGGCCTGTTTCGTGAGGTGGAGAACCCTTTTATTGCCACGCGATATCACTCGCTGATTATTGCCGAGGATTCTCTTCCGCCATGTCTCGAAGTCACCGCCCGTAGCGAGCGCGGCTTGATCATGGGCGTGCGGCATCGCGAGCTTGCCGTCGAAGGCGTGCAGTTTCATCCCGAATCGATCATGACCACGGCCGGAAAAAGCATTTTAAGAAATTTTTTGCAACTGTGCAGAACGGAAAAAGATCATAAGACGCTACCTGTAAAATTAGTCTCACATAAATCCAACACAAAACCGGAAAGTTTTATGATTCAACACGCAATTTATCAAGCAATCGACCGTGTCGATCTCGACCGCCGCCAGGCTTACGATGCCATGAATGAAATCATGAGCGGTGCGGCGACGCCGGCGCAAATTGCCGCGTTTCTGGTGGCCATGCGCATGAAAGGTGAGCGCGTGCAAGAAGTCGCCGGTTTCGCCCAGGCCATGCGTGACAAAGCCACGCCCGTGGCGACGCGACAGCCAAACCCGATCGATATGTGCGGCACCGGCGGCGATGGCAAAGGCACTTTCAATATTTCGACCGTCGCGTCATTCGTGGTGGCCGGCGGCGGCGTGGCCGTTGCGAAGCATGGCAACCGTTCAGTTTCCAGCAAATGCGGCAGCGCCGACGTGCTGGAAGCGCTCGGCGTCAATATCAATATCACGGCGAGCCAGATGAGCCAATGTCTTGACGAAGTGGGCATCGCTTTTCTGTTCGCGCCGGTATTGCACAGCGCCACCAAGCACGCGGTCGGGCCGCGCAAAGAAATCGGCACGCGCACGGTGTTTAACATACTCGGCCCGCTCACCAATCCCGCCGCAGTGAAACGGCAGGTGTTGGGTGTTTATAACCGCCAACTCGCGATGCTCATGGCCGAAGTTTTGGCAGAGCTTGGCGCGAAGCACGCGGTCGTCGTGCATAGCGCCGATGGACTTGATGAAATTTCGGTGCACGGGCCGACGCTGATGATCGAAGTGTGCAAAGGCCGCCTCTCTGAAAGGACACTCACTCCCAAAGATTTTGGGGTGACGCCATCCGGCGCGAACGGCATCATCGGCGGCAACGCCGAGCAAAACGCGCAAATCGCTGAGCGCATTCTTCAAGGCGAGAAGGGACCGGCGCGTGATATTGTCACGGCAAATGCGGCGTGCGGCTTTTGGGTTGCAGGCGCGGCAAAAAATCTTGCCGAAGGCGCGGCTATGGCCAAGCAGAGCCTCACCTCCGGCGCGGCGTTGGCCAAGCTCGAGGCGCTGCGAGAGATGAGCCAGAGTTTTAAAAATCTCGACTAAGGTTTTTACGCTATTATGAATCCCAAATTCTCAACCAGCGATTCATTTCTCGCGCGTGTGGTTTCACTCAAAAGCCGAGAGATTGCGCGAGCCAAGCAGCTTTTGCCGCTCGCTGAATTGGAACGAAATGCCCGCGCGCAAGCGGTGCCGCGAGATTTTCGTCGCGCGCTCACTGGCGGTGAAAACATTGCCGTCATTGCTGAGATGAAAAAAGCCTCGCCGTCTGCCGGCATCTTGCGCGAGAACTATAATCCGAAGCGATTGGCAAAAAGTTATTCCGCGAATGGCGCGGCGGCTCTGTCGATTTTGACGGACGCTGATTTTTTTCATGGGCAT
Source organism: Candidatus Zhuqueibacterota bacterium (assembly GCA_022616415.1). Lineage (GTDB taxonomy): Bacteria > Zhuqueibacterota > Zhuqueibacteria > Zhuqueibacterales > Zhuqueibacteraceae > Zhuqueibacter. Next base: position 6,086 of record JAKEEU010000375.1, on the reverse strand, counting down.
TTGCAGCATTTGCAGCAAGCGCGAGCGGCTTGTATGGTGCCCTTGTTGCGCAAAGATTTTCTGCTGGAGCCGTACCAAGTCCTCGAAGCGCGCGCGCACGGCGCGGATACGATTCTGCTCATCGTCGCGATTCTCGATCGCAGCCAACTCTTTGAGCTTTTGAGTGTCGCAGTAGAATTGGGGATGCAGGCATTAGTGGAAACGCACAATGAAGCGGAGATTGACCGGGCGTTGTTAGCCGGAGCAGATGTCATAGGCATCAACAATCGCGACTTGCGGACTTTCGAAGTGGCGCTGGAAACCACCGAACGGCTGGCAAAATTGATCCCGCGTTCTTGTGTGCGTGTTGCCGAGTCGGGCATAAAGTCACGACAGGATGTGGAGCGCATGGCGGCATGCGGCATGGACGCCGTACTTGTCGGGAGTCATTTGATGCGGCAGCCCGATCCCGGTAAAGCGCTGCCAACGTTAACCGGAGTGCCTCGGCAATGATTCCAGCAAAAATTTGTGGCATCACTCGCGCGGAAGATGCGTTGCTCGCTGCCGAGTTGGGCGCCGCGGCGATTGGATTTGTTTTTTATCCACGCAGTCCTCGCTATATCGACGCCATTGCCGCAGGCCGCATCAGCGAACAATTGCCGCAACGTATGGCGCGCGTCGGGGTTTTTGTCAATCCCGATCCAGAAACGATGATGCGCACAGCCGTAATGGCCCGTCTCACGCACATTCAACTGCACGGCGACGAAAGCCGCGCGTTTTGCGAGCAATCGCCGTTGCCGGTGATCAAAACCGTGCGAGATTTGATTGAGTTTGAAAAATACGAAAAATTTTTAGCCGCCGCATTTTTGGTTGACAGCAAAAGCGCGGAGCAATTCGGCGGAACCGGCCAAAAGTCTGATTGGAATTTCTGCCGGCAAGTGCGTGAGCGCGCGCCGGTGGTTCTCGCGGGCGGCCTTGCTGCGAACAATATCGCGTCGGCCATTGCTGCGGCCATGCCGGACGCTGTTGATCTCTCCAGCGCGGTCGAGTATGCTCCCGGCGTCAAAGATCATCAGAAGCTGAGCGAATTTTTTGTGGCGTTAAAATCAGTCCCTGCCGCCAGACTGTCATTCCGAAGGAATCTTTTTTGATTCGAGCACTTGATTTGGATTCAAAAAAGATTACCACGAAAATAGCGTAGCCCCGGCCCCTTGTGGGCCGCTGTTTCTGTTAAAGTTCCAGTACCCCACAAGGGGGTAGGACTACATTTTCATCCTGATGGGTGTGCAAACGTACATGAACATTCTTCCAGAATGACAATGTTTAAATTTAGAAGAAAATACAAATGGATTTTTCTCTCTACCCGGATCATCAGGGCAAATTTACCGTTCCGGGCAAAGTAATGGCCTTCGGCGGCCGCTTCGTTCCTGAGGTGTTGATGCCGGCGTTGGAGGAGCTTGAGCACGCCTATCGCACCATCCGGCACGAGGTGGATTTCCAAAACGAGCTGCACGAGACGTTGTGCCGATACGCGGGCCGGCCGACGCCATTGACTTTCGCGCCGCGGCTTTCCGAGCAAATCGGGGCGCGGGTTTTTCTCAAGCGCGAAGATTTGGCGCACACCGGCGCGCACAAGATCAACAACGCCATCGGCCAAATTCTGCTGGCGCGGCGAATGGGCAAACGCCGCATCATTGCGGAAACCGGCGCCGGGCAACACGGCGTGGCGACGGCGACGGTTGGCGCGCGTTATGGGATGCCCTGCACCATTTACATGGGCGAAGAAGACATGCAGCGCCAGCGCCTGAACGTGTTTCGCATGCAACTGCTCGGCGCCGAAGTCGTGCCGGTGAAAAGCGGCAGCCGCACATTAAAAGATGCAATTAACGAGACGATCCGCGATTGGGTGGCGAATGTGCGCGACACATTTTATCTCATCGGCTCGGTGGTGGGGCCGCATCCCTATCCCATGATGGTGCGGGATTTTCAGAGCGTGATTGGAAAAGAAACGCGCCAGCAGATTCTCGCGTTTGCCGGAAAATTACCCAGCCGCGTTGTGGCTTGTGTCGGCGGCGGCAGCAATGCCATCGGCATGTTTTTTCCTTTTCTCAACGATCTATCAATACAGCTCTCCGGCATCGAGGCGGCAGGATGCGGCCTCGATACCGGGAAGCACGCGGCTACGCTCTCGTGCGGCAGCGCCGGCGTTTTGCACGGCGCGTTGAGCTATCTTTTGCAAAATGACGACGGCCAGATTCAAGAAGCGCACTCGATTTCCGCCGGCTTGGATTATCCCGGCGTCGGCCCGGAGCACAGCTTTCTCAAAGCCATTGGCCGCGTGCATTACGAAACGGTTACCGATGCCGAAGCGCTGGCAGCATTTGAAAATCTTGCGAAGCTCGAAGGCATTATACCGGCGTTGGAAAGCGCGCATGCTCTGGCGCATTTGCAAAAGCTGAAAAACGTTGTTAAAAGGAATGAAGTGATTGTGGTGTGTCTTTCGGGAAGAGGGGATAAAGATGTGGAAGTCGTGCAGGCGGCTCGTCTGCATTCATTTTCGTCGAGCGCGCCTTAATCGCTCTTGAGAGCGCCGACGCAGTTCAGCTCGGGTTATCCCCCTGTCTCCGGATGCCGCTGATTTTTTGGCTTCCTCGAGCTTTTTGAGCAAATCTTGCAGCAATTGCATCCGTTGGGTTGTTTCTATCTGTTGACGTGTTTTCATCTGTTTGGTTGCACTTTGTTAAATTCAAATTCTTGAGAGTTAACTTGTGATAAAAATAGTTGTTTTGATATTAAAAGTCAAGATCGAATTGAATCATGCTTCCATGAAACTGCCTTTACAAAATTATATTGAATCGCACCGAGAGCAGCACCGCAAGCTTCTCTCGCTTTTCCTAACCGCCGGCTTTCCGCAAAGCGAAGCAACGCTGCTGCTGCTCAAGCTGCTCGACGAGGCCGGCGCCGATCTCATCGAGCTGGGCATGCCTTTTTCCGATCCGCTTGCCGATGGCCCGACGATTCAACTCAGCTCACAAATCGCCTTGCAAAACGGCGTGACGGCAAAAAAAGTTTTGGCGATGGCCGCGGCGGCAAACTCCCAATTGCGCGCGCCGCTCATTCTCATGGGTTACTATAATCCCATTCTTCAATTCGGGCCGGAAGAATTTGTGCGGGCAGCGGCGAAAGCGGGCGTTCAGGGGCTTATCATTCCGGATTTGCCGCCGGAAGAAAGTTTGACGTTGAGGAAGTTTGCCGGCACACTCGGCGTCAGCCTCATTTATCTGGTTTCGCCAAACACTTCGGAAAAACGTCTAGCGTTGATTGACGAGCTGACCACAAGTTTTATTTATGCCGTCTCCATTTTAGGCGTGACGGGCGCGAGAGAAAAGGTGGCAACACAAGCCGTCCCATTTTTGGAAAGGCTCCGGCAGCAGGTCAGGCATCCCGTGCTCGTCGGCTTCGGCGTGGCCAACGCTGCCGATGCCCGCCACCTGGCGGCTTTTTGCGACGGCATCATCGTTGGCAGCGCGCTGCTGCACCAAATCGAAAAGCATTGGCCGGACACGGAAAGAATCAGCGATTTTGTCGCGGCAATGCGCCGCGGCTTGGATGAAAAACGGGAAGCGCATTTTTAATATTTTCAGAAGGGATAAAGCGATGGATATTGCAGACTGGCGCCGGCGCATCGACGCAGTCGATTTGAAAATTCTCGAGCTGCTCAACGAGCGGGCGCGCTATAGTCTCGAGATCGGGAAAATCAAACACCGGTTGAATCTTCCCGTATATATGCCGGAGAGAGAAAATCACATCTACGCCCGGTTGGAGCGCGCCAATCGTGGCCCGCTTGCGAATGCGGCAGTGCGCCGTTTATTCGAGCGGGTCATCGAAGAATCGCGCCAAGTGGAATCAGCGTGCAAGGCGGCGGCTTTGCCGAACGACGCTGAAACATTGAATACAAACCAATAAGGAGAATCAAGCCCATGGTGGTCGTCATGAACGAAAATGCAGCCGAAGAGCAAATTCAAGCCGTCGTCACGCGATTAAATGAGATGAAATTCGAGGTACACCGATCCAACGGCGTCAATCAAACTCTGCTCGGCGCGATTGGCGACAAGCGCAATGTTGATCCGCGCAATTTCGAGCTGATGGCGGGCGTGCACGAAGTGCTGCGCATTACGACGCCGTACAAGCTTGCCAATCGCGCGTTTCATCCGGAAGACACGATAGTGAAAATCCGCGGCGTCGCCATTGGCGGCGATACGGTGGTCGTGATGGCCGGCCCTTGCTCGGTCGAAACGCCGGAGCAAATGGAGAAGATTGCGGCAGCGGTTAAAAAAGCCGGCGCCAAAATTTTGCGCGGTGGCGCTTTCAAGCCCCGCACTTCACCCTACTCTTTTCAAGGCCTCGGTGAGCCGGGGCTGAAAATTTTGCGTCGAACCGCGGATAAAGAAGGGCTGCTCGTGGTTTCCGAAGTCATGGAAATCGCGCAGGTGCCGCTCGTGGCGGAATACGTCGATATTTTGCAAGTCGGCGCGCGCAACATGCAGAACTTCAATCTGCTGCGCGAGCTGGGGAAAATCCGCAAGCCGGTTCTGCTCAAGCGCGGCATGGCGGCAACGATCGAGGAGCTGTTAATGGCGGCGGAATACATCATGGCCGGCGGCAATTATCAAGTAATTCTCTGTGAGCGCGGCATCCGTACGTTTGAAAATGCCACACGCAACACACTCGATATTTCCGCGATTCCGGTGGTAAAAAAATTGAGCCATTTGCCGATCGTCGTCGATCCAAGCCACGGCACGGGCCGGCGCGACAAAGTGGCCCCGATGGCGCGCGCCGCGGTGGCAGCCGGCGCCGACGGCCTGATTATCGAAGTGCATCACGATCCGGACAACGCGCTTTCGGACGGCGCGCAGTCACTCTTGCCGGAGCAATTCGCCGCGTTGATGAAAGAGTTGAGCTTGATTGCGCGGGTGATTGGAAGAAAGGTGTAATGTTGCTGGTCGCTTGTTGCTCGTTGCTGGTTGCTTGAAAAAACTTCGCGCCCGCAGCGATAAAAAAAACCAAGCAATGCGGAGGCAAATATCACTTCAAATGCTCAAAGAAACATTTCAACGCATTGCCGTTGTCGGGCTCGGCTTGATTGGCGGGTCATTGGTGAAAAGCTTGCGCCGAGCCGTGCCGGATTGCAAGCTGGCCGGTGTTGACTTTCACGAGGTGCTCGTGCAGGCGCAAGATGATCTCGATGCGGCGTTTTTGCCGGAGAATTTGGCCGAGGCGTTGCATGATGCCGATTTGGTTTTTCTTGCCACACCCGTCGGTGTAATTTTGCGTTTGCTGCCGGAAGTCGCTAAAACCGTGCGCCCTGGCACAATCGTGACCGACGTCGGAAGCACCAAAAGTTGGATCGTCGAGCAAGCCGCGCAATATTTTAACGGCGAACGTTGTTTCATCGGCGGCCACCCGATGGCGGGCGGTGAAAAAGGCGGGTGGGAAAATGCGGAGGCGCATTTGTTTGAAAATGCCGCTTACGTCCTTACGCCGGCGCCGAATCCCCCGGCACATTCATTAGAATCATTGGCGAATTTGTTGCAAGCCCTCGGCGCGAGAATCATCATACTCGATCCGGAAGAGCACGATCGCCTCGTTGCCGAGGTGAGTCATCTGCCGCAGCTCCTGGCGATAGCGTTGACCAATTTCATCGCGCGCCATGGTGAGGAGGAGCACGAGCCCCGCTTGCAATTAGCCGCGGGCGGTTTTCGCGATATGACACGCATCGCCGCGAGTTCGTTTTCGATTTGGCAAGACATCCTGAATAGCAATCGCGCCAATATCCGGCAAAGCTTGCAGGAGTTCATTGCCGTTCTCCAACAGTTGGCGCGCGATTTGAATAACGACAATCTCGAGGCCGGCTTTCGGCGTGCGAACCAACTCCGCCAGCTTATCGCACCGCCGTAATAGCCACAGCTTGCTCTTTTGAGATAAAGTTGTTATATTAGTTTTAGCCTTTCAGGGCAATCATCGTGAGAAATGTTTGATTTGATTTCTCCAACTTTTTAGGAATGGAATATGGCAAAAATCGCTACTTCAACCTTGAACAAGCCGGT
>JAKEEU010000374.1 GCA_022616415.1 Candidatus Zhuqueibacterota bacterium | reverse complement strand
GCTTGGGATCGAAATACTTTCCCTGATCGATCAGGCAAACGGTGAGACTGTTTTTTTTCACCAAAGCGCGAATGGTGATGAACCCTTCGCTCTCGCTGCCGCGGTAGGAATGGCGAATGACATTCGTGCCGGCCTCGTCAATCGCCAGCTTGAAGGCGTTGATAATTTTGTCGGAAAAGCCGTGTTTTTTTCCGACCTTGGTCACAAATTCCCGCAGCTCACCGAGATAATCGATGTTGGCAGGAATCTTAAGTTGTTCTTTGATGACGTCCTGAAACAACTGGGCTCACCCTCTTTTCGACATATTCACTTCACGCCGTTATTTTTTCAAGCGCTCACGAGCGAGATCGATAGCGTCAAGTATGCGCTTGTTGTACCTTTGCTCCTGTTGAATCGCCTCAAGGATCTCCAACGCTTGGGCATATTGTCCGCTCTGCACAAGCTGTTGCGCCTGAATGAAGCGGGCGCGAATATTTTCATTGAGAAAATCTTCCACGCGGGCATTGGCGCGCGCTTCTGCATCATTATAGTACTTCTTCACCTTCTCGTTGTTCGGATCGACTTTCAGCGCCTGGGCAAAGAAGCCGACCGCTGCGGCATAACTGCGATTGGTGTATTCGGTCAAGCCTTGACGATAAAGATCGAGATAGTTGAGCGAGCGTTGCAGCCGAGCGATGCGATCTTGCACATCTTTTTGCGTGCGGGCATCGGTAATGCTCAATTGGCGGAGCTGTTGCAACATGTCGATGGCCTCGACATATTTGCCCTCACGGGCCAACGCGTCGGAGCGGCGGAGCATCTCGGCAATCCGACCGGAGGTCTCGTTGCGAGTCTTTTCGATCCACTCTTTGATGATGGTGTTTTCCGGCTCGCGGTCAAGCCCAAGTTGCCATTGTTGAATTGCTTCGCTGTATTTACCGGCTTCGAAGTAGCTCACACCCTTCTTAAGCTGGTTCTCAACGAATTCGCGCTTTTCCAATTGCGATGCTTCTGCTTGAGCTTGTTT
>JAKEEU010000373.1 GCA_022616415.1 Candidatus Zhuqueibacterota bacterium | reverse complement strand
GATAATTCAAGAAAGAAAAAGAACTTACGAACGATTATAACGCTTCCGACTGGGAGCGCCAAAAATCCAAAAATGCTCGATCACAACCTGCGGAATGTAGGATCTACTATTCAGATAAAGGAATTCACCATGGGCGATAAATACAATGCTGGACAAGCGGGTGTCGTTGGTCCAGGGGGACACGCGCACGATATGACCTTCAATCAAATATGGAATCAGATGGGTAATAATTGGGATTTACCTACATTAGCTGAAGAACTCGCTAAGTTACGCTCACATCTTAAACAACAAGCCACAGAGCCAGAACATGACACCACAATAGGCGAATACAAGGATTTATTAGCGAATTATCGACAGGTAATGTTACCTTGCTCGCGGTTTACACTGGCTTCGGATTTGTCGGAATGCTAATGGTTTTTTGGGGACTCAGACGTTAATATAAAGAGGCGGTTTTAAAACCAGATAAAATCAGAGGATTTAACGATTGCTGCGGACGTGGCGAGCCGATGGGTGCGACACGAAGTCTTTGAAATGATTGTTTTGCTGAGAAAGTTCTCTGCCAAAACCCAACGGACGTAGCCTAAGAAGACATGCTGCTTGGGTGCATCCCAATGTGGTGTGAAGCTCTTCTGCCAACCGCCTACGGATTCTGCGGAAGCACGATAGGGAACGAAGTCCCGCGTAGTGAGAAGCTCTCCCCTCATTCGTCGTTGCCTCAAATGCAATTTGTTCCTTGACTTTTGGGAAAAAGCTATGTATCTTTTGGCAGCAATTTCATTCTTTTTTCGAGAGTATTTCAATCATCAGGCTTAAACCGAACGAAAATTATGGCTACTGTTGTTGAAGAGTACATCACCCATGAAGAGAAGAAACCGGTTGCTGCTCCGCCGCCAACCAAACTGACTTTGGAGCAGGCAAACAAGCTCGCTGCCGGAAGACCTTTTGAACTCATTAATGGGAGGATGGTTTTCAAAATGCCAGATTATGAACACTCGCAGTCACAAGGGTTGCTCTACGCCGAGCTGGTTTCCTATTTTAAAGCCAACCCCTTCGGCCGTGTGTTGCCGGAATTGACGCATCGGATGTGGCCGGATAGTCCATACGAAGGGCGTGTGCCTGACATTTCGGTTATTCTGAACGAAAATCTCGAACTGGAAGAACGCTATCCCACCCGTGCGCCGGACATCGCCATCGAAATCATTTCCAGCGGCGAGGCTTGGACCGAACTCTTCCAAAAGGCCAGGCTTTATTTTTCAAAAGGCAGCCGCGAAGTCTGGTTGATTGATCCTTACGAGCAAAGCGCAACCGTGCTCACGCCCACCAGCCGGCGCTGGGTGGTAGACACGCTCACCTCCGAGCTTCTGCCTGGTTTTCAGGTGGAACTGAAGAATATTTTTGCTTGGCCGGTGACGTCTGCCGAAGTTAAATAAGCTTCATTTTGGGGTTCGCGCCTTTTTGCAGTTTTCTTTTTTCGATACTCACCGAGTTGACCACGTAAAATAAAACGCCCCTGCCGACATGAGTTTTGCATCACTCAATACGGTCAGAGGCAAACTTGCTTGCTTCGCTGCGATCAGACCGTTTTCTCGGCGCCTTTTTTTGCCGTGTTGATTTTGAACACAGCCCACAACGGGCAATAGCTCTTCGTGCCGGTGATCAAGGCGATGGCTGCAACAACATAGCCGATGATTGCCACCGTACCCTGCAACACCCCAAAAACACCGAGCAGAATCAGCGCCACGCCGACAATCCAGCGCACAGTGCGATCCACACTTCCAACATTTGCGATCATGATAAACTCTCCTTGTCAACGTTACAGGATTATTGGATTGCTGGATTGTTGGAGTTCTGGATTATTGGGCCCCAACAATCCAATAATCCAACAATCCATCGATCCATTAATCCAACAATCCAATGCTCCAACAATCCGTTTTTAATTCACCAACGCTTTATCGAGATGACTCGCAATCACTTGCTGCGGCACCGCGCCGACGATGCGGTCAACGACCTGGCCGCCGCGGAACAGCAGCAGCGTGGGAATGCCGCGAATGCCCAACTGTGACGGCGTGACGTTGCTATCCGCATCCATCTTGCCGACTTTGACTTTGCCGGCATAATCTTTGGCCACCGCTTCCACCGCCGGCGCCACCATGCGGCACGGCATACACCAGTCCGCCCACACATCGACCAACACGGGGATATTCGACTCGATGACTTCCTTTTTGAAGTTGGCATCGGTGATTTCAATTGGCTTGTTCATGTTTATTCTCCTTGAAAGATTTGTTTCCGTTTTTTTGTGCTTTCATTTTGTTTGATGCAAATGGCGGGAGAAAAGTTACAATTGTCAAATTATAAAATTAAACACTTTATTTTTTGAATTTTTTGGAACATTTATTTGATTTTTTCGGTTGAATTCATGTCACAGACGTGTGACACGAATCTTGCCTATCCTTCATTCCTTGGCCAAATGACCATCCAGGCAGCGCGACAGGGTGTGGGGAAGGGTTCGGTGGATATTTTCTGTTGGCAAATACCCTGGCGTGATTTTATCAACTTTTTTAAGCCTGCTTGCCCATGAGCAACAAATCCTCTACTTCCGTCATCTCCCTCCCAAAAGGCGGAGGCGCACAAAAAGGCATCGGCGAAAAATTCTCCCCTGATCTGTTCACCGGTACAGGAAATTTCACTGTTCCCATCGCACTTCCTACCGGGCGCAACGGATTTCAACCCGAGATCAATCTCGTCTATAGCACGGGAAATGGCAATAGTCCCTTTGGACTGGGTTGGAGCTTGAGCATTCCGGGGGTCAGCCGCAAGACCTCAAAAGGCATTCCGCGTTACGACGATGCCAAAGACACGTTTATTCTCTCGGGTGCGGAAGACCTTGTGCCGGTGGATGAGTCGGCGGCAATGACCCGCTACCGTCCGCGCACCGAAGGCCTGTTCGCGCGTATCGATCGCCATCGCGATGCCAGCAACGACTACTGGGAAGTGCGGAGTAAAGATGGTCTCGTCAGTTTGTATGGCACTCCCGCAGCCGCAGGCAAAGATTCCGCTGTCGTTGCCAACCCGGCTGATCGTTCGCGTGTATTTGCCTGGAAGTTAAGTCGCACCACCGATCCGTTCGGCAATCGCATCGAGTACGTTTATGAGCGGGACGCGGCTCAAAATGACGGCCCGCATCATTGGGACCAACTTTATCTTTCGGAAATTCGCTACGCGGATTATGGCGATCCGGCCACTCAAGAGCAGGCCAATTCCAAATTTCTTGTCACGGTCAAATTCATTTACGAGCCGCGACCTGATCCTTTCTCCGAATACCGCGCCGGTTTTGAAATCCGCACGGTCCGGCGTTGTGTTCGCGTTGAAGTCTCGACACATGCTGATGCCGATGTTTTGACGCGTACGTATCATCTCGTCTATCTTGATCAGCGTCCGGACTCGAAAGTCCGCGCTCCCTTGAATAGCGTTTCTTTGCTCAGCCAGATCAAGGTCGTTGGGCATAACGGCAATGATTTCGAGGAGCTTCCGCCGCTCGAATTTGGCTACACGCGCTTCGAGCCGGAGAAACGTGATTTCTTTCCCTTCACTGGCCCTGACCTGCCGCCGTTCTCTCTCGCCAATCCGGACTTCGAATTGGCCGATGTGATTGGCAACGGCCTGCCCGATGTATTGCAGATGAACGGCGTCGTGCGCTATTGGCGTAATCTCGGCAACGGGAAATTTGAATTGCCGCGCGAAATGCGTGAGGCGCCCGCCGGTTTGCAGCTTGCCGACGCCGGGGTGCAGATGATTGACTCCAACGGCGATGGCCGCACCGATTTGCTGGTGACCAAGCCCGGGCTGTACGGATATTTTCCGCTGCGTTTCGGTGGAATGTGGGATCGCCGCGCGTTTCAGCGTTATGACGTCGCGCCAAGCTTTAGCTTGGAGGATCCCGAAGTCAAATTGATTGATCTGGACGGCGACGGCGTAACCGATGCGATTCGTTCCGGCAGTCGCCTTGAAATCTTTTTCAACGATCCGCAGAAGGGATGGAACAATACGCGCCGAGTGGAGCGCCGGGCGTTGGAAGATTTTCCCAATATCAGTTTCTCCGATGATCGCGTAAAGTGGGCCGATATGTCCGGCGATGGCTTGCAGGATATTTTGCTGGTTTATGACGGCAATATCGAATACTGGCCCAATCTCGGCTATGGCAACTGGGGCAGGCGCGTTCATACGCAGAATAGCCCGCGTTTTCCTCATGGCTACAATCCCAAACGTATTCTCGTCGGTGACGTGGATGGCGATGGCCTGGCCGATCTCGTTTACGTGGACGATGGGAAAGTCACGCTGTGGATCAACCAAAGCGGCAATCGCTGGAGTGATCCGATTGAAATTAAAGGCACGCCGCCGGTGTCAGACATGGATGCGGTGCGCCTGGCTGACATGCTCGGCAATGGCATGAGTGGCGTTTTATGGAGCGCGGATTTCGGCAGCCGGCCACGCGAGAGCATGCTCTTTCTCGATTTCACCGGCGGGATCAAGCCGTATTTGCTGAGTGAGATGAACAACCACACCGGCGCGGTGACGCGCGTCGAATACGCTTCATCGGTCGAGTTTTATCTCGAAGACCAACGGCAGCCGAAAACCCGCTGGAAGACGTCGTTGCCATTTCCGGTGCAAGTCGTCGCGCGAGTGGAAGTGATTGACGAGATTTCCAAGGGCAAGCTCGCCACCGAGTATCGTTATCATCACGGCTACTGGGACGGCGCGGAAAGAGAGTTTCGCGGCTTCGGCATGGTGGAACAGCTCGATACCGAAACGTTCGAGACATTTAACCAATCGGGCTTGCACGGCGACAAAATTGATTTCATCAAAGTTAACGATGAAAAACATTTTTCGCCGCCGGCGCTCACCAAAACGTGGTTCCATCAAGGCCCGATTGGCGATGAATTCGGTGAGTGGGAGGAAGCCGACTTCGGCAATGAATTCTGGCCGGGTGATCCGCAAGTGCTCACGCGTCCGGCGGAGATGGCCAATTTTTTGAAAAACCTGCCGCGTCGTGTGAAGCGGGATGCGCTGCGTGCCTTGCACGGCAGCATTTTACGCACCGAAGTGTATGCTCTTGACGGCAGCGCAGAGCGCGAGAATCTTCCTTATACGGTGACGGAATCGCTCTTTGGTTTGCGTGAAGAAAGCCCGCCGAGCGCACATGAACAAGATCGCCAACATGTATTCTTCTCTCACGCTCTGGCGCAACGCACAACACAATGGGAGCGCGGCGGCGACCCCCTGACCCAGTTTACTTTCAGCGGTGATTATGACAAGCATGGCCGGCCGCGTTCGCAGATCAGCATGGCGGTTCCGCGCGGCCGAAAATATTTACAAGCGATTTCTTCTGATTCACCGGCGCCGGAGCCGTATCTCGCCACGCACACGCGTACGGATTACGCACAACGCGATGATGCTGATCGCCATATCGTCGATCGGGTAGCGCGCACCACCACGTATGAAATTCCCAACGACGGCCGCGATGATCTCTTCAGTCTGAAGGGCAAAATTGAAAGCAACGCACTTGATGATCCGCGTTATATCACCGGCCAGACGCTCAACTTTTACGACGGCCCGGCGTTCCAGGGCTTGCCCTTTGGCCAGATCGGCGATTACGGCGCGCTCATGCGCAGCGAAAGCGTGGTGTTGACCGACGATATTCTCCAGGCGGCTTATGACAACGTGCAGCCGCCGTATCTACAACTCTCCGCTACGCCGAATTGGACCGCAGATTATCCTGAGGAATTTAGAACCCTGCTGCCCGCACGCGCCGGTTATGTTTATCACACGGGTGGAGAATATGCGACCGGTTATTTCGCCGTTACGCAGCAGCAACGTTACGATTTTCAAGATGATCATCTGAATGCTCGTGGACTGGTGAAAGCGACGCGTGACCCATTGGGGCGCGAAACAACTATCACCTATGACTCGTTCCACCTGTTCCCGGCTATGGTCACTGATCCCGTTGGCTTGATCACCGCAGCGGTGTATGATTACCGTGTGCTGCAACCCAAAGAGGTGACGGATCCCAACGGCAACCGCAGCGCTTTTGCTTTCACGCCGTTGGGACTCTTGGAAAGCACGGCAGTGATGGGCAAGACGGGAGAGAATGTTGGCGACACGCTCGAGGTTCCTGGTACTCGGTTGAAGTATGACTTTCTCGCTTTCGCGGAGCGCGAGCAGCCGATTTCCGTACATACCGTCAAGCGCGTGCATCACGTCAACGATACCGATGTGCCATTGCCTGGGCGCGACGAGACCATTGAAACGGTGGAGTATTCCGACGGCTTTGGCCGCTTGCTGCAGACGCGCACGCAAGCCGAAGAGGTTTTCTTCGGCGATCAAAATTTCGGCGACTCCGGCTTGCCAAACGACCAATCGCGCCATGGCGATGCGATTGGGAAGCAACGCGCTGCCAACGAGCCGTCGCACGTGATCGTGAGCGGCTGGCAAACTTACGACAACAAAGGCCGCGTGGTGGAAAAATATGAGCCATTTTTCTCCAGCGGTTTCGATTATGCACCACCGGCGGACAAACAGTTCGGCCGGAAAGCGACGATGTTCTACGATCCGCGTGGTCAGGTTATTCGCACCCTCAATCCCGATGGCGCCGAGCAGCGCGTGATTTATGGCGTGCCCGTCGATCTTGCCGATCCGGAGAAATTCATGCCGACGCCGTGGGAGACTTTTACTTATGATGCCAACGACAACGCCGGTCGCACACATGCGGCGTTGTCAGGCAAGTATGCCAACCACTGGAATACACCCGCGAGCGCGTTAATCGATGCTTTGGGCCGCACGATTAAAACCGTAAACCGTAATGGCGCAAATCCAGTAACGGCGTGGTTCATCACGCATTCCACCTACGACATTCGCGGCAATTTGCTCACCGTCACTGATGCGTTAGGTCGCGTCGCATTCAAACACGTTTACGATCTGACGAATCACGTTTTACGAATCGAGAGCATCGACGCCGGCCTTCGGCGAACGGTTTTGGACGTGATGGGCAACGCCATCGAAGGCCGCGACAGCAAAGGCACGCTCGTGCTGCATGCTTACGACGTGTTGAATCGCCCGCTGCGTTTGTGGGCGCGCGATGACAGCAACAGTGCAGTAACATTGCGTGAGCGGCTCGAATATGGTGACGGCAGTGACAAGAATCAGCCGGTCAACGAGCGCAATGCCAACCGCGCGGCCAATGGCCTCGGCAAGTTGTATCGACATTTTGACGAAGCCGGTTTGCTCACTTTTGCATTTTACGATTTTAAGGGTAACGTTTTAGAAAAGGCGCGACAAGTCATCAGCGATGCCGCGATTCTCGCCGTTTTTGATCCGCCATCCGCCAATTGGCAAGTCAAAGCTTTCCGTGTGGATTGGCAAGCTTCGAATGCAAGCACACCGCTTGATCCGACCGTGTATTGCACGACGACATCTTACGACGGCCTCAACCGGATCAAGACCCTGCGTTATCCGCAGGATGTCGATAACCTGCGCAAAGAGTTACGCCCGCATTACAACCGCGCCGGCGCATTGGAAAGCGTGGAACTGGACGGCGAAACATACGTCGAACGCATCGCCTACAACGCCAAAGGTCAGCGCACGCTCATTGCTTATGGCAACGGTGTGATGACGCGTTATGCCTATGATCCGCAGACTTTTCGATTGGTTCGCCTGTGCACAGAGCATTACACCAAGTCGGATGCACTCACTTATCATCCCACCGGCGCGGTATTGCAAGACTTTGGCTATGAATACGACCTCGCGGGAAATATTTTGGCGATTCACGATCGTACGCCGGAAAGTGGCATTCCGAACTCGTTAGCAGGAATCGATGCGCTCGACCGAGAATTTAGCTACGATCCGATTTACCGCTTGTTGAGCGCAACGGGCCGCGAGCATGCGACGCAGCCGCCGGACGTGCCTTGGCGCGATGAGATTAAAACGCAAGACCCGACGCTGACGCGCGGCTATATCGAGAAGTATCAATATGACTCTGTTGGCAACATTTTGCAGATGCAACACCAAGCGAATGACGGCAGCTTTACGCGCGAGTTCACGCTCGTTCCTGGCAACAACCGCTTGGGGACGGTGAAGATCGGCGCAACGCCTTACAATTACGAATATGACGTGAACGGCAATCTCATTCGCGAGAGCACTTCGCGCCACTTTGAATGGGATCACGCCGATCGCATGAAGGTTTATCGCACCCAAGCCGGCAATGTGGAGCCTTCGGTGCACGCGCACTATCTCTACGACGCCGCCGGCCAGCGCGTGAAAAAGCTCGTGCGCAAGCAGGGCGGCGCGTATGACGTGACGGTTCACATTGACGGTATTTTTGAACACCACCGCCGCGTGCAAGGTGGCACGTCGCAAGAGAACAACACGCTGGATGTGATGGACAATCAGAGCCGCATCGCGCTGGTGCGGGTTGGCGCGGCGTTCCCCGAAGACACCACACCGGCAATGAAATTTCATTTAGGCGATCATCTCGGCAGCAGCAATATCGTGATTGACACGAGCGGCGTATGGATCAACCGCGAGGAGTACACACCATACGGTGAGACCAGCTTCGGCAGCTTTGCGAGGAAGCGCTATCGCTACACTGGCAAAGAGCGAGATGAGGAAAGTGGGTTGTATTATCATGGGGCGCGGTATTATGCGCCGTGGGTGGCTAGGTGGGTGAGTTGTGATCCGAAGGGGATGGTGGATGGGGTGAATCTTTATGTGTACGTTTCTGGACAGCCGATACGTTTTATCGACCCTGACGGTCAGGCCCTTTCAAATCGAGAGTTGCTTGGCTTAGACCAACGCTCAACAGATGCATACTTTGCTAAAGATCAGTCATTGAGTACTGTGCTTAAATACGCAGGCAAAGATGCTCTCTATGGTGCATGGGATTTACTAACAGGCGGTTTTGTTAGTGCGCACGATGAGTTATTTGAGTCACGTGAACGTGGAGAAATTTCTGACGCAGAATATTATGCAGGCACTGCTGGAGAGGTTGGCAAGAGCGCAACAATCTTAACAGTGTCAACTGTGACCGGGGGAGGAGCTGGTGTAGCATCGAAAACACTAAGTTCGGCAGTTATTAGAGGGGCGGCGGGAGGCTTTACTTCTGGGGTAGCGACAGAAACCGCAGCTCAAGGTGTAGATATAATATTAGGTAAACGAGATAGCATCGATACTGGCCAAATTCTTCAAAGTGGTGAAAGTGGCGCGATTTTCGGTGGCGTGTTTGGTGGAGTAAGATGGAAATACAGTGGAGAGGGATTGCCACCTGACACTAGCGTAAGGCCCTCACCTCCAGCGGCGAAGCCACTCAGTAGACCTATTAGCCAAAGTCAAACACAAAATCAACGACTACAGAATGACTTGGCGAAATTATCGCCGAAAGAGCGAGCGACAGCGCGAGTCAACCAAGCCCAGGTTAACGCCAAGGGGGTCAGGGTCGGTAATAATCGTCCAGACGACCAGTACACCATGAAAAGTGGACGACGCCATTACGTCGAATATGACAGGCCATCCTCGCCTCGTGGACCAGCGCACGAACGACGTATTCGAGCAAATGATCCAATGGGGCCGACAGGGCGACATCCCAAGGTCACACTCGTCAAACAAAAGTGATCTTCATTGCTGTGCCGTGATACAAGTATTTAGGCGACATGTGAAGGCACAGCACGTGACCTCGGATGAGCAACCGAAAAAAAAGTAAGGCAACCTTACTGGACCATATGCGAACTGAGTCTTAACTTTAAAACCCAATTTTGCTGTTTTATACTCAACCATCGAGGATATTTTCCATGAGCAAATCACCTAAACCACGTAAAGCGACATTGAAAAAAACATCAAAACATTCTGAGCCGGAAACACAACCGGAATCCCAGATGAGCGTCGGCCCTGTTGCCGCCAATTTCGGGCCTGGTATCGATGTGACAGAACTGCAATCTCAACCGCAAGCTATGTCCTCGGATGATCGGCCTGAGTGTGCCAATGTCAAACCCTATATTGGGTGGATTTCCCCTCCTGACGACCATCCCTATAATATCGAGGGGAAAGGCGAGTACGGAATTCTGACCGTGAGCTTCACGGTCGAGCGTAACGATCCGATCGTGCCGCTTGGCCATATCTGGTGGTGGGATGATCCCGGCGGCCCGCTTCCATCTGACGACATCCCGGGTGACGTCCAGAGTTGGACAGCCACCAAGACATTCGCGATTCCCTACACGACTAAGCAAGACCACATTCTCACTATGCAAGCGTGGAACCGCTGTGGACCTGGATTCAAATTTCATCACTTCCCGTTTACCTTCATCGATAAGTCAGCGCCCGATTTTGAGATTGTCTCACCGAAGAACGGCGCGACAATTTCTCCTGGGACGTTGGTCGTACAAGGCTGGGCGGAGGATCGCCAGAGCGGGGTGGATAGCGTCGAGTGGTCATTGGATGGCGGCTCTTACAACGCTGCGACCTTCACCCCGAATCCAAACGATAACCGCCGCGTCGACTGGCGCTTTGAGATTCGGAATCTCATCTCAGGGACGCATACACTGGAGATGCGCTTCCGCGACAAGAAAGGTAATCAGACGTCACGTAATGCGGCGTCTGTGATCACGATTACCGCGGCTGCGCCTTATAAACCAAAGGATGATCTGGCGAGCCTGCGCGCCTACCTGGATGACCTTCTTTTGTTTGCTTCAACTCATGTCGAGATTAGTGGTGTCAAACTGACCGAGGAGCAACTGGCGGATGAGCTGGCGAAGGTGTTCTATCAACCATTCAACAAGCTGATTGACATACGTGAGACACTGGGCAATCAGCCGGTGAACCAGCTTCGTGCAGCTATCGAAGTGCTGCGCAAATATCTTGTTGCTGCACCCACCGAACGTCCACCATCAACGATGCAACTCGCCGCACATGCGAAGTTCGACGAGGACCGCGGTGACAAAGCAACAGACGCTGCCCCAAAGAGTCACACGGTGACCCCACAGGCTCCCACCTTAAGTTCCGGTCAAACTGGCGACAGGGCCTTGGCATTATTTTCAGCCTCGGCGGTCACGGAGACAGATTATCGGCTGGCGGCGTATCAGGCGCTGCTCAGCCGGATCGGCACCTCTTATGAGGAGATTCGACTGGCCCGCGGCGCTGATGATGACACGCGCAAAGCCTTAGTTTCCCGTTTAGGCATCACGTTTGATCTCGGAATCAAACAACTGGAGAAGTTGTACTTGTCCGCTGATATGATGACGGAAGCCAATCTGGAGCTGCTTTTTGGTTTGGTAGACACGACTCGTGACCCGCTGACGAATGTAGCAGAACCCTTACTGCTCGGATGGCGGCGGGACTATCTGGAGGGACTCTGGCGCGAGCAGGATGAGGCCGAATACTCCCAGCCCGAAGCGCCGTTGCCGATCATTGACCCGGATTTGATCAACGAGGACGATCTGCTTCTGACTAAGGGGGGGAATCCTGCGTTTGATCTCTGGCAGGCGCGCACGCAATCGCTGGCGAATATCTTTGCCGCACTCAAACAGAAACGCGAAAGTCAGTCGGACGCGCTGAAAGGCTTCGATATCATTGTCGCCGAAACCCTGGGGCAACCCGTGGATAAACTGCGTGAGCTGGAAGAGAAGCAGAAAACAGGCACCGACATCGAACCAGAGCTGAAGCAGCTCCGTTTGACGCGACAGGCCTTCACGCGCCTGCTGCGTGTGCGAAAGATGGCAGAAAACAAAACGGTCACCGACGCGGAGTGGGACGATGTCTATCACATTCTCGTGCAGATCAAGAAGCAGCAGAGCTACGACGCTTGGCATACGGAAGAGAAGCAACAGAAGATTGCACTCACGCCAAGTCTGTTCCAAATCTCTGAAACTTTGCCACAACTCCCGCCGTGGCGCGCCACTTGGCGGGCGCGTCTGAACTGGCTGAACACATTGCAGGCGCGGATTGACCAACGGCAGACGACGGAAGATGCGCTCCGCGTCGCCGTTTCAGCCGTGGAAGAACAAACGCTGCCTCTGTTGCGCGACGCGTTGATTGCAGACCTGGCTGGACGTTGGGAGCTGAGTGCATCGCTGGTGGCGGACTGGCTCGTGCACCGGCTCCTGGTTGACCTGAAGACCAATGCCTCACAGCGCACCACGCGCCTGATTCAGGCGATTGAAACGGTCCAAGGCGTTCTCTTTGCGCTGCGCGCCGGACAGCTCGCCCAGAACCATCCTGCCGTCTCGTGGAAATTGGCGGTTCCCGAAGATCACTTTGACAAGGAATGGCAGTGGATGGGCAACTATTCCACTTGGCGCGCGGCGATGATCATCTTCTTCTTTCCGGAAACGGTGCTCCTGCCCAGCCTGCGAGAGCCTTACGCTGCGAATCAGCTTCTCAATCCTCTCCATCGGACAAAACAGTTTGAGGCGCTTTTGAAGGAGTTGCGCAAGAGGCCGCGACTGACTCCAGATCAGGCGCGCATCGAAGCCGGCAACTATCTGAACAACCTGATCCAGGGCGAGGATCAGATCCCGAATTTCGATCCTCGCCTTAAGGCCGCCATTGAGGCGACAAGACCTTCTCTTAAGGAAGCTCCAACCTTCCTGACTGATCAGCACACGGACGAGACCCTGGGCCAACGCCGGCAGCTTTGCCGCGATATTGTTGCTCCGTATGACAACCAATCGATTCCGAATTACATTCAGGAAATTTTCTACGGCGTTCCGCTGCAACTGGCTTGGCAGCTCCAGAAGTCCGGGGGTTACCTTGCTGCACTGGACTGGTTCCAGACGGTCTATGCTTACAATCTTCCCCTTAGCAAGCGGAAAATCTATTACGGGCTGGAGCGCGAGACAAATGTGGCGCCGATTCTGTCACGCTCCGATCACTGGCTACGCGAAGAGCTGAACCCACACACCCTAGCCGCGAACCGAATCGGCTCGAACCCGCACACGCGCTATACCCTAATGAGCCTGTCGCGCTGCCTGATGGATTTCGCCGACTCGGAATTCACGCGCGACACCGCGGAGTCGTTGGCCCGGGCGCGGGCGCTGTATCTGACCGCCCAGCGGGTGTTGTCCTCGCCTGACCTCGACACTCCTACTGTCACTGCACCGAATGCGACAGTCTTGCCCAATCCCTTGCTTGATCTTTTGCGGCTGCGCGTCGAAATCCAACTGACCAAGATGCGCCAGGGCCGCAACATCGCCGGCATGAAGCGTCAGGTTGAATTGCCCGTCTCACTGCCACCGGGGCCAAGCGATTTGCCCGTGATTGGCGCAGGTGGTCAACTGATCATCCCCGGCACCCGGCCAGTTCTGCGGCCAACGCCGTATTACTTCCGCGTGCTACTGGAACGCAGCAAGCAACTCGTCAACATCGCACAGCAGATCGAAGCGGCCTATCTCGCGGCACTGGAAAAGCGCGACGCGGAGAGCTACAACCTGCTCAAAGCCAACAACGATCTGCAACTGGCCATGGAGGGAGTTGAGTTGCAGAACCGGCGCGTTAATGAAGCACAGGCAGGCGTCGGCGTAGCGCAAGCCCAACGTCAGCGCGCTGTTGTTATGAGCGAGCGGTACAAGATGTTGAGCAGTCTGGGGCCGAACATCTTTGAGCAACAGATGATCAGCAGTTTCCAGGAGGCAATCAATTACATCCGGCAAGCCGGTGTAGCTGGTGCCGGGGCTGCTATGCTGAGTGGCATGGCTGCTCTCTCTAGTGCTTCTGCCGCCGCTGCCAGTTCTTTTATGCCTGTTGGTGCGGGGCTTAGTCTTACTTACGTTCCCAACCCAGTAGCCGCCTCGGCACATATGCAAACTGGCTTGCTTAATATGGGGAGCGCAATAGCTCAATCAGCGGCTGCCATCCTCTCAGCCAATGCTCAGGTCGCCCAGGCCCAAGCCTCAATCTACGGCATTCAAGCCAGCGCCGAATGGCGCCAAAGAGAATTCGAAACGCAGGCCGCCATAGCGGAGCAGGATGTCGCGATCGGGGAAGCGCAAATTGGCGCGGCGCAGGCTCATGTCGGCGTGGCCGAACAAGAGCGGAAGATCGCCCAAACCCAGCTTACTCAGGCGCAGGCCGTGGCCGATTTTCTTGCCAAGAAGTTCACGAATGCCGAATTGTACGAATGGATGAGCGGCGTGCTCGGCGAGGTCTACTCCTACTTCCTGCAGCAGGCCACGGCCATGGCGCAACTGGCGG
Organism: Candidatus Zhuqueibacterota bacterium; assembly: GCA_022616415.1. GTDB lineage: Bacteria > Zhuqueibacterota > Zhuqueibacteria > Zhuqueibacterales > Zhuqueibacteraceae > Zhuqueibacter. The sequence continues at coordinate 14,728 of JAKEEU010000373.1, read as the reverse complement.
AGAACCAATTGGCCTTCGAGCGGCAGGACACTCCACCGAAATTGATCCGGGCGGATTACTGGGAGGTGCCTTCCGATACGGGCTCGCTGACCACTACAGATCAGAATGCACCGGATCGTAAAGGGCTGACCGGCTCAGCTCGGCTGTTACGCGATATCTATCAACTCGATCAGTATGCGTTTGAAACCGACAAGCGCAAACTGAATCTGTCACAGACGTTCTCGCTCAGTCGCGTGGCCCCTTATGACTTCGAGCAATTCCGCCAGACCGGCGTGCTGACGTTTGCCACGCCAACGTCGTTTTTCGACCGCGACTTCCCGGGGCACTATTTGCGCCTGATCAAGCGCGTGCGCCTCTCGGTCATTGCGCTCATCCCGCCACATCATGGCATTCGCGCCAGCCTCATTGCCTCGGGTATTTCGCGGGTGGTTACCGGCGGCGACGTCTTTCAGCAGGTCGTGGTGAGGCGCGACCCCGAACTGGTGGCGCTGACTTCACCCATTAGTGCGACCGGTGTGTTCGAGTTGGACACGCAGTCCGAGATGCTGCTGCCGTTCGAGTCCATGGGCGTGGACACGCTCTGGCAGTTTGAGATGCCCAGGGCGGCCAATCCCTTTGACTTTCGCACCATCGCCGACGTGCTTGTCACCATCGACTACACGGCGCTGAATAGTTTTGATTACCGCCAGCAGGTGATCAAACTGCTCAACCCGAAGCTCAGCGGCGAACGCTCATTCATTTTCCGCCAGCAGTTTGCCGACCAGTGGTACGACCTGCACAACCCCGAACAAAGTGCGACGCCCATGACGGTCAAGTTCAAAACCTGGCGCGAGGACTTCCCGCCAAATCTCGACGAGGTGAGAATTGAGCACATCCTGTTGTTCTTCAATCGCGTTGTGGACGAGTTTGCTGAGGAGAAGCCATTCGAGGTGGAAGTGAAGAGCCTCCGATTCACTTTTATCAATGAGGAAGGCAAGAAGGTCACTGTCGACTGCGGCGGCGCAACGACGATTGACGGCGTGATCAGCACGCGCCGCGGCAATGGCGAAAGTTGGAAAGGCATGATTGGCAAAACTCCCGCCGGCGAGTGGGAGCTGTCATTCAAGTTCGACGATCCGGTTAAGGACAAAGAAATTCGTGACCGCTTTAAGAACGAAGAAATTGAGGATATTTTGCTGGTGATCACCTACGGCGGGCGCACGCCGGCGTGGCCGGCGTGAGGCGCGTTGATAAGTGTGCAACTTTGTCAATGCCACCTTCAGGCCGGTGCGCAAATCTCCTGACTCGAGATTCATTCCCGGCCTGTTTATTTCTCCGCTTCCGCCCGCAGGTCATTCAGAAAGCGGATCATCGCCCGGGAAATCGAGCTGAGCACCGTCGAATTGAGATCGTGTTGATAATGGTTGGTGTATTCGATTTTGGTTCCCGTCGCGCTGGAAGTGAGAACCCATTCGCTCGTGCCGGGCAGCGGCCCGCCCGTGCGTTTGTAAACCAACCGTCCCATGCTCTCGTCGCAAGCTACGATCTCGACATTGTATTGCACCTTCGTCTCGCCGGGACCCGCCGTGACGATGAAGCGGGAACCCGCTTGCATTGAGCTATCCTTCGCCTCCACGTGCTGAAAAATCGATGAAATCTCCGGCCAGCGCTGCAGATCCAAAAAGCGCCACACTTCGGAGAGCGGTTTTTTGATTTCGATGCGTTCCTTGAGCATGGACATGGCTGCTTGCCTCGCGTTGTCTTACCGTTCGCGCTTATTCTGATTTTCACTTAAAAATTTACGAGCATAAATCGGAACATAATCACAAATAAAATAATAACAAAAAACATGATGAGATGCAAGGAGAAAAGTGAGACACGCGGATTTTTATAGCAATTTGATTAACAGCCGGTGGCAAGCAAATTAACACACCCCGGTCGCCTTTGATTTTTGACTTGCACCGGGATGCCCGCTCGAAGCTCGTAAACCCCGACAAAATTGTATATTGTGCAAATCGTTTTTCAACCCGTATTGCAGGAACTGCGCTTTTTTTCACGCCGGCATCACCTCCGGATCGCAAAACTGTCACAGCTAAAATTCGAGAGCGGCTTTCTCCGCTGGCATATTGCTTGCGTAAAGAAAAAAATGACGGCAGTTGAAACTTTTTGAATTTTTTTGGAGGTTGAGCTGTTGTACTTAGTGAGAGCGCTCTCTTCGACATCACAAGAAAAATGGAAGGAGTATTGACATGAATCGACAAAATAGCAGCGTTTTCGTTTCGTTTATATTGGCTTGGGCATTGATGTTTCTGGCGACCTCGAGCCGGGCGCAGCTCGGCTACGGATTCGGCCAGAACAAAGTGCATTACAAGAATTTCGACTGGAAAATTCTGCGCACCGAGCACTTCGACGTGCATTATTATTCCGAAGAATCCGAAGCCGCGATGGATGCGGCGCGCATGGCCGAGCGCGGCTACGATTATCTCAGCGAGGTGTTGGAGCACAAAATCGCCAAGCGCATTCCTTTGGTGCTCTATGCCTCGCTCAACGATTTTCAGCAAACCAACGTCGTGCAAGACCTGCTCGGGGACGGCACCCGCGGCGTCACCGAATCGTTGAAAGATCGCGTGACCCTGCCGATTACCGGCTCTTATCGCGAGTTCAATCACGTACTCGTTCACGAGCTGGTGCACGCGTTTCAATTCGACATTCTTTTTAATGGCAAGGGCCAGCTTTCCGTCGGGCGTTTCGATCCGCCGCTGTGGTTTATGGAAGGCATGGCTGAGTATCTTTCCGTCGGCATGGACAACACGACGCGGATGTGGGTGCGCGACGGCTTGCTGGCCGACAAGTTGCTCTCGGTGCAACAGCTCAACGGCGCCTTCGATATTCGGGTTTACCGCCTCGGCGAATCCGTGTGGAACTATGTCGGTGAGACTTATGGGAAAAAGAAAGTCGGCCAGATTTTGAAAACCGCGGTCAACTTAGGCGACGCTGAGCGCGCGTTCAAAGCGCAAATCGACATGGACTTCAAACAACTGACCGAAGCCTGGCACGCGGCCGTGCGCAAGCAAGTGCTGCCGGCGGATAGCTCTTTGCAGCGCCCCGATCAGATCGCGCAGCAAATCACCGAGCAGGAAAGTTATTTCCATCGCATGAATCTCGTGCCCGCGGTCAGCCCGGATGGCAAAAGCATCGCTTACGTTGCCAACAAAAATTTGACCGACGAGATTTATTTACTCACGCAAAAGAGCGGCAACAAATTCGAAGATCGCCGCCTCGTTAGCGGTGGGCAAAGCCGCGATTTTGAGTCGCTGCGCTTTTTTGACACGGCGATCAGTTGGTCCCGTGACGGCAGCCATATTGCCTTTGTCTCCAAATCCGGCAAGGACGATGCGATCTACGTGATGGATCCCCGCAAGAGCGAAGTGGTTCACAAGTTGATCTTTCCGGAATTGAACGGCCTGGTTTCGCCGAGCTTCTCGCCCAAAGGTGACGAGCTGGTTTTCACCGGCATCTCTGGTGGGCGCTCGGATCTTTATACCGTCGATTTGGCGGACAAAAAGCTGCGGCGTTTGACGCAAGATCGTTTTTCGGAGCTGCATCCGCAATGGTCGCCCGACGGCAAGTCGGTTGTCTTTGCAACCGATCGCGGCAACGGCACCGACGAGAACACTTTGCTCTTTGGTGATAGCGATTTGGCGCTCTACTCTTTTGCGACGAAAGAAATCGAGTTGCTCACTGAGTTATCGGGTGATGCCATCAATCCCCAGTGGTCGCCGGACGGCAGCGACATCGCCTTCATTTCGGATCATCAGGGCATTCCGAATATTTATCGGCTTAATTTGGCGACGAAGCAAGTGACACCGATGACCGCGCTGCTAACCGGAGTCGCCGGAATTACCGAAACAACGCCGGCGATGAGCTGGTCCGCCAACGGCCGCGTGATGGTGTTCTCGTCATTCGTGAAAGGTAGTTGGCAACTGTTCCGCATGGAACTGTCATCGTCATCGCCAACGCTGACGTATAACGCCAATTTGACTCCATCAGCCAATGGGCTTGCAGTGGCAACCTCGCCGGCGGCTGTGTCTGCGCCTACGGATTCGCTTTGGCTGCCGGCGATTGCCGACTTCAACAATTTGTATACGGGTTATAAGTTGGCTGAGGCGGATTCTATTGAGCCGCGCAAATATAGCAGCAAGCCGCAGCTCGACGGCGTGGCGCTGGGTGCGAGTTTCGGCGGCTATTTCGGCACCGTCGGCGGTGCGCAGTTTTTGTTCAGCGACATGATGAGCAACCACAATTTCATTCTCTCGCTCGGCCTGACCAGCGACATTCGCAACACCGACGTCGGCATTGGATATTTGAATCAAGGCCGCCGCCTCAACTATGGCTTCGAGGCCTTTCAACAGCGCAGCGCTTATGGCGTGTTCGTCGCGCCGACGGCCAACGGTTTTGTCACGCAAACCTATCGCGGCGTGAATGCGTTCGCGTTTTATCCATTCAGCCGCTTCTCGCGCGTTGAGCTTAGCGCCGGAGCGACGTTTGTTAGTCAGGATTTTGTTGTGGAGAGTCTCAATTTCTCGAACGGCAGGATCGAGCGGGACAAGCAGGATATCGGCAGCGCCAGCTTCGGACAGGTAGGCGCAGCGTTGGTTTACGACAACACCGTTTACGGCCCGCTCGGCCCGTTGAGCGGCCGGCGCAGCCGCATCGAAGTGCAGCGCGCGTTGAATGACTTTCAGTTCACCACCGTATTGGCGGATTACCGGAAGTATTTCAACATCAATAATCGCTCGGTGCTCGCGTATCGCTTGCTCGGCGGCGCCAGTTTCGACCGCGACGCGCAGGTGTTCCGCATCGGCGGGCCGTACACCTTCCGCGGCACGAGCGATGCCGACCTGCTTGGCACCAACTTTCTCGTGCAGAATATCGAATACCGCTTCCCGCTGCTGCCCTTCCTGCCGCCCACAGCAGATTTCTTGAGCGCCGTGACATTTGCCGACGCCGCCGCAGCATGGGGTCTCGATGTGCCAGGCTTGATTAAAGAGAAATTCCAGCCCTTTTCAACTAAAGGAGGATTTCACTTGCAAGACCTGCGCGGCGCCTTCGGCCTCGGCGCGCGTCTCAATCTCGGCTTCCTGAGCCTGCGCTACGATTTCGCCTGGCCGACCGATTTGAAGAACGTCGGCAAGCCGGTTAAGATGTTTTCCATCGGCACCGATTTTTGACCTTGCTTTTAAAGGTCATCCCGATTCTTCATAAAACTGCATAATACAAAATCGGGACTTTCCTCCTCAAGGGCGAGCAGATGGATCCGGAAACGGATCCGTCTGCTCTTTTATTTTTTGCTTGCGAAGATGACAAGTGTTTGCTACATTGAAATCATACAAATGACGTGCTGTCGCTCGGAAAAACGATATGGTGTTACCTATGGAGCAACAAAGCAAAAACAATTCAGCAGGGCTGCTCGCGCGAATTACAATCAATCCTGAAATCTGCCACGGGAAACCTTGCATTCGCGGCTTGCGCTATCCGGTTGAGACGATATTAGAGTTGCTAAGTGCAGGAATGACTTTCGAAGAAATTCTGGCAGACTACGAGGATTTGGAACGCGAAGACATCCTGGCGGCTTTAGCATACGCCGCGCGTTTGACCCAGGTTAAACGGATACAAGCAGCTCTTGTATGAAATTCATCGTCGATGCTCAATTGCCTCGCCGCCTCGCCTATCGGCTGCGAGATGCCGGCCACGATGCCTTGCATACGCTCGATCTGCCGCTCGCGAATCGAACCCCGGACGCGGTTATTAAAGAAATTTCGTTGCGTGACCAGCGAGTGGTCGTTAGCAAAGACGGCGAGTTTGTCGATTCCCTTCTCGTTCATGGTCAAGTATATAAATTGCTTTTAGTTTCAACGGGCAACATCAAAAATGCCGATTTGGAACGGCTCTTTTTGAAGAACCTCAAAGATATAGTTGATGGATTTGCGCAATTTGATTTTATCGAGATCGACCGGTTGATAGTAACTTTTCACCTATAATCCTATGCCCCAAGAAATCAAAATATTATCTCAACAATAACATCTTGCGCGTCTCCATATAGTTATCTGAAATCATTTGATAGATATACAAACCCGAAGAAACTTCCGTTCCCAAATCGCTGTGGCCGTCCCATACGATATTGTATGTGCCAGGAGTTTTTTTGCCGTTCACCAAAGTTTTGACATCTCGGCCCAACGCATCATAAATTTTTAGACTGACATACGCTGTCTTTCCGACTGTATAACTAATAATAGTTTTGGGGTTGAATGGGTTGGGAAAGTTCTGAGTCAACGCAAAGCTTATTGGTATCAGTCGGCTGAAAATTGATTTATGAACATTGCGAGATTTACCAAAGTAAACTGCCACTCCTATCAACTCGCCAATTGGATTGATGATCCGCCGCGATAAAATTTCTACTTCGTCTTGAAGCCAAAAGGCGAGGCCGCGGTCGGTTGCTTTGTTGTTGATAAGGGTATCAGCCCCGGCTTGATTTAGTACAGGAATGACGTAATCGACTTTAAATAAATCGCTCTTGTTTATTTTATAGCCTTCAACGCCGGCGATGAGTTGGTGCTTTTTTCCGATTCGCGTCACTTGCTGCATCTGCAAATCATAAGTGCGGAAAGGATTTTCACGTTGAAGGTCACCGAAGAGGGGATAAATATTTCCAGATATTGTTACAAATCCAATTAGCATATCAGGAATATGAGTTGTATGCTTGATTTCTTCCGCTTTCATCGCGGCGGTGAAAGTGGATCCGGCGCGCCAGTTGTGTCTGAAACCCAGCGTGCCCTCTGGGATCTTGACTCGAAAAGATTTATTTGGATCACGTTTTTCACCCAGTCGTTTTATGTTGAAGGAATTTTGAGTATTCCGACCAATAGTCAAGGCAATATCTTCGGGGTCGCCAAATTTGTAATCGGACAAATTAAGGCTTATAAAAACATCGGTTTCAGCGCCTAGCGCAAGCTTACCTTGACCAAAGCCCTGGATTCTCGTATCAAGCTTGTCCAAACGCGCACCTTGTTCGCCCTCGTAGGTGAAAAAAGAATTATAAGCGAAGCGTTCGTTTCCTCCGCGAAGGCCAACGTCAACCAACCTGTGATCGGCGTTGCCGATTTCCTCGAACGTAAACAACTGCCGGCGTGGTTGATCGAGCAGGGCCGTATATTCATTGAAGGAGTTAAAGGAGTTTCGGTTTACTGGCGCGTACAGGAAGTATTGCAAGAGCTCGCTACTCTGTGCCTGCGCACGGTCGGGAAGGCTGCCGTAGGTCTCGGCGAGAAAAATGTGAGCGCCGGCATTCGTTATATCAGAGTTTAAGGAGTTGAGTCCCTCATGCGCGCCCCATGCTTCGAAACCCAATTGTCGATAGACCTGTGCAAGGCTGACGTTCTTCGTCGCCAAGTCACGATCAAGCAAAAAGCGGCTGCGATAAACTGCGCGATTGTCGTTAAGCGCAATGGCACGGCGCAACTCTTGGAGAGCATCTGCCTGTCGATTGAGGTCACGCAAGAAAAAACTCGAATATAGCCAGGGTGTCGGATCGTGGGGATCCAGACGCTTGGCTGTCTCCAATGCCGAAAGTCCCTCTTTGAAACGCTTAAGCTGATAGTAGGCCTTCCCTAAGTAGCTTTGGTACAGGGAAATTTTAGGTTCGAGCAATGTTGCGGTCAGCATTTCCAACAAACCTTCGTTTACCCGATCCTGCCGGAAGAGAACCAAGCCAAGACCGAGATGGGGTTCGCCCAAGTCGGTATCGGATTCGATGGCGTTGTTGAAATACTCCGTGGCGCTGTTGATATCGCCTTCGGCCAATTTGATGAATCCGGTCAGAGAAAGCACTTGCGCGTCAGCGGGTGCTATCGCTGCAGCACGCTCGGCGTCTTCTTTCGCTCCCTTGGCATTGCCGCTGCCGAAGCGGAGGCGTGCGCGATTGACCAGCGCATGCACTTCCTCGGGATCATGGGCCAGCGCGCGATCCAACAGTTTTTCTGCCGCCTCCAAATTGAAATAAGCTTGCGCCGCTTCGCTGGCTGCGATGAGAGCCGCGACTGATTTGGGATGCGCTTTCACGGCGGCGTTGGCGAGTTTCAATGCCACCTGTTTCCGATTTTGCGTCAGCTTGACTGAGGAAAGAAGCGTCAACGCCCGCAAGGATTGGGGATCGGTTCTGAGCACCAGCAGCAGTTCTTGATTGGCTGTCTGAGGGTCTCCGGAGGCAAGTGCTACTGCCGCCAGTTGGGTATGCAGCGCGGTTTCAACTTCACTATGAGATACTCCATTGCGCTCTTGGCTGCCTCGGGTGAGGATCTCACGCGCGCTCTCAAGCTCTCCCAACTGCACATAAGCCATAGAGGCGCCGATACGCGCCCACATATCCGTATTGAACAGCGGCGTGAAGGCATTCAAGGCGCTTTCGGGATTGCGCTGGCGCAACAGGCGCTCGAAACCAATACGAGCCGAGCCGGAATTGGCGGCAGCCGGCAAACTCTGCCAAGGGAATGAGGTTGGGTAATAAAGCGCCCATTGCACCGCGTCTTCTGGATTCAGGATGACTCTTTTTGTTGGCGCCACTCCAGGACGAGCAGTCGCCTCTTCGCCGGCGTTTACGACGATGGCGCCCTGGGCGTTGGAAAACTCCACAAACCCCTCGATCACAGTGAGCAAAGTCTCGTCCCCAGGCCGGATTTCGACGTTGATCTCAGTGGCACGGAGTTTTGTCTTTCCTTCTCCAGGGGTTGTGATGGTCAGGCCGCTTTGGGGATTCTTCGTGCGAAACCAGCCTTCTCCTTTCTGTAACTCTAATGTCGACGGCACAACTCTGCCGCCCACCTTCACCGCATGCACGGTCAGGATTGCACCAGCATTCAGTTTCACCTGCGTTTCGTCGATGAACAGAATGGCGGCGCGGCTGGCGACAAAGGTGCGCACTTGGTCACGCAAGAACAGGTTCTGAAAGACCTCTGCGGCGCTTCGCACGACTCGGGCCGGCAATCGCTTCGATAATACCGCGACGATCCAATGGCGCCAGAAAAACCAAACTGCGATTGAGCCGGTTTTCGCTTCATTGTACGCCGTGCGAATACTGGCGCCGCCGGCCAAGCTTTGATAAAATCGCCCCGCAAAGTCGGTTGCAAACGCATCATCAATCGCTTGCGAAGTGGCGATCACTGCAGAGACATTGGCCTGCAAAAGTCCCTGCACTTGCTGCTGGGTTGAACAGCCATTGAGAAAGACGAGCTGCAATCCATGCTGCTGTCCGAGAAAGGCGGCCAAGCCAATGGCGTGGGCAAGCGCAGTTTTTCCTTCGGGCGATTCCAGCAAAAGCTGATAGCCATTCGCATGTCCGCCGTAATGAAAAATGGCAATGCGATTGCGGCATTCGGGATTTTGGAATACATCCAAAATATCTTTAACTGTGGCGTTCGCGCGCTCAACGACTTCACACAATCCAGCGGATTTAGCTTTTTCCAATGCTGCACGCACCTGCCGAAGTTCCTCAGGCAGGTTACGCAAATACTTGACGCGGTCATCGCGGTCGTTGGCAAAGGCGAGGAAGATAACGGGTTTGTAATTTTCGTTGGCCATGATTTTATGAATACCAAGGTAACGAAAGATGTTCCAATCGGCTTCAGCCGATTTTCAACTCTGAGCCTGAGAATTTATTCTCAGGCGTTATTCTCAGGCGTTGTTCTCCACCCTCACCTCCACCTGCGCCGTCACCCATTCGCGACTGGGATTGGCGCCGGGTTTCAAGTTGCGTTTGCTCGGCTGGTCGGCGGTGATGGCCGAGAGCAGATTGTCGAGCGGATTGGTCGAGGCTTTGCGTTTGCCTTTCTTCACCGGTGGTTGATCCAAGGCCGAAAGCTCGAGCACGCGAAAGTCAGTCGCGCCAACAGTGGCGAAAACTTTGATCACGTCCGTGCCGGTTTCGTAGCCCTCCGGAAGCCCGGCTTGCAAAGGAATGATTAATTCTTGCTGAGGATCCAAAGGCTCAAAAGCCGCAGCGCCGGTTGGAAAGATTTGGCTGATGCCCCAATCCGGTTGCAAGTCGAGCACGGTCACATTGAGAACATTGCGGGAAGGATTATTGCGATCATTAACCTTTGGCAGCAGATTCTTGACGCGCAAGAATGTCCACTCGCTTGGCTTGAGCACCGGCGTATTGCCGGGATCAGCAAAGGGCTGCGGCGCTGGTTTGTCTACAGGATCATAATCCTTTTGCAAACCGGCCAATTCGATTTGCAGCTTGCGGCTGAGCGGGGACATCACGTCGTTGTTGTCAAGCTGCTGGACGTTGCGAAACTTGGTCAAGTGAATCAGGCGTTGCACCACTCGTTTAGCCGCATCACGTTCGTCGACCTTAATGGTCGGGCGCAAGTTCGATATCGCTTTGCCGGCGGCATCCCAAATTTCATATTCGCCGTCGGCGTCGACCACAACTTGAAACTCAACCGGCACACTTTTATCCGCCAACAGCACAAAGCGGCTGATGTCTTTTGCCAAGACTTCTTCAACTTTTTTCAACGCGATTTTCTGGTCATTTTGTTTGGACAGATCGTCGCGTTGTACCAAACGCACTTTCCGCTGCAAACGGATGTCGCCCGGATCGAGCAATACCGCTTGCGCGCCTTGCTCGATCTTTCCGGAACCAAGCTGTTGCGTAATCTTGGCCCAGGAATCCGTCGCGCCCAGCTCGTCAATTTCAACGAGCGCCAAGCGTTTGTCAGGCGCAAAATCGGCCACACCGGAAGAATAGACGGCGAATTGCGCGCCTTTGCGCACGGTGAGCGCCTGGCCGGTGTTCAGCAAAACCTTTTTCTTTTTCACGTCCACTTGCATGACATTCACGGCAAATTGCGGCTGAACCTGGTCGCTGCCGAAAACGAGGCGATTGCCCTCGCCTTGCAGTTGCGGGGTTTGATCTTCAAACTGGCTGTGAACTTTGGCGATGATACGGTCGTGAAGCATTTTGTAGGTGAGGCCCGGTCCGAGTTGTTTGAGCGAGTCCAAAAGCCAATACGTCAGCGCGCCGTTGCTCTCGACGCCATCGAAAGCATATTCCATCGCCGACTCCGAAGCCCGGCACGCGGCAAGCAAGACGTAACCCTGGGGCTGCGGCAGCCAACCACTGCCGGTTTTGACGTTGCGCGTGTTGCCGTGGAACAAGCTTCGCCACGTTTCGGTTAATTCCTTTGATGAGGCGACGAGACTCGTCGTCGGTCGTGGCGTGGTGTCATTCGTTCTCAAACCGCGTACTCTCGCGCCGCCGCGGCCGCGTGTGGCCCCGCCGGAGTGACAACTGTCGAGCACGATGGTGACGATCAATCCTTTGTCCACCATCGTCTTGAGCAAATGCGCCATTTCCATATCGCGGAGATAGCGCGCTTCGGTTTTGCCGATGTCGGTGGGAACGAGCGCTTCGTCAAAACCGTTTTCGCCTTTCAAATCCGCAATCGCGGTTTTCGCGCGACCGCCGTGGCCGGCGTAGTGGATATAAACTTGGTCGCCGGACTTGGCCATGTCCGTAAGCTTCTTGAAAGCACTCACCATATTTTCATATGTTGGCCACGTTTCAGGAGGCCCGGCCGGTTTGGTGCTGCTGCTCTCACGGGCCAGCAATTTTAAAATTCGCGCCTCCGGCAAATCGAGCCGCGTTTTCAGAAATTCTTCAACGTGAGTGACGTCGCGCACGCATCCGCCAAGGCTGGGGTAATAGCTGCCGCCGGGCAGACGGTTCGGCATATAGTGATCGACGCCGATTAACAGAGCGTGGAGGTTGGCCATCTTTTCACCGTGCAGAAAAATTTGAATATTTGCAACAAAACCATCTTTAATAGTATAGACAAATTATTCGCCATTTTTCTCACACTTCGCCAAAGAAATTTTGGAGGCGCCAGCCTGCTTAGTCGTTTTTCAATCAGAAGAATATCGAGGGGGACAGGTGCTTGTTTTAATAAACGAGGCCTCCCATGTGCGAAATTCTAAGCTGGCAAATGACCCAGGCCGGCCAGCCCATGTCTCCTGCCAAAGTTCCTGTGAGTTCCCATTTTAGGGTCTGGCCAAATGATTTCATTCAGATCACGAAACAAGCAGTGCACACAAAATCGGCGCGGTGTTCCATGTGCTTTGGGGTGTTCTTCATAATGAATCGGAGCGCAATGCTAAAGCATCGCACTCCGATTCAAATCGCCAAACGCATAAGTGTGACGACACAACTCACTCCTTGAACAATTCCCTGACGATGATGTTTCGCTGAATCTGGCTGGTCCCTTCGTAGATTTGGAAAATTTTCACGTCGCGCATGAGCTTGGCGACGGGATACTCCTCGATGAAGCCGTAGCCGCCGAAGACTTGCACGGCGTCAGTGCAAACTTTCATGGCGAGGTCGGCCGCAAAAGCCTTGGCAAAGGCCGATTGCATCGTGTTCGGTTGGCCGCTGTCACATGCCGCTGCAGCCTGCCAAACCACCAGGCGCGCGGCCTCCACGTTCATCGCCATGTCCGCAATCATGTGCCCGACGGCTTGATGCTGCCAAATCGGTTTGCCCATCGTCTTGCGTTCTTTGGCGAATTGAATGCTCTCTTCCAACGCCCGTCGCGCGGCCCCGACGGCGCCGATGGCTGTCGGCACCCGGCTGCGGTCGAAAACCTTCATCGCAATGAGAAAGCCTTCGCCTTCTCTGCCGATCAAGTTCGCCGCCGGAATGCGCACGTTGTCAAAAATCACCTCCGCGGTATCGGAAGCGCGTTGGCCGAGTTTGTCAAACGGCTTGGCCACCGAAACGCCCGGCGTGTTGCGATCCACGATGAAACAACTTATGCCTTTGTATTTCGCTTCGGGATTGGTGTAGGCAAAAACGGAAAACCAGTTCGCCACGGAAGCGTTGGTGATGAACGTCTTCGAGCCGTTGATGATATAAAAGTCGCCCTCGCGACGCGCCATGGTTTGAATGCCGGCGACGTCCGACCCGGCAGCCGCTTCGGAGAGACAATAAGCCGCCAGTGCGCCTTTGACCAAACGGCCGCAGTAGGTCTGTTTCTGTTCTTCGCTTCCGGCCAGCAGCAACGGCAACACCGCCAACCCATTCAGCGTGATGCTGGTGCTCATGCCGGAGCAGCCATACGCCAGCTCTTCGGTGACGATGCACTCATCCAACATGGAGAGACCGGAGCCGCCATAAGCTTTGGGAATCGTCATCACCGTCAGTCCCAATTCTTGCGCTTTGCGAATCACCGGCCAGGGGAACTCGTGGCTTTTGTCATAATCTTTGGCAACGGGAATGATTTCATTGCGGGCAAATTCGCGCGCCATCTGCTGCAGCAGTCTTTGCTCTTCAGTGAGGGTGAAATTGATGCCGCTGCCCGGCAAAGATGAAGTCTGTGTCATGGGTTTCCCTTGAACTTGAGATCACGGAAAAAGATTCGCGGGGTAATTCTCAATTAGCCAAAATTTCTTCGTTTAACTTTTCTAATTTAACCACGTAAAAAATACGAAACAAGCCTTTTCTCATGCCACCACAATCCCTCCGTCAATCCCGAGCTCCTGGCCGGTGATGCTCCGCGCCGAATCGGAGAGCAACATCAACGCGACGTGTGCGACTTCTTCCGGTTCGACGAGGCGTTGCTGCGGCGAAGTGGAAATCAGTCTCGCCAACGCTTGCTCGTGAGTGATGCCCTTCTTCGCCGCCAATCCTTCCGCATTGGCGCGAATCATCTCGGTATTGACCCAGCCCGGACAAATCGCGTTGACGGTAATGCCGGTGCGGGCGAGATCCAAGGCCAGTCCGCGCGTGAAACCGATGACGCCGTGCTTGGTGGTGTTGTAAGGAACCGCGAACGGCACGCCCATCCTCCCGGCTGCCGAAGACATATTGATAATGCGCCCCCAGTTGGCTGTTTCCATGTCCGGCAACACCGCTTGCGTAAAATAAAAAATGCCGGTGAGATTAATGGCCAGCACTCGTTGCCACTCATCGTCCGTCACAGCCGAGAAACGCTTGGCGAGATGGATGCCGGCGTTGTTGACGAGCACGGTGATCGGGCCGAGCTTTTCACGCACCTGCGCGGCAGCCGCGGTGACAGCAACTTTATCACTCACATCACAAGCAATCGCCACGGCGCGCCGCCCGATAGCTTCAATTTCAGAGGCTACTGCGGCGACTTGATCCGTGCTGCGGCTGGTCACCGCCACATCGAGACCTTCTCGCGCAAAAGCGAGTGCAATCGCGCGTCCGATGCCTCGACCGCCGCCGGTGACGACGGCGACAGATGGATCGGGACGAGTCGGCAATGAGATTGGAGAAGTCACACTTCATGATAATAAAATTTTTGGGCGAGGGCAATGGGAATTTTGTGAATAGTGTAATCCCGCGTTATCAGTGGAGACGAAGTCATTCTGGTAATCTTTTTCAAATCCAGCACTGTGCTTGACAACAAAAAAGATGTTTCCAACATGACATGGGTGGTGGCCCATCAATAACCAGGCACTACCGCGTAGCGCAGCTTTGGCCGCAACCAAAACAATTGTCAATTGACAATTCAAAATCTTCGCGGTCGTGATAGTTTTTCCAGGGTAATACTCTACGCCAGATTTTCAGACAAGCTGAAAACTGGGGCCCTTCGGGCAGCCATGAAAAAAACAAAATTTTCCCAACGGATAGATGAACCCAACGGATAAGGCTTTTACAGTTGGGTTCATCTAT
>JAKEEU010000372.1 GCA_022616415.1 Candidatus Zhuqueibacterota bacterium | reverse complement strand
TGCCGGAACCGGAATGGCAACAATCCAAAATGACGGCAAGATGAGGATTGTTCGCGGCCATCTCGGAAAGCAACACCGCTAATTCTTTATCTGCCAGATCATGAGGATAAATACCGTTCTCCCGGCGGCTGTCGTAGCACACCAATCCTTCATCCCAGCCGTCAGGAAAAAATTCTTTAAATTCCTTTGCCGCAGTCCAGCGCGCTCCGTGGCCGCAGTATTGAAACACCGCCACATCATCAGCCTTGGCTTTGCCGAGATGGGTGCGGAACTGTTTGATGATATTGTCGCGCGTGGCCTCGCTATCCTTGAGAACTTCGATGGCGAGATCGCCTTTGTTAAAGCTACCAGTCAGATAATCCTTGAAATGATCGACATCATTGAGACATCCCGCCAGCTTGCCGACCTCCGGCGCGTAATCATTGATGCCCACCAAAAGGGCATAGATTTTTTTGGCCATGAGTTGGATCTCCTCTAAAAGAAAATCGCGCGCAGATTTGTAGAAACGCAAAGACCTCTTCGACAAAGTCTTTGCACTTCTGGATTTCGTGAAATGCGTTTATTAAATAAAAGCTCACTCGTGAATGTTTAGCCATTTGAACAACTTTAAAATTCGCCCACAATTGGAACCTCACAGAAAATTTTTAAAATTTTTTCAGTGAGAGTTCCATTTCTGTGAGCTAAATTAAATATTGTTCGGTTGGCTAACTTCTTACCTCACTCGCAGCATCACCTCAGCCGTTATTCAAATTGCCGCAGAATCTCCAATTCCTTGGCGATGCCGGCATCCGAAGTCAGCGCCAAATCTTCATCGTATATCAGCATGTATCTCATCACATTGTCCTCGCCGGAAAAGGCCGCAACCAGATCGCCCAAAACCGTGTACGCGCCTTTGGTTTGATAGATGCCGTTCACGGAGGTGCCGAGGGTTGAATAATTGGGCGCCGCATATTGAGAGCAATCAACGACCTTGCCGTTGTGATTGATGTAACCTTTGCCGACAAAAACCTGACAGCCTTCCGACCAGGCGCCGACGGTGCTGATGCCTTCGCCGCCCCAATGAATGTTGATCGAATTGTTGCGCTCCAACCCGCCGGCCAAATCCGCGTCAGTGAGCACCATGTCTTTCGAGCGCACGACCAGCACGCCGCTGCTGAGCGGCTTCAGCGCGTTATAAACGCGATTCTGATCCGACAGCTTGTGCCAGCCAAACCGATAGAGGTGCTGCCCCTGCACCAAAAAAGGCATACCTTTCGGATTTGACGTCTCGCCCGGGTCGGTTGAGCCGTAAAACTTGAATGCCAGCCCGTTGATCAGCAAGACAAACCCATCGTCGAATTTCCGCTCGCCGGCTCGGGCCGCGACCTTCGTTTCATTGCGGCGAACGCCAACGAGATGAATCTTACTCGGATTGAAATCCCAATTCGCCACTTTTACGGTGTCGGAGGGCTGCGAAAATTGATTCACCAATTGCAACGTTTTGTTGGGAGCGGCCGCGTATTTTTGTTTGACTTTGCCCAGCAATCCCATCCACTTGGTGTATTCGGGACTCGGCTTGGCGCTGGAAAAACTCGCCCAATCGGCTTTTTTGTTAGCCGCCTTCCAACGTTTCACGTGCGCCTCCGAATTGGGGCCGAGCTTGCCATCCGGAAAACCAATGCCCTCCTGGCCTTCGACGGTGCGCACGTATTCCTGAAAAAGCCGGATGGCCGAAGTAGTGCGGTAACCACAAATGCCGTCAACCTTGCCAAAGGGAAAAAATCCGGCCGCTTTGAGAAAGTTTTGCAGCTCAGCCACTTTCATGTCGCTGCCGGCCAGTTTCTGAAAGTCCACCCATTCGCCATCTTTGTCTCCCCGCAGTTTGTTGCCCTTCCAATCTTGCACGCCGGTAAGCTGTTTGGTGTGCGCGACGTACTCATCCAAAGCTCGGGGTTGAACCTCGGGGTCGAAGTTTCCTAACGTGATCATGGCTTTGTCTCCGTGTTTAGGTTGAGATTTTTGCAAAAAGCAAAGACTTTAGTCATAACTTCTTTCCTTTCCAAGAGGCGAGAACGATGCGTGTGAAGAGCCGGCCGAATACAGCACAGGGTGAGCAGGCTCAATTAGAATTACAATTTAAAACCGCAGGGGTTGGTGGGAAGTTGTAAGAATATTTATTTCGCCGGCTTGATCGAATCCCAATCAGACATCGTCTGCATCATGGTTGAATCCACCACCGAGACCAAATTGGGATTGATGATATAGAGATTCAGATTCTTATGCTTGGGATCGGCAGCAGAGTAAGATAAAATTGCATCGCAAACATGGCTCAACTGGGTTCCGATTTTCTGAGTCAGCGTCCAATCATTTCCAACCAACTCTTTAAAAGAACAGTTCAAAAATTTGCGATTTCTTTTGTCAGTCAAGTCGATCACTTTTAGCGAACTCACCTCGATCTGATGCAGCATCCTGGGCAAGAGCGACTCAGGATCGGTTTTGAGCAATGTCGCCGATTTAATAAATTCGGCTTTCGCCCCCTGAACACTAAGCGAGGTGTAAAGCATTGGGAATGAAAATCGTGGATTAAAGCGGCCGCCGCGTGATGCGTTTAGCAGCGTATCCAAAGGCGGCTGCACAACCGCAGTATGCCGCCAAACGATTCCGCTGAATGTGGATAAGCGCAGCTTATGCAAAAGATCCTTCCAGCAAGCTGAAAGTTAATTCCTGAAGCTTGTCATAATCCCCATCGATAATCGCTTGATAGGGCGATTTGCCAAGGAACTGATTGGCTTGAAAAAACCAATCATTAAATGCCGCGGGATTAATCAGCTTGCGCAAATCTTCGACAATCCGAATCACCCTGGCGAGTTGTTGGACAATGAGCGGACTCGGCGAAGTGCGGCGGTGCAGCCAGTTTTGCACCGTTCTTTCAGAAGAATAAGTCAGGGCTGCTATTTGACTGTCGGAAAAGCCCAGTTTTTTAAGCTGCTGAATGAGTTTGGGATAATCGTTTTGCATGGTCTCAGCTCCAAAACTCTCTCTCCAATATAGCAAAAGCAACGGTATGAAGCAAGGGCATTAAGTTGACTTATACAACCAAACTCAGAAAAAAATTCTGAAAGTTTTCCCCAACGGATAGATTAAGCCCAGCGGATGAAAAGCAAAAAGCTTTATCAGTTGGGCTTAATCTATCCGTTGGGGCTGCTCCGTGCAGCGGAGCTTCAGTTTTCAGCGTGATTGAAAATCTGATGTAGGCCGTACGCGATGCGCTTGGCGCCCGCGCTCTGTTATTTCAATATAACTCCACCATCGGCATCTTCGCGATCAATTTCTTCTCAAACGCCCGGTCAAACAAAAGCTGCAGCGCTTGCTTGCCGCGCTCACCCATGTCGATCGTCACCTCGTTGACGTACATTTTAACGAATCGCGCGCCGAGGCTCGCGTCGATGCCGCGGCCAAATTCGAGCGCATACGGGATCGACTCATCCTGATGCTGATAGCCGTAATGAATGCTCTCTTGCAGCGCGCGCGACAACCGCCGGGCTAAATCTTCGCCCAAATCTTTGCGCACGACGTCCAGGCCGAGCGGCAGCGGCAGATTGTTTGAATCTTTCTGCCACACTTCGCCGTAATCCACCACTTTGTGCAAGCCCATATCTTTGTACGTAATCTGCCCCTCGTGAATGAGCAAACCGGCATCCACTTTCTCCGCCAGCACCGCGTCGATGATTTGATCAAACGGCATATCCACGTTGGCAATGCCGTCAGTGTAGATTTTGAACAACAGGCTGGCTGTGGTCATCCGGCCAGGCGTCGCAACCACTTTGCCGCGCAAATCCTCGAGCCGATAATTTTTCTTCGCGACAATGATGGGGCCGTAGCCTTCACCCATGCTGGCGCCGGTGCGCATGATCCAGTAACGATCCGCTACGTGCACGAATACGTGCGCCGAGATTGCCGTCACCTCCAACTCGGCGCGCATGGCGCGCTCATTCAGTGATTGAATATCTTCCATCACGTGCTCGACGCGGATGCCGTCGATTTTAACTTTGCCGCTGGCGAGGCCGTAAAACATAAAGGCGTCGTCCGGGTCGGGGCTGTGGCCGACGCGAATGAGACGATCGGGCATAAATTTCCTTTCTACCTCGCCCCAGTCTGAAGGCGTGGGGCTAAAATGTGGAATGCCGCTGAAGCGGCATGGGCGATCATAACAATAATAATGAACGACCAGCAACTATTTTTTTCCCTGCAAAATCAGCAGAATGGGAAAATTCAAATATTTTTTGGCTTGCGGCACGGCGCTGATGAGCTGCTCGTCGCCGCGCCATTCGTGCTGGCGCACGTCGGTAAAACCGGCGCTCCGCAGCGTCTGCCAATAATCCTTGACGGTGTGGCGATACGCGCCGAGACGAAATTCGACGTCGACTTCCTGAAAATTGGCTTCGATGCCCGCGGCAGCCATTTCCGGATGATAAACGGAGAAAACGAGCCGGCCGCCCGGCCGCAGCACGCGGTGCATCTCGTGGAAAACCTGATACAGGCGCTCCAAATGCTCGCCGACCAGCGCGCAGAGCACGGCGTCGAAATAGCCGCTGGCAAAAGGCAGCACATCTTGCAAATCGACCAGCAACAGCGGCACCTGCGGAAATTGCCGCCGCGCCATGCGCAACATGCCGAGCGAGAAATCGATGCCGAACACTTTGCAGCCGGCGCGCCGCAACGGCGAGAAATGCCGGCCCGTGCCGCAGCCGGCGTCGAGAATCCGCTCGTTGGATTTCGGTGCCAGCGCAATCAGCGTGCAGCGCTCGTCCATGCTCACCACCGGATTTGGAGTTTTATCGTACGTTGCCGACCAGCGGTCGTAGCCTTCGCGAGCGCCGACCCGCCGCACTTTTTTTCCTCCGACCTTGACTGCCATTGACCTACCCTTTCTGAAAAGTAAAAAGTGCTGCGTAAAACGTAAATGCGTAAAGCGTAATTCGTAAAGCGTAAATTTTACGTCTTACGTGTAATTGTCAAATGATTTTTCGCAAAAAATCGTCATTTGGGGGTAACACTTTTCGCCACGTTTATTCCGAGCTCGAGCATACGGGTTTCGACG
>JAKEEU010000005.1 GCA_022616415.1 Candidatus Zhuqueibacterota bacterium | reverse complement strand
GAAAAGTACCAGCCCGATTTGAGTTCAAGTGATACCGCCATCCGCATCACGAACCTCAGCAAGTGTTATCATATCTACGAAAAACCCCGCGATCGCCTGTTCCAAATGCTGGCGCGGCAACGCAAGCGGTTCTATCGCGAATTTTGGGCATTGAAAGATGTATCGCTCGAGGTCAAAAAGGGAGAGACGGTCGGCATCATCGGGCGTAACGGGTCCGGAAAATCGACCTTATTGCAACTCATTTGCGGTACTCTTAATCCGACCAGCGGCGTTATCGAGACTCACGGAAAAATCGCCGCCCTGCTGGAACTCGGCTCCGGCTTCAATCCTCAATTCACCGGACGCGAAAATATTTATTTGAATGGTTCCGTACTCGGTTTGAGTCAGGAGGAAATTAAAACCCGCTTTGACGCCATCGCCGCGTTCGCGGAAATCGGATCTTTCATTGAACAGCCGGTTAAAACCTACTCCAGCGGCATGTTGGTCCGCCTTGCTTTTGCAGTCGCCATCCATGTCGAGCCGGAAATCCTGATCGTTGACGAAGCGCTTTCGGTCGGCGATGAGCTGTTCCGGAGAAAATGTTTTTCTCGCATAGAAAGCATACGCGCCAGCGGGGCTACCATCCTGTTTGTGTCGCATTCCGGCGGTATCATCGTTAATCTATGCAATCGCGCCGTACTGCTGGACGCCGGAGAAAAATTGGCCGTTGGCGAGCCGAAACGGATTGTTGGCGTCTATCAAAAAATGCTTTATGCACCGGCCGAAAAACGTTCTGCGATCCGGGAAGAAATTCGGGCCTTGGAGAATCACTTGGCACAATCGACGGGTAACATCAATTTTGCTAATGAACAATCATCCCGCCGGACTCAAGACTCACGGCCGCAAATTCACCTGGAAAGCTTTGCGCCCAATCTCAAGTCCTCGAGCACTATCGAATACGAGTCAAAAGGCGTTAAAATCGAATCGCCGATGCTACAAACCTTGGGCGGGGAGCGGGTCAACACCCTGGTACGAGGCCGAAGCTACGTCTATCGGTATACGGTAAAGTTTCAGCAAAACGCGAGAAATGTGCGTTTCGGCATGTTAATCAAAACCACAAACGGCCTAGAGTTGGGAGGCTCTACGACCGCGAAGGAATTAAAGGATTGTCTGGCCTATGTGGAAGCCAACACCACTTATCGTATAACGTTCAAGTTCCAATGCTCGTTAAATCACGGCGTCTACTTTCTCAATTCAGGGGTACTGGGCGAAATAGATGGCATTGAAACCTACCTGCATCGATTGATCGACGCCCTTGCATTCAAGGTCTTGCCGGACAAAGATAATCTGACCACAGGCGTTATCGATTTTGGCTGTCGCCCGGAAATTCAACTACAGCAGAGCACGTGAATCATGAAGAAAGTGAAGCAATTATCCAGGCATCGGGGGGACATGGCAAAAAAACCGGTTAGCTTCGCGGCGCCGAGTTCAAGTCCAAGCCCGGAACTCTTGACTGAATCAGACACGCGCGCCGAGGCGGTTGGAACGCCTCAAAAATTGATTGCCGTATTGGGCATGCACCGCAGCGGAACCAGCGCCATCACCAGAGCCTTGCAGGTTTT
>JAKEEU010000371.1 GCA_022616415.1 Candidatus Zhuqueibacterota bacterium | reverse complement strand
GCCGCCTGGCCACGTAATAACACGACAGAGATATGATCGAAGCCACTATTGGAGAGCTTTAGGCTCACTGGCGGTTTCGCGTGCGGTTGCGCCTGAGGGTCATGCGCGAATCTATCTTAATGATCAAAGGATTGAAACGAGTCAAAGGGATGAAAAAATACTCTCACTTATTCTTATTTGTAGTTCTACTTAACGCAACATCAAACGCTAAAAACATTCAACATGGTAGTCAGAAAGTCATGGCGACGCTGCCAAGCTTCGGCAAAGCCGCCGCCGTTCTGACGCCGATAACAGCGGGGCTTGCTCTGCCTGCAACCCCACTCTACTCGCCGGCCTATCCGACGAATGAAGCGTCGCCCGTAAACCCAGAAGCCGCTAACGCCAGCGCTACCGCGATTGCGATGGGGCAAGGGCGCGGTCTCAGGAGTTCGGCGAGCAAAAGGCTCAAGGGCCAAACCACCGGCAATCAGAGGATCGACGAGATCATAGTTGCGGCGGCGGCGCGCCATGGCATCGAACCGCTGCTGCTTTTCTCGGTAATGAGCCAGGAATCAGCATTCAAGAATCAGGCGGTCTCGCCGAAAGGCGCGCGAGGGTTGATGCAATTGATGCCCGCAACCGCGGCCAGATTTGGCGTGAAAAACATTTTCGATCCGGAGCAGAACATCCATGCCGGGGCGCGATACCTGCGCTTCCTGTTGAACCTCTTCGACGGCAATGTCAGCCTGGCGCTGGCCGGTTACAACGCGGGCGAAGGGGCCGTCAAAAAACACGGTTACTCGGTTCCGCCTTACCGTGAGACGATCAATTACGTGCGAAAGATCAAACGGCGATACACAAACTTGTCCGCTATGGCCGACTAATACGGCTTCCGGTGAAGAGGCATTTCCATTTGCCATTTTACGTTTGCCATTTGTTATTGCAGACTCCCGCGTGGTTCCGGCAATGACAAATTGAAAATGTAAGATGGCGAATGGGAAATGGCGTTTCAGCACGTGGCCTTTTCCACCGTGGTTGACAGCCTATGGGCCGGATGGCACAATGCCCACTCTTCAAAAGCGCCCGTAGCTCAGTTGGATAGAGCGTTTGGCTACGAACCAAAAGGTCGCACGTTCGAGTCGTGC
>JAKEEU010000370.1 GCA_022616415.1 Candidatus Zhuqueibacterota bacterium | reverse complement strand
GCAGAATGACATTCAACAATGAACTACGGACTTCGATGCTGCCATTGTAGTTAATAAAGCCCAGTTTTCGAAATTTGTTCATGAAATAACTCACGCGGGACCGGGTCGTGCCGATCATTTCGGCAAGTGTCTCCTGGCTGATTTTGGTGATAATGGGCTCCGGCTTTTCTTCTTTGCCGAAATTCGCCAACAGCAGGAGCAGCCGGGCGAGACGTTTCTCACTCGAGTTGAAGAGCTGATCGACGAGGTCTGCCTCGACGCGGATAGCCCGGCCCAAAAGATGCGCAATAAATATACCGGAGAAAGCTGGTTCTGTGCGGATGACGCGGACGATTGCCGCTTTTTCCAGCCGCACGATGACGGATTCCATCATCATGGTGGCGGTCGCTATGCGAAGCGGCTGCCCGGCGAGACATCCTTCACCGAAGAATTCGTTTGTTCCTAGAATTGCGACGACGGCTTCCTTGCCTTGCTCCGAAACGACGGCGATCTTCACCTTGCCTTTCTGGATGTAGCAGACCGAATCCGCAGGATCTCCCTGTGAATAGACAATCTGATCCTTGCGGAAGTTGCCAATGGTCCACCCCCTCGCCAACCTGAGAAAGAAACGTGTTCGGATCGAAGGACAGTCTGCGTTTGCTCGCCATGACACGGCCTTAAGTATTGCGTGCCAATGAAAAACGGGACTTTTAATATCACAAGGCATTGCGGGGTCAAAGTGAGCAATTTTGAACAGCTCACCATTCGTTAGTCTGCTACCCGGGCTTGGCGGCCAGCAGGAGACCCGTTGATATCAGGCAACACATAAAAATTGCTGCGGCACAGCAAGCAACGACATAAAGGAGGTGCCGCGTGACCACCTTTGCAATTGGGAGTGTCTTGGCTGGGGCAGTCTTCGGGCGGTTTTTCAAGGTTTGGGGGCTCGTTCCGGCCTTGTCGTTGGTTTTCGTGATCGTTTTCTCCCTTTCCGCTTATTATGGTCATGGCTTGCCGAGAGCCCTTGTTGAATTCGCCGCATTTGCGGTGTGCCTGCAATTTGGCTACGTGTCCGGCCCGCTTTTATGCGTGATCCGCCGCATGTGGCAGCGCCCCAGGCCTCCCCGCGAAGTGTCGCGTCCAGCGGCCACGTTATAGCAACGGCGGGCCGCCGTATTTTTTTAATGCGCTGCCCATAGGAAAATCCGGCTGCGCCGGCCAGATCTGGTGATTTGGACGCAATCAATAAGCTGCAAGAGTGCTCAATTTTGCTCAGACTCCACGGGCGTGCGCCGCTATTTTGGAAAAGACCGGCGTCTTTAAGGCTCCTCCCTATTTCCCTTGCGACCGGTCCTTGACCCCGGCTG
>JAKEEU010000369.1 GCA_022616415.1 Candidatus Zhuqueibacterota bacterium | reverse complement strand
TACCAAGACCCATACGACTCGATTAATCCTAGAATGAGAGTGCATGATATTGTATCAGAACCACTAGAGATTCATGGTATTGGAAACTCAGAAGAAAGAAAAAAGCTTGTCCTTGAGGCATTGCATGAGGTAAAGCTAGAGCCAGCTGATGACATTGTAAAAAAATATCCCCACACATTATCTGGCGGACAGCGCCAGCGAGTTGTACTTGCAAGGGCACTTGTTCTAAAACCAAAAATAATTATCGCAGATGAGCCTGTATCGATGCTTGATGTATCTATTCGGGCAGAAATGCTTGAGCTGATGGAAGAGCTGCAAAAAAAATATGAAATATCTTACATCTACATAACACATGACTTGGCAACTGCAAGATTTTTTGGAAAAAGAATTGCAATAATGTATTTGGGAAAAATTGTAGAGGCAGGACCTGTTAGCGAGGTATTGTTGCATCCGCGTCATCCATACACGCAAGCACTAATTGATGCAATATCAGAACCAAATCCTGACAACCTATATGTTGAAAAAAAGGTAAGGATCAACGAGCCACTAGATATTGATGTCTATGAGGGTTGCAGGTTTCGTGCACGGTGTCCTTATGCAATTGAAAAATGCAAAGACGAGCCACCACTTGAAAAACTAGACAATCAGCGTGAAGTTGCGTGCTTTGTCAAGCTTGACTAGCTTGCCATTGAAGGCAATCGCTTGTCCTTGCGATCTCCATCGCGCGCTCACCGGCACCGAGGGGTCCCAGCGCTGGCTCGCCGAGGCGCGGGCGCTGGCCGAGGACGTGGTCGCGCGCTTCTGGGATCCGCGCGAGGAAGAGTTCTTCCTGACGCCGATCGACGGCGAGCGGCTGGTCCACCGGCCGCGCGCGGAGCCCGACGGCGCCACCCCGAACGCGGCGGGCGCGGCCGCCCTCGGCCTGCTTCGCGCGGCTGCGCTGGCGGGCCGCCGCGACTGGGAGGGCGTGGTCGCGCGCGCGCTGCGCGCGCAGGCCTTC
>JAKEEU010000368.1 GCA_022616415.1 Candidatus Zhuqueibacterota bacterium | reverse complement strand
GAAACTGCTGTAGGATTTGTACTGCCTCCTTAGGCGCTCTTGGCTGGTGGTGGTATCTTTTGATCCGGCCAGTGGTATCGTTTTTGTCCGGCACCGAAAAGAATTCCATTTTTAGAATAGGAGTCAGCAATGGCGATGTTCTGGATTTCCTTTGAGAGTGATATTAAAGTGACAGGTAAGTCAAGCGCGTTTGCCAAATATTGGTAAAATCCGGTATCTTTCGTGATAACGATATCGGGTTTTTCTGATAGTGCCTTTAACAAGGGTTTGCCAAAAATTTCAACCTTTAAATGGCGTTCAAAAATGGCGCCGTAAAGTAACTTTTGCGCAGCCGTTGGGTGAACACTTTCAGTCAAATGAAATTCTAAAGGCACGGTATCAGAATTTGTCAGCAGAACTGCTGCTCGTAGAGTTTTGCCATCATCAAATGCAATGATGTCAAGAAAGGCCAAACGATTAATCGGCATTGTAGAAATTCAACTCTTTCAGGTAATACCAAAGGAAAAACGACTTGGTGGAAAGACCGCTATAACACAGAGAAAGCTCTTAGTTCGAAACTATGTCAAGTATAGTGAAAATACCAAGGGATTATTTAAGTTCAAGATAAATATACAGCCAATGAGCTGATTCGCGGAGAGTAAACATCAATGCTGTTCTCAACGGCGTCGTGCTGTTGGCGTACATGAACCAACTACGGGCACAAGGTATCTCAGTGCATCTCGCCGTCGTGCGCGGCGCTTCCGAGAGATTATGCCCGATTCTGATGACTGCGCTCGTCGCCATGCTAAGGGAAGCTCAGAGCTTGATTTTCGAAAGAATATGTGTATCTTTGTATGGGATGGGAGCAGGAGAGGCGCACGCCAATACCTCTTCCCAAGCTCACAAAAACCGGTTTTCTACTCTTCCGTTGCTTGACTTCTTATTAAGGAAAAGTAGCAAACCTTTATTCAAGGAATAGTAAAAGACAACAACCTCATTTAAACGCCTGAAGCCGATGAATTCATCACCCGGCATTTGCTTTTCTCTGCTCGGGAGATTTTGCCTTTATCTGGGAGAACGGGAAATACCCGAAGCTGCTTTCAAGAGTCGAAAAGCGCTGAGCCTGTTGAAGCTGCTCGCCATCAAGCGAAAACATCAATTGCATCGCGATCAAGCGATTGACGCCCTTTGGCCGGAGCTGGATCCCACCGCGGCGGCAGCGCAGATGTACAAATCCATCCACTACATTCGAAAAGCTTTTGAGGCCACGACGGTTGATCTTGCTCCCGATGAGCTGCTCGTTTCCGAAATCACAAAGACCTCCGTCAAAAAAAGCCGCTCCCGTGCTTGCTTTTTGCGAGAGATTTCGTTAAATTCCATTTGTCTTTTTTAGTGGACGAGTATCTTGAAACGTCCGTGACCATGTCATTCATCAAAATGAGAAAAAAGCTGCCGCAACTTGCGCTTGCCGTGTTGTTTTGGCAAGTGCTCGGCCTGTTTTTCTGCGGCGATATCGACTGTTTGCGAGGCGGGGGGGATGAAGTTTGCCAGACTTTGCTTTGCAGCTTGCTCGCCAGTCACGGCCACTCGCAAATGGCGTTCGACTTCGGGCAGGATGATTCCTGCCAATGCAATTGTTGTATTGCCATCGATTTTCAACACGCCAACTTTTTCTCAGTCTCACTCGTTGCCACACCATCTCTGTTCGTTGAACCGCAGCTTTTCCTTACCACTCCAACCAGTCGTATCGACCATATCCCCCGCGCTTGAGTTCCACCACAGATTATTGCCCTTGATATTTTGCATTTGCAGTAACTATTCAGGCTATTAATAGTTTTGCCCAAAGCCGTTTTGCCTTTTTTTTAGCGGCACCTGAATATTTACTTTTCAATCAAATTAAGGAGAGCGACATACCGATGCGAATACGCCAAATGGCCTCGCGCGTCATCGTGGCATTATCGATATTGCACTTGCCGATATCCGGCGCGGCGCAGGAAGGAAGCGCTCTTTCCCTGGAATCCGCCGTTGCCCTCGTGCAACAAAACAACCCGCAGCTCATGGCGCTGCGCCGGGAAATTGCTGCGGCCAAAGGAGGGGGCTGGACGACGTGGTGGCTTACTGATCCAAATCTTTCTCTCGAATGGGAAGGCGTGCCAAGCGGCGCCGGCTTGGGCCAATTTGCCGAGCGCAAACTGACACTGACGCAGGAAATCGAGTTTCCCACCAATATTCTATGGCGCAATCGTTTCGCGGCGCGCGAGGTGGAGGCGGCGGCCATGCGCTACGAACAAGGCGTTTTGGCAATCCGCGCGGACGCCGTCACCGCCTACACACGATTTCTCGCCAGCCGGGATGAGCTGGCCCTGGCGCAACAGCGCGTGCAGCTTGCGCAGGAATTTGTCGACAAGGCCGAAATTCGCCGCCGCGCCGGCGATACGCCGGCGATCGAGCTGTTGCGGGCGCAGGTGGAATTGGCACAGGCGCAGAACGAGCTGCGCACAGCAGAAAGCGCGCATATTGCGGCGCAAGCCGGGCTCAATGCGTTGCTCGCCCGCAAACCGGATGAAAAGACTGCCGTGAAAGATTCGCTGGCGTATCAGCAATACGCTTTATCGCTGGTCGCCCTCAAACGGCAGGCGCTGACGGAGCACCCACGCCTGCGCGAGGCGGATGCGCTGGTCAATGCGGCAAGTCATTTGCGCAACCTCGCTTGGGGAAGTTTCCTGCCGGCGGTTGAGCTTTCGGCGTTTCGACACAACATTGGCGGCAATCCCAATTTTTATGGCGCGCAAATCGGACTGAAGGTGCCGCTCTGGTTTGCCTTTCGCCAACGGGGTGAAATTCAGGAGGCGTCGGCGCTGCTGACCGCGCAAGAGCATCAGCGCGCCAACGTAGAATTGCAGTTACTCGCGGAAATCGAAAGCGCTTACGCCGCGTTCGAGGCCGCGCAGCGACAGGCCGAGAGTTATACCACCAGCTTGCTGGCGCAGGCCGGCGAAGTTTATCGCATCGCGCTTCGCAGCTATGAGCAAGGCGAAACCGGTTACCTGCAATTGCTCGAAGCGCAACAAACGTTGATCGAAGTACGCCAAGGCTATATCGCGGCGCTGGCAAGTTATTATGCCGCCATCGCGGCGCTTGAAAACGCAAGCAGTGTCATTATCATACGGTAATCAAAACGTGTTCAAGGAGTAAAACCATGCAAAAAAGAAGCATTCTTTTGTTCATTGCCGTCGCAATCAGCGCGGGCATCGTTTTCATATCGTGCAGCAAGAAGCCGCCCGAAAAAATCGATGGCAAGGTTGCCGCACAAACCGAGCTTTGCGCGCGCCACCAGCTTGCGGTGAGCGATTGCTTTATGTGTGATCCGAAATTGCGCGAGGCGGGCCGGCTGTGGTGCGATGAGCACGACCGCTACGAAGACCGCTGTTTCATCTGTCACCCGGAGCTCGAGGAGGAAAATCGTCTCTGGTGTGCCGAGCACAATCTCTACGAAGATGAATGCATCTTCTGCCACCCCGAATTGTCGGTAGATTCCGATTCGTCGGAAAAAAAGTCGAAAGCAGCGCCAGACTCGCAACGTGCTGCCGGTAACGGCAAGTTGGAGAGCAAACCCCTCGCTGCGAACGGGCTGCAATGCGATGAACATGGCGTGCCTGAACAGGAGTGCGGAATCTGCCACCCGGATTTGGCGGGCACGCTCCAGCCTGGACAAGGGCTGAAGATTCGTTTCGAATCGCCGCAATCCACTGCCAAAGCCGGAGTTCAACTCGCCAAGCCGGTGTCGGGCAAACCGCTTTCCAATCTGACCTTCTTGTGTCGGGCGACGTACAATCAAAATCAATTCGCGCGCATCACGCCGCTGGCCACGGGGGTGGTTCAGCGCGTGCTGGTGGATGTCGGGGACGCCGTAACCAAAAAACAGGCGCTGCTCGAGATCGCCTCGCCGGAGATTGCCAAAGCCAAAAGCGAGTATTTGATTGCGCTCGCCAGTGAAGCGTTGAAGGAAACTGTTTTCAAGCGCAAGAAAGGATTGCTGGAGGAGAATATTGCCTCGCAACAAGACTTCGAACAGGCGCGCGCGGAACATGAGCTGGCGAAAAACACTGCTGCCGCAGCTCATCAACAGCTTCTCAATTACGGCTTTACCAATGAAGAAATCGCCAGCATCGTTGAAACCCGCTCGACTTCTTCTACGATGCGAGTGCTCGCGCCATTTTCCGGAACTTTGATCGACCGCGACGCCGTGGCCGGCGAGACCGTAGCGCCCGGCGATATCGTGTTCACGTTGGCAGACCTTTCGTCGATGTGGCTGGAGCTTTCGATTCCCGAGGATCACATCATGCTGATGTCTGTTGGCGACCCCATTGAAGCGGCTTTCGAGATTCTGCCGGAGGCTCGCATGCGAGGGCGGTTGACCTGGCTGGCTGCCGGCATTGATGAGCAAACCCGCATGTTGAAAGCGCGCGCCGTCGTTCCGAATCCCGAGGCCCGACTCAAACATGGCATGTTCGGACAAGTGTGGGTCGAATCCAAACGATCGGTCAGCGGATTATACGTGCCCACAGAGTCGCTGCACCGTTTCGATGGCAAGCCGTTTGTTTTCACTAAAGTGACCGACGATCTTTTCGAGGTGCGGCGAGTGGATTTGGGCGGCAGGAATGGAAAACATGTCGAGATTCTGGCCGGACTCCTGCCGGAAGATCAGGTGGTGGTAGCACATAGTTTTACGATCAAATCGGAATTTCTCAAAGCGCGTCTTGGAGCCGGCTGTGTGGATGAATGAAAAAAAGATTTTCTCTGTCTCTGCTTCTGCCGCTTGTTTCGATCGGCATGGCAGAATCATGCCGCAAAGACATTCAGAAGACAGAAAGATGGAGGACAGAAAAATGATCCACAAGCGGATTAAATTTGTCATGATTTCGCACAGTGGAATGTTTGCCCTGCTTTGCGGGGTTCCAGCGGTCAACTTCTCTGGCATTATGCTAAACGCCATTTTTCTGTCTTTCATTTTTCTGTCTTGGCTTTTGTTCAAGCCAGCTTAACATCGGCAAGATAGTTACGGAGTTTCTAATAGTTTTGCCCAAAATGGTTTTGCCTTATTATTTTGCGGAGTAGGCAATGCTCGACAAAATCATCGATTTTTCTCTCAAAAACAAATTGGTCGTTATTATCTTGGTGGTGGTTGGTGTGGGCGCAGGCATTCGCGCGATGTTCCTGACCGCAGTGGATGCCTTTCCCGACACCACGCCCGTGCAAGTGCAAATCAACACCAATGCGCCGGCGCTCAATCCCGCGGAAATCGAGCAACAGATTACCTTGCCGGTGGAATTGGCCATCTCCGGATTGCCCGGCCTCACCAATGTGCGCTCGGTCTCAAAGTTCGGCTTCTCTCAAATTGTCGCGACGTTTGACGACGACACGCATATTTACGACGCGCGCCAACTCATTTTGGAGCGCTTGGGAAGCGTCGAGCTTCCGGAGGGCATCGAGCGCCCGCAGTTGGGGCCGATCTCCACCGGACTGGGAGAAGTGTTCCATTACCTCGTTCGCTCGGAGAACCCGAATCGCACGCTCGACGACTTGCGCACGATCCACGATTGGGTGATCAAGCCCGAGCTGCGCAAAGTGGCGGGCGTCGCCGAGATCAATTCGTGGGGCGGGTTCGAGCGCCAGTATCACGTCATTGTCGAGCCGGAAAAATTGGTGAAATACCATCTCACGCTCGACGAGATATTCGCAACACTGGA
Organism: Candidatus Zhuqueibacterota bacterium; assembly: GCA_022616415.1. Classification (GTDB taxonomy): domain Bacteria; phylum Zhuqueibacterota; class Zhuqueibacteria; order Zhuqueibacterales; family Zhuqueibacteraceae; genus Zhuqueibacter. The sequence goes on along the minus strand of JAKEEU010000368.1, from coordinate 79,582 downwards.
GCAGAATAATAGCAACGTTGGCGGCGGGCAGGTGGTCGCCTCCGGCGAAGCGCTTTTGGTTCACGGCTTGGGGCGCGTCGCCAACCTCGAGCAGATTGAAAACATCGTCATTCAAGCGCATCAAGGGGTGCCGGTTCGTATTCGCGATGTGGCAACGGTAGCCGTGGGCCACGAGATTCGCCGCGGCGCGGTGACGGCGCAAGGCCAGGGCGAAGTGGTGCTCGGCTTGGGCTTCATGCTGATGGGCGAGAACAGCAAAGAGGTCACCGAAAAACTGCGGGATCGCCTGCACGCTATTCGCAAATCTCTGCCGGACGATGTCGTCCTAGAAATCGTCTATGACCGCATCGAACTCGTGCAGGAAGTGATCTCCACCGTAAAGCACAACCTGGTCGTCGGTGCGATTCTGGTGATTCTCGTGCTGCTTTACCTGCTCGGCAACCTGCGCGCCGGCCTGATCGTTGCGCTAGCGATTCCGCTGGCCATGCTCTCAGCATTTCTCGGCATGTATGAGTTGGCGATCGCGGCCAGCCTCCTGAGTCTCGGCGCTGTAGACTTTGGCGTGGCTATCGATGGTTCGGTGGTGATGACTGAAAACAACATGCGACGATTGGCCGAACAACAAAAAATACTGGGAAGGCCGCTCACCAAGGCCGAACGTCTCGCAACCATCCTGAGCTCGAGCAAAGAAGTGGCGCGGCCAATCTTGTTTGGCATGGGCATCATTCTGATCGTGTTCTTTCCGATATTGACCTTGGAAGGAATCGAGGGCAAGATGTTCCGGCCCATGGCGTGGACCTTCATCTTCGCCATGGTGGGCGCATTGGTCGTCGCCCTCACCCTCAATCCGATCCTTTCCTATTTTTATCTTCCCCACCAGGCGCAGGAAAAAGAGGCGATCGGCATGGCCTCATTGCGCGCCGGTTACTCCTGGCTGCTCGACAAAATCGTGCGCCGAAAACCGGCAGTGTTCGGCGCGATGGCGCTGTTGCTGGCGACGGCCATCTTCGCCGGCTTCCGTCTCGGCGGTGAGTTTGTGCCCAAGCTCAGCGAAGGCGCCATCGTCATCAACACGATTCGTTTGGCCGGTGTTGACATCGATGAATCTGTGGCCTATAATTCCCGCATCGAAAAATTGCTGTTGGAAAATTTTCCCGACGAGATCAAACATATTTGGAGCCGCATCGGCACCGCCGAAGTCACCACCGATCCGATGGGCACCGAGCTGACCGATATTTTTATTGCGCTCCATCCTCGAGAGAAATGGCAGCGCGCCAGCTCGCCAGTCGAGCTGGTGCAGAAAATGACCGAGGTGGTGGATGATTTGCCCGGCCTCAACATGGTTTTCACGCAACCCATCGAGATGCGCATGAACGAAATGGTCGCCGGCATTCGCTCGGACGTGGGCATCAAAATTTTCGGCGACGATTTTGATGAGCTGGTGCGTTTGAGTGATGAGGTTCAGAAAATATTATTGACGATTCCCGGCGCCGCCGAGGTTTCCGGCGAACAAATCACCGGCCAGCCGACCTTGCAGATCGTCGTGAATCAAGATCAAATCGCGCGGCACGGCATACCGGCACGCATCGTTCTGGACGTGATCGAAGCCGTCGGTGTGCGTCGCGTTGGTGATGTTTTTGAAGGGCAAAGACGATTTCCGCTGGCGGTGCGACTTCCGGAGGAGCAACGCACCGATCCGGAAGCATTAGCCAACACCCTCATCCCCACGGAAAATGGCACGATCCTCCCGCTGCGCATGCTGGCAGAGCTCAAAGAAATCGAGGGGCCGTCCACCATCAATCGAGAATGGGGCCGGCGTTTGATCAAAGTGCAGTGCAACGTTAGAGATCGGGACGTGGCTTCGTTCGTTACCGAAGCGCAGGCGCGCCTCGAAAAAGAAGTGAATCTGCCGGAAGGTTATGTGATCGAATGGGGCGGCCAATTCGAGCATCTTATTCGCTCGCGGCAGCGCTTCATGATCGTCGTACCGCTGACGCTGGCGCTCATCTTCTTTCTGCTCTATCTGAGTCTGCGCAGCCTGCGCGACGTGCTCATCATTTATACCGGCATTCCGCTCGCTGCCATCGGCGGCGTTTTGGCGCTTTGGATGCGGGGCATACCTTTCAGCGTGAGCGCCGCGGTCGGTTTTATCGCGCTCAGCGGCATTGCGGTGTTGAACGGGCAAGTGCTGGTTGCGGCCATTCGCAATTTTCTCAACGAAGGGTTGCCGTTGGCGGAAGCCGTGATCTCGGCGGCGAAACAACGTCTGCGCCCAGTGTTAGCAACAGCCATTACCGATGCCGCCGGCTTCATCCCAATGGCGATTTCCACCGGCGTCGGCGCGGAAGTGCAGCGCCCGCTGGCCACCGTCGTCGTTTTCGGCGTCATCACCTCCACGTTGTTGACGCTGGTGGTTTTGCCGGCGGTATATCTGGCATGGGGCGGAGGCCGTTCGAGTGACAATGTATCGGAGAGAAAATAACCATCCTTCAATCGATTGCGTTATTCGTTAAATCGAGAATCGCTTTGAAATTGTTTCAGTTTTTCATCTTTAAGAAACAACCACGCAGTTTTTCTTAAAATTGCGAATTCCTGTCTTGCTTACCACGGAGTCGCGGCGCGGTTGTTTTGTAAAATCAGCAATTACGCTTTGTGGCTGCTGCTTACGCATGGCATTCTGTTTGTAGCTTTAATTTTTAAAACGCGTTGAGTAACTTGGAAAACAGAACGTGCGCTATCTCGGCCCAAAAACTTCTCTTATTCTCATTATCAGTTTATTGCAGTTTTCCGTTCCGCTGCTCGGCCAAGCGATAGAACTGCCGTGCCCAGAGAAGCAAGTGGCGTCCTGCCAGAGCACCGCATGCTGCCAACCGGAAGCCTCGTCGTGCTTCGCCTGCTGTAGTAACCAACCCGCGCGTGCTATGGATGATTCGCTGCCGATGACGCGCGAAAAAATGTCGCAACTTTGCATTGATCTTGCACGCCCGCATCAAATTTTTGATGTCAATCTCTGCTTTGCAACGGCAATAAAGGCGGACGAAAATTTCCATAGCTTCAACCCTCATCTCACCAACAATCACCGCTACCAATTTTTTGCCACCTTTCTGATTTAACCTGCCTGCAAGGGCAAAGTACGCCCTTTTCTGTCGAAATCGAGTTCTATCCAAAACTCATTTCATTTTTGATTATTTGCCGCCACGTCAATTGACTAAACGATTCACTTTTTTATGTGGAGTATTGCCATGAGAAAACTCAACAAATTTGCAGCACTATTCGTCGCTGTCACATTCGTGTTGCTCGGCAGCGGTCATGCCTTCGCGCAAGGCATGGGCGGACACGGCTGGCACAACGGTTATCACGGCATGGATTGGCCGGACACGCTGTCCACGATCACAGTGAGCGGCACAGTGCGCGTCGATTCGCTGCCGCACCTCGGGTTCATGCACAATTTGGATTATCAGCAAGCGCTCTATTTTCTGGACAGTACCGGCGACGGCATCGCTGATTACCTTTTGATGTTCGGACCGTGGTGGTATCAACCCGCAAACGGCGCGCAACGCCCGAACAACGGCGATACGGTGACTATCACCGGCGGCGTAATGACCACCTTCACGCCATCGATGTTGGTGGTCTTCACCATCAATGGCGTGACCTGGCGTGAGCCGATCGGCCCACCGGCGTGGTCAGGCGGCTGGATGCATCGCAACGCGACGGACAGCACGCGCATCTATTGTCCGACTGACAGCAGCAGTTGGATGCACATCCCTGCTGGCGCAATGGGCATGGGCATGATGTGGCCGGACAGCATTTTTTGCCAATTCGAATGGATGCATCCCGACAGCCTGCCGGTGAATGGCGGTGGCTTCATGGGTTTCCACACCGAATTCACGCGCATGGGCGGTCACGGCATGATGAATGGCGGCATGATGAATTTCTTGCGCTCAACCCGCATGAGCTTTCACTATCCTCAGCAGCTCATCGATGAATCAAAAATCAACGAAGCGAGCATTCAGTTGTTCTACTTGGATTCCAACAATCAATGGCAGGTAGTCTCCGGCGCGCAACTTGACACCCAGAGTAACACGGTCACGGTGACGCAAAATCCGGTGCGCAGCTACTACGCGCTGCGCGGCACAACGATCACGTCGGTGGAAGAGCAGATTGCCTTGCCATCCGATTTTGTTTTGCAACAGAACTATCCAAATCCATTCAATCCGGCGACGACCATCAGTTACGAGCTTCACATTGCCAGTCGTGTGAATTTGTCGATTTTCAATGTGCGCGGCGAACAAGTGGCGACGTTGGTGAATGCCCAACAACCAGGCGGAAAACATGTCGTGCGTTGGCGTGGAATAGATGCCGAAGGAAAAAGCTTGGCTTCCGGAATTTATTGGTATCGACTGGAAGTTGCGGGAATGACGGCAACGAAAAAGTTGATCATGATGAAGTGAACTCCAGCCACTATTGATGATTCACTCAAGCGCCTCTGCGATTTTGCGAGACGCTTGTTGTTTTGGGCCAAACTATCCGCTCACCACCGTCGTGATTGGCTGTTTGGTGACTTCGACGCTGTTGACGCTTTTCATTTTGCCGGCAGTGTATCAGTGGGTGGAAGCGAGACGGGAAAAGAATTTTCTTCTTGACTTTTTCCGAAATTATTCAAATATTCTATTAAACAATTGAATATTTGATAATGGAGCCTTCGGAATGCAGGGCAGAGAATTCAAGGATTTCGTCTTTCAGGAAATTGCAGCGATCGCCCAGGCCTTTTCCAGCCCCAAACGGCTTGAAATCATCGATGTTTTGGCGCAGGGCGAGCGCAGCGTGGAAACGCTGGCTAACGAAGTGTCGATGACCATCGCCAACACCTCCCGGCACCTGCAGATTTTGAAAAATGCCGGAATGGTCAGGAGCCGCAAGCAAGGGGTGAGCGTGATCTATCTGCTCGCCGGCCAGGAGGTGTTTCTCGTTTGGAAGGCTTTGCAATCACTGGCAGAAAAGAGAAGAGCTGAAATCAAGGAGGTGGCCAGATCATTTTTTGCGGAACGGGGCGGCATCGAGCCTATCTCACTTCAAGAGCTTCAACGGCGCGTCAAAAACAATCAGGTCATTTTGCTCGATGTCCGGCCGGTTGAGGAATATGCCAACGTTCACCTGCCTGGCGCCGTATCAATGCCTCTCGCCGAATTAAAACGCGGAATTGGCAAGCTTCCTAAAAATCGCGAGATCGTGGCTTATTGCCGTGGCCCGTACTGTGTGCTTGCCGCTGAGGCTGTGGCCATATTAAAAAAAGCAGGTTATCGCGCTGTGCGGTTGGAAGAGGGAGTCAATGAGTGGAAACAGGCGGGATTGCCGGTCGAAGAAGGCAATGGACGACCGGTCGAAAGGAAGAAAAAAGCGCGCACTTTGGGATAACGTTTTGTCAGGTGACTGGCTCTACGAATTTTTAATGTAGAAAAGTTGGATAGAACCCTATGTATTGGCTCAACCATTTACTGCTGGCTCTTCCGGTTGGGATCGCCTTTGGCTACGCTTCCCACCGCGGCAGCTTGTGAATGAATTCGGGTTTTCGCAACCTCCTGGTCAGGAGGGACACCACTCGATTCAAAGCTTATTTTCTGGCGATTGCCGTGCAGATGCTGATGCTGCCACTCTTGCAACTTTTGGGCATCGTCAAATTCACCGTACCCGCATTCTATCCTCTCGGCGCAGCGCTTGGCGGATTTCTCTTTGGCCTCGCCATGAATTGGGGCGGCGGCTGCGCAGGTGGTGTATGGTACAAACTCGGTGGCGGCAGCATCGGCGCCTTCGTTGCCATCATTGGGTTGATTCTTGGATATGCGGCAACTGAAAGCGGCGCGTTGAAACCCCTGCGCACGTTCATACAATCCATCGGTAGCGACGGCGGTGTCGTGACCATGACAATCGCAAGTTTGTTTAATCTGCCTCTATGGTGGATGAGCGTACCTTTTGCTGCCGTTCTCCTATTTTTCTTGTTGAAGAATTCTCCCACCAATCCTGAGAAAGGCTGGAACTGGAGAAAAACCGGACTAGGGGTTGGAGCAATAGGCACAATCGCATGGGTGGCTTCCTCTCTTTCCGGTCGATTTTTCGGCATGGCGGTTATGCCAGGCAATAAAGACGCGCTTGAGCTGCTGACAATTGGCAAACTTAGCGCCTTGAGCTGGGATTTCTTTTTTGTGTTGGGTATTCCAGTCGGCGGTTATCTATCGGTTTCTCGCAATGGACAATTCAGTTGGTCGAATATATCGGGAACAGCAATCTGGAAACTGGCTGCTGGCGGCTTTGTCTTGGGTGCTTCAGCCTCCCTGGCTGGAGGCTGCACCGTTGGCCACGGTCTGACCGGTATTCCTCTGCTTTCGCTCGGCAGCATCGCGTTCACGATTTTTGCCATGCTCGGAGCATGGGCAGGTGTGAAACGGAAAACGTAATGCGTAAAACGTGAAACGCATTACGTTTTACTTTTTACGTCTTACCGAAGCAATCAGAAGAAAGCAGGCAGATAAGGCGGCTGAAATCTTGGGAGTGGATCGTGTCATGCTCAACCTGCAGGATCGTTTTATTTTCGATTCCGTCGCGGCGCGCTTGCAAGTTGCCAAGCTGATTCGCGAGCATCAGCCAAAATGGATTTTCGCGACGACGGATTGCGGCGTGCATCCCGATCACAAAGCCATTCGTGACATCACCGATGGCGCAATATTTTATTCACGGCCTCCGAAGTGGGAAGAAATTCCAGGCGGAGAGATTCTTGCCGACTCGCAGCCGTGGGAAATCGAGCGACTCTTTTTTTACTACTGACGAATGGAGCCAATTTGGAATCGGTTCGATTTCGCGATAGATGTCAGCAAAGTTTATGAGAAGAAACGGCAGGCCATGGCCGCTTATGAGTCAGTGTTTTCAGGACAACAAGCGCAAATGCTCAATCGGGTTGAAAATGCCGACCGCTATTTTGGGGGCTTAGTGGGAGTGGAATATGCTGAAATTTTTCGTTGCCGCAGCCCCGTCTTAATAGATGATTTGTCCGTTTTGGGAAAAGCGAGATTTGGGTAGTGCCAATTGACCTGATGGGTAGTGGATTCTGACGAAGTGATCACGTTTTGATTGGTTAATGGTTGATGAAAGGAATGGCTTGCTCACAATGAAAAAGTCGACTTCATTCATGCTTCTGATTTCTGTTTTATGTTTTGATTTTTGGCAAGACGCTGTCTCTCAAGAAAAAGTTGAGATCGGCTTTTGGACCCAGTTCTGGTATCAGTATGTGGAAAATGGCAAGAACGGCAATGGGCTTAACGACTTCATGGCCCGAAGAGCCTATTTCTACGTCAAGGGTCAACCGGCCAACCATCTGAGGTTTTTCACTCACATTGCGGTTGATCGCTATGGTCAGGACGGCTTGGACAACCCATCGCTGGGACTGGGCAGCGGCTTGGCTTTTCGAGACGCATGGGCTACCTTGCATTTGAGCGAGGCTCTTAAGATTCAAGCCGGGCGCATGTACGTTCCCCTGACGCGCAATTACGGCGCCACCTCCACCAAGGCGCTGTTGACCACCGACTTGTCCTTTTTTCAGGGCGGAGTGCGCGGCGCCATTTTTTATGCCAGCAAAGTTGGACGGGACGACGGCGTGACTTTCTGGGGCAATCCGTTGGACGGCCGCCTCCAATACCGCCTGATGGTTTCGGAGGGCATGGAGGACAACAGCAATCCCAAGGACCACCTGCGCTTTGCCGGCCGGATGGCGGTCAATTTGCTGGAACCGGAGAAAGAGTGGTTCAACCAGGGCACCTATCTCGGCCAGAAAAAGATTTTGAGTTTGGGCTTCGGCCTGGATAGCCAAAGCGATTTAACCTTGAACAACCAAACGCAGCAGGACAATCTGACCTGGACGGTTGATGCGTTCTTTGACCATCCGCTGGCCGCGGGCGCTATCACGGTGGAGTCGGCCTACATTCACCTCCGGAATAACACCCAGACGCACAATTTCTCGCAGTTGACTGCCGGCGACGATGCCGAAATTTTTTACCTTCAGGCCGGCTATTATCTGCCGACCCAAATCGGCGCGGGTCGGGTCCAACCTTACATGCGCTATGAAACCGCGGCGGTCGACCAAAAGAGCGATACCAACTTTTTCAGCGGTGGCCTCAATTACTATCTCAAAGGTCACAACGGCAAGATAAGTTTGGATTACACGTTTGTTGATCACCAAAACAAAGATGGCCAAAGCATCGTCACCTTGCAGCTCGCCGTTGGATTATAAACTTTTAAAAGGAAGCGGAATCATGAAAATTCTCTTGCTTATCAATGACGCGCCGTATGGCACGGAGAAAGCCTACAACGCTTTACGCCTGGGAATGACTTTGCAAAAGGAACATCCCGAGGTAGAAGTTCGTGTGTTCCTAATGGCGGATGCGGTGAGCTGCGCCGTGCCGAATCAAAACACGCCGCAAGGTTACTACAATATCGAGCGCATGCTCAAGTCCGTCCTTGCCAAGGGCGGCAAAGTGAAAGCCTGCGGCAGTTGTGTTGATGCCAGAGGCATACGTGAGCTGAGCTTGGTCGAAGGCGTTGAAATTAGCAACATGAGTGAACTGGGGCAATGGACAGTTGAGAGCGACAAGGTTTTCACATTTTGAGGTTAATTCTCGCCGGATTCGCGTTTACGCTTTTGAAAGATTATACCCATGAAATACTTTTGAAAGCGACAGCGGATATGTTCGCCTGTTCACGCAGCTTTCGCCGACCTGACCGGCCTGCCGTCGGGGGTTCTCCGACATGCAAACGATTTTAAAAAACATTCCCGTTTTTGTACGATCATGCTGAGCGCGCTGCTCTCATTTTGCCGTTTTCCCTATTTCATTCCTTGGGCGAAAGCGAGACGAGAAAGGAAAATGTAAGGGAAGGTCAGAACTTGACTTTCGAAAGAATATGTGTATCTTTGTAGGAGATGGGAGAGGAGAGGCGCATGCCAACACCTCTTCCCAAGCTCACAAAAGCCGGTTTTCTACTCTTCCGTTGCTTGACCTCTTATAAGGAAAAGTAGAAAACCTTTAATCAAGGAATAGTAAAAGATAACAGCCGCATTTAAGAACCTGAAGTCAGATGAATTCGTCACCCGGCATTTGCTTTTCTCTGCTCGGGAGATTTTGCCTTTATCTGGGAGAACGGGAAATACCCGAAGCGGCCTTCAAGAGCCGAAAAGCGCTGAGCCTGCTGAAGCTGCTCGCCATCAAGCCAAAACATCAATTGCATCGCGATCAGGCGATTGATGCCCTTTGGCCGGAGCTGGATCCCGCTGCGGCGGCAGCGCAGATGTACAAGTCCATTCACTACATTCGAAAAGCTTTTGAGGCCACGACGGTTGATCTTGTTCCCGATGAGCTGCTGGTTTATAAAGATGAAACCCTCAAGTTGACCGCGCCGGCAGAGGTGCACACCGATCTCGACGCCTTCCAACATCTGGCGCAGGAAGCGCGCCGGAACAAAACGCTCTCTTCTTATCAACACGCCGTGGCCAGCTACACCGGAGATTTGCTGCCTGCTGATCTTTACGAAAGCTGGACGGAAGAGCGGCGCGAATCGGCACGCGTGCAGTTTTTGGAATTGCTCATCGCCCTCGGGCAGAAGCATATCGACGCCGGTGATTTTGCCGATGCCGCCGAGGCTTTTCGCCGCGTTCTCGGCATTGACCCGCTCGATGAAACCGCACATCAAGGCTTGATGCGCGCCTTTGCGCTGCAGGGCAATCGCTCACAGGCGTTGCATCAATATAAGCGCTGCGAGGAAATTCTCGCGAAGGAGCTCGACACCAAGCCTTCGGCGGAAACCGTTGCGCTCTTGAAAACCATTCGTGAAGGCAAAATTCAACCGGCGCCGCAAGCCGCACCGAAAAAGGCTGGCACGGCAAAACCGGCTTCGGTGCTGCACAAACGCAGCCCGATGGTGGGACGGCAAAATGAGCTGAAGATGGTCGCAACGCTTCTCGATCATCTAACGCAGGGCAAAGGCGAGGTGTTGTTGCTACAGGGCATGGCCGGCATTGGCAAGACGCGATTGGCGCAAGAAATTTTTTATTTGGCAGAGTTGCGCGGTTATCATCCGCTGATGGGCAGCGCCTACGAGCAGGAAAGGGAATTGCCCTACAGCCCGTTCGTCGAGGCCCTGCGCCTGGCCATTAACACTTCGCCGCAGCACGCGCATCTGATTCCGGCAGAACTGGCCGCCGCCATTCCGGAATTGCCATCCGCCCCGGCGCCATCGGCTCAAACTGACGCGGCGGCGCAGAGTTATCTCTTTGCCGGATTGCTGCGTTTTCTCAAAGTGCTGGCGGACTCGACGCCAGTGGTGATGATTTTAGAAGACCTGCATTTTGCCGATAACGGCACCATAAAACTTTTTAATTATCTGGCGCGCAACGCCGCTGATTTTCCTCTTTTGCTGGTCGGCACATGCCGTTCCGCCGAGCCGGAGATTTCCACTGAGTTGACGACGCTGCTCGCGGCACTGAATCGTGGCCGCCTTGCCGACACCATTTTCTTGCAACCGCTCTCGGAGGCCGAGCATCAGCAACTCTTGCAGCAATCGTTGGAGAAAGGTGAAGTGGAGGCGGCGTTCGCCAACGAAGTTTTTTCTTTTACAGAAGGCAATCCCCTCTTTGCCGTTGAAATGGTCGGCCAATTGAAAAAAGCCGGAGAGATCACGCTGCAGGATGGCGTCTGGCGTGCGGGCACGATCACCAAGCCTTATCTTCCTCCTTCCTTGCAAGTCTTATTGGCGCAAAAATGGAACGGTTTATCCCCCAAGGCGCAATCACTTTTGCAGGTGGTTGCCGTCGCCGGCCAGCAAACCAACCTGAATTTGCTCGAGAATATTCTGCAGCTTCCGAGCGCCGAGATTTTGGATTTGCTCGACGAGACTATAAGTGTGCGCTTGTTGAAAGAATCGGGATTGACGTTCAGCTTCGTCCACCCGTTGTTTCACGAAGCGGTTTACCAGCAGATGTCGCAAACCAGGCAGCGCTATTTGCATGGACAAGTGGCCAAGACATTGGAGGTTTTATATCATAATGATGCGGCGTTGCCGGTTGAAGCAATTGCCGATCACTACCTGCGCAGCGACAACGCCAAACCGGCGATAACCTATCTCATCATGGCAGGTGATCGCGCCTCGGCGCTGTATGCGCACGAGATCGCGATTAATTACTATGAACAGGCGCTGAAGCTGAATGACGGCGCGCATGCCGCCAAGTTGCACGAAAGCTTGGGCGATCAGCTTGGCATGCTGGGCAAAGAGCAAGAGAGCGCGGCGCATTTTGAAGCGGCGATTTCCGGAAGTGAGATGGCAGACATTCGCCGGCTGTGGCGGAAAGCGGCTTATCGGTACACGCTGGCGGGAAATTTGGAGAGTGCGTGGCGGCATTTGTCGGAAGCAATCGCGTTGGCACCGGCTACTCGCGATTTGGAATGGGTGCGCTTGCAATACACCCTGGCGCATTATCATTGGCAGCGCAATGAATTTGCCGAAGCGCTGGAGATAGCGCGGGAGAGCTTGAGTGTTGCTGAGGCGCTCGGCCCCGACGCGTCGGGAGACGCCGCAAAAGCTTATGAGATGATGGCGCTCTGTTGCGCTCCCCTCGGCGAGTGGCGGCACGGCCTCGAGTATGAAGCGCAGCGCCTCAGCCGCGTCGACCTGAATCGATACCTTGCCGATGTTTCTGATGTTCACCTTTGACTGTGCGAGTATCACCTGTATGGTGATGAGCCTTATCAAAACGCGTTGGAATTTGCGCGGCGTATGCAAAAGCAGGCGCAAGACATCGGCGCCAGCCGCGCGCTGGCGATGTGCACGCTTTTCATCGGCACGGCCGAATACTCGCAAGGCCGTTTTCATGACGCGCTCTCCAATTTGAGCAAGGCGCGCGAGCTTTATGCTCGGCTCGAGGCCTTTGCCGGCGAGGCAAGTGCGCTGCAGCGGATGGGTGTAGTAGCCACGGCGCTTGGTCGTTTAGATGAAGCACGCGGCTATCTGCACGAGGGTTTGCGCATTGCCGAACGCGCGATGATGAAGCCGCATTGCCTCGTGCGTTTGTATGCGACGCTGGGACGCAATCGCATGGAAGCAGGCGATTATACCGGCGTGCGTGAGGCGGTAGAAGCAGGCTTGGCGGTGGAGGCCAATCACGGCTTATGCGTCACTTGCAACGTCATGCTTTATCCCATCTCGACCATGGGCTTCGCGGTCAATGGGGACATGGACAAAGCGCGCTTTTATGCGGCGAAGGCGGAGGAATCTGCCAAGGCATTTGGCAGCCATTTTTTTCTCGGCCTCACTTACCAGGCCCAGGGCATGTTGCATGGACTACTCGAACAGTGGGATTCTGCCTTTGACAAGCTTAAACAAGCGAAGAAAGAATTTCAGGCCATCCGGCAAGATTATGAAATCGCACGCAGCGATCTCTTCCGCGCCTTCGTGCTCATGCGGAGAGGCCGGCTCAAAGATTATCTGACTGCCAGTTCCGCTTTGCGGAACGCTTTGCCCACCTTTATCAAGCTTGGGGCGGAAACCATGGTCGCGCAAGCGCGCTCGGCCCTCAAGCAGATGCGGGCAATGTAATATTTTTTCAAATGGCCGTAGGCCTTCGACACGGAGGTATGTCATGGTTGGCAAAACCATCTCCCACTACAAAATCCTCGAAAAGCTCGGCGGCGGGGGCATGGGCGTCGTCTACAAAGCCCAAGACCTCAAGCTCGACCGCTTCGTCGCCTTGAAGTTTCTTCCCCATCATCTCAACGCGGATGAAGAAGAGAAGAAGCGTTTCATTCACGAGGCTAAAGCTGCCTCGGCGCTGGATCATCCCAATATCTGCACGATTCATGAAATTGACGAGACCGAAGACGGGCAGATGTTTATTGCGATGGCCTATTATGAGGGCGAAACGCTGAAAAAGAAAGTGGCCAGTGGGCAGTTGGCAGTGGCAGAAGCAGTAGAGATTGCCATTCAGATTGCACAAGGCTTAGCAAAGGCGCATGAAAAAGGAATTGAGCATCGCGACATTAAGCCGGCGAATCTCTTTGTAACCAACGACGGCATCGTAAAGATTGTGGATTTTGGCCTTGCCAAGCTCGCCGGGCAATCGCGACTCACCAAAGCCAACATGACTCTCGGCACCGTCGTGTATATGTCGCCGGAGCAGGCGCGTGGCGAAGATGTCGATGCTCGCACCGACATCTGGTCGCTGGGCGTTGTCGTGTACGAAATGCTCACCGGCAAGCTGCCTTTTTGGAGCGAGTACGAGCAGGCAGTTATTTATTCCATTTTGCATGAAACGCCAAAGCCGATTGCCAGCTTGCGCACCGGTGTGCCGATGGAATTGGAACGGATGGTGAGCAAGGCGATGGCAAAATGTGCGGATGAACGTTACCAGCATGTGGATGAAATGCTGGTCGACTTAAAATCCGTTGCCAGAGAACTTGAATTCGGGACCTCATCACACCGGCCAAGCAGGGTCCAAAGAGCTGTCAAGGCACGTCGGACAAGGATAGCGATGATCGCCGCACTACTGGTGCTGGCCGTTATCGTTGGCGTTGTCTTTCGGCGCTTTCAGAATCGTGGCCCAAAGCTCCATCCGAACCGCGTCGTAGTAGCCGTTTTCGAAAACCGAACCGGTGACCCCGCTCTCGATCCGTTGGGTAACATGGCAGCGGATTGGATTACCCAGGCCATATCGCATACCGGACTGGTGGAAGTCGTGCCTTCTGTCTCAGCCTTGGTAGCTTCCCAGGAGATCAAAGCCGCCGCAGGAGCGGGTTTTGGCGTCGTTCAGGTTCGTGCGTTAGCCGAGCAAACCGGCGCGGGAAAGGTCATCTCGGGGGCTTACTACAAACACGGTGAGTCGATTCAGTTCCAGGCGCAGATGATGGATGTGCAGCAGAAAAAACTGCTTCATGCGGTAGAGCCGGTGAGTGGATCACTGCAGAATCCCATGGAGGCGATTGAACGCTTGCGGCAGCGCGTCATGGTCACGCTCGCCATGCATATAAACCCCCGCATGAGTTCCTTGGCACATATGATCAGCCAACCGCCCAGCTTCGAAGCTTATCAAGCCTACATCGAAGGGTTGGAGTTGTACCTTCGCTTGGAATTTCGGGAAGCGATTCACCACCTTGAGCGGGCGGCCACCTTTGACTCCACGTTCATGGCCCCCCTTTTCTTGGCAGCCGCGGCGTACAATAATCTGGATCGGCACATACAGGCCGATTCGATGATCCGCATTGTAAACCAAGCACGCGAGCGAATAACTCCCATAGAACGGCACTTGACGGATTGGTTGCGGGCGGAATTGCAAGGAAATAAAGCTGGCGCCCTCGGGGCCATACGCCAGCTCGTAGAAACGACGCCCAGTTGGGATCTTGCTCTTTACCAACTCGGGTATAATGCACTGCAGGTTAATCGCCCTCGAGAAACCGTCGAGGTTTTTGCGCAGATTGATCCGGAGCGAGGACTGATGAAGGGGTGGGCTTCCTATTATGCAGTTTTGACCGCAGCTTATCATACGTTGGGAGATCACCGGCAAGAACTGAAAGCAGCGCAACACGGTCGCCGCCAGTATCCGGATATGCTCAGAATCCTTGCTTACGAAGCGCGCGCTTTGGCCGCATTAGGACGCATCGAAGAGGGGAATGAACGATTGGACGAAGGCCTGGCGCTGCCGCCGCAAGGGGAATGGACGCCAACTCGAGTGATGGAACAAACGGCTGCCGAGCTGCGGGAGCATGGGCATCGACAAGCGGCCTTTGCCGTGCTTGACCGCGCCATAAGCTGGTATCAGAACCGGCCATCTAAAGAAGCAGCGACGGCAAGTCATCGCTATGGCCTCGGCCGGACATTGTACATGGCAGAGCGGTGGGAAGAGGCGCAAGCACTTTTTGAGAAACTGGCCGTCGAAGATTCCAGCCATATTGATTACCAGGGTCATCTTGGTACAATAGCCGCCAGACGGGGCGAAGTGGAAAGGGCACGCCGAATTGCCGAGCAGTTGCAGCGGCTCCAGCGCCCCTACCTCTCTGGAAACCATACCTATTGGCGCGCCAAAATCGCTGCCCTGTCAGGAGAACGCGAGCGGGCCGTCACGCTGCTGCGCGAGGCGTTCGCCCAGGGTTATAATTATGGCGCCCATGTTTCCCGTGACATGGATCTGGAATCGATGCGGGACTATCCGCCCTTTCAGGAGCTGATGAAGCCGAAGGGATAGCGTAAAGGTTCCGTAGAGCGAGAAGCGGAAAGCGTAAGGCCCGAAGGAGAAGAGCGACGAGCGAACTGTGCTTCACGCTTTACGAAACACAATACTTGTTTTCAAAGAATAGAGTTGACGCCTATGATCAGTGCCAATGATGACATGCGCGATCAGCTTCTGGTGCTCAAGGCCGCCAATCGCATCGCACTCCTACTGAGTAAAGCGCAGCGGGTTGAAGATGCTGTCGAGCAGCTTATGGCGGAGTTTGTCGATTTAGCGCAAGCTGACGAAGGCTCCATTCAACTGTTGCGGCCAACCTCGACAATGAGCCGGCGCACGCTGATCCGCCGAGCCGGCGCCAGAGACGGATGGCTCGATAGCCGCCTTGACGATTTGCTCACCGGCTGGGTGCTGAAGCACAAGCAGGCCTTGTTGACGAATGATCTTGCCTCCACGCTTGATCTCGGCAAAGCCGCCGAACGCTATGCTGGAATTCGCTCGGTTCTCGCCGTGCCGCTCATCGTGCAAGAGCAAGTCATCGGTGTGGTAAATTTAATTCGCGCGCCGGCGACCGCGCCTTTTTCCATGAAAGATCAGCGGCTGGTTGACCTGCTCGCGAGGGAGATTGCCGGGTTCATCGAACAGGCGCATATTCGCGAACAGCTTTTCAATGATTATGATCGCCTGCGGCAAGAGATCCCGGAGCGCTTCGGTATTCACGGCATCATCGGTCGCGGCGCCGCGATGAAAGAAGTGTTCAGCGTTTTGGATCGTATCATCCCTACCGATGGCCGCATCCTTATTCATGGCGAGAGCGGCACCGGCAAAGAGCTGATCGCGAAAGTCATCCACTATGCCGGCCCGCGCCAGGCTGCACCTTTCGTGGCGGTCGATTGTGGGGCGTTGCCAGCGAATCTGTTGGAAAGCGAGCTCTTCGGTTATGTGCGCGGCGCTTTCACCGGCGCGAATCGGGATCGCCGCGGCTTATTCGAGGAAGCCAATACCGGCACGCTCTTCCTCGACGAGATCGCCAACATGAGCCTCGAGACACAAGCCAAGTTGCTCCGCGCGCTGCAAGAGGGAGAGATTCGGCCTTTGGGATCGAACCAGGCGCGCAAAGTGGATGCCCGCATCGTCACCGCCGCCTCTGTTGATCTGCAGAAGAAAATATCGGCGGGCGAGTTTCGCTCCGATCTCTACTATCGCTTGAACGTCGTCCCCATTCATTTGCCCGCGCTTCGCGATCGCGTCGAAGACATTCCGATGCTGGCCACGCATTTTCTGCAGCGCTTTGCGGAGCGGCATGGCAAAAAGCTGCGCCACTTGGCGGCGTCCGCGATACAAATTCTGGAGCGCTATCCCTGGCCGGGCAATGTGCGCGAACTGGAAAATGTCATGGAGCGCGCCGTGATTCTGGCGGGAAATAATGATGCTGCTTTGTTGCCCGAGCACCTTCCCTACGAGCTGGCTTTTCCCGAGGCGCAACGCGAGGCTTTTGCCGTGCCTCTGTCCGGAAATCTGCCGAAACTTTTGGCAGATTATGAGCGTGAAATTCTGCTCAAAGTCTTGCGCCATCATCATTGGAACCAGACCGAAGCCGCGCGCGCTTTGAAGATTTCTGAGCGCGTGATGCGGTACAAGATGAAGCGGCTGAAGCTGCGCCCGCCGGAGGCATAGCGTAAAGCGTGGAGCGAAGAGCGAAGGGCGATTGATGCTTTGTCTGCTTTTTAGTCATCGCTTTTTCGCTTGACTTTGTGCGCCAAGTTTAACAACTTCTTTGTGCAACGAACCATTGTGTGAGCCGGTTTCGACGCACTGCATATTGGTCTTTCCTCCCTCAATCCGGCTCCGTGAAATTTTCGCCGCCTCCCTTCTCCGGAAGTCACAACGAGGAGGGCAGAGAAATGATCGGACAAATTATCTCGCACTATTAAAATGACAAGAAATGGAAGTATGTCATGAAACTCAACAAACAGTTTCTGTGCGCAACGTTGATGGGGCTTCTCTGCGTTTTTGGAGTGAGCGCGCAAGAGGCACATCAACATGAGCACGATCGCTCAGAAAAACTCGGACGGGTCAACTTTCCCGTCTCGTGCAGTGCCGAGGCCCGGAAGCAATTCAATCGCGCCGTGGCCTTGTTGCACTCTTTTTGGTACGATGAGGCGGAAAAGGCGTTT
Source organism: Candidatus Zhuqueibacterota bacterium (assembly GCA_022616415.1). Classification (GTDB taxonomy): domain Bacteria; phylum Zhuqueibacterota; class Zhuqueibacteria; order Zhuqueibacterales; family Zhuqueibacteraceae; genus Zhuqueibacter. Next base: position 62,155 of record JAKEEU010000368.1, on the reverse strand, counting down.
GCTCAAGTCACCGTGACTGACCCCAACTGCGCCATGGCCTACTGGGGAATTGCGATGACGCAGTACCATCCGATCTGGGCGCCTCCTAACCCCGCAGAGTTGAAGAAGGGAGCGGCCGCCGTCGAAAAGGCAAAGTCCATGGGCGCCAAGACTGAACGTGAAAGAGATTACCTCGCCGCGATCGAAGTTTTTTACAAGGACTGGGACAAGCTCGATCATCGCACTCGTGCTCTCGCTTATGAGAAAGCAATGGAACAAGTTCATTGGCGTTATCCGAAGGATCGGGAGGCCGCGATTTTCTATGCCCTTGCACTTTTGGCAACGGCGCCTCCGACCGACAAGACCTATGCGAATCAGAAAAAGGCGGCTGAGATACTGAACGAGGTTTTGCCAAATGAGCCCGAGCATCCCGGCGTGGCGCACTACATCATCCACAGTTTCGACTACCCGCAGCTTGCGAGCCTGGCGCTGCCGGCGGCTCGGAGCTACGCGAAGATCGCTCCCTCATCACCACACGCGCTACACATGCCTTCGCACATCTTCACCCGGCTCGGATTGTGGCAGGAGTCGATTCAATCGAATCTTGCTTCCGCGGCCACCGCAAAGAAGCACGTTGCCAAGACGCACCCCGGCGCCGCCTCGTTCGATCAGCTTCACGCGATGGACTACCTGATGTACGCTTACTTGCAAGGCGCTCAGGATCAAAAGGTCAAGAGCGTCATCGACGAGATCAGCACAATCAGCAAAGTCGATGTGGAGAATTTCGCTGCCGCTTATGCCTTTGCCGCGGTTCCGGCGCGATATGCGCTCGAAAGACACCGCTGGTCCGAAGCGACTGCGCTCAAGGTGCATCCGACCACTTTTCCATGGAGCCGCTTCCCCTACGCTGAGGCGATCACGTATTTCGCCCGTGCCGTCGGAGCCGCCCGGTGTGGTGACACCACCGCCGCGCGCAATGATGTTGAGAAGCTCGCCTTCATAAAGAATGCACTCGTCGAGGCCAAAGATAGCTACTGGGCCGATCAAGTCGAGATTCAGCGCCGAGCGGCTGCTGCCTGGCTCGCGCAGGCGGAAGGAAAGAACGAGGAGGCCTTGAAGCTCATGCGCTCAGCGGCCGATCTCGAGGACATGACTGAAAAACACCCGGTCACGCCGGGCGCGATCCTGCCGGCGCGTGAGATGCTGGGAGATTTACTTCTCGAGCATGGTCAACCTGCGCAGGCCTTGACTGAATTCGAGACCTCGCTCCGAGATTCGCCGAACCGTTTCAATGGACTTTACGGCGTGGCGCGGGCGGCCGAGCTCTCCGGAGATCAGAAGAAAGCGAGAACTTACTACGCGAAGCTTGTGGCGCTCTGCGACCGCGCCGACGGCATCAGACCCGAGCTTCAAAAGGCGAATGCGTTTCTGGCCAAGAAAACTTAAAGTTTAACAATTTCTGAACGCAACAAACCATCGTGGGTGCCGGTTTCGACGCACTTCATCGTTTTTCCTTCTCCAACCCGGCTCCCTGAAATTTTTACCGCTTCTCCTCCCTGGAAGTAGCAGAAGGAGGGCAGAGAAATGATCGGACAAATTATCTCGCACTATAAGATTTTAGAGAAGCTCGGCGCTGGGGGGATGGGCGTCGTTTACAAAGCCCAAGACCTCAAGCTCGATCGCTTTGTCGCGCTCAAGTTTCTCCCGCCTGATCTCAGCGTGAATGAAGAGGAAAAGCAGCGCTTCATTCACGAAGCCAAAGCCGCCTCAGCCCTTGACCACCCCAACATTTGCAACATCCACGAAATCGACGAGACGAAAGACGGCCAGATTTTTATTTGCATGGCGCATTATGAAGGCGAGACGCTGCAAAAGAAAGTAAGCAGTAATCAGTTATCAGTAAACAGTGTAATTGATATTGCCATAAAAATTGCTCAAGGTTTGGCGGCGGTGCATGCGCATGGGATTGTGCATCGCGACATCAAGCCGGCGAATATCATCGTGACGAACGACGGCGCGGTGAAAATCGTCGATTTCGGCATCGCCAAGCTCGCGGGTGCCACGCGAATTCCCACGACTGGCACGACCATTGGCACGCCGATGTACATCTCTCCTGAACAGGCACGCGGCGAGACCGTGGATCATCGCACCGATATTTGGTCTCTCGGCGTGGTTTTGTATGAAATGCTCACCGGTCGCCCACCCTTCAAAGAGGAGGTCGAGCAGGCCTTGCTGTATTCCATTTTGCATGAGAAGCCGAAACCTTTGTCAAAATATCGCGCCGGTGTCCCCGAAAGATTGCAACCCATCGTCGACAAGGCTTTGGATAAAAATCCGGAAGCGCGATATCAACATATCGAAGAGCTGCTGGCGGATTTAAGGCAGGAATCCGAGCGCCAATCACAGGCGTTTCCCTTTTTAGGAAAGCTACCGATGCCCAAGTTGACGTTTCGGATTGCCGCAGTAGTTTTAGGCCTCATGGTTCTCATTGTCGGAATACTCAGTTATATTCAATTGCGACGAGACATAACCATCCTCCGACTCACTAAACCGGCACAGGTCACTTCTGCCATCGGCGTGGAAGACTTTCCTACCTGGTCACCCGAAGGTGGCAGATTGGCTTATCAAGCGAACGAGAGCGGCAACTGGGACATCTGGGTGGCACAGCTTGGAAAAGGCCAGCCAGTGAACTTGACTGAAAATCATCCCAGTCCTTATCTGTTCCCCAGTTGGTCACCCGACGGCAGCCAAATTGCCTTTTGGTCGGATCGGGACGGCGGCGGGCTTTTCATCATGCCGGCGTTAGGAGGTGTTCCTCGCAAGGTTTTGGCAACTCAAAGTATCGAGGGTCAACTTACTCAGCCGCAGTGGTCAATGGAGGGGACAGAAATCGCTTATTTGTCTACAACTTCGTCTGGCCATTTTATCGAGCTTTATTCTTTGCGAACCGGAAAATCCAGGCAAATACAATTGCGAGCCGGCAAGGAGGCGATTTTGGGGATACCATACGAGTTGAGGTGGTCACCCAACGGACGTTACTTCGCTTTTGTGGATGCTGTAAGTAACCTTGCCGTGGTTACACGAATCTGGATTCTTCGCCTAACGGATGAAAAGTTAATTCCTGTAACCGAAGCACGCACCAATGATTGGAGCCCGACCTGGTCAAAAGATGGGCGTTTGCTTTATTTCGTCTCGAATCGCGGCGGCAGCATGGATATTTGGCAACAACAGATAAAAAATGACGGCAGCCTGGATGGCTCGCCTTTGCCTGTGACCACAGGAATCGGAATCCGGCGTGCGGCCTTTTCAGCAGATGGATGGATGTTTATGTGATATCGGTTCCGGAAGGCAAGGTCAGAAGATTGACGGAACATCCGGCAGGAGACGGCCACGCGCGTTGGTCGCCAGATGGACAATGGATTGCTTTTTACTCTGTGCGTGCCGGGTTTCCTCAAATATGGAAAGTTCCTGCGCAGGGTGGGCGAGAAGAACGCGTTACGGAAAGGTTTGGCGCCATGCCGCGCTGGTCAACTGATGGAGAGAAGATCTACTTTCAACGTGAAGATAAAGGGATCATAAATTTCTGGGAAGTGTCGCTCAAGGATGGGCACGAACGTCAGTTGACAGACTTGCAAGGCAGGTATGGCTCCTTAGGATGGTTCTATGCAACAGATGGACCGCAACTCTATTTCACCTGGTATGAAGACCTCGGCGATATTTGGGTGATGGAGGTGGGGAAATAACGACAAGGGTAGGGGGAAAGGAGTAGGGTGAAAGGTGCCCAACGCCCTTCGCTCCTCGCCTTACGCCCCTCTTTCCTTCCCGACAACTTCGTCGAAATCTCCCGACAAAATTGTCGATTCCCGCTGATTTTGCACTCCTGTTTTCATTCCTGCTCGTGCTGCTAATCCGCACAAAACTCTCATCTTACGTTAACGTCTCGCGCGCCGCATTTTTCATGGCACGCGGGTTGAATAAGCTTTACGAATGAAAGAAAATAACACGGACAGAATAGACGAAAACGATTTTTTGCGAAAGGTAAAAGTTCTTCATGTCAATCACTCATCTGAGCGGTTTGCAACTGAAGCGCGCCGCGATTGCCGGGGCGCAGCGCGTGATTCAGATGCAAGAACAACTGAATAACATCAATGTTTTTCCGGTGGCTGATTCCGACACCGGTACCAATATGGCCCTCACGATGCGCAGCGTTGCGGAAGAGGCGTTGTTGTGCAAAGAGGGTTCGGTTCACGGCAAGAGCCGCGCCGTGGCCGATTCGGCTTTGATGGGCGCGCGCGGCAACTCCGGCGCGATTTTGGCCCAATTCTTTCAAGAAGTTTTTCTGCAGGCGGCTGCAAATCACCGGCAGGCATTAGCCATTATTGTAACCGGCGCATTGAGCGGCACATTTCAAGCGGCGCAACGCGCGGCTCACGCCGTCAACGAACGGATCGACGTTCACGTCGTCGATTCAAAGAATATTTGTATCGGTCTCGGCCTGATTCTTCGCGAAGCCGCGGAGGCGATTGAGTCCGGCGTCAATGACATCGAAGAGTTGAAACGCCGCGTCGATTGGGCGATTCAAAACGTTCGTGCTTATATCAGCTTCGAAACGATGGAATATCTCGTGCGCGGCGGGCGGGTCTCGCGCTTTCGCGGAGCGTTGGCGCGCTGGCTGAATTTGAGGCCGATTCTCACCATGAATGCTGCAGGCAAAATCGAAGTCGTCGCCAAGACCTTCGGCGGCAATCATGGCCGGCGCAAATTGATGGACATTGTCAAGCGCAATGCGGCCGGCAAACGCAAATTGCGCTTTCTCGTGGCGCATGCCAATAACCCGGAAGGCGCGAATTATCACGCCGAATGGATTCGAAAATATTTTGAAATACCCGAGGTGCCGGTGGTGAGCGTCTCTCCCGCGTTTGGCGCCCATGCCGGACCGGGCGCTGTCGGTATTGCCTTTCTTGGCGAGTGAAAACAGCAGTTAAAGGAGTAAGCAAGATGCACGAAAGTCAAAAAAAATAATTTATAAGTTAGACAGACAATGTTGAGTGAGGCCTCAGAAAAACTGTGCAATCTGTGTACGGCATCGAAGACAAAGGCGAGATACCGCGTTGATAATGTCCCGTGGTTCTGGCGTCCGATTTGGCTGGGCTACTCGTGGCTCGCCGGCTTCGGATGCTGGGCCGTCTTCCATCTTCTGCATCTCACGTGTCGCGTGCGCATCGAGGGCAGAGAAAATTTGACGGGGTGTGAGAATTGTATCTATTGCTTTTGGCATCAGGTGGGGTTTCTGTTGTTCGTTACATTGGTGAGGTCGCACCGCCGGTACGCAATGATGGCGCATCCTGCTGCCTACATGAAGCCCGTCCACATTGTCCTTCGACTGATGGGCGTTCGAATTCTGTTGGGGTCTGGCGGTGAAGAAGGTCGCCAAGCAGCCGCCACGTTGGCTGGCCTGCTCAAACAAGGTTGGTCGACCGCCATCGCGCCGGACGGACCGAGAGGCCCTGGCCGAGTCCTGAAGAAAGGAGTACTCCATATCGCCCTGGAGAGTGGCGTGCCAGTCGTGCCGGTTCGATGCGAGGCGAAACCGGTTGTGCGCTTGCGATGGTGGGACCGAAAGCTCGTGCCGCTGCCGTTCGCTCGAATCACTGTCGTCTTTGAGCAACCCCTTACCGTGACGGAGACCAATTTCGCAGAGGCAGCGGAGCTACTGGCCAAGCGAATGAGCGGTGCTGAGGCATAAACCGGACAAGCCGGAACCAAAAAGAAAAGCGCACGCAAAGACGCAGAGACGCAAAGAACCCGCAAAGAAAAGCATGTATGGCATTCACGAAATCGTATTGAACATGAATGAATAAAGATTTTCTTTGCGGAAACTCTGCGTCTTTGTCCCGCTCTTAGCGGGATGAATGTTTTTGCTTTTTCTGCAAAGATTTAACTTTTAATGGACTAGCAGTTGTCATTCCGAACGAAGCGAAGCCTATGACAAGGAGGTACTAACAATGATCATCGAAGTTCAGAAGCCGATCACCGGCTTGCGAGACGTGCTCGACATTGAGCGGAGCGCCTCTTGGGAGAGCGTTCTTTCGTGCCAGAGCATCTACGAGTTAATCAGCGCGGCAGCAGCATACAGACCAAATGCCACTGCCATCACCTTTTTGGCGAAGGGCGAGCCGAACGAAGAGCCGGTTCGGATCACCTATCGCCAGTTCATCGGTCGCATCAACCAGGCGGCCAATATGTTTCACGCTCTTGGGGTAGGCCCAAGCGATGTGGTTTCCTTACTGCTGCCCAACCTGCCCCAGGCGCAATTCACGATGTGGGGAGCGACGGCAGCGGGAATCGCCAATCCCATCAACTTCCTGCTGAACGCGAAGCAGATTGCCGAGTTGTTGAATGCAGCGAAAACCAAAGTGCTGGTGGCTTTGGGACCGCATCCGATGCTGGATATTTGGCAAAAGGTCGAGGCCATTCGCAAGCAAATCCCCAGCCTCAAAGTTGTGCTGCAAGTTGGTCCCGGCGACAAAGACAAGAACGTATTGAGCTTTGATCAGGAGATCGGGAAGTATCCTGCCGACAGACTGGTGAGCGGGCGCAAGTTTTCCCGGGATGATCCGTCCATCTACTTCCACACCGGCGGCACGACCGGCTCACCCAAGATAGCCGCCCATACGCACGGCAATGACATCTACATCGCCTGGAACACCGCCCACTTCTGGAGTTGTCCATCTGATTCCGCCTTGTTCATGGTGCTGCCTTTGTTCCATGTCGCCGGCGCGATCGTATGCTCTCTATCTGTATTCGCCGGAGGCGCACAGATCGTGATGGTTACACCGGTTGGCCTGCGCCATCCGGCAGCTTTGCGCAACCACTGGAAACTGGTGGAACGGTACCGGCCCACTCACATCGGCGGCGTCCCGACCAATCTGGTAGCCTTGCTGGACGTTCCACTGGAAGGCGCAGACATCGGTTCCATCAAGTACACCCTTACCGGTGGCTCGGCCCTGCCTATGGAAGTCGAAAGGCGTTGGCAAAAGCAATTTGGTATGCCAATCTGCCAGGCGTACGGTATGACCGAAGCCGGAGGGTTTATAACAATGACCCCAGTAGAGGGGCAGGCCAGGATTGGATCCGCTGGCATCAGGCTCCCTTACTGCCAGTTGAAGATCGTTGCCCTGGGCCCCGATGGCATGCCGAGTGGTGAATGCGGGCCGAATGAAAAAGGTGTCATCCTGGTTAAAAGCCCTGGTGTTTTCCCAGGCTATTTGGATTCACAACAAAACCAGGGCACGCTCACTGACGACGGCTGGCTCATCACCGGCGATATTGGTTATCTCGACGAGGACCAGTATATCTACATCACCGGACGCGCGAAGGATTTGATCATTCGGGGCGCGCATAACATTGATCCGGCGATTATCGAGGAAGCCTTGGCCGAGCATCCAGCCGTCGCTCTGGCAGCGGTAGTGGGCAAACCCGATACTTATGCCGGTGAGTTGCCTGTGGCCTACGTAGAGCTGCGGCCTGGAAGCACGGCCACCGAAACAGAGCTGCTGAAATTTCTCGAAACGCGCATTGCCGAGCAGCCAGCGATGCCGAAAGAAGTGATCATTGTGAAGCAAATGCCGCTGACCGCGATAGGCAAGATCTTCAAACCGCCGCTGCGATGGCAACAAGTCGAAAAAGTCTTCAGTGAAGGGTTATCGCCATTAAGGACTAAAGACCTCGCCATCACAGTCGAGGCCGGCGAAGACAAATTGCACGGCACGTTGGCGCTGATCAAGATCGCCGCTCCCGCCGGGACGAATCGTGCTGCCCTCGCAGAAGAAATCGACAGCCGGCTGGATCGATTTACTATCAAGCACAAGATCGAGTGGACATAGAAAAAATTTCTTAACGAAATTGGAAGTAGGAGTCTGACGCGACGAAATGGGCGATTCCATTCGCACGGATGGAACCGCCTTTTTTATTTTGTGATCGGCAAATTGAGCTGGCTTTTCTATGGAACGTACTTGCGTTTTCGAAAAAATTGTCTATTTTGTAAATGGATCGCTATAAAATTGATTACCACAATGATTGGCTGAATCATCTACGGACATAGCCTCCCACTATCCCGCTTTTCCCCGATTTTCCTTCCATAATGAAATTAAGAATGAACGGGTACAGCGGGACAAAATCCTCGAAAAGCCTACGGCCATAGGCTCGGCGGCGGCCAATTCTTCAGTTTGTTGATTTGAGGCTGCGCCTGTAAGGTGATGTCATGATCGGCAAAACGATTTCTCATTACAAAATTTTAGAAAAACTCGGCGGCGGGGGCATGGGCGTCGTGTACAAAGCCCAGGACCTCAAGCTCGACCGCTTCGTCGCCTTGAAGTTTCTCCCGCATCATCTCAGCGCGGATGCAGAAGAAAAGAAGCGTTTCATTCAAGAAGCCAAAGCAGCCTCGGCACTGGATCATCCGAACATTTGCACGATCTATGAAATAGACGAGACCACTGAAGGGCAAGCCGAAGACGGGCAGATGTTTATAGCCATGGCCTATTACGAAGGCGAAACCATCAAGAAGAAAATTGAGCGGGGACTATTGCTCATTGACCAAACGCTTGATCTCACCATTCAAATTGCACAGGGCTTGGCGAAGGCGCACGAGAAGGGCATTGTGCATCGCGACATTAAGCCGGCGAATGTCTTTGTGACCAACGACGGATTGGTGAAGATCGTCGATTTCGGTCTTGCCAAGCTCGCTGGCCAAGCACGACTCACCAAGCCTGGCACGGCCCTCGGCACCGCGGCTTACATGTCGCCTGAACAAACTCGCGGCGAAGAGGTCGATCACCGCACCGACATCTGGTCGCTCGGCGTTGTGCTGTACGAAATGCTCACCGGCCAATTGCCTTTCAAAGGCGAATATGAGCAGGCGGTGATGTATTCAATTATTCATGAGGCGCCGAAGCCGATTGCAGAATTACGAGCTGGCGTTCCAGCCCAATTACAGCAGATGATCGAAAAGGCCATGACCAAGAATTCTGACCAACGCTACCAAAATACGAACGAGATCCTGACTGATCTAAGCGCTCTCAAAAAGCAGCTTGAATTGGAGTCCGCAAAAAAAGCCGTTGACGAAAAGAAAACCGCGCCTTCCATCGCGGTGTTGCCGTTTGCGGATTTAAGCCCGCAAAAGGATCAGGAATATTTTTGCGATGGCATGGCCGAAGAGCTGATCAATGCGTTGACCAAGATCGAGAGCTTGAAGGTGGTGGCCCGAACCACGGCGTTCTCATTCAAAGGGGAAAAGTCGGATGTTCGGGAAATCGGCAGGAAACTCCATGTGGAGACGCTGGTGGAAGGCAGCGTGCGGAAAGCCGGCAACCGCGTGCGCATTACCGCGCAGCTCGTCAACGTGGCCGATGGCTACCATCTCTGGTCCGAGAAATACGACCGCGAGATGGAGGACATCTTTGCCATCCAGGACAATATCGCCCAGCAAATCGTCACCGCCTTGAAAATCAAGTTGATCGGCGAGCCGAGCGCGCCGCTGGTGAAACAGTATACCGAGAATCTGGAAGCCTATCACCTGTATTTAAAAGGCCGCTACTATTGGAATAAGCGGTATGAAGGGCTGCTGCAAAAAGGAATCGAATGTTTCGGCCAGGCGTTGGAAAAAGATCCTGACTATGCCCTGGCATACACCGGACTGGCCGACTCCTATTCTGTGCTTGGTGTCTATCATTTCCTCCCGCCCAAGGAGGCCTTTTCAAGAGCCAAGGCAGCGGCGGAGAAGGCGCTGCAGATCGACGAGAACCTTGCCGAGTCCCATGCTTCGCTGGGCATGATTGTAACGTATTACGATTGGGACTGGCCTGGCGCTGAGCGAGAATTCCAGCGCGCGATTGCGCTCAACCCGAGCTACGCTTTAGCGCACAGTTATTATGCTCTGTGTTTAGCATGGATGGGCCGCTTTGACGAAGCTATTATTGAGGCCAAGCAAGCCCAGGAGCTTGATCCACTCTCGCTGCTCGCAAACGCGTTTGCGGGCTATGTGTTTTACATGGCCCGCCAGTACGATCAGGCCATCCAGGAGTGCCAGAAGGCGCTCGAGATGGATCCTAACTCGGTCGCGGCGCTCGGGTTCATCGCTGCTGCTTATTTTCAAAAGGCAATGTATGAAGAAGCGATTGCCGCATTTCAAAAGGTGATACCGCTTTGGAAGGGGAATACATTTTGGCTGGCGGCGCTTGGAATGGTTTACGCCGGGTCGGGCAGGAAAGAGGAGGCGCGGAAAGTGCTCCACGAGCTTGAGGAGAGGTCAAAGCAGCAGTATGTCGCCCCGCTTGATTTTGTCTGGGTCTATACGGGGTTGGGAGAGAAGGATCAAGCATTCGAATGGCTCAACAAGGCTTATGAAGAGCGGAATGGTCTATTTCGGCTCAAGACCGAACCTACTTTTGACGCCCTGCGCTCGGATCCGAGGTTTGAAGAGTTGTTGCAGAAAATCGGGTTGGAGGAATAACGTAGGATGAAGGGCGCATTTTCATAGATGGCTCATGTTTTCATGCTTAACTACGGCAAAGCATGTTCATAAAAGCAAATGTTTCTTCAGGGTAGTTTTTATCTCTTTTAGTTTTTTGGCTGAAACCTTGCCAAGATAATTTTCCTTAAAGAAGAGATTCTTGTTAATCGTTCGAATTTGCCAGACTAAAGCCCAAGAGTCTTTACTTAACCCCGAGGGTTTGCCTTTGGATATGTAAACAGCACCAACTTTGTCTTTAGCTTTTTCTTGCGAGGTGATAGGGATAACAGTAATGGTGTTGAAGAAATCAAAGGTGGGATTTTGGATAATCAATACCGGACGTTTTCCTCTTTGGACAAAATCCGGATCACATTCGTTTCCACACTTATCACAGGTGAATTTTTCTACTTTTGCAGAGTATTTGGCCACAAAATTATGGTTACACCCAGGGCAGGTGACCAATGGAGTTAATGGGTCAACAAAATAGATGCTGCCTCGAGAGAAATCTTTTGCCAGTTCTACAGCCATACAAGCCCCCAGTTAAAAATCGGAACTCAACAGTTCCTCGGAAAGCGTGAAATCGTCCCATTCCTTATCCAATTCCCGAAGCTCGTTGGCATAGATTGTTTTAAGTTCTTCCAAAGTCAAAATGATATCGCTTAAAGAGGCCGATTCCTTCAATAAGAGGATTCCCATTGTGCTCAACACGGCCTTGAAAGGTTTTTGCTCCTCGAATCCGAATCTGGAAAGCAAGGTCGGCGGCAGGGTGTTATCTTGATTTAAACGGATCGTCTCGATAGTCATTTTAATTCTCCAAAGATAAATTGCTTTGATAGATCCTTTGCAAACAAAATATAACGAATCAATGAGCCAATGTCAATACCGAATTCATTTGGACGCCAGGCTTGACATTGCCAAGAAACTTGTGCATCTTTGCGTATGCGATAATTCAAGGAATTAAAATGATCGGCCAAACCATTTCTCATTACAAAATCCTCGAGAAACTCGGCGGCGGAGGCATGGGCGTGGTCTACAAAGCCCAAGACCTCAAGCTCGACCGCTTCGTCGCCTTGAAATTTCTCCCGCCTCATCTCAGCGCGGATGAAGAAGAGAAAAAGCGCTTCATTCACGAAGCCAAAGCGGCTTCAGCTTTGGACCATCCCAACATTTGTACTATCTATGAAATCGACGAAACCGAAGATGGGCAGATGTTTATTGCCATGGCCTATTACGAGGGTGAGACGCTGAAGAAGAAAGTGGCCAGTGGTCAGCTATCAGTGGACAGTGTGATTGATCTCGCCATTCAAATTGCACAGGGTTTAGCGAAAGCGCACGAGAAAGGGATTGTGCATCGGGACATCAAACCGGCGAATATCTTTGTGACGAACGACGGCATTGTGAAGATTCTCGATTTCGGCCTTGCCAAGCTCGCCGGCTATGCGCGACTCACTAAGCCTGGCACGGCCCTCGGCACTACGGCTTACACGTCGCCTGAACAAACTCGCGGCGAAGAGGTCGATCACCGCACCGACATCTGGTCGCTCGGCGTTGTCCTGTACGAAATGCTCACCGGCCAATTGCCTTTCAAAGGCGAATATGAGCAGGCGGTGATGTATTCAATTATACATGAAGAGCCGAAACCGCTGGCGGATTTACGCGCCGGAGTGCCAACGGCGCTGGAACGCATGGTGAATAAGTCCATCGCCAAAAATGCGGACAAGCGCTTTCAGCATATCAATGAAATGCTGGCTGATTTAAGCGCTCTCAAAAAGCAGCTCGAATCTGAGTCCATCAAAGAATCAACAAGCGCAAAGAAGCCGGCGCCTTCCATCGCGGTGTTGCCGTTTTCGGACCTAAGCCCGCAAAAAGATCAAGAATATTTCTGCGATGGCATGGCCGAAGAGTTGATCAATGCGTTGGCCAAGCTCGAAGGATTGCGGGTGGTTTCGCGGTCCTCCGGCTTTCAATTTAAAGGCCAGGCTTATGACATTCGTAAAGTTGGTGGACAGTTGAACGTCAGCACCGTGTTGGAAGGAAGCGTGCGCAAAGCCGGCAATCGGCTGCGGATCACCGCCCAGCTCGTCAATGTGGAAGATGGCTATCATCTCTGGTCTGAGAAATACGACCGTGAGCTGGAGGATGTATTCGCCATCCAGGATGACATTACGCGAACGATTGTCAATACCCTGAAGATCAAATTGATAAGTGGACAGGAAGCGCCGCTGATCAAACGCTATACCGAGAATTTTGAAGCGTATAACCTGTATTTGAAGGGCCGCTACTTTTGGAACAAAAGATATGAAGGTGGGCTGCAGCAGGCCGTGCAGTATTTCAACCAGGCTCTCGAAAAGGATCCGGCCTACGCTCTGGCATATTCGGGGCTGGCCGACTGCTTCATTATCCTCGGGTTTTACACCTATCTCCCACCGAAGGAGGCATTCCCCAAAGCCAAGGCATTAGCGCAGAAGGCACTGGAAATTGATGATGCATTGAGCGAAGCTCATACTTCCCTGGGATTTGTTAAGTGGGCTTACGATTGGGATTGGTTGGCTGCCGAACAGGAATTTAAACGTGCTATTGATCTCAACCCCGGCTATGCAACAGCTCACCTTTGGTACGCGGTCTTTTTGATGCCAATGGGCCGCACCGAAGAAAGCCTTGCAGAAATCCAACGAGCGCAAGAGCTTGATCCGCTCTCGCTGGTAATAAATTCGTCGCATGGATGGCTTTTGCACTTTGCCCGCCAGCACGACAAGGCGGTTGACCAAGGCCTCAAGACACTTGAGATGGATCCGAACTTCAGCACCGTACACATCCACCTTGGGTGGATTTACGAGCAACAATCAAGATATGACGAAGCCATCATGGAATTTCAAAAAGGGATATCGCTCTTGGGTGATGACGCGTTTAATGTTGTTCCCGCTTGCACCCATGCGATGTCAGGAAGGACAGACGAAGCGCGGAAGATTCTCCAAGAGGTGAGCGCGCTATCGAAGGAACGGTATGTTTCACGGTATTTCACGGCAGCCGTGTATGTGGGGCTCAACGAAAAAGATCAGGCGTTCGAGTGGCTGAAAAAGGCCTATGAAGAACGCGATGGCTGGCTGGTTTTCCTCAAAATAGACCCCAGATGCGACCGCCTGCGGTCTGATCCACGATTCACGGACTTGCTCAAGAAAGTGGGGCTGCGCCCATAGGGTTGGAAAAATGAGCGCATAAAACCCATCATGTAAAGCGTAAGGAGCGAATGGCGCTTCACGTTCTGAGCTTTATGCCCTATGAAATGTTGAGCGGGGAATTGCCTTTCAAGCTGATTGTCGATTTGCGTCGAGTCAAGAAAGAGACGGAATTGAAAGAAACTCTCCCCGAGCGAGTACGAGCACACGAATCCCGAAAAAGGGAGTGCGTCCTTTTAGCGACGCGTGACCAAACGCCAGCGCCAGCCTTCAATGGTCAAGGATAGACGAAAGACAATGGAATCAAAAAAACGAGTTGCGGCTTGAAACGGAGTGCGCTTGAGGCGCGGCTTGCTGTCAGCAGCGAGAGCGTAAGTTGTGAAAGTATGGTCGGGACAAAAGGTATAGATTGCGCCCATGTTGTCAACATAAAGGCGACTCGCTGCAAAAATATGGCGCGAAGATGAATTCGCCTCTGGGCAATAAAAATGCGGCAAGAAGGTTTGGCCGCAGGCTTGGCAGATCAACGGAGTTTCCAATGTATTGCCGTTGACTGCAAGAGCAACAGTGGAGCGGCATTGGGGGCAAGCGATTTGTGTATTTTTCGAATTCATTTTTGTGTTTTCAAAAGTGAGCGTATTCTGTCAATGGCAAAAAGTATATCCCGCTTTGGAAGCGGCTCGCCGTAGTACTCTGCCCAAGCTTCGCGGAATCCACCGCTTTTGAGCGCGCTTTCAAGCTTTCTGAGTTGAGCCGCGATGTGACTCTTATTGTCGGTTCGTTCACAATTTGCCCAAAATGTTTGGGCGTCGATATCCGGCAAATCCAGCAGCAGTGCAATGACGTCGCACAAATCGCGATCACGCAACGGCATCAGTTTGAGAATCAGCAAATCTTCGGCGGAAACCGCCGGCGCGAGCAAATCACCGGCCTCATCAATCGACACTTCAGCTGAGTCGGAAGAAGGTGTATAAGTCCGGTTGGAAACCATGTCCCACAGCCGGTCGATTGCGATATGAATTTCAACCGTTTTACTGCCGATGCGCTTGCTCGCCTTCACGCCTTCGAACTGCGATTGGTCTTGATAATCAAAGCCCATCTGTTTGAGAATCGTGACCAAATTGGGCTTGTCGAAACGATTGCTGGCGAGATCGATATCATGGGTGTACCGCTTTCGCCGCGCAAATCCGCGCACGGCCAAACCGCCGATAAGTCGCGGTTGAATGCCGAAATCGCGGCACAGTTTCAAAAGCTGCTCGAGCGTTTGCTTGAGTTCGTTGTCGATGTCCATAAATAAAAGCTAATATACTTTGTGTAAAAAACAAGCGTTGCAATGAAAAATTTTTAAAGAGAATGTTGATAACATGATCGGCAAAACCATTTCTCATTACAAAATCCTCGCCAAGCTCGGCGAAGGCGGCATGGGCGTCGTTTACAAAGCCGAAGACACCAAGCTCAAGCGCATAGTCGCGCTCAAGTTTCTTTCGGCTATCGCGCTCGGCGGCGAGGACAAGAGCCGCTTTCTGCGCGAGGCGCAAGCTGCGGCGGCGCTCAATCATCCGAACATTTGCACCATCCACGCGATCGATGAAGTCGATGGTCAGATGTTTATCGCGATGGAATTCATCGAAGGCCAGAGCTTGCGGGAGAAGATCGAGGCTGGGCCGTTGAAGATCGTCGAGGCAATCAAATTGGCCATGCAGATTGCCGATGGCTTGCAAGCCGCGCACGAGAAAGGCATCACGCATCGCGACATCAAAAGCGCCAATATCATGATCACGGAGAAAGGCCAAGTGAAGATCATGGATTTCGGCTTGGCGAAATTGGCGCGCGGCGGGACGATGCTCACGAAAGAAGGCATGACGTTGGGCACTGCCGCTTACATGTCGCCGGAGCAGGCGCGCGGGGAAGTGGTGGATCATCGCACTGATATTTGGTCGCTCGGGGTGGTGTTGTATGAAATGATCAGCGGACGCTTGCCGTTCCGAGGCGAGTACGAGTCGGCGATGATGTATTCGATTTTAAATGAAGAGCCGGAGCCGCTCACCAGCTTGCGCTCGAATGTGCCGATGGATTTGGAGCGCGTTGTGGCCAAAATGCTGGCGAAAAATCCGGCGGCGCGCTATCAGCACGTGGATGAGCTGCCAGTGGATTTAAAATCCATCGATCTCTCAGCGACCGGCGCTTCGAGAATTTCTACAGCGACGGTGACAAGGCAGACTGAAAAACAAACGGCATTCTGGCTTCGTGCAATTCCGTGGAGTATCGCAGTTCTGATGACGGCGGCACTCATCACCATTTTGGTTTTGCAGCGCCCTTCTCTTGCGCCGGTGAAACGGTCGAGTATAAATCTTCCTGAATCTGCGCCGATAGCTCCAGTCGGATCCGCGCCGTTGGGAGTAGGCCATCCGGCTCTGGCGCTTTCACCGGATGGAGCCAATCTGGTTTATGTGGCTGACCTCGCTGGCAAAACGCAGTTGTACTGGCGTCACATGGATCAATTTGAAGCCGTGCCCATCCCTGGTACCGAGGGCGCCTACAATCCGTTCTTCTCGCCTGATGGTCAGTGGATTGGATTTTTTGCCGGCAACGAAATGAAAAAAGTCTCCATTTTGGGAGGGGAACCTGTCCTGCTGTGTGAGGTTATTAATTCCTTCGGTGCAAGCTGGGGGACTGATGACCGTATCATCTTTTCACATCGCGAGGGTAATATACTTTCCTGGATATCGGCATCTGGTGGCACGCCACATATCTTAACTGAGAAATATCCAAATTCTCTCTGGCCCGAAATTCTCCCAGGTGGTAAAGCTGTGCTTGTATCGAGTTTTGTGGATGCGGGTATAAGTATGATCCTTTTAGACTCCGACGGGAAAAGAAAGTTGCTCGATAGGGGCCATAACCCGAAATATACAAGCACCGGACACTTGGTATATACGCAAGGAGGAGGATTGGAGGCCGTGACCTTTGATTTGGATAACCTGAAAGTTACCGGTTCTCCAGTGCCGGTTCTTGACAATGTCAGGATAGAAACGTCGAGCGCGACTCAGTATGCCATTTCCAATGACGGAGCGCTCGTTTATCTTCCTGGCGTTTTTCAAGGCAAAAGCATACTGATCTGGTTGGACCGTAAAGGCCATGCGGAACAACTTCAGTTTCCCGCTGAAGCTTATGGTGCATATCAATTGTCTCCTGATGGCAAGCGCCTGGCCATTGGGATTCAAAATGCGAAACAGGATGTTTGGAGCTTTGATCTATTGCGTGGTTCTCGCTCAAGACTCACAATAGATGGAAACAATGTGTTTCCCGTATGGACGCCAGATGGCAGGTCGGTGACTTTCTCTTCTGATAGAGCCGGTGCTTATAATATATTCATGCAAGCTGCTGACGGGAGTGGTGAGATCAAGCAGCTCACCAAAAGTGAAACATATCAATATACGTCTTCATGGTCACCTGATGGAAAATTATTGGCACTTAACGTACAAGGACAAACCGATGATATCTATTTGCTCTCGACAAATGGCGAAAGCAAATGGCAGCCATTCGCCACCAGCCGTTTTAATGAATGGGGGCCGGCATTTTCACCTGATGGCCGATTGCTTGCTTATACCGCGGATGAACAGGCGCAATCGGATGTCTACGTTCAACCTTATCCCCAGACCGGGGAAAAGTGGCGAATTTCAACCGAGGGAGGAAAAGAGCCGGTCTGGTCGCGAAGCTCTCCTGAGCTGTTCTATCGCAACGGCAGGAAGTGGATGATCGTGAGCTACAACACCAATTCGCAATTCTCTTTTGATTTGCCCAAGGTGCTCTTTGAAGGTGATTATATACGTATTCTGGCCGGCCGATCTTATGATGTTTCGCCGGATGGCCAACGTTTCCTGTTGCTGAAAAGCAGCGAAGAACCCTCGCGGCAAACCCAGCTTAACGTGGTGACGAACTGGTTTGAAGAAGTGAAGCGGAAAGCTCCCAGAGGCAAGTAAGATGATCGGCAAAACGATTTCACACTATCCCGCTTTACGGGGTCCCGAACAATGGGACAAAATTTTAGAGAAGCTCGGTGGCGGGGGCATGAGTGTGGTCTACAAACCCGAGGACACCAAGCTCGCTCCCGCGTGCGGGATGAAGTTTCTCTCGGCCAGCGCGCTCGGCAGCGAAGATAAAGGCCGCTTTCTCCGCGAAGCACAAACGGCAACAGCGCTCAATCATCCGAACATTACATGATCTACGAAATTGACGAGTTCGATGGGCAAGCCGTCATTATGAAAATTAAACCTTCTTCTGTTTTTTTTCTCGAGTTAAAAAGGCGACGATGGCAAAAGCAATGACCGTAAGAATTCCCAAAAGCAGGTTGTTTTCCATGACGTCATTCTCCTTTTTTCTTGAAATAAATTGACAAAAATGAGAGAAGGATATAAACTACAAAACCGCCAATTGTGAGAATAGGGTTAGCATTTGGTACGAGCAAGTTTCCGATCACCAAGCCACCGAAGACAACCACTGCGGTTTCCCGACAAAGATCAGACAATGCTAAGAATTGTCCCTTGCTTATTTTCATGCTGCTTTATTCAAAAAGTTTAGATATAAAACATTACAAAAAAATACCCCAAAAGTCAATTGAGAAATGTAAAAATTTTAGTTGTTGGAGTTGACAATGATCGGCAAAACCATCTCCCACTACAAAATCCTCGCCAAGCTTGGCGAAGGCGGCATGGGCGTCGTCTACAAAGCCGAGGACACGAAGCTCAAGCGCATCGTCGCGCTGAAGTTTCTCTCGGCTATCGCGCTCGGCGGCGAGGAAAAGAGCCGCTTTCTCCGCGAAGCCCAAGCTGCAGCGGCGCTTAATCATCCGAACATTTGCACCATCCACGCGATCGATGAAGTCGATGGCCAGATGTTTATCGCGATGGAATTCATCGAAGGCCAGAGCTTGCGGGAGAAGATCGAGGCTGGGCCGCTGAAGATCGACGAGGCAATCAAATTTGCCATGCAGATTGTCGAGGGCTTGCAAGCCGCGCACGAGAAAGGCATCACGCACCGCGACATCAAAAGCGCCAACGTCATGATCACAGACAAAGGGCAAGTGAAGATCATGGATTTCGGTTTGGCCAAATTGGCGCGGGGCGGAACCATGCTCACGAAGGAAGGCATGACACTGGGCACCGCCGCTTACATGTCGCCGGAGCAAGCGCGCGGAGAAGTGGTGGATCATCGCACCGACATTTGGTCGCTCGGCGTGGTGTTGTATGAAATGATCAGCGGACGCTTGCCGTTCCGCGGCGAGTACGAAGCGGCGATGATGTATTCGATTTTGAATGAAGAGCCGGAGCCGCTGACCAGCTTGCGTTCGAATGTGCCGATGGACTTGGAGCGCGTTGTGGCCAAAATGCTGGCAAAAAATCCTGCGGCGCGCTACCAGCACGTGGATGAGCTGCCGGTGGATTTAAAATCTATCGATCTCTCCGCGGCCGGCACCTCGAAAACTTCTGCGGCGAAGGTTGCAAGACAGAGTGAAAAACAATCTGCCTTCTGGCTTCGTGCGATTCCGTGGGGTATCGCAGTTCTGATGACATTAGTGGCACTCATCGCCATTTTGGTTTTGCAGCGCCCAACTCCCGCACCAGTGAAACGATCGAATATTACTCTTCCTGAATCCGCGCCGATAGCTCCAATCGGCTCTGCGCCGTTGGGAGTAGGCCATCCGGCTCTGGCGCTTTCACCGGATGGAACCAATCTGGTCTATGTGGCTGACCTCGCTGGCAAAACGCAGTTGTACCGGCGGTCGATGGATCAATTTGAAGCGGTGCCTCTCCCCGGTACTGAGGGGGCCTACAATCCGTTCTTTTCGCCCGACGGTCAGTGGATCGGATTTTTTACCGGCAACAGCATGAAAAAATTCTCTATTTTGGTAGGGGAGCCTATCCTACTGTGTGATGTTATAAATCCCAGCGGTGCAAGTTGGGGATCCGATGGCAGGATCATCTTTTCACACGACGATGGTCAAACACTTTCCTGGGTATTGGAATCGGGCGGCACACCACAGGTCCTGAGTGAGAAACAGTTCTGGAATGCCTGGCCCGAAATTCTCCCGGGCGGTAAAGCTGTGCTCGTATCATCGGGTCAGGGTATAAATTTAATCTCTTTAGAAACCAGTGAGAAAAAGACGTTGCTCAAGAGAGGTTATAATCCCAAATATATAAGTACCGGACACTTGGTATATGCGCTAGGCGGAAGATTGGAGGCCGTGCCATTTGATTTGAATAACCTGAAAGTGATCGGTTCTCCGGTGCCGGTTCTCAACAATGTCAGAATGGAAGCGACTCTGGGCGCTACGCAGTACGCCATTTCCAATGACGGAACGCTCGTTTATCTTCCTGGCGTTTTTCAGGGTAAAAACACCCTGCTATGGTTGGACCGCAAAGGCCATGCGCAACCACTGCAATTTCCCGCTGAAACTGATGGTACATTTCAATTGTCTCCTGATGGCAAGCGTTTGGCCATTGCGATTCAAAATGCGAAACGGGACGTTTGGATCTTTGATCTATTGCGTGGTTCTCGCTCAAGACTCACAATAGATGGAAACAATTGGTTTCCCGTATGGACACCAGATGGCAAGTGGGTGGCTTTCGGTTCGGATAGGACTGGTGCTTACAATATATTCATGCAATCTGCTGACGAGAGTGGTGAGATCAAGCAGCTCACCACAAGTGAAACATATCACTCTCCGTCTTCATGGTCGCCTGATGGAAAATTATTGGCATTTGAAGAGACAGGACAATCCTATGATATCTATTTGCTCTCGATTGATGGCGAAAGCAAAAAACAGCCATTTGCCACTACCCGTTTTAATGAATGGGGGCTGGCATTTTCTCCTGATGGCCGGTTGATTGCTTATACGTCGGATGAACAAGGGCAATACGAAATTTACGTTCAACCCTATCCCCAGACTGGCGAAAGGTGGCGAATTTCAACCGAGGGAGGAGACGCGCCGGTCTGGTCGCGAAGCTCTCGCGAGCTGTTCTATCGCAACGGTAGGAAATGGATGGCCGTGCGCTACAGCACCGATCCGAAATTCTCTTTTGAGCTGCCCAAGCTGATCTTTGAAGGTGATTACCTAAATGTCTGGGGCCGATCATACGATGTTTCGCCGGATGGCCAACGTTTCCTGTTGCTGAAAAGCAGTGAAGAACCCTCGCGGCAAACCCAGCTTAACGTGGTGACGAACTGGTTTGAAGAGTTGAAGCGTAAAGCTCCCAGAGGCAAGTAGGATGATCGAGCAAATTATTTCGCGCTAAAAATCATCGAAAAGCTTGGCGGCGGTGGCTTTGGATCATCCCAATATTTGAGGAGATGGATTGGGCGTTAGATGAAAAATTCCTCAAACCGAAGGAGAAAAATTTCAATATATTTGAGCAACTGGGTACCTTGTGGAGTCTTTTGAAGTTGGTTCATCAATGGGAACACGTAATTTATTGGCGCTAAAACGCTATCCGAGGTCTCTTGCCAGGGATATTCCGGGTTTGGGCCGCCTCGCGCCAAAGCCGGAGCCAGCAACTCGATCTCGTAAGCCAACGGCAATAGCCGTTTAAAGCGCGCTCTCAATTGGGCCTTTTTCATGCCCAAAGCTTCTTGCAGTTTTCGATTATCGCCAACGACACGCATAAAATTGACGAAGGCGGCATGACTTTGCGCAATCGTTTCTAATTTTGAGTGACCGGCTATCAAAAGCGCCTTGCTCAATTTTTCCGTGGCCATTTGCAAAAAAAGCAGCCGGTGACAAGACGGCCATGCTGCTTGACGAGTTCTTTGATAGGCCTCCCAATCGGATCGCGCCTGTTGCAAGAATGCCGTCTGCCAATTCCGCCAATCGCTCATACGGCAACCATCTTACGCGAGTAAGTTTTGTAGTTTGCCAATGTCCATCCTTCAGGCAGAGGAATCTCGTTTCGCAAAATTTTTTGCCACTCGTCAGGTCTGACTTCTGCAAGGAACATGGCACAAGGAATTTCATCGGAAGGAGGAAAATAAAATGACTGCACCATTCCGGAGGGAAAGGTCTCGGGATTGATTTCGATCAAGCGGACTTCCGTCGACAGCTCAGGGTTGATCCAAATCACTTTTTCGAGGCTCGGCTCGAGATCAAAATGTTCTTGGATCAAATTTTCAGTTGCGTTTATGATGAGGTTATGGTTTTGCGACATGATCATTCACCGGAGTTGAGGTTAGGGCATTTTAACTTCTCCATTTTCGATTACATAAAAGCTAATACACTTTTTGCAAAAAATCAAGTATATTGTCGGAATGAAATTTAGGAAAGGTGTGCGGATAAAATGATTAGCCAAACCATCTCCCACTACAAAATTCTCGCCAAGCTCGGCGAAGGCGGCATGGGCGTGGTATACAAAGCCGAGGACACCAAGCTCAAGCGCATCGTCGCGTTGAAGTTTCTCTCGGCCATCGCGCTCGGCGGCGAGGAGAAGAATCGCTTTCTGCGCGAAGCGCAAGCTGCAGCGGCGCTTAATCATCCCAACATTTGCACCATCCACGCGATTGATGAAGTCGATGGGCAGATGTTCATTGCGATGGAATTCATCGAAGGCCAGAGCTTGCGAGAGAAGATTGAGGCGGGACCATTGAAGATCGACGAAGCGATCAAATTCGCCATTCAGATTGCCGAAGGCTTGCAGGCCGCGCATGAGAAGGGCATCACGCATCGCGACATCAAAAGCGCCAATATTATGATCACTGAGAAAGGGCAGGTGAAGATCATGGATTTCGGCTTGGCCAAGTTGGCGCGGGGCGGGACGATGCTCACAAAGGAAGGCATGACGTTGGGCACCGCCGCCTACATGTCGCCGGAGCAGGCGCGCGGGGAAGCGGTGGATCATCGCACTGACATTTGGTCGCTCGGCGTGGTGTTGTATGAGATGATCAGCGGGCGCTTGCCGTTCCGCGGCGAGTACGAGTCGGCGATGATATATTCGATTTTGAATGAAGAGCCGGAGCCGCTCACCAGCTTGCGCTCGAATGTGCCAATGGATTTGGAGCGCGTTGTTGATAAAATGCTGGAGAAAAATCCGGCGGCGCGCTACCAGCACGTGGATGAGCTGCCGGTGGATTTGAAAACAATCGATCTCTCAGCGACCGGCACCTCGAGAATTTCCATGGCGAAGCTGACAAAACAGACTGAAAGACAACCTGCATTCTGGCTTCGTGCGATTCCGTGGAGTATCGCGATTCTGTTGGCGGCGACACTCATTGCCATTTTGGTTTTGCAGCGCCCAACCCCTTCACCCGCGCCAGTGAAACGATGGAATATCACTCTTCCTGAATCCGCGTCGATAGCTTCAATCGGATCAGCGCCGTTGGGAATAGGCCGTCCGGCTTTGGCGCTTTCACCGGATGGAAGCAATCTGGTTTATGTGGCTGACCTCGGCGGCAAAACGCAGTTGTATCGACGACCGATGGATCAATTTGAAGCTGCGCCTATTCCCGGCACTGAGGGCGCCTACAACCCCTTCTTCTCGCCCGATGGTCAGTGGGTTGGATTTTTTTCTGGAAATGAGTTGAAAAAAGTTTCTATTTCCGGAGGCGCACCTATTTCGCTATGTGAAGTTATCAATCCTTACGGCGCAAGCTGGGGCGCTGACAACAGAATCATGTTTACCAATTCTGAAAGGGGAAGCCTCTTGTGGATATCGGCATCTGGCGGCACGCCACAGGTGTTAGCTGAGAAGCAGCCATCTTATATTTGGCCGGAAATTCTTCCAGGTGGTAAAGCGGCGCTTGTATCGGGTGTAAGTATAATCTCTTTAGAAACCGGTGAGAAAAAAACGCTGCTCGATAGGGGTGATAACCCGAAATATGTAAGCACCGGACACTTGATATATGCGCAGGATGGAAGATTAGAGGCCGTGCCCTTTGATTTGGATAACTTGAAAGTTGTTGGTTCTCCAGTGCCGGTTCTCGACAATCTTAGAATGGAAGCGACCTGGGGCGCTACACAATATGCCCTTTCCAACGGCGGCACGCTCGTTTATCTTGCTGGCGTTTTTCAGGATGAAAGCAAATTGATCTGGTCGCACCGTAAGGGCCATACAGAACAACTTCAATTTCCCGCTGAAACTCATGGTAATTTTCAATTGTCTCCTAATGGCAAGCGCTTGGCCATACGGGTTATAAACATGCAACGTGATATTTGGATTTTTGATCTATTACGCGGTTCTCGCTCAAAACTAACTACTGAGGGAAACAATGGAGGGGCCGTATGGACGCCAGATGACAAATGGGTGACTTTCGCTTCCGATCGGGCTGGTGCTCTTAATATATTCATGCAATCTGTTGACGGAAGTGGTGAGATCAAGCAGCTCACCAAAGGTGAAACAACTCAGCGTCCGTACTCATGGTCACCCGATGGAAAATTATTAGCATATACAGATGATGATGACGCTGATATTTATTTGCTCTCGATAAATGGTGAAAGTAAGCGGCGGCCATTCGCCACCACCCGTTTTACTGAATGGGGGCCGGTATTTTCACCCGATGGCCGATTGATTGCTTATACCTCGGATGAACAGGGGCAATTCGAGGTTTACGTTCAACCCTATCCCCAGACCGGAGAAAAGTGGCGAGTTTCAACCGAGGGAGGAGAAGAGCCGGTGTGGTCGCGAAGCTCTCGTGAGCTGTTCTATCGCAACGGCAGGAAGTGGATGGCCGTGAGCTACAGCATCGATCCGAAATTCTCTTTTGAGCTGCCCAAGTTGCTCTTTGAGGGTGATTACGTCAATGTCGGAGGCCGATCTTATGATGTTTCGCCAGATGGCCAACGTTTCCTGTTGCTGAAAAGTAGCGAAGAACCCTCGCGGCAAACCCAGCTTAACGTGGTGACGAACTGGTTTGAGGAAGTGAAGCGGAAAGCTCCCAGAGGTAAGTAAGATGATTGGCAAAACTATTTCGCATTACAAAATTATCGAAAAACTCGGCGGTGGCGGCATGGGCGTGGTCTACAAAGCTCAAGACCTCAAGCTTGACCGCTTCGTTGCGCTCAAGTTTCTCCCGCATCATCTCAGTGCGGATGAGGAAGAGAAGAAGCGCTTCATCCACGAAGCCAAAGCGGCCTCGGCGCTGGATCATCCCAATATTTGCAATATCCATGAAATTGATGAGACCGAGGATGGGCAAATTTTTATTGCCATGGAATTCATCGAAGGCCGGAGCTTGCAGGAGAAAATCAAATCCGCGCCGCTGACGCTGGTGGTGAATTGGGAGGAGGTGAAAAGAAAATGATTACATGAAAAGTTCTTCGAACCTCATGATAAAAATTTCAATATGCCTGAGCAACTGAATGCCCTGTGGAGTTTTTTGAAGTCGGTTGATCAATGGAAAAGAATAATCAAAAGCGCCTTGCTGAGTTTTTCTGTGGCCATTTGCAAATAATGCAAGCGATGACAATACGGCCATTTGAGCTCAGTAGTTTTTTGGTAGGCGTCCCAATCGGATCGGGCCTGCCGCAAGAATGCCGCCTGCCAATTTTGCCAAGCGCTCATGCCGCAACCAGCTCGCGCGAGTAGACTTTATAATTTTCCAATGTCCACCCCTTCGGCAGAGGAATTTCGTTTTGCAAAACTTTTTGCCACTCTTCCGGCGTGATTTCGGCGATTTTCATGGCATAAGGAATTTCTTCCCACGGGGCAAAATAAAACGACTGCACCATCCCTGTAGTAATGGTGTCGGAATTGATTTCCAGCAGACGGATTTCCGTCGTTTTATCAGGGTTGATCCAAATGACCTTTTCAAGGTTCGGGTCGAGGTCAAAATGTTCCTGGATCAAGTTTTCAGCCACGTTGGCGATGTTATGATTTTGCGTCATGGGAATTCACCAATTGGAGATTAGAATATGCCCTTGAATTTTCTGCGCTTTGAACTAATAAAATTTAATACACTTCGTACAAAAAATCAAGTATATTATCACGGCAAGCAATTTTTGAAAAGGATTGCGATAAAATGATCGGCCAAACCATTTCTCACTATAAGATCTTGGAGAAACTCGGCGGCGGAGGCATGGGCGTGGTTTACAAAGCCCAAGACCTCAAGCTCGACCGCTTCGTCGCCTTGAAGTTTCTCCCGCATCATCTCAGCACAGACGAAGATGAAAAGAAACGCTTCATCCACGAAGCCAAAGCCGCCTCAGCGCTGGATCATCCGAACATCTGCACCATTTACGAAATTGGCGAAACTGAAGATGGGCAACTGTTCATTGTCATGGCCTATTACGAAGGCGAGACGCTAAAAAAGAAAGTGGTCAGTAGTCAGTTGTCAGTGGACAGTGTCATCGACATTGCAATGCAAATTGCCCAAGGTTTGGCGAAGGCTCACCACCATGGCATCACCCACCGCGATATCAAACCCGCCAATATCTTCATCACCACCGACGGTGTGGTGAAAATTTTGGATTGGGGGCTGGCAAAGGTGGCCCATCTCAAGCTAACGAAGACCGGCAGCACATTGGGCACGGTGGCCTATATGTCGCCGGAACAAGCCAAGGGAAAAGAGGTCGATCACCGGACGGATATCTGGTCGTTGGGAGTTGTTCTTTATGAAATGCTCAGCGGCGAATTGCCTTTCAAAGGGGAGAATGAGCCGGCGATGATTTACGCCATTTTGAATGAAAAGCCGGAGCCAATGATCCCAACGGGCCGGGACACCGATGTGCCAATGGAATTGGAACGGATTGTGAACAAGGCGATGGCCAAAAAGCCGGACGAGCGATACCGACAGATTCATGAGATGCTGGCGGATTTGAAAGCGCTTGCCGCGACCGTCTTTTCTTCTGTCAATACCGCGCAGAAATCCTATTCATGGCCTTGGACAAGCGTTGCAAAGACCGGAACAACTGGAGCAGGATCAACAGGGTTGGCCAAAAGGTGGGCATTCATCGCGCTTCCGCTTGTTCTCATTCTTCTTGCTGCCGTGGCACTTTTCTATTTTCGCGAGACAGCGCCACTGAAAACACCCGCAAAGCGGAAGACGCTGGTGGTCCTTCCCTTCGAGAATCTGAGCGCCGCCGAAGATGAGTATTTTGCCGATGGCATCACTGAAGAGATCATCAGCCGGTTGGCGGTGGTGAACGGACTTGGCGTTATCTCCCGCACCAGCGCCATACAATATAAAAAGACGCCGAAGACAATTCGCCAGATCGGCCAGGATCTCGGCGTCGATTACGTGCTGGAAGGCACGGTACGCTGGGATCGTCCTGCCTACGACGGGAGTGGCCCCAGCCGCGTGCGCATTACCTCCCAGTTGATTCGCATTGCCGATGATATGAATATCTGGACAGAGCAATACGACCGGGTATTGGACCGGATTTTTGAGGTACAATCGGAAATTGCGGAGCAGGTGGCAAAGCAACTGGACCTCACCCTGCTGGAGCCGGAACGAAAAGCGCTACAGGCGAGACCGACGCGTAATCTTGAGGCGTATGATTTCTATTTACGCGGCAAACAGCACAGCCCGTTTTTTTTGGATAAACAAAAGCAAGAGCGCGCCATTGAGATGTTTGAAAAAGCCGTGGCGCTGGACTCGACCTTTGCCGCGGCTTATGCAGCGCTTTCCAGAGTGCATTCGAGCATGTACTACTTTGTCCACGACGAAACCGAAGAACGGCTGCGAAAAGCCAGGGTGGCGGCTGAGCGGGCCCTTCGGCTTCAGCCCGATTTGCCGGAGGCGCAGGAGGGACTGGCCTACTATCATTATTACAGATTTTCGGATTATGAGCGCGCCTTAAAATTAATCGAAAATCTCCGCAAGGCCAGGCCCAACTATTCGCCGCACCTGATCGGGATGATTCAGCGGCGGCAGGGGAAATGGCTTGAAGCGCTCGCCAACCTGGAAGAAGCCTGCAAGCTGAATCCGCTCGACGCCTATTTAATGTGGAGTGTTGGATTAGTGAACTGTCATCTCCGCCGATATAGAATTGCCGATTCTTGGTTCGAGCAGGCGACCGCGCTGGCGCCGGAAAATGCGGTATATAAATGTTGGCAAGTGATGAATCTGGTGCCCCTGACCGGAAGAACGGATAAAGCCTGGCCCATTATCGAATCGATACCGGGCTTTCGAGGCAAAGATTATTTCGTTCTTTTATTTTACCGGTATGAGAAAAGATACCAGGAGGCCTTGAAAAGGATTGCCGCGCTCTCGGAAGAGGCCTTTGAAATTGAATGGGTTTATCACCAGAAGCATCTCGCCTTTGCGGAGACGTATTGGCTCATGAAAAATCAGCCGTTTTCCCGCGCGCATGCGGATACATCGCGGCGCATGTTGGAAAAGGAAATCCAAAAGCGCTCGGGCATACCACGGCTGCACTCGGCGTTGGGCTTTGCTTATGCCTATCTCAGTCGCAAAGTCGACGCCATCCGAGAAGGCAAGCGAGCGGTGGAACTGGAGCCGGTCGCAAAAGATGCGGACGAGGGGCCGGACTACGTGCGACACTTAGCGCAGATTTACACGATCGTTGGCGAGCACGAGGCCGCCATCGCGCAACTGGAATACCTGATGTCGATCCCAAGCCTGCTCTCAGCCTCGCACCTTCGCCTCGACCCGATTTGGGATGATTTGCGAGAATATCCGCGATTCAGGAAATTATTGAATGCCGAAGGGAATTGACAAAAATGAATGATCAATACGAAAGCCTCTTTGAATTGGCTGCCATTCTCAGCCAGCAAAATGATTTCGAGGAAATTCTTCGCCTCGTCTCTTTGCAAGCGTCGACCCGGTTTGATGCCGAAGTCGCTTCGATCATGATGATTAATCCCGGCACGCAGCATACCATCAAAACCATCATGAAAGAGGGAAAAGCCCTCGACCGGCAGCGCTATCGACTGGCGGAGATGAACATCGTCGGTTGGGTAACGAAAAATAAGCAGCCATTTTTAAGCGCTAACCTCAAAACCGATTCCCGTTTCGATACAGACACATTTGAAGATGAGACGGTGCGATCAGCGATGTGTGTGCCCCTGCGATGCGGCGGCCTCGTCATCGGCTTCCTGCTGGCCATGAACAAAAGCGGGGACGGGGAATTTGATGAAGCGGCGCTGCATCTTCTTGAAAAGATGGCCAGCCTCACGGCGCCTTATTTGAGCAATGCGCAAAAGATTCAGGAGTATTTTCACGCGCCGTTGCCGGAGGCCGCCCTTTTAACGAAATATGAGCCATTGGGTCTGTTGGGCAAAAGCAAGTCCTTCATCGAGCTGCTCAGGGCCGTTGAAGCGGCGGCACGTTGCGAGGTGCGCGTGTTGCTGGAAGGGCAGAGCGGCGCCGGCAAGGAGCGCATTGCCCGCGCCATTCACCAACTCAGCGTGCGCAAGGATCATCCCTTTGTGGCGATTGACTGCGGCGCGATTCCGGAAAACTTGATCGAGAGTGAATTGTTCGGCCATATAAAAGGGGCCTTCACCGGTGCCACGCACGACCGCAAAGGATTGATCGAAGAGGCCCATCAAGGCACTTTGTTCATGGACGAAGTGGCCAATCTTCCCTACGACATGCAAGCCAAGCTGCTGCGCGTGTTGCAGGAAGGCGAGATTCGCGTGGTGGGAAGCAATCGCCCGCGCAAAGTGGACGTGCGTATCATTTCCGCTTGCACCACCTCGTTGCGCAAGCTGGTCGAGCAGCAAAAATTTCGGGAAGATTTGTTTTATCGGTTGCATGTTTATCCGATTCATGTCCCCACATTGAATGAGCGCCGCGAGGATATTCCCCTGCTGGCCAATTATTTCCTCAAAAAATTTGCCCGGCAGCAGCAAAAAGCAGCGGATTCATTTCATGGCTCGCTGCTCATTTTCATGCAGCAGCGCAAATGGGCCGGCAACATTCGCGAGCTGGAAAATTTTGTCGAGCGCTTGGTGACGCTCGCTTCGCCGGACATGACGGTGTTGAATCCTAAAATCCTTCCCCCCGAATTTCAGAAAGAATTCAAAAAGCTCACCCCGAGCCAGCAAGAGCATCCCCTCCACAAGTCGCTGCAAGAAAGCCTCGACGAAGTCGAAGAGCAGCTCATTCACCGCGCCTTGGAACAAAACGATTGGAACCAATCAAAAGCCGCGCGTGCTTTGAAAATTTCCGAGCGCAATATGCGGTATAAGATGGAGAAGCTGGGGATTGTGCGGGGGCAGAGGGCGTAAAGCGGAGGGCTGAGGGCAAAGAGCGTTCGTCTCCTTTTCCCCTTCGCCCTCTGCTTTCCTTCCAGCAAATCTTGCCGAGCTTAGCCTCAGTAAAAACAACCCACCAATTCCCTCGGTAATTTTGTCGAGATTTTCCGCCCGATTTTCCTGCTATTGACCCCGCGAGAGCAAACTCGCTAAGTTTACATTTTCTCGTTGTATAATCCCACTTGCAAACGCTCCCGATTTTTGGCACTTCCTTTGACATAGTTCGGAGGTGAAAATTCTTGTGAAGCTAAAGGCCGAACTAAAAAATCAGAAAGGAGATGAAAAGCTATGAAACGATCCAGTATGTTTTTTAGCATGCTGCTTATCCTGATGTCCATCACCGGACTCTTTGCCGCCCGAGACGATTTGGTCACTGGCAACGACCTCGACTCACCACCTTTCTGGGCCGACGTGCTCTATTTTCGCGCTGGCAATGGCGAGAAAACGCTCACTGAGATCTTCGTCGAAGTTCCTTACTCAAGCCTCACCTTCGTGAGAACCGATGCAGGTTATGAAGCCAGCGTGGAATTAGCAGCGATTTATGACGACGCGAGCGGCTTTCAGATCGATGGCAACTCGATCTCCACCAAGATCCGCGCGGATAATTTTAATGCCACGTTGTCGAGTGGCGAGACGCATCTTTTCTACTTTACGTTTCTCCGCGAGCCGGGCAGCTACACGTTGCGTATCCTGGTCGACGATGAATACGCCAACAACCATTTGTCGAGTGGCTGCAAGATCAACGTGCCGTCCTTTCGTCAATCGCAACTGCAAATCAGTACCTTGCAGTTGGCGCGCTGCATCGAGCTGTCCGGGCAAGCTTCACCGTTGAAGAAGAACGGCCGCATCGTGATGCCTAACGTACAGCACAACATTAATACCGAAGCTCCCTTGGGTTTCCTTTATTTTGAAGCCTACAATTTACAGCCGGTTTTTTCGCCGGCCGATTCTTTTCAAGTTCACTGTCGCATCAGTCATTTTGGAAAAGAGATCGAATCGGCCAGTTGGAGTGGCGCCAAACCTGACACCAGCGTAACCATTAGTCTGCCGCTTAATCTCAGAGCTCTCGATCCTGGCGAGTATGTAGCCACAGTGACGGTGATAGATCAACAAGGCAAACGCACGGCTAGTGCTTCCACCGTGTTTTACATGACGCGGTCATCACCAGCTATGACTTCGCGCCCATCACCAAGCTTGTCGACGTCGGCAATGGGCACGGCAGTCTCGTCGCCTCAATTTTTAACCCCAATTCCCAGATGAAGGGCGTTCCTTGTATCTAACCAAGGAGTATCAGCCATGAGCCCCATTCGATTTAAAATCCTGACGGCCGGGATATTGATCCTCGGCCTGTTGTTTACCGCCTGCGAAAAAAATCCCACCTCTTTCGAACCACAAGCCATCAAAGGCAGTTTTGCCGGGAAGGTGGAGGGCACCGATGCCTTCATCGCCTTGGTCACCAATGGGAAGCGGACGATAACCTTCTACTGCGACGGCAAGCCCGATGCACCACCGGCCATTTATGGCTGGTTCGATGGCAACGTGAAGGAGAATCGCTTCAACCTGACCAATGCGATGGGTGATAAGCTAGTCGGGGAATTTAAGCAGGATGCGGCCAGCTTCACCCTGAATCTGGGGAGCGGCAAACAGTTTGGTCCTCACGTGGAGCGAGTGACGGGCAAAGCCGGCCTCTGGCGCGCGGAAGAGACCATCAATGGCATCACATGGATCGGCGGATGGATCTTACTGCCAAATGGCGAGCAGCGAGGCGCGTTGAGGGTGGCGGTAAAACGCTGGCGGCTCCCAAGCTGGATTCGGCCAGTTCGACTGTGAATGTTCAGGGGGTAGGGACGCTTCATCCCCAATTTATCGATCCTCTCGCCAATTTATAGTTGCTTTTTTACGTATCGACATGGATCAAGTGCATAACACCTCATTCGAGTATTTTGACAAAAGAAGAAGTGAGATAACAGCAAAGAGAAATCAAGTAAGGAGAAGTCATCATGACCGAATTGGCGATTTCAAACAAGCAAGTTGAGCTTAACAGAGGGAAGATGATCAAGGCAGGTCTCAAGCTACTCGTCTGGGTATCCGTGGCGGCCTTGGCACTGCGCTTTGTCATCAGGGACGCCGTCGGTTATTTCACTATTAAGCAGGCTTCGTATGGTCCATTCTGGCCTCGGTGGGGCTGGCTTCTTACACACGTCATTGGGGGAATGCTGGCCATACTTTTGGGACTGTTTCAGCTTTGGTCTGGGCTCGGCCAGAAATACCTAAGGTTCCACCGCTTGACCGGACGCCTTTATCTGATCGGGGTTCTTCTGGGTGCGGGCGCCGCTTTTTATCTATCCTGTCATAGTGTCGTAGGGTGGACATTCGGCGTGTCGTTGTTCACTTTGGCTGCAATCTGGCTGATAACGTCAACGATGGCGTACGTGGCGATTCGCAACGGTCAAGTCCAGGCCCATAAAGAATGGATGATACGCAGCTATGTTCTCACTTTTGCGTTCGCCACGTTTCGATTGTGGATAGATCTGCCGCAGTTATCAGGCTTGGGCACTCGGCTGGAACGCTATACCACAATAGCATGGCTAAGTTGGACAGTCCCGTTGTTTGTTACAGAGGCCATACTCCAATTGCAGCGAATAATGCGACCTGCTGAGGTGAAATCATCGGTTCACTCTCATGAAAATCTTCTCGTCGACACACCGTAGAATTGCTGTCTGCAAAGAGATGAATGGACTGCGGGTCTGTTTTTTTCATAACCATTCACCCCAGGTGTAGGTTGCAATCGGAATTTGGTTTTATCAAATAATACGAAAAAAGGCGAAAGCACCATTGCTTTCGCCTTTTTATTTTCATAAAAAGTATTTGATTTTTGGAGGCAAAAGAGTTATTTTCAAACAAAAATTGTGAAGCAAGGGGAGGTAAAAAAATGGTTGGCCAAATCATCTCTCATTATAAAATCCTCGAGCAGCTTGGCGCCGGCGGCATGGGCGTGGTTTACAAAGCCCAAGACCTCAAGCTCGACCGCTTCGTCGCGCTCAAGTTTCTCCTACATCATCTCAGCGCGGATGAGGAAGAAAAGAAGCGCTTCATCCACGAAGCCAAAGCGGCCTCGTCACTTGACCATCCCAACATTCGCATCATCTACGAAATCGATGCGACTGACGACGGCCAGATTTTCATTTGCATGGCTTATTACGAGGGCGAAACGCTGAAGAAGAAAGTAAGCAGAGGGTGTCTCTTTACCCACAGATGAATCTGTGGGCTATTTTCGTTTGTCCCCTGCGGGCGTAGCCTACGGGACAGCAGGCGGAGTCTAAGTTAATGGCATTGGGCCAGGGTTTGGTCATATTAAGGAAACCTAATCTCGCATTAAAATTTTTGCCGACTCTGTCACCTCCCAGACTTTACCTCATGGGTTAACTTCATCTTTTCTCATTCACTTGACAACGTCAAATCAGCTTGGCCAAAATCTTCTGTCCGGAAGACCTGCGGAAGATTTTGGGAAGAGGTGATTCTTATCTTATAACAGAACAAACAAGGATGGAACGCATGATCACCCAAGCGGCAACAATCGACCTCTTCAATAGCGTCAATTTCGCACAGTTCATCGACACAATCGACGCCATCAAGGCCAATCCGGCTTTGGCGCGCATGACCCTCCGCGCTGAGGTCGAATGGCGCAACGGCGCTCAGGTACGAATAAAAATTCATCGTTCTGATGGCAACGACGCTCAGGCAATCGCTCAGCCCATCGCTTTTGAAAATGGTGAGCGCTCCGCACAGCTTGACGACAAGACTGCTGCGAATGCCGTGGAGATCATTCTGGCCGGTTTAGGCTCATGCCTGGTTATGAGCTTCGTCTACCACGCCACACAGCGAGGCTTTCATGTGGATGAGCTTGGCTTGCGCCTCGAAGCAGAAATCGATCTGCGCGGCTTTTTGGGATTGTCGCCTCAGGCTCGCCCAGGCT
Organism: Candidatus Zhuqueibacterota bacterium; assembly: GCA_022616415.1. Taxonomy (GTDB): domain Bacteria; phylum Zhuqueibacterota; class Zhuqueibacteria; order Zhuqueibacterales; family Zhuqueibacteraceae; genus Zhuqueibacter. The sequence goes on along the minus strand of JAKEEU010000368.1, from coordinate 28,309 downwards.
ATCAAATTATTCGTCTCGTCGCGCAGGTCAAATGTGATGCACCGAAACAGGCACTGGAGAAGCTGTGGGAGCAAGTTCAAAAAATCTCACCGGTGCTGGACATCATCCGCAACCCGGTGCCGGTGACAATAGAGCTGCAAGATGAGACAAATTTCTAAACCATAACAGGAGAAGTCAAGATGAAAATCTCAAATCTCAAAATCACACTGGCCATCACACTCACAATGAGCCTTTTCAGCGCACTCGTTGTGCGCGCCCAAGAGACAACAAACAAGTCTGGCCAAAGTCAAAGTGGCCACGCCGGTCACGTCATGCTTACTGTCGGAGATCTCAAGTGGGCTGATGGTCCACCGTCGATACCGGCTGGAGCGCAATTCGTTGTCATAGAAGGAAATCCCGCGAATCCAGGTCCGTTCACGATGCGCCTCAAGCTTCCGGATAACTACAAAATTCCTGCGCACTGGCATCCGGCCGATGAGCACGTGACCGTCATTGCCGGAACCTTCAACATGGGCATGGGAGACAAATTAGATATGGCAAAAGGGAAAGAATTGCCCGTTGGCAGTTTCGCGGTGATGCCGGCGCAGACCAATCATTTTGCCTATACCAAAGGCGAGACGATCATCCAGCTCCATGGCATTGGTCCATGGGGAATAAACTACGTCAATCCGGCGGATGATCCACGAAAGAAATAAGCAATGAATACAACAACTTTGAATGACAACGGCAAACGGCTTGCGAACCTCGGTCTCGATCTCCGGCAACTGCGCCACGCGATTCAAGAGGAATACGCCACCGTCGCGCTTGATCCGAGCCGCGGTTTTCACTTCCACACCGGACGACCATTGGCGCGCATGCTCGGCTACGCTGACGAATGGCTGCAGGGCATTCCCGAAATTTCCATCGAGTCTTTCGCTGGCACCGGAAATCCTTTCAGTTTGGGAAAACTCACGCCAGGCGAAAAGATTGTGGACGTTGGCTGCGGCGCCGGAATCGACAGCTTGATCGCCGCCAAAATGGTCGGGCCAAACGGGCAAGTGATCGGCGTCGATATGACCCCAGCGATGTTGGACAAAGCTCGGAGCGCTGCCGTTGACGCTGGCATGGGTAATGTAGAATTTCGCCACGGTTATGCGGAGTCATTGCCGGTGCCTGACGGCTGGGCTGATGTTGTGATTTCCAACGGCGTGCTCAATCTCATGCCGGACAAATCCGCCGCGCTGCGCGAGATGGCGCGCGTGCTGAAGCCAACCGGCCGCTTGCAGATCGGCGACATTCTGGTGCAGAAACCCGTGCCCGAGAGCGCCAAACGCAAGATCGATTTGTGGACGGGCTGAATTGCCGGTGCTCTGCTGGAAGCAGAGTTGCAAGCAACGGTGGTGGCGGCGGGTTTCGTCGATTTCGAAATTACCTGGCGGGAAGATGTGTTTAGCGGTGCGCCGCAATCAAGCAGCGCGGCCAAGTTTGGCACGGTCGGGATTAATTTCCGCGCGCGCAAAGCCCATGATGAGGCCGAGTGGATGGAAGCGTTGGCAGCATTGAGTTGCGCAGCGCCTATTTGATAAAAATTTCGGACAAACAAACGGAGAGAAAATGAATTTTCTCAAAAATTTAGTTTTGAAAACCATCCCTTGCGATAGCAGAAACCGCGAGCGAAATATCGTACATTATGCCAGTAACTAAAAAAAACGCGGTAGTGGTTATGAACTCAACTTACATAGGAGTAAGACAATGACGAAGGCATTTCTTGAAATCACCCTGAAGATTGCTCCAGAGAACCGGGCGCAAGCAGGCGGCGTGTACACAAAGTATCGGCAGCCCTTTCTATCCAACACCCCGGGCGCCGAATCGAAGGACCTGCTCGTAAGGGCAGAAGACGTACAGGTACTTCATGGCTTCGACTCGAAAGCGAATGCTGAGAACTATCTTGGGAGTACGCTGTTTCAGAAAGATGTAGTGGCGGCACTAAAGCCTTATCTTTTAGCCGATCCAGAAATCCGGATTTATGAATGCGCGTAGCGGAATATAAGTTGCCTCAATCCAGAAATCCGCCTAACAATAAGCTCAACCGGACGCGCGGCAACAACGCCGCGCGCCGGTTAGCTGTCGTTAGCCAGCCCAATATATCGCGAGTGCAGACTGAATGCGTGAAAGGAGTTAAACAATGAATCCACGAATAGTTGTCCTCGGTGCGGGTTTCGGCGGACTCGAACTCAGCACAGTACTGTCCGAGGCGCTCGGCGATCATCTCGACCTCACCCTGATCGACAAGAACGACTCCTTTTTCTTCGGCTTCTCGAAGTTCGACGTCATGTTCGGTCATAAGACACCCGACGCCATTCGACTCTCATACAGCAACATCGTGAAGTCTGGTGTCCGTTTTCGTCAGGAAACAATCACCTCGATTGACCCTGAAACACGGCGCGTCACGACTAACAACGGGACCTATGAGGCCGACGTGCTGGTCGTCGCACTGGGCGCCGACTACGATCTAGCTGCCACGCCGGGCCTCAGCGAAGGGGGCAACGAGTTTTACTCCTTTGCGGGCGCTGAACGCTTGCGGGAGGTGCTGCCCACCTTCTCGAAAGGCCGCGCGATTGTCGGCGTCACCTCAGCGCCATTCAAGTGCCCGCCAGCGCCGAGCGAAGCCGCCTTGTTGCTGCACGATTATCTCACCACACGCGGCGTGCGCGACGCGTGCGAAATTAGCCTGGTCATACCGTTCGGCGCTCCGATTCCGCCGTCACCGGCAACCTCCAAGGCGTTGGTCGCTGCTTTCGCCGAGCGGGGGATCACCTTCCTCCCCAACCGGCGCGTGCGTGCCCTCGACCCAGCGCGTCGCGTCGCCATTCTGGATGATGAGCGTGAGATGCCTTATGATCTGTTCCTCGGCATCCCGAAGCACCGCGTCCCGGATGTGGTCGCGGCGAGCGGTATGGCCGAGAATGGCTGGATTCCCGTCAACCCAAAGAACCTCAAGACGCGGTTCCCGGGCGTGTATGCAGTCGGGGACGTGACGAGTGTGGGAACGGCCAAGGCCGGCACGTTCTCCGAAGGGGCCGCGCGCGTCGTTGCCGCCTCGTTGCTGGCGGAAGTGCAGGGCGGCGAACAACCCCCGGCTTATGCTGGGGCGGGTACCTGCTACGTCGAGTTTGGGGGAGGCCGCGTCGGGCGCGTGGACGTGGACTTTCTTTCGGGGCCTTCGCCTACGGGGAGCTTCATCGAACCCTCCGTCGCCCTGGTCGGTGAGAAGCAGCACTTTGGATCCAGTCGCCGCGCCCGCTGGTTCGGACTATAATACTTGAGCAGTGGTAACGACCGACAGACGCTTCAAGGAGGTTTCACGGAAGTCGGTTCGCGAACAGTTGTTCTTTCAACCGGGCTAGAGAAGCCCAAAACGTAAGGAGAACGCCGATGGTTTATCTGCAGATCACCCTTAAGATCGCTCCCGCCAACCGGGCTGCGGCCGCTGGTGTCTATCAGCGCTACAAGGCGCCGTTTCTCAACAAGATCGCCGGTGCGAAGTCGAAGGAGTTGCTCGTCCGCGACGACGACGTCCAGGTGCTTCACGGCTTCGACACGGTGGAGCAGGCGAATGCCTACCTGAAGACCGAGTTGTTTACTTCCGACGTCGTCGGCGCGCTTAAGCCGCTGCTCGACGCCGCGCCGGATGTCCGGATCTATAAGGCGGCCTGATGATGCGCATGTCGAGCCGCCGGCGTCGGCGGCCCGACATTTCACGCAGCGCCAGAAGAGCGGGATGGGCCGATGTCTTCCTCCCTCGCTCATTCGGGATGTCGCCGCGACCAGCAACGACAGGGACTGACCATTCAAGGAGAGAAAAGGAGCGTTGATATGAGACAGATCTTGACACCACGGACGTGCCGTCTTCTGGACATTCAGGGGTTCGACAGCGTCGACGTGCAGGAGCTCGCGTCCGTCGCCCCTTGGTTGCGCCTGGCGTTTGGGCTGTGCGCCTTGCTAGGCGGCGTGGGAACCCTCTTGGCGTCGCCCACCATTCTCCTCGTCCTCACGCTGATCGCGGCGCTTGCGGCGTCGTCGCCCGTGCACCCCTTCGACCTCATCTACAACTACGGTATCCGCCACGTCACTGGGACCGGACCGCTGCCCAAGCGTGGCGTGCCGTCCCGTTTCGGGTGCGGTATGGGCGCCGTATTGCTGGTGGTCACGGCGTGGGCGTTCTCGGCCGGACACCTGGTCGTCGGCTACGCACTCGGCGGCGTGCTCACGTTCGTGGTCCTTCTCGTGAGCACGACGGATATCTGCATTCCGTCGCTGATCTACCGGTCGATCTTCGGCTGGCCGCGTGCCCGCGATGCGCACCAGAGTTGAGTGTTGTGGTGCCATAGGGGCGCCGCAGCTTAACCCTGTTCGTTCTTTTCTTTAGCTTTCTCATCCAAAGGCTTCACTTGTAATAGAATATGTTAGATACGGGGCAAATTTAACATGGCCGAATCCATTACAACGCCACGGTTCTTAAATGGCGTCAATCTCGATCTGTTGGTTGATGTGATCAACGCGCTAAAGGCCGATCCTAATTCGGCCAGAATCGCTTTCTGCGCCGAAACCGAGTGGATTGACGGCCACCATAGCCAATTACTTCGAGCCTGTGACTGATCCAAGCAATGAGCAAGGAGTCATGATGAGCACAACTGCTTTACGCGAAAACGCCTCGCCAACGGCTGCGCCCGATCTCGATCTTCAGCAACTGCGCGCCGCCATTCAAGAAGAATATGCAACCGTGGCGCTCGAGCCGCAAAGAGGATTTCATTTTCATACCGGCCGACCGTTGGCGCGCCTGCTTGGCTATGATGACGAGTGGCTGCGAGGCATTCCGGAAGCTTCCATCGAATCGTTTGCCGGAACCGGCAATCCGTTCAGCTTGGGAAAACTTTCTTCGGGCGAAAAAAATATCGATGTGGGTTGCGGCGCGGGAATCGACAGTCTCATCGCCGCGAAAATGGTCGCGCCAGATGGACAAGTGATCGGCGTGGATATGACGCCGGCCATGCTGGCAAAAGCACGTCGTTCTGCCGTTGAAGCGGGACTGCGCAACGTGGAATTTCGTGAAGGCTACGCCGAGTCTCTGCCGGCGCCGGACGGCTGGGCAGACGCGGTCATCTCCAACGGCGTGCTCAACCTGATGCCCGACAAATCTGCGGCGCTGCGGGAAATGGCACGCGTGCTCAAGCCAAATGGCCGTTTGCAAATCGGCGACATTCTCGTACAAAAACCCGTTTCCGAAAACTCCAAACGCAAGATCGATTTGTGGACCGGCTGAATTGCCGGTGCTCTGCTGGAAGCAGAGTTGCAAACTGCGGTCGTATCTGCCGGCTTTGCCGGTTTTGAAATTACCTGGCGGGCGGATGTTTTCAGCGGCGCTCCACAAGCAAGCAGCGCCGCCAAGTTCGGTACGCTTGGGATTAATTTCCGCGCGCGCAAACCCCGCGACGAGGCCGAATGGATGGAAGTGATGGCCGCATTGAGTTGCGCAACGCCCGTCTAATAAAAATTTCAGATGAACAAAAGGAGAAGCTATGAACCGCTACCGTTCTCGCACTGTTATGCTGATTGCGGCTGCCACTATTTTGCCTGGCTGCTCGCAAAAGCAAGCAGACAATCACGCTGCGCCAACCAGCCTCAATGAAAAGATCAGCGTCAAAACCGTTGAGGGCGAAGCCTCGGGATTTGATTGCGCGGTGGTCGAAGTGCTCTGCCCGAGCACGCATCGTGCCGCTGATTTTACCACCGGCATTTTCACCGGCAATAAAGAATTCTATTTCGTCGTGAACATTCCGCAGAGCTTCATGACGCAATACTTTCTCGAAAAGCTGTCTGTCACCGGAAAGATTTATCATCCCTACGACGATGCCATCGAGCCGGAGCAAATTCATCTGTTGAAAAACGGCGAGAAGAAACTGGTGTATGAATCTGGATACTTCTTCGATCCGCATGGCCACAAAGCCATGTTCAACCAGGGCCGTATCGTCGATGGCGTGTGGGTGTGCGATCAGTGCGCCGGCAAGTAACCCAGACTGCCAGTCTGGCAAACAATATAACTCAATCATTAAAAGGAGCACCACGATGTTGACAAAACGCTTTTTCTTCGCATGGATTTTTTTTCCACTCACTGCTCTCACGCTGTGGAATGCAACTCCCACCTTCGCGCAGCAGCCTGCTCAAGAAAAATCGCTCTACGACCGGCTTGGCGGCGTTTACGCCATTGCGACGGTCGTGGATGATTTTATCGAGCGACTGCTGGTCAATGACATTTTGAATGCCAACCCGAAGATCAAGGAGGCTCGCGATCGGGTGCCAAGAGCGGGGTTAAAATTTCGCCTCACGGCTATGGTCGCACAGGTAACGGGTGGGCCGGAGACCTATGCTGGCCGGAACATGAAGGATTCGCACGCGCATCTCAACATCAGCGAAAAAGAATGGCAGGCGATGGCCGCCGACTTCAAACTCAGCCTGGACAAGTTCAAGGTTCCGGCAAAGGAACAAGGCGAATTGTTCGCCATCGTCGAGAGCACCAAAAAGGATATCGTCACAGTGGCAGGCAAATAGAACCGGACGACGCGGGCCCTTTGGGGATTCGGCGCCTGTGGTTATCGGCCATCGACCGGCGGCGTGCATGGTCGACGACTTCACCGGCGCGGGCGGCGAATCCCCCCGCCGCGCGTCCATACCTAATTCGTTTCGGAGGCAGCCATGCGCAGAGCTTCTCTTGTCGAGTTTTCTGTCAATCACCCCAAGTTAATCGTATCACTGGCGATCATCCTCACCATTGCATTTGCCACGCAACTCCCGAAGATGAAGACCGATACGAACCCCAAGAACATGCTTCCCTCCACCTCGGACGTGAGAGTCTGGAATGAGGACGTGGAGAAGACCTTCAGCCTCTATGAGGATATGATCGTCGTCGGCATCGTCAACGAAAATGGGATTCTCAATCAGGAGACCCTTGGGAAGATCGTCCGCATCACTGATGAGATTCTCAAAATCAATGGTGTGGCGGCGCGGGACGTCAATAGCTTCCCAACCATTACGAATGTCACAGCCGAGGATGGGGTTTTGCAGGTCGGGCCACTCATGGCCCAAGCGCCACAGACCGGCGAGGAGATCGAGGCGCTGCGGAAGACGCTCTTCGAAAATCCTCTTTTCCTCAACCGTATTATTTCGCAGGATGGCAAGACCACGGCCATTTACGTTCCGCTCGAAAAGGGGGCCAATGGCAAAGAGATCGCCGACCGCATGCGAGAAATCGTCAACCAGGAAGGCGGCTCCGAGAAATACTATGTGGCCGGCGATCCCGTGGCCAGGGATACCTTTGGCGCCGACATGTTCAAGCTCATGGCCGTGTTCTCGCCGATTTCCGGCATGATCATGTTCCTCGCCATCTATCTGATGTTCCGAAATCTCTCGTTATCGGTCTCGATGATGATGGTGGCGATGATCAGCACCACCTGGTCGATGGGATTGCTCGTCGGCCTCGGCTTCCAGGTCCACATCATGAGTTCCATGAGTCCGGTGTTTCTCATGGCAATCGCCACCGACAGCATTCATATCTTCAACGAATATTATTTTCGCTATCGGGAGAAAAAAAATAAGAAGGTTGCCATCCTCAAGACGATGGAGGCGGTAAGCCGTCCGGTGCGCTATACGGCGCTGGCCACCGCGGCCGGCTTTGCCGTTTTGCTCTTCATGCAAATCATACCCGTCAAAGTCTTCGGCGGTCTGGTGGCTTTTGGAACCATCGTTTTGAGGCTTTTGAGCTTCAGCTTCATCCCCGCGGTGCTGACATTCATAAAAGCGGAAAAGATCGAAAAAGCTGCCGCGCGGGAGGATGTTGGACTGAGCCGTTCCGCCCGACTTCTTAAAGCGCTGGCTGGTTTTGGCGCCCACAAGCCAAAGGCCACGGTGTTGGTGGGTCTCGTGCTGGTTATCGTCGCGATTATCGGAACCACAAAGATCAACACCAATAACAATATGGTTGAGTTGTTCAAATATGATAGCGAAGTGAGGACGGCAGATCGAGTGATGAATCAAGCTCTCGGCGGCACTTCGCTTGGCTACATGGTGGCGGTTGCCGAGGAGGAGGATTTCATTAAAACCCCCGAGGCGATGCGATACCTCGAAGCTCTGCAGCGACATCTTGAAAAACTTTCCGTGGTGGGCAAAACCGTTTCAGTCGTTGACATTGTAAAGCAAGTCAACAAAGTCCTCCACGACGAGGACCAACAGTATGATGTTGTGCCGAACACGCAAGAGGAAATTGGCCAATATTTGTTTATGTTCTCCATGTCGGCCAAACCCTCGGACTTGGATAACCTGGTGGACTACCCGTTTCAGAAGGCGAATATATGGGTTCAGCTCAAGACTTGGGATGCGCAGGCGATCCGGGAGGTCATCAAGTCGGCGGCTGAATTCCAGCAGGCCAATCCCATCTCCATGGAACTGAAACCGGCTGGAGTCGCTTATTTCAACCTCGTGTGGAATGACGAAGTCCTGTATGACATGCTCAAAGGCTTTGTTCTGGCATTGGTCGTGGTCTTTGTCATACTCGTTTTCAACTTCCGTTCCGTTAAATGGGCGATCGTTGGTGCCATCCCCCTGCTTTTCACCATACTGCTCATCTATGGTGGCGTCGGATTTATCGGCAAAGACTTTGACATGCCCATGTCCGTGCTTTCATGCCTTTCCCTTGGCATGGCAGTGGATTTTGCCATTCATTTCATTAGCAGATTCAAACAGCGACTCGAGGACAGCCAACAACCGGCGAATGGGGGCTCTGCAACCCTTACGCCCAACACCAAGCTCATCACTGAATCTTTGTTGTGGACGGCGGCGCGGCCTGGCAAGGGGATCATGCGCAACGCCGTGCTGTTTGCCGCGGCATTCTCGGTAATGATGTTTGCCTCCCTGACGCCTTATGTCACAGTTGGGGCAATTATTTTGAGCATGATGATGCTCAGCGCGATCTTGACCATCATCTACGTGCCGGCCTTGATTACCCTGATGAAGGGCTGGTTATTCAAGCCGTCACAGTTGCAGCCGTTGTCACAAGAAGCAAAAATCTTTGGACACAAGCATGAACTCTCACGAAGTGAAGTCGTGTGATGATTCATTTTGTGGCCGTTCAATTTGTGAGCGGTGAGTAGAAACTTTCGCGTATTTCGCGTGTTTCGTGGGTTGAACAGTTACGAACTCATTCATGCAAAATCTATTCTGAAAGGAACTATCTCCATGCGTAGGTCTATGTTGTTGGTATTGGCGCTGCTTTTGCCGTTGAGCAGTTTTGCTTCCACTGCCGAAGAAGTCATGAAGCAATCCCAGGCAGCTTCCCTCTATGCCGGCAAAGATTTCAAGGCCCGAGTCACGATGACGCTTATCGGCAAGGGAGGACAGAAGCGAGTCCGGGAAATGACCATGTTGAGAAAGACCTATGGCGAAGTCGGCGGCAGCCAGAAGTATTTCATCTATTTCTTTCAGCCGGCGGATGTCAGGGACATGACCTTCATGGTTGACAAGTTTCCCGCTAAAGACGACGACCGCTGGCTCTTTGTTCCGGCAATCAGCATGGTGAGAAGGATTGCAGCGCAGGATAAAAGCTCGAGCTTTGTCGGTTCTGATTTCACCTACGAGGACGTTTCGGGAAGAGATTTGGAGGACGACACACACACCATCGTCAAGGAAGAAAAGCTCGGCGCGAGCGATTGTTATGTCGTGAAGAGCGCGCCGAAAGCCGCTGATGTTGATTACAGCTACAAGATGTCGTGGATTGACAAAGTCCATTTTCTGCCGGTGAAGGAAGAATATTACGATAAGAAAGGCGAGCTGTACAGGGTCTTCACCGCCGATGAGATAACGGAGGTCAAGGGATTTCCAACCATCACCAAGCGCACCATGAAGAACTTGCAGAGCGGGCACACGACGGAGGTGATCTTTACAAAAGTGGACTACAACCTCGGCATCGACGACAACCTTTTCTCTGAAAGATTTTTGCGGCAACCTCCAAAGAAATGGATTGACTGAATGATGCGATGGCTTTGACAATTGTGGAGAGAAAGATGACTTCTGAAGTTAGAATAGTAAAGATCAAAAGGCTCGCCCTCTATGGGGCCGCCCTTTTCTTGTCCGTTTCCTGTGAAGATCAAATGGCAATTGCTCAGGGAGCGAATATTTCGATTCATGGTTTTGGGCAGGGGAATTACACGTCGAATCTCTCCTCGTCCAATCCCGACAACGGTGATTTCAAATGGGCCGGGGAGAGATTTCAACTCAAGCTCGAGGCCTCGCTGGCGGCATTTCGGTCATTTGCCAAAGTCGACGCCTTTTATGACCACATCGACAACGAGGCCGAATTGGAACTACGGGAAGGCTACGTTGATTATTCCTCCGGCTCATGGGATCTGAGAGTTGGCAGGCAGATCATCACCTGGGGTCTGGGGGATTTGATTTTCATCAACGACGTCTTTCCGAAGGATTACGAAGCCTTCTTTTCCGGAAGGCCGCTGGAGTATTTGAAGAAGGGGATAGATGGGGTCAAGATCGCCATTTATCCAGATTTCACCTCGTTCGAGCTCATTGCGATACCCTTTTTTGAGCCAAATACCTTCCCGCAGCAAAGCAGGTTCTGGATGTTTGATCCCCTGCGCAGCATCACAAACCGGGAAGAAAAGGAACCAACGACAAATCTCAGTAATACTGAATTCGCAGCTCGGTCATACCGTGGGGTTGCAGGCTTCGATGTCTCGCTCTATTTTTATAAAGGATTCTTCAGGCAACCCTCGATAACGCCGGATCATCCAACGATGCCGACGAAACTCATTCTCTTCTATCCAAAGCTTTCGGTTTATGGGGCAAGCTTGCAAGGAAGCGGATTAGGTGGAGTTTTGAGTTTGGAAGCGGGTCAGTATGATTCAAGGCAGGATAGAGATGGCACCGACCCGCTGCTTCCCAATTCCCAGACAAGATTTTTGATCGGCTATCAGAGGCAGTTGTGGCAGGACTTTACAGTGGGCCTTCAGTATTATAGCGAATATATGCACGACTATTCTGCATATGAAAAAAATCTGCCCTCCGGATTTCCAAAGGAAGATAGACTGCATCAACTTGCCGTTATCAGACTCACACAATTTTTGGTGCACCAAACGGTCAGGGTTTCCTTCTTCTCATTCTATAGCCCCTCTGAGGGAGATTATCAGTTGAATCCTGAGATGAAGCATAACTTCTCAGATCATATCTGGACGGCACTCGGCGCAAATGTCTTTGGTGGCGACGAAAGCTGGAGCCGGTTCGGACAGCTGGATAAAAATGACAATATCTATCTGCAATTCAGGTATGAGTTTTGACGAATCAATTGCGCGTGTCCCCACACCATGCGCCAGGATCGAGGTGGTTGCTTATTGGTTTTCAGCACCTACAAGAAACCAGAGGGTCATGATCGATGAAAATTCTCATTGTGATCAATGACGCGCCGTATGGCACTGAGAAAGCTTACAATGCCTTGCGTTTGGGAATGACTTTTCAAAAGGAACATCCTGATGTGGAAGTCCGGCTTCACTTTTTCACTTGTCCGGCGATGACTGCGTCTTTTTTTGCTGGTTGAGCCGCTCATGACATTTTGCAATTTTGAGAGAGGCATCAGCGTCAATCTTCTCAACGGCGTTTGCGGCCATTGCTTTGTATTCAAGCGCATCGCGAAACCTCTTGATGGCCTTTTCATACTCATTTTTTTCATAGAAGACATTGCCGAGGCGATAATGGGCCAGTTTGACGAATATTGGGAATTCATCCTCACCGGCGATTTGAAGCGCAGCTACAAAAATATCCCGGGCCTCGTCGAGTTTTCCGTTACGCCTCAGACTTTCCCCCAAATCCAGAAGGAAGCCGGCGTTTTTCGGATATAGGGTACTTAAAAATCTGAAACATTCGAAAGCCTTCTGATGATCTTTCTCCATGTAGGCGTAGATTTTCCCAAGAAAGTAGGCGGCCTCTGCTCTGGCGTAAATACCTTTTTCCGCGGCCAACTTCAACTCATACAAGCCTTGTCGTCGATCACCTTCGACGCCGATTAAACGCGAGGCCGTTTTAACCAGTTTTGGCATAACGTCCGCATAGTTGTGATAAACGCCCAACCCGAAATACGCATCGTAATACGTCGAGTCAATCTCCACCGTTCTGTTCAGATATTGAATTCCCTTTTTGCCGTTCCAAAACGCCTGCAGCCAGTTGCCTTGCTCGCCATGCAACGCGGCCAGATAAATGTGCGCCGTGCCGGCATAGAAGAGTGCTTCGATGTTATTTTGATCTTTCGCCAGACGCTTGTGGGCGCGGTCGATTCCCGTTTTCGCCAGCTTGATGAACTGCTTTTCGATCTCTGTCGTGCTTTGGTCGAAAAGATAGCGATAATAATACACAACAGATTTGAGCACGTATCCCTGCGGATCGTCCGGATTTCGCGCGATGAGACCGTTGAATATTCGCTCGGCTTCGTCGAGCTGCATGTTGTAGGCCAGCGCGATGCCATGACGGGCGGCGTCGGCGCTTTTCGGCTCACCTGCCCACAATGAAAAGCAGTGGACTGCTGAAATGAATAAAATAACTTTGGTTGCTCTCGTTATGAACATTTCTCTTTGCTTTAAGAAAAGTTGGGAAAAATTCTGAAAGTTTTTTGTTCCCAACGGATAGATGAACCCAACGGAAAAAGCTTTTACAGTTGGGTTCATCTATCCGTTGGGGAAGCTTTCTTTAATTTTGATGCTGCCCATCTTTGTGTGCGTTCTTCTTGTTTGATTCCGGTTTGTCCGGTCCATGATTCAGCAGCTCGTCGATGTGCTTACTCAAAAGCAAGCTGTAGTTTTCGAGTGTTTTTGAATAACCGATATGCCGCAAGCGAATCGTTCCCGCCTGATCGACGATGAGCACGGTCGGCAGATATTTGACTTCGTACCGATCGGTAAGTTTCGACCCTTCATCATAAGCAACCGGAAACGTGTAACGATGCACGTTGATGAATTCTCGAACTTTTTCCGGCGTGTCACCATCTTGGCCCATATTGACCGCCAGGAAGACAACGTTGGGATTGGCGCGATAATTTTCATACACACTTTGGAATTCCGGAAATGATTGCAGACAGGCGCCACACCAGGTTGACCAAAAATCGAGAAACAACACTTTGTCTTCGAACTCGGAGGAGCGGATGGCGTGGCCTTGCAGATCCATCAACGCAAATCCGGAAAGCGCTTCGTTCACGTGGCTGGTCACAATGAATTGATAGACTTTTTGCCGCATTGACCACAGGCAAGTGGCGATGAGCAAGATAGTCAGAACAGCAAGCATGATCTTTTTCGACATAGTCACCTCCTGGGCAATTTCAAAACAGCGGCGTTCGAATATTTCCCCAGACGACGTGTGCCGGCGGTGTTTCCACGGCCATAACCTTGCCTTTCACCATATCGATCTTGGCAACAACAATCGGCTCTCTTGCAAACGTTTTGGTAATAATCTCATCGCCAGTGAACTCGCCATTTCCGAATAGCTTCGCTTTGGTGAACAAAATCTTGCACTGATTGCGATCGAACGGCTTGGGCTGATGATGGCCATGAATTTCCGGTGGAATCTCTTCGAGCGGCAAATCAGCCAGATACCAATTCAACGGCACAATGTGGATCAACAGCTTTTCGCCTGTAGAGTAACCGGCCGCAGTGATTTCGTATTGCACTTGCTGGTCGCCAAATGTGATTCTCATGGCTTCCTTTATTTCCGCCTCGCTCATCGCAGCCACCGCGATCACGGCGGCGTCTTGGGGATAATGAGTGGAGATTTTGCTCAGGGCATATTTTCTTATCCCCATGCCGGCGCTTGCAGTCAATGCGATGACAACGAGATACAGAACCACAATCGCCGTCGCCCGTTGCCAGCCGGATTTTGGCAGAGAAGGCAGTTTATCGAAAAACGTAAGATTTCCCGGAATGAACATGGCGGTCTTTTCTTTATAAATTCTGTAGCCCTCGCCATACCTTACTTCACATTCTCTTTCCTCGTGTCGTGCGAGAAAATAGTAAACGAACAACATCGTCACGTACATCAGCAGCACCGTGAAGCGCGGCCAGGCGAACAACAGGCCGAGCCCCATCACCGCAAAGGCAACGTACTGCGGATGCCGGATGAATTTGTACAGCCCGTCGCTCACCCCGCCCTTTTTGGCAAATTTGGCGTAGTAGATTTGCCCGGCGCCAATCAGGAAGAAAGCCAGTCCGGTCATGTAAATGATCTCAAACACGATGATCAGATTCAGCAGCCATGCCATTGGAACAAAGCCGATTTTTGCTTTCGTTGACATTTTTGACCTCCTTCAAAAAATTTTATTTCACCTGTCGAGCGGCAACGGATAGTTTTTTACACAATCAAACGTAACTGTGTGACGGAGGTTTCCCAATCTTATAAGTTTGGAAGACCAATCTTAGCAGTTTGGCAGACTTCGACGAGTTCGTTATCTGCGGCAGATATAGCGATGAAAACGTTTTCTCGCTTGGAAGGAAAATTGAAAATCGTGAGGGGTATCAGACTCTGACTTTTTCAGCGGTCAGGGTTGATTTTTCATATTTTTTCTTGAGCGCGATTTCATTCGCGGATTTGGCCTCACCTGCTCCTGAAAAGATTTCGGGCTGCCGTAGCCCGGAGTAGCCAATCAAAAAGATGACCATGGCGACGGCAAGCCAGGGATAGTTGGAGGCGGCTGGTTTGGCGGCCAACACCTGTATGCCGAGCGCGATAATCCAGGTGAGCACGAAGACGACCAGCAGGCGTTGCAGCCATTTGAGGTTGATTTTCTCGATCGACGAGCATGACTCCTTGATTCTCCTGGCGTGCAGAATCAATTCTCTAATGGAGAAAATCAGATAGGCAAACATTTGTGCGATCGCAACCCATGTAATGATCAGACAATGCTTGCACGGCCCTTGCAAATCTATTTCCAAATGGCGAATTTTTTCATTCGCCGGCAACAGGTAAAACGGCGTCAAGGAAATCACGCACAGGATGGCCGGTATGGTATGCAGCAAGGCTTTGCCCTCGAGTTTGAATTCTCTCTCGGTCAACGCCTTCACATAAAGGTGGAATAGAGGCCCGATGAAGAGCATGACCACAGGCTCGATTTTGAAGAGATGCGGAGCGCGCAAGATGTATTTTGAATAAACGAGGGTGTGCAGCGCCATAGCGAGCGCAAAGAAGATCAATGCCAGCGCCAGAATACGGTTGGCCGTGCGGTTGCCGCGGCGGATGGAAAGGAGCGTAAAGCCCAGCAAAATGCCGTGCGCCGCGCCGATCAACATCAAAACGGAAAAAAGGTCAAAACTTGGTTGCATTGTGACAAAGGAAATTTAGGAAAATTTTCAAAAAAGTCAAATCTTTTAGCGCACCAAAAACCAAGCTTTAAATATCCGAAAAGATTTTACTTGCACTTTTGCCGTTCTGTTGTCAAATTAATAGATGAGTGCGTTAACCAACTCAGAATAAAATTCTATCCCGCCAGCGGGATACGCCTATAGAAATGAATTCCACACGAATCAAAAACTCATGCGAAATTAGTTAAAGATCTTTCCGTGTGCGTTTTTGATTCGTGTGGCGCCAGCTTTTTTTAACTTCTCGGAGGCTTGCTTGGGCAAGGTCATTGCCATCCACATCGCCGAAAAAGCGCGGCAAGCGATGCAAGAAATTCCGGTTGCCACGTTGGTGGCGGACAAGGGCATTGACGGCGATCGCTATTTTGGCAGAAAGCTCGGGCAGAATGTGACGCTGGTGCAAGAAGAGTTTCTCGAAGCGGCCGCCGATGAATTGGGGGTGTCCAATCGCCACGGCATGTCGCGGCGCAATATCACCGTGCGCGGTGTGTCTTTAAACGATCTCATCGGCAAACGCTTTTGCATCGGTGCGGCGGAATTGGAAGGCGTATCGCTTTGCGAGCCGTGCCAAAATATGGAGAGAAGTATCGGCTCAGGCGCCATCGTCGCGCTGTCGGGGCGCTGCGGCATTCGCGCCCGCGTCGTGCGCGGCGGCATCATTCAGAAAGGAGACGAAATCAAATGCATCTCGTGAACGTTCCCGCGCGATTACGCCAGCTCGGCGTCATTCCGGTCGTCAGCCTCGACCGCGTTGAATCGGCCGTGCCATTGGGCGAGGCCCTGCTCGCCGGCGGTTTACCATGCGTGGAGATCACTTTTCGGACGATGGCGGCTGAACCCGCCATTCGCGCCATCTCGCAATCCTTCCCGGAGATTTTAGTCGGCGCCGGCACCGTTTTGAACGAAGAGCAAGTCGAGCGCGCCATTGCCGCCGGCGCCAAATTCATCGTCTTGCCGGGATTTTCTCAGGCCGTGGTGAACTTGTGCCGGCAGAGAAACCTGCCGGTCTTTCCCGGCGTTTGCACGCCGACCGATGTCATGATGGCCATCGAGGCCGAACTGGCCATTCTGAAATTTTTCCCGGCCGATGCTTTTGGCGGCCTCAAAACGTTGAAAGCGCTCAGCGCGCCTTTCCCCAACGTCGAATTTATTCCGACCGGCGGCATCAGCGCCGCTAATCTCGAAGAATATCTCAGCTTCGGCAAAGTGCTCGCCTGCGCCGGCAGTTGGATGGTGAAAAGCGAATTGATTGCGGCAGGAAATTTTGCGGAGATTACCCGTTTGACTGAGGAAGCGGTGGCGATCAGACGTCGGGCCAGATCGGAATGAAATCCATCCGGATGATTTTAATGGAAAGTTTTGCTATTCAAACCGCAACGCTTCAATCGGCGACAGCCGTGAAGCTTTATATGCCGGAAAGAATCCGGCGAGGACTCCCACTGCAATCGAGAACAAAACACCCACCATTGCGGAGTTAAGCGAGAGGGTAGCATCAATTTGCAATCTTTGTGAGATCATCTTCGCCGCTAAAATTCCGGCCGCCAATCCGATCTGCCCGCCAATCAAGCACAGCGTGATGGCTTCCGCCAGAAATTGCATGGCAATATCCCGCTGTTTGGCGCCGACCGTTCGCCGCAGGCCGATTTCACGGGTGCGCTCGGTGACGGCGACCAGCATGATGTTCATAATACCGATGCCGCCAACGACTAATGCAATCGCCGCGATGCCGGCAGTAACAAGCGTTGCCGTGCGAGTTAGGTTTTCCGCCGAGCGAAAGAAACTGCGGGCATTTTCTGCTTGAAACCAGCTCCGGCCGTCGTAACGGCTGCGCAGCAACTCGTGGCGTGGTGCATGGCCGTTTCCAAGCTGGCGCGGCCCGAAGCTTGGCAATAAATTTGGTCGAAGCCGGGCGTCTCAATGCCAAGATAAGGTAACATGGAAATGGGGAGATACAAAGTTCCACCCGCTGAGATGCCGCCCAATGTCGTTTTGCTTTCGGCTCGTTGAGGCCACCAGATGCTCATTGGCCAGTCCGGTGCGGCCAGGCTTTGAAAGGCGTGATGGCGAGCGAGGCAAAATATGGCCAGGCTTCGGACAGACCCCCAAGGGAGTATTTGTTGAAAAAATAGCATTCACAACGTGGGGCCAGCCGTCTTTCAGATAATGCGCCGAGTCGAAGTTGAATTGGATGCTGGTGTCTTTGAGCAGGTCATTCAGTGGCGGCATCATCTCGCCGAGGCCGGTGTGGTCGCCCAACACGAGCAGTGCGCCGCCATTTTCGACAAAACCTGCAATGGTTTGCTTTTCCTGTTCGTTCAGCAGGCGATGCAAATTGAGCACGACGAAAACATGGGCGTTCTGTAATTTTTCAGTAGTGAGAAGAGAATCAATTGTAACGTTGTAACCAAGCGCCTGCAAATAGTCCGGCAGCAAGCCAAACATGCCGGTGCTGGTAAGCCCGTATTGGCCGAACTTCGGCTTCTCCCAATTGAAATAGCCGCGATTGAAAATGAAGAGGTTTTTCCTGTTCTTGGCAGGTGCAGTGAAATCCGGCCAACTGAGAATGACGGCGATCAGGAAGAAAGCCCCAGCAGTCCCAATAGCACTCAGCTTCTTCAACTTTGGCGCGGTAAAGCTGATTTGGGAAATTGTGCAGGTGCGAACGAAAAAATAAGTTGGGATCAAATCTAGCAAGAAAGGAACAATCAGCAAGTGCAGCGGTGTGAGATGAGTATGCCGAGGGTGGTCATGCGCGAGCAATCGACTTAAGAGCTTGAGTGCTGGTTCCTGTAACACCACCCAGAGAGCATGAATGACTAACAGAACAAAAATTGCCAACAGCAAATAGAATGACGAGAGCTTTTTTGATCTGCCGCGGTGTTCCGAAAGCAGATAGACCGATAAGATGAAGCTGATAAAGAGCGCTAGAATAGGCAGGCCGAACGCAGTGGCGCTGAACAACTGCCGCTGCTTGAACAATGTGGCAATCGAACGGGAGACGAGCTGGCTTCCGGCTTGGGCAAGGTGCCAGATCGACGGCGTATAGAGATGAACGACCAGAATGACAGTATATAAGAAACCTGTCAAAAATAAAACCGCAAGCAGTGCGCTTTCCCGCACATCGTCGTTACGCCATAACCAGCCCAACCAATAAACGGCAACCCCGACAAGAAAGAACGCTTGCGTGTGTGCGGGGAAATTAGCGGGCTTAAGCAGCAGACCGATGAAGATGATACCGGCAAGGCCGGTGGCGAGATGCCAAAACCGGCGTGTTTCAAAGCGGCGTGGCAGGATAATGACAACGAATAAGGCGATCAGCGCCGCACCAACCGCGAGATTCGTTTGCCGAGTAAGAGGGCCAAGGGCGTTTTGCAAAAAAGCGAGCCCGAAAAGGAAGAAGGCCGCTGCCGTCCATTCGGAAAATTTTTCTATCCTTCGCGTTGGGAAATTTCCATCTTCCATAAATCCCATCCTGGCAAGGCGCAAAATGGTTCTTGCCTTTGTTGAGAAAAACAATTCCCTCAAGCAAAAACGCTCAATACGTCTTTATTCTACCACCGCGACGAAGAGATGAGATGAGGCCCCCGCCCCACTCCACAACTCTGCTTTTTCAACTTTCCGTGACCATAAGCAGAAGCCCTTAGTTGCGCCTTGTTGTGGCATCAAAAAAGATGCCATGGGCTTTTCCGTAAGTCGTTGATGAATTTTCAATCGGTTATGATAAACCGAAAGTAACAATTGAAAGAATGGTTTCTTATTTTTTAGAAAAACACCAGGAAAAATTCTTACACCTGAGAATGGCTGATAAACATTTTCTCTTGCGCTGCCTTCTTTTTAGTAGTATAATATAGCCGTCCGGGTGTCTGGTTAAAAAGCGCTCGGAGGTTAGGTCAACTGTGAGGCGGTTCCACTTTTGTGAGGAGGAGGCTATGAACAACTCTCGGCTGTGTTTCATCACTGTGATGCTGGCCGCAAGCGCACTCGCGCTGGCGCAAACCCGGCTCAGTCCGCGCAATACCAATTACACCATCGAGGTCAAGCTCGATCCGCAGGCGAAGACGCTGGCAGGCCGCGAGATCATCACGTGGCGCAATGACCGCGATCAACCCACCAACGAGCTGCGGTTTCATCTCTACTACAATGCTTGGAAGAACACACGCAGCACGTGGCTGCTCGAGCGCACACTCGCCGGCGGCTCGTTAGCGCGCGGTGCGCGGCGTGACATTCGCGAAGAAGATTGGGGCTATGTGAATGTGAACTTGGTCAAAATTTTGTCGAGTCCAAAGTCCGAAGTCGAAACAGTCCGAAGTCAAGAAAATTTTGATGAAATTGACCTTACCTCCACAAAACGCTTCGCGGCGCCGGATGACGGCAATCCCGACGATCAAACGGTGATGGTCGTCACGCTTCCCCACACGGTGGCGCCCGGCGAGTCCATCCAAGTTGAGCTGGCTTTCACGAGCAAAATTCCCCGTACGTTTGCGCGCACCGGTTATCGCGGCAACTATTTTTTCATCGCGCAATGGTTTCCCAAGCTCGGCGTGTATGAAAACGGCGGCGCGTGGAATTGCCATCAGTTCCACGCCGGCACGGAGTTCTTCTCCGATTACGGCGTGTATGACGTGAAGATCACCCTGCCTTCCAATTACGTCGTTGGCGCGACCGGACGGTTGGTGGAGAAGATCGACAATCCCGACGGCACTTCAACACATCGCCACGTGCAGACGGATGTACACGATTTCGCGTGGACGACAAGCCCGGATTACGTGGTGCGCGAAAAGCGTTTTGAGTATGCTGGATTGCCAGCGGTGGATATGCGGCTCTTGATGCAGCCGGAACATCTTGGCCAAACCGAGCGCCATTTTGCGGCGACCGCGGCGGCGTTGCAGTATTACGGCACGTGGTACGGCGCTTATCCGTATGGCCACATCACTGTCGTCGATCCGGCTTATGAAAGCGGCAGCGGCGGCATGGAGTATCCCACCCTTTTCACCTGTGGCTCGCGCTGGTTGAATCCCTTTGGCGGCGGCTCACCCGAAGGCGTGACGGTTCACGAGTGCGGCCATCAATTCTGGTACGGCATCGTCGGCAACAACGAGTTCGAGCACGCGTGGCTGGACGAAGGCTTCAACACGTTTTCAACGGCGCGCACGATGGAAGCGGCGTTCGGGGAAAGCTCGTGGGTGCGACGCTACTTCCGCGGCTTCTTTCCGCTTAAATTCGATGACGTGAAACTGCCGCGCATGACGTACGGCAATCGCTTGCAGGGCTATCGTCCGGTCGCCACCTCGGACGCGCAAGCGAAGCCGACGTATCATTATTTTCCGGCGACGGGCGCGCGCATTACGTATGATAAAACCGCGCTGTGGCTGGGCACGCTCGAGCGCTATCTCGGCTGGGAGACGCTGCAGAAGATCATGTCCACTTTCTTCGAGCGCTACAAATTCAAGCATCCGGTTCCGGATGATTTCTTCGCCGTTGTCAATGAAGTGACCGGAAGGGACATGACTTGGTTCTTCGATCAAGTGCATCGCGGCTCCGAGGTGTTTGACTACGCGGTGCAATCGGTTTCGAGCATTCCCGCTGTTCCGGAAGGCTTCATCGATGTTGATGGAAAAGTCAGCTTCACCGGCGAGCAAAAAGCCGCGACCAATGGCAACGCCAATAACGGCGACGGGAAGCTTTATCGCACGCAGGTCGTTGTGCGCCGAAACGGCGGCGCGATTTTTCCAGTTGACGTGCTCATGGTTTTTGCCAACGGCGACACCGTGCGTGAAAATTGGGACGGCAAGGATCGCTGGAAGCTTTTTGCTTACCAGAAACCGGCGCGGCTGAAATACGCCGCTGTCGATCCCGACCGCACATTGGTTCTCGATATCAATTACACCAACAACAGCAAGCGGCTGAAGCCGGCCGCGGCTTGGCCGGCGGGCAAATGGGCTTCGAAGTGGATGATCTGGTTGCAGGATTTATTGGCAACTTTTACTTTTTTTGTGTGAGAAAAATTTTTTGAATACGGATGACGCGGATTACACGGGTTTTCGCGGATTTTTTTCTCAATGCTTTGTCCGTGTGGGTTTTTGATCCGCGTGGCATAATTTGTCATCTCGATTTATTTCTGAGAGGTAGGAAAATGACTATATTCTCCGCAATTCGCGACGGCCTGCGCCGCGTCGGCGCCAGCCCAATGCTCATCGCGTGGCTTTGGCTGATCAACTTTGCGATGGCCATTCCACTAACCCTGGTCATGTCCGATCAAATCGAGTCTGCCATCGGCGCGAGTTTGGTACACGGGAAGCTGCGCGCCGGTTTCGACATCGATTGGTACGAAGAGTTCGCCGGCGCGGCGAATGATTTGGGAAAAACTTTCTCGCCAGCCGTCATTGGCGTCGGCCCTTTTCTCGGCAATTTGGAGGCGTGGCTCAATGGCAGTCTCTTCGGCGGCTACACCGGAATCGTTGGACTCGGCATCGGCTATATGGTGCTCTGGACGTTTCTTTTAGGCGGTATTCTCGATCGTTTTGCGCACGCGCAAGAAAATTTGACGGCGGAGCGTTTCTTTAGCGCCAGCGGCCGCTACTTCCTGCGCTTTCTGCTCTTGATGGTTTTCTCCTGGGTTTTCTATTTTGTCGTGCTGGCGCTGATTTCGCCGAGCTTGTTCTCGGCCATTGCCAGCGCCGCTCGCAATACGACGGTGGAGCGCACCGTATTCTTTTTGACCGCCGGTGCGTATGTGATCGTCATCTTGTTGTTGGCCGTGGTGAATATGGCGTTTGATTATGCGAAAATCTCCACGGTTTTGCACGATCGACGCAACATGCTCGCCGCGGCCGGGCACGGCTTTCGGTTTATTTCTTCGCATCTCGCCAAGACTTTCGGACTTTACCTCGCCTTGGGAATAGCCGCATTGGCGTTTCTCGGCCTTTATGCCTTGATCGCTCCCGGTGCCAATCAGGCGAGCGCGCTAGGCGTTATTGCGGCATTTGCAGTCGGGCAGATTTTTCTCGTCGTCAAGCTGGTCACGCGCTTGACGTTCTTTGGCGGGCAAATGGCGCTTTACGAAGCGACGGCGCTGTCGGTAGGTGAAGATTTGAATAAATAAAAGAAGCGCCATTCTTGATTTTTTGAAGAAATTGCAGTTGACTTTTTAACGATTATCATTTATATTGACGTGTTTAAGATTAAAATCGCCGTTTGGCGCTAATTCGCGAAGTCAGTTTCTTTCCGGGGCAGGAGGAAGAGGCATGAAAGAAGAAGAAATCCGGCGATTGATCAAGATCGTCGAAGAAAGCAATATTGCCGACCTGGAAGTCTCCCGTTGGGGACGCAAGGTCAAAATCTCGAAATATCCGGGCAATTCCCACCAAGCGCCGTATCCGTTGACGCACGTGCAAATTCCGGCTGCACCGGCCGGCGTGCCGATGCCGGCTATTCCTCCCGCTCCGGCTGTGGAACCGCCGCAACCCGCCGCTGCTCCGGCGAAAAATCTCGTCGAAATCAAATCGCCGATGGTCGGCACGTTTTATCGGGCGCCGGCTCCGGATGCCGATCCGTATGTTCAGGTTGGAACTACAGTCAGCAAAGGGCAGGTGTTGTGCATCATCGAAGCGATGAAGCTGATGAACGAGATCGAAGCGGATTTTCCATGCCGGATTGTCGAGATTTTAGTTGAAAATACGCAACCGGTGGAATACAATCAGCCGCTCTTTCAAGTTGAGAAGACGTGAAAATTCCGGCGACGTCCGCAGGATATTGCATTAAACACCTCATGAGGAAAATCGTTTTTGATGCAGACTCAAGATAAAGCCAGGACAATTTGAAAAAAATTCTGATCGCCAACCGTGGTGAGATTGCCCTGCGCATCATTCGCGCTTGCAAAGAGCTGGGCATCAAAACCGTGGCGGTTTATTCGGAAGCGGATGCCGATTCTCTGCACGTGCGGTTTGCCGACGAAGCCGTTTGCATCGGCCCGGGTCCGAGCCGGGAAAGCTATTTAAATATCCCGCGCATTATCAGCGCCGCGGAAGTGACCAACGCCGAGGCCATTCACCCCGGTTACGGTTTTCTCGCTGAGAATGCGCATTTTGCGGAAATTTGCGCCTCGTGCAACCTCAAGTTTATCGGCCCCTCGCCGGAGATGATCACCGCCATGGGCGACAAATCGCTCGCCAAAGAAACGATGCGCCGGGCCGGTGTGCCGACGATTCCCGGCAGCGAGGGGTTGTTGCATGACGTAAAGGCCGCGGCGGCGATGGCGGTCGAGCTGGGTTATCCGATCATCATCAAGGCGACCGCGGGCGGCGGCGGCCGCGGCATGCGCGCCGTGCGTGAAGAGAGTGAACTGGAAAATTCCTTCAGACAAGCGCAGGTCGAAGCGGAAGCGGCGTTCGGTAATCCTGCCGTTTATATGGAAAAATACTTCGAGCATCCGCGCCACGTCGAAGTGCAACTGATCGGCGACGTGCACGGCAACGTCTTCGCGTTGGGCGAGCGTGAATGCTCGATTCAGCGCAAGCACCAAAAGCTCGTCGAAGAGTCGCCGTCGCCGGTGATCACGCCGGCGATTCGGCAGCGCATGTGCGCGGCGGCGGTGGCCGGCGCCAAGAGCGTCAACTACGTCAATGCCGGCACCATTGAGTTTCTTTATCAGGACGGCGATTTTTATTTCATGGAGATGAACACGCGCATCCAGGTCGAGCATCCGGTGACGGAATCGGTTTACGGCCTGGATTTGGTGAAGGAGCAAATTCGCGTGGCGCGCGGCGAGCGGCTCGATCACATCAATCCGAATTTTAAAATGCGCGGCCACGCCATCGAGTGCCGCATCAATGCCGAAGATCCGGCTAATGAGTTTCGCCCGTCGCCGGGAACGATCAGGTCTTTTCACGTGCCGGGCGGCATCGGCATTCGCGTCGATACGCACGCTTACGCCGGCTACAAAATTCCGCCGTTTTATGATTCTCTCATCGCCAAGCTGATTGCCTACGGCAAAACCCGCGCGGAAGCGATCGAGCGCATGGAGCGCGCGCTGGACGAGTTCATCATCGAAGGCGTGCACACGACGATACCGTTTCATCAGAAAGTGATGGCCGACCACGATTTTCAATCCGGCAATTTCGACACCAAGTACGTCGAGAATTTTTTCAAGCGGCTCAAAACTGAAACGCAGTTCGGCTTGGCGGCGTGAGGAAGGCAAAAGGCAAGGAGCAAAAAGCAAAACCATTTAGGCTACGCCCGTAGGGCAAAACAATTGATTGAACTTAAAGGAAGCTTTTAATAGTTTTGCCCCAAATCATTTTGTCATGATTTTTTCCGAGTAAAAATTAAACTTGTCAATGAGGATGGCGCATGAATTTTCCGGCTGATTTGCTGTACACGAAAGAGCACGAGTGGGTGCGCATCGAAGGTGACGTCGCGACTATCGGCATCACCGAATATGCACAAGGCGAGCTGGGCGATATCGTTTTCGTCGAGCTTCCCGCGGTTGGTTCCGCCATCGCACAAATGCAATCGTTTGGCACGATCGAAGCAGTCAAGACGGTGTCGGATTTGTTTGCCCCGTTGGGCGGCGCCGTGGTCGAGGTCAACGCCAAGCTAGCCGATCACGCCGAGCTGATCAATCAGGATTGTTACGGCGAAGGCTGGCTCGTCAAAATCAAGGTATCGAATAAAGACGAGGCCAAAAATCTTCTGCCCGCCGCGGCGTATCAAAAACTATTGCCTTAAAAATACAATCTTTGCTTTTAAAGCAAAAAAATTATGACGAAATCATTTGGGGCAATTGGAAGCGTCCCGCCTTTCCCAGTTTAAAAAATGTGGAAGGGCGGGATTTGGTTTTTGTATAGCTGATAAACTTTATCATGATATTTGAGGAGTGGATGGCATGCCCATTAATCTTTCTCGCACGGACACGTTTGCACGACGTCATATTGGACCCGACGACAGCGAAGTTGAACACATGCTGCAGACGCTGCAGGCGCCATCTTTGGAGGCGTTCATAGAATCCGTAGTGCCAGACAGCATTCGCATCCGGCGCGCCCTCGATCTCGGCGTGGCGATGAGCGAGTATGAATTGTTGGCAGAATTGCGGCAAATCGCCGCGAAAAATAAAATCTATCGTTCGTACATCGGCATGGGATATTACGACACCATCACCCCGCCGGTGATTCAGCGCAACGTTCTCGAAAATCCCGGCTGGTACACGCAGTACACGCCCTATCAAGCAGAAATCGCGCAAGGCCGGCTGGAAGCGCTGCTCGATTTTCAAACCATGGTGATGGATTTGACCGGCTTCGCGATCGCCAACGCTTCGCTGCTCGACGAAGCGACGGCAGCGGCCGAGGCCATGGCCATGTTTCATCGCGCCAAACAAATCACCAGGCGCGCCGCGTTTTTCGTCTCCGCGGCGTGCCATCCGCAGAACATCGAAGTGGTGAAAACCCGCGCCCAAGCGCACGACATCGACATCATCGTCGGTGATTATCGCGACTTTAAATTTTCCGAAAACGTGTTTGGCGCGTTGCTGCAATATCCCACCACCGGCGGCGCGGTTGAAGACTATCGCGATTTCTGCCAGGCCGCGCACGAAGCCGGCGCGCTCGTTGCCGTCGCCGCCGATTTGTTGAGCCTGGCGCTGTTGACCCCGCCGGGTGAATTTGGCGCCGATGCCGCGGTCGGCAGCACGCAGCGCTTCGGCGTGCCGCTCGGCTATGGCGGTCCGCACGCGGCCTATTTGGCGACGCGCGATGCCTACAAACGCCAAATGCCCGGGCGCCTCATCGGCGTCTCGGTGGATGCGCAAGGCAAGCCGGCGCTGCGCATGGCGCTGCAAACCCGCGAGCAGCACATTCGCCGCGAAAAGGCGACCTCGAATATCTGCACCGCACAAGTGTTGCTCGCCCTCATCGCCGGCATGTACGCGGTTTATCATGGCCCGCATGGCCTCAAAAAAATTGCGGAGCGTGTTCACAACATGACCAAGATCCTCGCGGCCGGCCTCAAGCGTCTCGGCTATCGCGCGCACCACGACGATTTCTTTGATACCCTGCGTATCGACCTCGGCAGCTATTCGCGCGAAGCGATTCTGGCCAGGGCGGAAGCTCGCCAAATCAATTTTCGCGATTACGGTGACGGCACGTTGGGGATTGCGCTCGACGAAACGGTTGGCGCGGAGGATGTGATGGCGCTCTTCGAAATCTTCGCGTTGAGCCGCACTCTCGATTTCACCGTGGAAAAATTGGCGATGGAAATGGCGCCTGGCTACGACGGCCGCATGCAGCGCCGCTCGAGTTATTTGCAGCATCCGGTTTTCAATAAATATCACGCCGAAACCGAAATGCTCCGCTATTTGCGCAGCCTCGAAGCCAAGGACCTCTCGTTGACCATGAGCATGATTCCGCTCGGCTCGTGTACGATGAAGCTCAACGCCACCGCCGAGATGCTTCCCATCACCTGGCCGGAGCTGGGCAGGCTGCACCCCTTTGCGCCGGTCGAGCAAGCGAAAGGATACCAAGAAATTTTTCGCCAGCTTTCGGCCTGGCTGGCGGAGATCACCGGCTTCGCCGCGGTCTCGCTGCAGCCCAATGCCGGCGCGCAGGGTGAATACACCGGCTTGCTGGTGATTCGCGCTTATCACCAGCATCGCGGCGAAGGTCAGCGCCAGGTTTGTCTCATCCCTTCTTCGGCGCACGGCACCAATCCCGCCAGCGCCGTCATGGCGGGAATGGAGGTCGTCGTCGTCAAATGTGACGACAAAGGCAACATTGACGTGGCGGATCTCAAAGCCAAAGCCGAGCAGCATCGCGACCGCCTCGCGGCGCTGATGGTGACGTATCCTTCGACGCACGGCGTTTTCGAAGAATCAATCAAAGAGATTTGCGAGATCATTCACGCCAACGGCGGACAGGTTTATATGGACGGCGCCAATCTCAACGCGCAGGTTGGCTTGTGCCGCCCCGCCGAGCTGGGCGCGGATGTCTGCCACGTGAATCTGCACAAAACGTTCTGCATCCCGCACGGCGGCGGCGGCCCGGGCATGGGGCCGATTGGCGTGGCAAGCCATTTGGCCAAATTCCTGCCGGCGCACCCGGTGATCGCAACCGGCGGCGAGCAAGGCATCGGCCCGGTCGCGGCAGCGCCGTGGGGCAGCGCCAATATTTTGGTCATTTCCTGGGCGTATATCGCGATGATGGGCGGCGCAGGCTTGACGCACGCAACCAAGATCGCGATTCTCAATGCGAATTACATGGCGCACCGGCTGTCGGAATATTATCCGGTTCTATATAAAGGAACGAAAGGCGCCGTGGCGCACGAGTTTATTCTCGACACGCGCAGTTTCAAAACCAGCGCCGGGGTGGAGGTGGAAGATATTGCCAAACGATTGATGGACTACGGCTTCCACGCGCCGACGGTGTCGTTTCCGGTGCCGGGCACGCTGATGATCGAGCCGACCGAGAGCGAGTCCAAAGAAGAGCTGGATCGTTTTTGCGAGGCGATGATTTCCATTCGAAAGGAGATTGAAGAAATTGAGGCCGGGACGGCGGATCGCGACAAGAATGTTTTAAAAAAAGCGCCGCACACCGCCGAGATGGCGATCGCCGGCAAGTGGGATTTGCCGTACTCGCGCGAGAAGGCGGCATTTCCATTGCCGTGGGTGCGCGCCCGCAAATTCTGGCCGGCCGTGGGCCGCGTCGATAACGCCTACGGCGACCGCAATCTGGTCTGCGCCTGCCCGCCGATGGCATAGGTGTCAAGCTAACCTGTTCTCCCCCTTCTCTTTTTAAGAGAAGGGGGCTGGAGTTTGGACGTTTTCAGACAGTCTAATCCCCGCGCGGCTGCCAGCGCAAGGCCGCGACCATGTTGACAAGCACTAAAACCGCGTG
>JAKEEU010000040.1 GCA_022616415.1 Candidatus Zhuqueibacterota bacterium | reverse complement strand
GTTTTGCCTTTCGATCCGTTGGTCCCGCCTGGCGGGATTATCCGTTGGTCTTCATCTATCAGTTGGAGGCACAAAACTTTTAGAATTTTTTTCTGAGTTTGATCGTATAAGTGAACCTAAATGGTTTTGCCTTGTAGAATCAATCGTCAAAAATAAACACCGACTCCGGATAAAACCGCACGTGGCGCTCCTGCACGCGCATGCGCACGAACGCCTCCAGCCATTCGTTTTTGTCTTCGAGCGAAAGATCGGAACGCAGCACGTCGAGCTGAATATTGACGCGCAGCACGCGGCCGGGAATACTGTGCCGCGTCAAACCGGTGGGCAGCTTGAGATTGTCGGTGACGAGCTGCACCACCTCGCTCTTTGCAAACGGCGGGAAGAGAACCAAAGCCGCCAGGTCGGGATAAAAATTGCGCAGCTCGGATAAATTAGTTTGGTCGACGCGCTCGAAGGGATGGCTCTTTTTGTAGGTATCGATCAGGCGCGTGATGGCGTTCACGTCCGTGCGCAAATTGCCGCTCGCCGGAATAATGGCGGCGCTTTCATCGGGGGCCGTCATCACCGCGCACGCCTCGCGGGTAGCCAGCATGGCTTCAGCCGTCTCGATGGAGACGATTTCCACGGGCAACCCCTGCGAGAGCAATTGCTCGATCCACTCCGGCCAGTACAGGCGCATCACCGCATGATGCCAGCTTGCCAAACGCAGCGCCGGATCATTGTAGCTGATGATTTGCACCGGTGCGCAATTATAGCCGAGCAGGCGCATGGCGCTGATGCGATTGGCGCCGTCGATGAGCAGAGAGCCGCCGGCCGGCGCCAGCGGCGCCACGATGGGAGGATTGAGCAAATGGCGATCCTCCGCCAGCCGCTCCACCAAGCGCGCCGCGCGGTCGGTCTCCGGCGCTTCGTGAAAACGGATTTGCTCGAGCGGGACGATGCGGAGAATGGGAAAGGGCTTCGAGTTGGACATGTTGCTATTAATAACTTCGTGAAAATTTTTAAATGTCCAACGGATGGAAAAACGACCAACGGATACTTGAAAATAAATCCGTTGGTCGCTTTTTTATCCGTTGGAAAACGGTTTTGAGCTTTTTGTGTTGAATAGTTAGCGCCCCAACAACGCCTCGACTTCGACCACGGCATCCATTTCATCCTTCATAATGTGGATGATGGCGTGGCCGAAAGGCGGGTAAGATTCCACCATCGGCAAAATCTTCTTGTATTGGGCAGCCGCGGATTGCTCGGTCAGCAGCGCTTCTTCGAGCATTTTTTTGTAATCTTCGGTGTGAACGATCGGCGCCGCATCGCGCGCCGTCACCGCTTCGCCGCCGAGCGTGGCAATAATGTCGCGCACCTTCGCAGCGTGCCCGAAAGATTCCGTGGCTTCCTCTTCAAAATGCGCTTTGAGCGTCAGCATCTCCAGGCCTTTGACATACGCGGCGTAGTGCGCGTACATCGCCTGCGCGCGCAGCTCCCACCCGAGCGCTTTATTCAATTCATTGATGAGTTGTTGCTGATTGGGCAGGTGCACTGGCATGTTTCTCCTCCGAGTTGATTTGTAACCCAGACCGCCGGTCTGGGCTAAATTCTAAAAACCATCTGTTTTTTTGCTCGAAATAACGGCTTCAATTTAACCAAATGCGCTGCCAAGCGCAAGCAATAGTTGAAGAATTTCAAAAAATTTTGCTCTTGACATTGAGGCGAATAGTGCTTAATATAGCCGATATGAAAAATTCGACGCGACCCACGGCTTATCTTTCACCCCAATTGGAAGCGCGGCCCCATCGCCACAAAGGCGGCTTCGGCGTATTTGCCAAGGCTCACGTTCGCGCCGGCGAAGTGGTGGTGGTTTGGGGTGGCGACGTTGTCATTGCTGAAGAATTTGCCGAATTGCCGGTTTACGTCCGGCAGCACAGCCTGCAAGTCGAGGAAGATTTATTTTTGGTGCCCAACGGCGTGGACGAGCCGGCGGATTTTGTCAACCACTCTTGCGAGCCGAACACCGGCATGAGCGGGCAAATCGTTCTGGTGGCGTTGCGCGACATCGCGCCCGGCGAAGAAGTGTGCTTCGATTACGCCATGTCCGACGGCGGGCCGCACGACGAGTTCGATTGCGCCTGCGGCACGCCAAGCTGCCGCCACCGGATAACCGGCAATGACTGGAAGCGCCCGGAACTTTGGGAGCGCTACGCCGGCCATTTCTCGCCGTATTTGCAACGGCGCATTGACCGCCTGAAAATAACCCCCTCGGCTCGACTGGAAAGCTGAAGTCATTTCAAAAAAAGCTGTGGATAACTTTTTTTTTCGATTGCGAACGACGCGGCGATTTGTTAAATTTAGTAAACTTTTGTTTCGCCGTTTCTGACTTTTTACAAATTACGTTTTACGAATTACGTTTTACGATTTACACCTATATGCAACCGAACGCCACTGCTGAAATTCCCCTCAGTTTTTCCTTTCAGCCTCCAAAGCATTTGGAGCCATTCGCGGCGCCCAACCATGATGGCGATCTCCCTCCGGGCCAGGGGTTGGCCGCTTACCGCGCCAAACTCGATCTCTACCATCTCGCCCTCTTGCGCGAGTTTGATGAACTGCTCTGCCTCGATATGCTGACCAACGTCGAGCGCTATTGGTATCAGATCGAGACCGTCAAGAAAGTGCTCAAGCATTTTCGCGGCCGCGTCTTGCTTTCAGACGAGGTCGGGCTTGGCAAAACCATCGAGGCCGGCATGCTTGTTAAAGAGTATCGCCTGCGCGGCCTCGTGAAAAAGGCATTGATCCTCGTGCCGCCGGCGTTGGTGTCGCAGTGGCAGGGCGAGATGCGCGAAAAGTTCGGCATGGAATTCATCACCAGCGACGACGTCGATATCAAGCGCCATCCGGAGTTTTGGGGGGAGAACGATTGGGTGATTGCCTCGATTCACACCGCGAAAAACAAAACGAATTTCGATCTCGTCACTCAAATCAAGTACGATCTCGTCGTCGTCGACGAAGCGCATCATCTTAAAAACAAAACCACCCTGGCATGGAAGCTGGTCAATGCGCTGCAAAAGAAGTTCATCTTTCTGCTCACCGCCACGCCGGTGCAAAACGATTTGATGGAGCTGCACAATTTGCTGACGTTGCTCAAGCCCGGCGTGCTCAAAACCGAAGCGCAATTCCGCAAGGAGTACGTGGCGCGCGGCGACGTGCGCATGCCGAAAAACCGCGAGAGCCTGAAAGAGCTGCTGCGCGAAGTCATGATCCGTAACACCCGCAGTTTGGTCGATGTCAAGCTTCCCAAGCGCTTCGCCGCCACCATCACGGTGCAACCCTCGCCGTTGGAAAAAGAGCTGTACGAGCGCATCACGCAATTCACCCGCCGCCAATATGGCGAAAGCACCGGCCTTGAGAAAATGACGTTGAACAATTTGCTCATGAAAGCCGGCAGTTGCCCCTTCGCGCTCGAAGATTCCCTGCGCAATCTGAAAGAACGCATGAACGGCGCCGCCGGCCAGATTGACAGCATGCTCGATTTGCTAAAAAACGTGCGCGAGACGGAAAAAGGCAAGCAACTGCTGCAGCTCGTCCGCAAAAACCCGGCCAAGAAAATCGTTTTCACCAATTTTCTGCGCACGTTCGACTATCTCGCCGGCCTGTTTGGTGACGCCGGCATTCCCTTCGTCGAATTTCGCAGCGGCATGACGAACGAACAAAAGGATGCAGCGGTCGAGCAGTTTCGCGATCGGACCGATCTGCTGCTAATGACGGAGGTCGGCGCCGAGGGCCGCAATCTGCAATTTTGCCAGACGATGATCAACTACGATTTGCCGTGGAATCCGATGCGCCTGGAGCAGCGCATCGGCCGCATTCACCGCATCGGCCAGACCAAGGACGTCTTTGTGTTCAATTTTTGCATCACTGACAGCATCGAGGAATATATTCTTTACATTCTCGACAAGAAGATCAACATGTTCGAGCTGGTGATCGGCGAGATCGACAGCATTCTCGGCAATCTCGACGGTGAAGAGGAGTTCAGCGACGTCGTGCTCGACAT
Source organism: Candidatus Zhuqueibacterota bacterium (assembly GCA_022616415.1). GTDB lineage: Bacteria > Zhuqueibacterota > Zhuqueibacteria > Zhuqueibacterales > Zhuqueibacteraceae > Zhuqueibacter. The sequence continues at coordinate 156,025 of JAKEEU010000040.1, read as the reverse complement.
CTGGCTGCGCTCGACGCAGAAGGAAGAATTGCACCGGAATATCGAAAATTTCGCCGAGCAAATTCTGCAAGCCCGCGCCGAATATCAAAAGACGAAGGAGTTGGATGAAGCGCTATTCGAACAGGAGTTTGAAGTGTAATCACAAAACTTTGCAGTGATGGATTATTGGAGTGTTGGATCACTGGATTGATGGAGTATTGAAGTGATGGATTATTGGATGAATAGAGTTGCCAGCACTCCAATACTCCAGTAATCCACCAATCCAATAATCCATCACTCCATTGATCCATCGATCCAATAATCCATTACTCCGATTTGCTCGTTATGTCCGCACAATTGATTGATACCGTTGCCGAAGTGCTTGAACTCTCCGGCGCCGCCGTCGAAAGAAACGGCGAGTATCTCGAAGCGCTCGTTCCGGAAAGTGTATCGAAAGTTCTCCATACTCCGGAGCTGGCCAGGCTTTATTTCAATCCCGAGCAGTCGAAGCAAGACGGCGAGCTGGTCACGTTTCAATCGGATTTCGTCGACCGGCTGTTGGCGCTTGTACAAGGAACCGGCAACTATGCCCACTTGACGCTGCGGGATTTGTATTTGAAGCAAAGCACGAAGAGCGCGGCCGAGCAACGTTTTCAGGTACTAAACGGCCTCGGGCACGCGCTGGATGCGATGGAGCGGATTCTTTCTTACGCGCAATTCAATTTCAAATACACCGCGGTTTCCGATGAGAAAAAAGACGGCCTCGTCTCTGTCATCGTCAACGAGCAGACGCTCGCCGAGGTTTCGGATATGGCGGCGCAGCTCGATTGGGTTGAATCCGTTGAGACCGCACGTCACGCCGATTTGCCGGCGCAGCCTTTTCAAGCTATCTACGCCGTCGCGTGCCGCTCAACCGAAACGATGATTCGCCGGGAGCTGGCGGAATTTCACAAAAGCTTGAATCGCCGGCTGCAGCGCGACCTCGACCGGCTGGCGGAATATTATGACAGTCTCGCCGCTGAGATTCGCCGCAAAATCGCGCGCCGCGGCTTGGAAGGAAAAGAGCGGGAAGACGAGGAGTCACGCATTCGCGCCACCGCGCTGGAATTGGAGCGCAAGATCACCGACCAGCGCGAAAAATACGCCATGAAGATCAACGTCCAGCCGGTCAATCTCATGCGCTTGTTCATGCCGGTGATGGTGGTCAATTATGAAGTCCGCTTCCGCAAAGCCGTCCGGGAAATTCCGCTCGTGTGGAACCCGCTGACGAAAGATTTCGAGGCGCCGGCTTGCCAGGGCTGCGCGTGCGGGATTCATCATTTTTATATTTGTGAAGACAAGCTGCACGCGGTTTGCGCCGATTGCTTCAAATGTGAAAATTGCGGCCGCAATGTTTGCCGCGCCTGCCATGACAAAAAGTGTCCAAAATGTGGATTGGAGCACTCAAGAAATCCGCAGTAGATAAACAATTTTACAAGTGATATCTTTGCAAAAAAGCAAAGGCTTTCTAGTGGTATCCGGATTTGCCGAATCGCCCGGATTCAAGCCATTCGATTTTTGATCCGGGCGATTCGTAAGATCCGGATACAAACAGCTCTTTCCTATTTGGTTCTGGCTCGTCCGGCTTATGGCGTACTTAAAGCATTATGCCACTTTCGGGTTAGGATCGCCTTCCATATTGGCGCGAGATTTTTGTAAATCACATATTTATGTGATAGCATCTTGGCGCGCCGTTTCCTAATTTTAGTAGAGTTTTCCGGTGTTCGGTAAAACTTTCATTTGTAAGAAAAATCTTACAAATTTTTGTTGACAAAGTGGAATGTCTTTATTATATTTCATTCGCTGTCACTTTCACCACGAACTGCACCTTCGACGCTCCCCCACGAATGATCGCGAGAGCTTCTTACATATAAATGAATCCTAAGCACGAGCCTTGATGAGTGGCTCGCCGTTGCGCGCGAGAGGTCGTTTCGTAACGGTTTGGTTTCGTAAGCAAGCGACGCATGCCATCCTCTTTTTCACAGGCCGCTTCCAAACTCGACGCAGTGGCGTTTTTTGTCATTTTTGCCGCTTTTATTGCATGTGACGAAAAAAGCCGAGTTCCCGTCGTTGATGATTTCAAGCCACCGCCAGCAACGCTTAGTGCCGACAATGCCGAAATCCAACGTTTGCTCGATGCCATCTCTGCGGATTCGCTGCGGAGCTATGTTGCCAGCCTGGCCGGCTTCGAGACGCGCCATTCCATATCGGATACCGTCTCTTCCGCGAAAGGCATCGGCGCCGCGCGCAGATGGCTCCGGCAAAAGCTCCAAAACTTTAGCCGAGCTTCCGGCGGCCGGCTGCAAGTGTATTACGATGATTTTACAACGACGATTTGCGGGGTCACGGCCCTCCAGCGCAATGTGGTAGCGCGTTTGCCGGGAACGGTATCGCCAGAGCGGCAGATTTTGGTGAGCGGCCATTACGACAGCCGCACGACCGAGCGCTGTGACGGACAAGGCTTCGCGCCCGGCGCCAATGACGACGCCAGCGGCACCGCCGGAGTTTTGGAGCTGGCGCGCGTGTTGAGCCGGCATCAATTCGAAGCCACTATTTTGTTCGTGGCGTTTACCGGCGAGGAGCAGGGTTTGTTTGGCAGCCGCCATTATGCCGCAGCCGCCAGACAACGGGGCGACAATCTCATCGCGATGGCCACGAATGACATCATCGGCAATATTTGCGGCGGCAGCGGGACGATCGACAGCACGGGCGTGCGCTGTTTCTCCGACGATCCCATGAGCTCGCCACATCGCCAGTTGGCGCGTTACGTCAAGCTGCAAGCCGGGCCTTACGTGACAAACTTTACGGTTCGCCTGATTTTGGCCAGAGACCGGCCCGGGCGCGGCGGCGATCATTTTGCTTTTAATGAGCAAGGTTATACGGCAGTCAGGTTCACGGAGCCGGAGGACAATTTGGATCAGCAACACAATCCAAATGATCTGATCCGATTCATGTCCTTCTCTTATCACCGCAAAGTGGTGCAAGTGAATGCGGCTTTCATTGCCAGCCTGGCTTTAGCCCCGGCCACGCCCAACGGTGTCACGAGCGAGAAACTTGGAGTTGGCCGATACCGGCTGCGATGGAATCAGAGCACTGACGGCGCCAAATACCTCGTCGCGCTGCGCCAATCGGCTTCCGTTTCTTATGACATTCTCTTTGATGCCGGCAGCAAAACTGAAGTAACGCTCTCCGATGTTGCGGCGCCGGTGTACGTCAGCGTTGCGGCGGTTGACGCACAGCAGAATGAAAGCCTGTTTTCGGCGGAGACGTTGCTGGAATAGCTTTAAAGCTAAAGGTGTCGTCTCCAAAACTTGCAACGAAAAGAGAACCCGGCGGGCGTAGCCGCAACGGAAAAACTTTTTACAATCAATAAGGAGCACTTGAAAAAATGACAAAACAATCGATCAGGCGCTTCGTTGTCATGCATTTAATGATTGGGGCTTGCATAGGGCTGAAAGTCGATATCTGCGCCGGCCAGGATAAGCAGCACGCATCGCCGGCGCAATTAAATCCCACCATTGTCAAAATCGTCGACAATATTTCGGCTGACAGTTTGAGAGCCAACCTGCAAGCGCTGGTTAGCTTCGGCACGCGCAATACGTTCTCGGATACCGTTTCAGCAACCATGGGAATTGGCGCAGCGCGGCGTTGGATTTATCGTCGCTTCAAGAGTTTCAGCGCCGCCAACGGCAACCGGCTCAAGGTTAGTTTTGATTTCTTCGATCAACCCCTGAGTGGCAGGGCCACAGAAGCCACTGGCATGCAGTCAGTTCGTACCGCCAACGTGGTCGCCGTCTTGCCGGGAACGAAAACCAATCGCATGCTCGCCGTTGGCGGCCATTATGATTCCATGAATCGTGACCGCTACGACGGCAAAGTCGAGGCGAACGGCGCCAATGACGACGGCAGCGGCACCGCGGTGGTGATGGAATTGGCGCGGGTGATGAGCCAATTTCAATTCGAGCACACGTTGGCTTTCATCGCCTTTACCGGCGAAGAGCAAGGGCTTTGGGGCAGCTCGCATTACGCCAAAACTGCCAAAGAACGCGGCGAGGTCATCGACGCGGCAATCACCAACGACATCGTCGGCAATATTCACGGCGGCGACGGCAGCATTGAAAATAATCGGCTGCGCTGTTTTTCGCCCGATCCGGTGGATTCCGATTCCCGCCAACTGGCGCGCCATATTCGAAAAATAGCGTCGCGTTACGTGCCGGAGCTTGCCGTCGATCTCATCTTCCGCCTGGATCGCGTCGGCCGCGGCGGCGATCACCGGCCTTTTACTGAAAATGGCTACGCCGGCGTTCGCTTCACCGAGGCGAATGAAAACTTCAGCCGCCAGCACGTCATCGACGACAAAATCGAATTTGTTTCGTTTGACTATATGGCGCGGGTGGCAAAAGTGAATGCGACCGCATTGGCCAGCCTGGCGCTCGCGCCGCCAAAACCGGAAATTATCCGCATTCAGCGCGATCGGGATACTTACGAAACCGCTGTGGCCTGGCGGCAGCCGGAAAATATTGCTGACCTCTCACACTTCAATGTATTGGCGCGCCGCACCATCGAGCCGGATTGGACGGAGGTGATTCCCGTCGGGATGGGTAATGCGGTGAAAGGCGAAAACGGCCAGAACAATCGTGAGTGGCGCTTGCGGGGGCGTTCGATAGATGAATATGTTTTTGGGCTGGCGGCCGTCGATCAGGAAGGCAACGAGAGCCTGGCCGCGACGTTTGATTGGCAGGCGGCAATGGAGCGTTTTCGGCAGCAGCGAAGTAGTCGGACCAATCAGTAGGTTGGCCGGATAGATTTCGTCCCGCAGGGACAAGCGAGAATAGCCCAGAAATTTATTTCTGGGTTCGAGAGATAGCCTCACCCTCAAAGTCCCGAAGGGGACGGTTGAAAAGGAATGCTTGGGATGTTGCAAAAATGCCGTTTTCATTCGTCCCTTTCGGGACTGAGGAGAAGAAACATTTTTTCCCACCATTGAATTGGTGGGCTATTTTCGTATGTCCCTTTCGGGACAAAACAACTTGGTCAAGGTTAGAACTTTGCGGGGGAAAGATACGGACTAGTAATTCGGCGGGGTGATGACGGAGATCAGCTCGACTTGCTTTTTGGTGATGTTTTTGATGGTGTGCCGCAGTTCGCCGCGGAAATGAATGCTGTCGCCTTGTTCGAGAATATAGGTCACGCCGGCAATGGTCACTTGCACTTTGCCCTTGATCACGTAAATGAGCTCCTCGCCGGGATGTTGATAGCCGCCGCGAATATTCTCCGCGCCGGGAGGAGGATGGGCGAGAATGACCTTCAGCTTGGTGTCGGTGATGCCGTTGGAGAGGGATTCGAGAAAGACGTGATTTTGGCGGTCGATGAATTGCTGGCGTTCGTCTTTGCGAACGACCGAGACCGATTTCTTATTGTTGCGCTCGAAGAAGATGCTCATGTCGGCGCCGAGCGCGGCGATGATTTTCATCAGCGTCGGCACCGTCGGCGCCGTAAGGTTGCGCTCGATGTCGGAAATCTGCGTTGCCGAAACCCCGGAACGCCGCGCGACTTCGCGCAGGGCAAGATTTTTTTCCTCTCGCAAACGCTTGACCCGTGAGCCGATGTCGAACTCAGTCATGATTTAAGAATAAAATTTTAGTTTTTATAGCGTGACCTAACAGATTTCAATCAAACAATATCATCAACCGATAAAGGCATGCAATCAACAATGTAACAAATCAGCCTGAAAAAAGCAACTTCACAAGCTCTAATTTTTTTCCGAATCACCCCAAAAATTCGGAGGAGGTGCAATTCATGAACCATCGCAGAGTCGGAAAAGGTTTCCTGCTGCTATTGCTGCTGAGTCCGGTCTTTCTTCTTTTATGGAGCTGCGGCAAGGGACCCACGAAGGCTAATGTTAAAGAGGCCAATCAGCCTCCGGAAACTTACGTCAGCTCGACGAGCCTGACGAAGACGCCGGCGGTGACTGATGCCAGCGGCGCGGTGACGAATCTGACCGAATTTGTGTACAGCGTCGATTACACCGGTGTCGATACGGACGGGAAAGTCGACAGCTTCGCCGTGCGGGTGGATGGCGGCCCGTGGTCGGCCTGGACCGACAAGCGCAAAACCGCGGACACCCTCGATTTTGCCTCTCTCGATGCCGCTCACATTATCGAAATCAAAGCGCTGGACAACGAAGGCGCTGAAGATCCCTCGCCCGCCAAGGCGACTTTGAGCCTGGCGCTATTTGCCGCGAACAAGCCGCCGACCACGGCCATTCCTTCCGGCCCGCCCGACGGGGCTACCTCCGGTCGCGGCGTCAGATTCGAGGCCAGCGGCGCGGATGCTGATGGGAAGGTGACGAGCTTTGCCTACTCGTTAGACGGAGGAGGCGAGCAAAAGGTTGCTGCCGATGCCAATGGCAAAGCGGTCATCGAATTTAGCCGCGCCTTGGGAAATCTTTTGTCCCCCGGCAATCACAGCCTCGCGGTCACGAGCATCGACAATCTCGGCGCGCGCGATCAGACCCCGGCAACGAGCAGCTTTTTTGTCGGCTCCGGATTAAAGCCGGTCCTGGCATTAACCTCAACCGTCGGCCCGCCGTCGGCAGCGGGTGCGTGGTTTACCGGCGTGAACGTCCCCTTTGCATGGAGCGTTTCAATGGCTCACTATTTCGGCATCCTCGATCATTTTGAATATTCGCTTGATGATCCGGTGAATTTCACTTCCACCAATACGGCGCAGGTCTCGTTTGCAGCTCAATCTGCCGGCCCGCACACCTTCCGCGTCCGCGCCGTCGATACCGGCGAGAATGTCTCCGACATCCTTACGGTGAATTTTACGGTCACTGAATTTGCGCCGGCGAACGGAATCTTGTTCATTGATAACGTCGATACCAATCCCAGCACGACCGCGTATGCCAACGAGCCGGACATGGATCAGAAAATCTTGAACGGATTCTTCAAGAACTTCACGCGGGTCAGCGTTTGGGACGTCGATCGTTTATCCGGTGGCGAGCGTTTCCCCGGTGCAAATAATACGACTGCCTTGCCCGGCCCGGCTGATCTCGCCAAATTTTCCAGCGTCGTGATCATGACGGATTCGATTTACACGGCCAGCGCGATCTCCGGTTTGCTCGCGGCCTATTTCCAGGCCGGGGGCAATCTCATGATCACCGGTTTTCGTACGGTCAATTTTGCGCAAACCCTCAGAAACGCCATGGCCACGCCGGCGGTGCTGACTGCGCGCGGCACGGTTTTTCAAAGTTTGGAGGGCTATCAAGCCGCCTCAGCAGACAATAGCAATGCCTACGCTTTTATTTCAGGCGCGGATGTGATCCCGGTCATTGCGGGCGCGGCGGCGCGCGATTGGGAACGGATGAACAACTCGCGTCCCACCTCGTTGCGCATTCTGTTTGCGAATGTCGGCGCCGGCGGCGCGCAAGGCGGCGACCGCATTGCCACAGAAGCGCAAGGCGCCAAGGGCAATTGGGGCGTCTGGCTGGGAATGTCCTTGTTCTATCTGGATCAAACTTCGACCGGCATCGTCAAGTTGGGCGATTTCATCCTGGGCAACCGGTTCAAGGAGAGATAAAAATGTTTTTGGTATTCGGATTTAACGAATCGCCCGGATACATTTTAAAAAGAATTTCTCCAACGGATAGATGAACCCAACTGTAAAACTTTTCCGTTGGGTTCATCTATCCGTTGGGGACAAAAGCTCATTCATTACAGGTTACCTGTTTGAGGAGAGCAAAACATGTCAAAGATATTAAAACGAAACGTCATCGGCTGCATGCTTTTCTCGCTCTTGCTCTTATCATGCGCGCAGGATGACAACGTTCTGGACCCGTTCAATCAGCCGCTGGTGGTGGAAATTATCAGCGGCCCGGAAAATAACGGCACCATCTCAAACAACGCGCACTTTACGTTTGAATGGCGCGCGCGCGGCGGCGGCAGCAACGTCAGCTTCGCCATTCAACTGAGCGGCGTCGATGCGCAGCCGGTCTCGACGACGGAGACTTCCAAAACTTATCCCGGGCTGCCTGAAGGCGACTACACGTTTACGGTGACGGCAAGCGCCGGTTCGCAAAATGCGAACACTTCACGCGCATTCAAAGTGGGTCCCAATTTGGGACCGCCGCAAGTCGTGATCACCGGGCCGCGCGGCAGCGCTTCGACCGGCGGCAGCGGCGTGACCCCGGCTTACGCGCCCGGGGCGACGGCGTTCTTCCGATGGACCGGAACCGACGTCGATCGCTTCGGCACGGTTGCCGGCTATCGTTGGCGCATCGCTGCTGGCGAGCCATTTAATGAATTCAATTTGGCCACCACCGCCGGTTTCGCCGTTCCTGCAACGCCTGGAACTCATACCTTCACTTTGGAAGCCAAGGACAACGCCGGCGCGGTTTCCACAACAAATTTTAATTATGAAGTAAAATCGCCGGCGATTTTAATCGTCGATGACAAACCCCAAGCCAATGCTTTGGTTGAGATCGACGAAGATAAATTTTATGCCGATCTGTTTGAAGGCTATGCCTTTGCAGCTTGGGATGTCGCGCAAAGAGGCGCGCCGGCCGGGGCAGAGTTCGCCGGCTTCCAAGTCGTGGTGATTTATAGCGGCGCTGCTTCCGCCCTTTGGAGAAAAATCGGTGCCGACTATCCGGAAACCAGCGCGCCTCTGGCCGATTTCGTAAACGCCGGCGGCAGGCTTTGGGCTATGGGCCAGGAAATCCTGGAAGATTTGAGCCGTGCCAATCACACCAACCCGCCGGACGCTGCCGAATTTGAAGCGGCGGTCTTGCATTTAGCGCCGGCAACCGGCGATTCCGCCACGGATGCGGCGCGCCAATGGAGCCGTGCCGGTGCAGCCTCCGGCGACGGCAAGTTCAGTTTTGCCGACGATCGTTTGGGAAAGCCGTCAACCTTTCCACGCATTGCGATTGACGTCCAATCCGGCGATGTGGATAAAATCGTTCCCGGCGACGGCGCTGAAATTATTTATGGCGGCACCGATGGCTTGGGCGGCTTTATCGGCAACGTGGCCCTGCGCTTTCCCAGCGGCGGCGCCAATACGCAAGTGGTCTTTCAAGCTTTTCCATTTCACGAAAACACCGTCGTCAAAGCCAGCTTGCTTGACACGCGGACGGTGGTGCAAACTATTATGAGTGAAATGAGGCAGTGAGCCAGTAATTAGTAACCAGTGATCAGTTATCAGTTGTTCAAGGTTACTGATCACTGGTCACTGCATGTCATTAAGTTATAGACTCTGTCATTCAGGAGGAATCTTGTTGCAAACTAGCACTCTACTGAATTTGAAAAAAGATTCCTCCGGAATGACATAACCGGGGTTTAACTTAATGACATGATCACTGGTCACTGATTACTGGTCACTGATTACTGAACACAGGTTACTGACAACGATTAAACTTAAACATGGAGTGATCGCTATGATACGAAGAATTCTCAAAGCGGCCGCTTTATTTATCGTTTTCGCCGTGGGCTTTGGCCTGACCCTGGTACCGGTTGCTTTTGCCGGAACCACGGGCAAAGTTTCCGGCCGCGTCGTCGATGCGCAGAATCGCAGTCCCTTACCGGGGGCCAACGTGATCATCGAGGGCACAACCATGGGCGCTGTGGCCGACGAGAATGGTTATTACACCATTTTGCTGGTTCCACCCGGCACGTACAACGTCGTGGGCAAAATCATCGGGTACAAAGATGTCCGAATAACCGGCGTCGTGGTCCGGGTCGACTTGACTTCAAAAGCGGATTTTCGTTTGGAAGCCACCGTCATCGCCGGCGAGCCGGTCACCGTGGTTGCCGAACGGCCACTGGTTTTGCCGGACCTCACCGCCTCCTCCAGGCGCATTGATGCGAAAGAAATCGAGGACATCCCCGGAGTCAATACCGTCACGGAAGCGGTGCAATTGATGCCCGGCGTCGTCGGCGAAGGCGAAAACCTTCACGTGCGCGGCGGCCGCTCCGGCGAGGTGATGTATGTGGTGGATGGGGTTGCGGTGAACGACGCGCTCTTCAACAACCAGATCGTTTCCGTCAACAAATACTCTGTGGAAGAAGTGGAGCTGCTCACCGGCGGCTACAATGCTGAATATGGCAACTCCCAGTCCGGCATCGTCAACATCGTCACCCGCACCGGCGGGCCGGACTACACGGGGCGCCTTGCCTATTATAACGATCATTTGTTCGGCAGCGGCCGCTATCCTTCGGATATTCTCGCCGTGAATCCCCTCGAGGTCCGCTCCCGCGACTACATGATGGTGGACGGCCCGGGCATTCGCAGCAATTCTTTTAATGCGGATCGCCTTGAATTCAGCTTGGGCGGACCGGAGCCAATTACCAACTCTCTGCTCCCGGCTTTGGGATTGAGGGCCTTGCAAAGCAGAGTGACCTTTTTCCTTTCCGGAACCGCGGATCGGACCGACGGCTACCTGCCCAACGAAAACCAGAGCGCCGAGTTGGCGAGTTATCCGGAGAACTTTACCAGAACCAACGAAATTCAGGAAGCCGGTGAAGCGCCCTCGGTAACATTTGATTTGAATTCCAAAAGGGTGCTCAAACATCCTTTCGTTCGGGAGTTTTTGGGCATCGACTGGGGAGGGCGCTTCAGCAATAATTTCGACTACAGCGGCAGATTGAACTACAAGATCAGCAACACCATCAATGCCGGCCTCAGTTATACCGGCTCGCAGTTCTGGCAGGATTCCTATAATCATCTCAACTACAAATGGCTGCAGGATCACACCAGCCAGACGGAGGGGCGAAATTACAACGTGGTGCTGAATTGGAACCATACGCTCAGCCCCAAATCGTTTTACCAGGTCAGGATCGGGGCATTGAAGAATTTTCGCTATGCTTACCCCGGCGTGAGAAATGCACTCCGCCTGACCCCGGAATTTATGAACAACCGCTTGGACGACGGCCTGATCGGCGGTGGAACGCCTCGGCAATACACGGCAGAGGAGCTGGAACCCATCGATTCCGCCGATGAAAGAGCGGGGCTGCGAGATCCCCGCAGCGGTTTCGACAAAACTCGGTACGACGGCGTTTGGGCCAGGCACACCACCTTGACCTATACTGCCAAAGTGGATTATCTGACCCAGTTCACCAGGAACCACGAAATCAAGGTCGGATTCGAGTTGAAATATAACGACCTGCATCAGGAACAAATCAGCGACGGCGACAACAAAGTTCCCTCGCGCCGCCTCGATCCGCCGGACAATGGGCCGTTCATCACTTCAGGCTCGATAAGGGATATCTACGATCGCTTCCCGCTGACAGGCTCTGCCTACGTTCAGGACAAAATCGAGTTTCAATCATTGATCATGAACGTGGGCTTGCGCTACGATCGCTTCGATCCCGGCGCCCAGGTTTTTGAAACCGGTGAAGCCTTTTTCACCGATGACACGGAGAAAACACCGGTGAATACCAAAGACTATCTTTCCCCGCGCATCGGGCTTTCCCACCCGATTACCGCGCGCAGCCAAATGTATTTTTTTTACGGCCGCTTCATTCAAATGCCGAGCCTGCGCGATCTGTATATCCGACAGAACCGCTTTCGTGTTTTCCAAAACCAGTTGAATATCTTTGGCAACGCGGATTTGGAAGCCGAAGAGACCGTCTCCTACGAAATCGGCTTCAATCAGCAATTGAGCGACGACATCAAGTTCGGGGTGACGGGCTTCTTCAAAGATATTCGCAATCAGATCAACACCGAGGTTTTCGGCCCGGATGCGGCGCCGTTCCGCAAGCTCATCAACCGGGACTTCGGCCAGGATCGCGGGTTCGAATTCGACCTGACCAAACGCTTCAGCAATTACACCGCCGGCACTTTGACCTATACGCTGATGTGGGCGACAACGCGAGCCTCGACGGTCAACCGGACGGCGGCCACCGGCGGCATCGCTTATCCGAATCTGCAAGAGGTGCCGGCGAATTGGGATCAGCGCCATACCATCAATGCCAATGTGCGTTTCGAGATTCCGGCTGGAAAAGGGCCTCGCTTGTTCGGCCAACCTCTCGACCGCGCCTCGTTAACCGTTTTTTGGCGATACGGCAGCGGCCAACCCTTTACCCTCGACGAGGATGCGCCAGGCGGGGCGAACGCCGGAATTAATTCGGCGCGGTTCCCCTATTTCAGCGAAGTCGACTTGCGTTTTCGCAAGGACTTCAGCCTGGTCAGCGATCTGTTTGCAAGTTTTTATTTGGATGTCAATAATTTATTCAATCGCCGCAATGTCATTTTCTTGCGAAACGAAGCCGATCACCGCTGTCTCGAGTGCCAGATCACGGACCCCAACGACCCGAACAATATCGTCCTGAAAAGTTTCAAGAATGGAAATCCGGAGGGAAATGGCACGCCCCTGGATTTGGATCCGCAGCAATTCGGCCCGCCGCGGCAAATTTTTCTTGGCTTCGGGATTAGGTTCTAACTTGACAATGTTGACTTACCTCGAAACGTCATTCCGACCGAAGGGAGGAATCTTTTTGAAGCAGATTTCTCGCTGCGCTCGAAATGACAAATTTTAATTTAACATTGTCAAGCTAAATGTGGAGATGAATTTTATGAGAACAAAATCAGCACAACGCAGTTCAGTTCTTTTTGCGGTTTGTCTGCTCTTCCTTTTCGGAGAGTTGCGCGCCCAGTTGCCGGACCGCTTTTTGGATTCCAAAGTCCATCGCAATGGCAAACTCTGGGTGGAGGTGACCAACTTTGGCCAGTTCGGCTCGGATGGCCTGCAACGTGGAGCGGTTTGGCCGGGAACCGAGCTCGCCGGGCGGATAGCCCGCTATATCACCCGGGGCGGCATGTTCCTGGGCGGCGTCGTGCCGTCCGACGGAACCGCCGGCCCGGATTTGAACCCAGTGGGTGATCTCGACACGCTGGTCGCCGAAGGCCCTTCGGCGTGGAGCGTGGTTGACTTTCGGGAGATGTTTCCGCATCATCAGGATAATCGCTCGGCCATCGTGGTAAAATCGTCGCTTCTTACCAGCTCGTTCTACAGCCCTGACGCAGTTTCGGAAGAAGATTTCATCTCGGTCTATACGGACACATTTTTGGCCGTCAAAGGAGCTCGCTTCGTTCCGCCGAAACATCAGCGCGCACTCGGCATCGAAGTGATCGAAAAAAGCTACCAATTTTCTCTCCCCTTTGCCGAGGATATTATCTTTTTCGATTTGGTCGTCAAAAATATCGGCAAGAATTACATCAGAAATTTCTACGCCGGCTTTTTTGCCGACAATGATATGCAGTGTGTCGGCCAACCTCAGGACAACCTGAGGCCGGGCACGGCTGGCCAGACGGACGATGCCACCGGCTTTATGGTGGTCAACTCCACCGGTGACACCGTGAATACCGCCTGGGCTGTAGAGCCTGATGGCGACTATGGCTGTATGGCCGGGGTTCTCGGATTTCGCGTCCTGCGTCCCACCGCGCGAGACGGCAAGGTCTCTTTTAACTGGTGGATGAGCGATACCGATATCAATTCAAAGGACGATTGGGGGCCGGTAACGCCCAATATTTATACCGGCGATCCGAATTTGCGCGATCCCATTGGCAGCCCGCAAACCGATCCGGAAAAATATATTCTCATGAGCAATGGCTCCTTCGACGAGCCACAATTTGATCCGATTAGAAAGGAATTCAATCCCAACATTCCCGGCGGCGCCGCCCCGAATGACAACTCGAGATTCCTGATTTCATTCGGCCCGTTGGGCTCAAGGGATTCCACCATTGCCGATCCGAACGACAAGATGTTTGGCCAAACCGTGAAGATTCTGGCGCCGGGCGATTCCGTGCTCTTCACTTATGCCGTCATCGGCGGCGAAGGCGATGGGGCGGTTGCGGCGGCATTGCGCTCATTCGACCCGGCCTCCTTCGAGGATTTGGGCCGAAATGCTTTTATGGCCGGCATCATGTTCGACAATCCCGGCGTCGATACCGATGGCGACGGCTATGCCGGCGATGATCTCAACGGCGATGGCATTATCGATACCGGCGATCTCGTGCCGGATTTTAAAGGACCTCCACCGCCGCCGTCGCCGCCGCTGAAGGCCATTCCAGGAGATCGCACGGTGACTTTGGATTGGTCAGCCGCCGATCCAAACAGTCCTGGATACAATGCCAATGACCCCTCTCTGCCTTTGAATTTCAAAGATCCCTTTATCTCCGACGATCCCAACACGCCGGAAGATGAGAGCAAAGATTTTGAAGGCTTTCGCGTGATCAGAAGCAAAACCGGTATCCTGGGGTCCTTTGAAGTTCTGGCGGAATTTGATTTGGCGGATAATGCGATCGGCAGAAACACCGGGCTGGCGTTCAAGTATATCGACCACGTCCCCAATGGTGAAGAGTTCCAGTATGCTGTGGTTTCCTTCGATCGCGGTGCGCCTTCATTCGGCATTGAAACCCTGGAATCCAGTCCGCTGATCAATCTCACCAAAGTCGCGGCGTCGCCGCTGCCCGCCAGCACCTTCGGCGACAAACGGGTGTGGGTCGAGCCGAATCCCTATATTGAGCGCGCCGGGTTTGAAGATTTTCAATTGCCCGATCAAAGAGCCATTGAAAACTTCCGCATCATCGATTTTGTCAACGTGCCCTCGCCGAGCACGATTCGGATATTCACCGTTGACGGAGATTTGGTGCAAACCCTCGAGCACAACAATTCCAACTCATCACGCGCCCGCTGGAATCTCTTAACCAGAAACACCCGGCCGATTGCCAGCGGCATTTATCTTTTCGCCATCGAAACACCCAGCGGTGATCGCCAGGTGGGCCGGTTCGTCGTGGTCAAGTAGTTCGTAACTTCACCACAAAGGCACAAAGAGCACAAAGCCTTTTCGGTTTTTTCTTTGTGACCTTTGTGCCTTTGTGGTGAAAAATCTTTGCTTTTTTGCACAGCTTGACTATAAAGAGATTACTACAAATCAGGAGTTTTCCATGAAAAAAATAAATTTGCTGAAATGGACCGTTTGGCTTTGGTTGATCTTGATGATCGCCGGCCCACTTGCGCTCATGGCTCAGCAGGATCAAGGTCCCAACCGGCTCGGCGGACCTTCGCGAACGGGTACTGCCGCCGCCCAATTCCTGCAAATCGGCGTGAGCGCCCGTGGCACCGGCATGGGTGAATCGTTTGTCGCCCTGGTCGAAGATGCCAGCGGCGCTTATTACAACCCGGGCGTCCTGTCGCTCATTTCCAAAAGGCAGGCGCTGTTCAATCACACCAATTTGCCGGCGGGCCTGGCGCATTTCTACGGCAGTTACGTGCAACCCGTGGGCAACATCGGCACTTTTGCGTTGAGCTTCATCGTGCTGACCACGGGCGACATCCCCGTGACTGTGGCTTTTCAGGGACCGACTGGGGAAACATTCAGCGCCAGTGACGTCGCCATCGGCTTGAGTTACGCGCGCAAGCTCACCGACAGGTTTTCCGTCGGCGGCACGGCGAAATTCATCGCCGAAGATTTGGCCGGCTTTGACGCGCGCACCGTTGCTTTCGACGTCGGCACCATTTACCAAACCGGCTTCCGCCACGCCCGCCTCGGCATGTCCGTGGCGAATTTCGGCCCGGATATCGATTTTGGCACCCAGAGCAGCATCGGGTTCGAGAGCCAGTCGTTTCCGCTGCCCATCACTTTTCGGTTCGGCGCCGCGGTGGACGTGTTGTACGGTGAAACCAATAAATTATGGTTGGCCGCGCAATTGCTCCAACCCAATGACAACCTGCGCAGCGAAAGCATCGGCGTGGAATACGGCTATAGAGACTTGATCTTCCTGCGCGGCGGCTGGAAAATCGACGAAGAAAACGACGGCCCGGACAAAGACGGCTTTGCCGAAACCCTGTCGTTCGGCGCCGGTTTGAACTTGTCGGTGAGCGGCTTCACCGGCAAATTCGATTTCTCCTGGTCGCAGATGTCTTACATCGACGATCTGGTGCGGTTTTCGATTTTGGTGGGATTCTAAATTTGAGGTTTGGTCATGCGGGGCGAGAGGGCTGGCTCCATCTTCGGGAGGAGATGGAGCCATTTTTTTTTACCTCAAAATTCAAAAACGACAACAGGTCAAATCTTACAAGATGCGACGCTTTCGAGGTCTTTTAATGTTAAATTGTGCTCATCAAGTCAAAATTTTCATTGACAAACTTTAATTTGGAGAAACGAGCTGTGTCGCAGAGCACAAAAGTTCACTGGCATCTGGTTTTTCTGGCGGCGTTCGGCATTCTGGTGATGCTGGTTCTGGCTGATATTTTGTTCGTCGCCTATTATTCCTACCTCATGGACCCGGTTCACGATGAGGCCTACTACCGCCAGTTCGCGCAAAACACCGGCGCGCCTTTTGTCTTTTTCTTCGGCCCGCTGCCGATCTTTTTGATCGTGCGCTGGGTGGGCCGCAAAGCCAAAGATCGGGCCATGGTACATGCCGTTTTGATCGCCGTGATCAATTTGATTTTGGATGTTACGGTCGTCACCCTTTCCGGTCAGCCCGAAGTCATGCTTCAGCCTGGGCATCTTTTGGCGCACGTCGCGAAACTAACGGCCATTTTACTGGGCGGCTGGTTTGCACAGAGAGAAATCGCAAAAGCGGGAGAAACGCAGTCGGCTTTTGCATGAACGGCATTACCTAGTTTCCGCTGCTGCCGTCGATTGGCGTGAGTTGGGAAGAAGCCCGCGAGACGTATCGGCAGATTCTGCGCCTCCGGCCGAACAGCGGCCACGCCCTGCTCGGCCTCGCGCGCGCCTTTTAGGGTGAAGGCCAAAAAGACCAAACCGCGCCGGCGTATGCCGAATTTTTGCAGGCGTGGACGCAGGCCGATGCGACATTGCCGCAAATTAAAGAAGCAAAGGCAAGGTTCACGAACGGCGCTCGTTGAGACATACTTAATCTTTTTTGACCAATGGGAATGCCGTTCAAATTACTTAGGAACATGACTGCGATTTTCAAACGATTAGATAGTTTATCATGTCATTCCGCAGGAATCTTTTTTTCAGTTGAGCACTGAGCTGGGTTCAAAAAGGACTCTTCCAGAATGACATTTTTACTACCGTGCATCTTCATGCGAATGAAAAAAACCATAATCGTGAAATCGCCCAATGCCGCTTCAGCGGCATTCCACCTTTTAGCCCCACGCCTTCAGGCTGGGGCGGCGGAACAATTTAAAAAACTATTTTCCGGCATCTCCCCCGCCTCGATTTTTCAAGCTCAAATGATACAGCCGCAGCACGTGCAGCTCGTCATAGCTCACCTCGCCATGCAAAGCATCAAACACCGGCTTGAGAAAATTCCCTCCCAATTTTCCAAAAGCCTCCAACACTTTGGCGCGTTGGGTGGGATCAACTTTTGAATATTCCAAAAGACCTTCGGCTCTCAACGCCTGGCCATTGGCAGCGCATTTGAACAAATGCTCCAATATCGTGCGCGGCGCGACTTTGAATTGGCTCGCCAATGCCGCGATGGATTTTCCCGCATTGAACTCCCCGGCAATAATCTGGCTTTTGGGCGTGATCGGCGAGTTCGACGTGGGCAGCGGACTGAGCACCGAAGCATTTTTCGCCGGTCGCGTTTTCTCCTGCAAACCGCGCTCGCGGCAGTAGCGCGAAATCTCCAGCAGAAAAGCCGTGCCGTACTTCTCCAGCTTGGCCTCGCCGACGCCGTGAACGCGCCCGAGACTGGTGCGCGATTGCGGAAAATACGTCGCCATTTCGGTCAGCGTCTTGTCGGCAAAAACCACATACGGCGGAACATTTTGCGCATCCGCCAAACTCTTCCGCAATTTGCGCAACAACTCGAACAGCTCGCGGTCAAATTCCAGACTCTCTTCCTTCTCGGCTGCGTAGTCCGTCTGCTCGACCTGCACCGTTCCGAAAAACTTTTCCCGTCCGCGCAGCACGGCATCAGCTTTTGGCGTCAGCTTCAAACCGCCGTATTCCAACTCTTTCTCGAGCAAGCCCTCTTGCAGAAACTGCCGTGAGAGGTGCAGCCATTGCGCTTTGCTAAATTCCTTGCCGATGCCGTAGGTGGAAAGATTGCCGTGGCCATTCTTCAGCACCTTTTCGGACTGCGAGCCGCGCAAGACGTCGATGATATGAGTGGCGCCGAACCGCTCGCCGGTGCGCGCCACACAAGAGAGAAATTTTTGCGCCGGAATCGTCAGCTCGACCAACTCTTTTTGTCCGGCCAGACAATTGTCGCACATCTTGCACGGCGTCTGCGTGAACGCTTCGCCAAAGTAAGCCAGCAGCGGCACGCGGCGGCAGCTCTGGCTTTCAGCATAGCCGAGCATCACGTTGAGATGATGGCTGGCAACCTGGCGCTCCTGGCCGCTTTTCTGATCGATAAAATATCTGATTTTTGAAATGTCGCCGTAACCGAGCAACAGCAGGCAATGCGAGCGCAGGCCGTCGCGCCCGGCCCGGCCGATTTCTTGATAATAGGACTCGAGGTTTTTCGGCAGATCGTAATGAATGACGAAGCGCACGTTCGACTTGTTGATGCCCATGCCAAACGCAATGGTGGCGACAATGATGCGGATGTCGTCGCGAATGAAGGCTTCCTGATTTTGCGTGCGCTCCTCGTCGGATAATCCGGCGTGATAAGGCCGCACTGTGTGGCCGTGCTGCTTCAACGCCTCCGCCAGCTCATCCACCTGCTTGCGCGAGAAGCAATAAATGATGCCGGACTGTTCCGGATATTGCTGCAAAAATTCGAGCGTTTGGCTGAGCGCCGCGGTCTTGGGCGCGACGCGGAGGAAAAGATTGTCACGATTGAAGCTGGCCACAAACTGCTGCGAAGTCGTGAAGTGCAACGTCTGGCGAATATCGTCCCGCACCCGCTGCGTCGCCGTTGCCGTGAGCGCGACGCACACCGCCTCCGGAAAACGAGGCCGGCAGGCGACAATTTGGCGATACTCCGGACGGAAATCATGGCCCCATTCCGAGATGCAATGCGCTTCGTCAATCGCGAGGCAATCAACTTTGAGAGAAGCGAGTAAATCCAGCGTCTTGGCTTTCAGCAACGTTTCCGGCGCGACGTAAAGCAGCTTCGCCTCGCCGCGGCGGACGCGAGAGAGATTTCTCTGATATTCATCGAATGCCAGCGAGCTGTTCAAAAACACCGCGGCCACGCCGAGCTGCTGCAATTGCGCCACCTGATCTTTCATCAACGAAATCAGCGGTGACACCACCACCGTCAACCCCTCGAAGATGAGCGCCGGAAGCTGATAGCACAGCGACTTGCCTCCGCCGGTCGGCATGACGACGAGCGTGTCCTGCTTTTGGAGAACATGGCCGATGATCTCCCGTTGCAGCGGCCGGAACTCATCGTATCCAAACACCTCTTTGAGAATCGCCTTCGCGCGCGTGGTCATGGTTTGAGTTTTGTTGTTTTCTGAATGGTGAAAATGGATTGGCTATCTGCCGCGTCCAATCGAAAAATACTAAATTAATGTGGCATGCGCAAGGGCTTCTTTCATTAAAAAATAACTTGTAAAAGGCGATTGGTTTGGTTAAATTTTACATAGAACTAGAAAAGATAAAATCCGTTTGAATTTCAAAGTCTTTAAACGGAGCATGCCATGAAATTTGCCGACCCACGCACCGATTTCGCTTTCAAAAAAATCTTTGGCAACGAGCAAGCAAAAGACGTTTTGATCAGCTTTCTTAACGCCGTGCTGCACCTCGATCAAGCTCACGCCATCATCGACGTCACGTTGCTGGATCCTTACGAAGCGCCCAAAACCAAATATCTGCGCAGCAGCTTTCTCGACGTCAAGTGCCTCGACATTCGTGGCGTGACGTACGTCGTGGAGATGCAGGTTGCTTACGTTGCCGGCTTTGAGAAGCGGGTGATTTACAACGCCAGCAAGACTTACGCCGGCCAACTGCTCAAAGGCGAGCATTATCCCAAGCTCAATCAAGTCATCTCGATCAATATCCTCGACTTCGTTCTGTTCGATGACTTCAGCCATTACCTCTCCTGCCACGAGATGCGGGAGAAAATCACGGGCAATTGCTATCTCGACGAGATTCGGTACTACTTCATCGAGCTACCGAAATTCACCAAAACCGAAGCGGAGCTGGAGACTTCCATCGAAAAATGGGTATATTTTCTCAAGCACGCCGGCGAGCTGGAGGTCATTCCGGAAAAACTGGACGAGCCGGTGTTTCACCACGCCTTCGATCTTGCCAACCGCGCCAACATGACACCCAAGGAATTGGAGGCTTATGAAGCGAGCATGACTGTCATGCGTGATGAGCGCGGCCGGCTCGAGGGCGCTTTCGAGCTGGGCGAGAAAACGGGTGCGAAAAACAGCAAACGAGAAATTGCCCGCACCATGCGCCAAAGAAATTTGGATAGCGGATTGATTGCCGATCTGACCGGACTCGAAGTTGAGGAAATCGAAAAGCTGTGAGAGGAAAAGACGGCGTAGCAACCGATGGTACAGCGGCGGGATAGTTCACGGTAAATGCTCTCGATGCACTTCGAGGCAAAGCTCGATGGCCTCGCGGAGGCGCTGCACCAAATCATCGAGCGAACGTGCTTGCGTATGGCAACCCCGCAAAGCCGGAACCGAGGCGACGTAGAACCCTTCGGAATCTCTTTCGATGATGACGTTGAAGTCTCTTTTCATTGCATTTCTCCATTTCAAGCCCCGACAAAATCTATCAAAATAAACTTAGGAATGCAAGCAATAAATCAAAGTAATTTCAATGTGTCCCGGCTTGTAACGATGTGAACCGGCATGAATGGGCTTTAGCACCTTACCCAAGCGAAAATACTCAATTAATGTGGCAAGCGCTTCTTCCGAAATTCACCAAAACCGAAGAGGAGTCGGAGACTTCTATCGAAAAATGGATTTCTTTCCTCAAGCATGCCGGAGAGCTGGATGTCATTCCGGAAAAACTGGGAGCCGCCCTCGATGCTGATGAACGAGTAGGGCAGATTATGAAACTGTCGAAAAAGCTGTTTGTGATTTTGAGAAAGGACGCAGAGGCAAGCAGTAATCAACAACTATTTCAAAAAAATCATGGCCAGAGACGGACATCTTTGTTGTCCCTGACCATGATCAACGACGTTAAAAAAACGAATCTCGCAACAATTTCAGAAACTCAAGATACACTGGGTACCAACTCTCCCAAGTTGATTTTGGGGTAGTAGATTTATCCCGTTGCCTCTTTAATTCCTGCAAATCATCTACGAGACTCCGCAAAGCATCACAATTGCGTTCCGTTGAAAGAGCCATTGCTTTTCTCAACGCACTTTCTAACAGTTCGCAACTGTTCTCATCGGTATGAGAATACTTTGTGTGTAAGGACATACATCGCTCCTTTCTATTTATTAGTTACAGTTGGCTACGGCTCACCGGATAAAGCCATTGCCAACTGTACGGGGAGAAATAAATAGATAGAGCAGCACAGCTTACACCGCCGCTTTCAATTCTCAACCACTTGCTTTGCGTTTTTGGGGCGGCGCTTTTTATCGCCCTTGCTTCTTGGATTTTGAAACTCAAACAGAAGCTTGCGGATTTGGTCGAAAACTTCCATCTGCTTTTCGCTAAGGCTTTTCGGTTCGCGGGACTGCAGAATTAAAAATTCTACAGGAATATCAAGAGCGTTCGCGTACTTTTGTAAAATATCTAAGCTCGAGTCACGCTCCGTATTCTCCACAAGCGAAAGATACGCTGGCGAAATCCCCAGAATTTTTGCCATATCCTTTTGTTTAATTCTGGCCGCAATCCGGAAATGCTTTAGAATTTCGCCTATATTGGTCATAACAGCTCCCTTCGTTTAGGGTTCAATGGCGTTAATGAAATATAAACGGCCCCGGCTGTGATGCCTTTTCATGTCCCTGTCTCGAGAACGCGGGTAACGAAAAACAAATTTACCTTTGAGTACCAGGTAAATACATAGAGCAATAAGCAATCCCCAAGCTCCATATGCGTTCAGAAGTTTTACTATTTCTTCCATTGATCTGCTCCAGTTTTTATTCCGCATCCTGCTTTTTGTCTGACCAGGCTAATCCTATGTTGTCGGGACGCCTTTTGCTTTTTCTGAAATCTGTGTCTTGCTTACTGCGCTGCTCCTTTACTTTTTTAGCATGGCTGCCAAGCTCATTAGCTCTCTTGACAAGGCCATCCAGATGATGGTAATTGCTCCTACGCCCACCACTTTTATCATAGCGATCTTCCCGCTGAATAAGACCAGCCTTCTCCATTTTGCGAATACTTCTTTGCACCGTGCTCTCACTCATGCCGATGCATTCCGCAATTGTTCTCTTTTTGGGAAATGGCCGGTCGTGATTCTTCCACCAATACTTGAGTATGTGCATCAAAACATTTATATCAACTGGTTTAAGATCACACGCCTGCTGCCGTTCGAGAATAACATTGGGAAAAGCAGTCCAGCCGTTCTCCAAAGCGCTCCGTCCCCATCTCTCTTCCACCTTTTGCGCGACTTCCTGTGCAAACTGCGCCTTCGTTGCAAGTTCCATGATGTTTATCGCTCCTTTAGACTTTAAATAGTTAGATGATCAGTGAATTAAAATTTCAGCTAAACCAAGTTACGCATTAAAGCGCTGAAAGTCAATATGATAGCATTGAGCATAACTGACCAATACTATGGCCATAAGTGACTGGTACTTGAGTCACCTGTGAACACAGCTATGAGGCAAATGTGATCTTACTTAATAAGATACACTGAAACCAAACCCATTAAAATAAATACACTGACCTAAACATCACAGTAATATATAGTTCAGGCCTGGGCATCCATGCTCATAGGATAATCTATAAAATATCACTTGCCTTTTTATAAATTATTTGTGATATTTTTGCACGAAACTGAGTTCTCAGTCTTTTAATTAGTGAAAGGGTATATTCAGCTTGACTGATATTGATGAGATACGTTTCACAGAGTGGTGGACGCATATCGAGTCAGCAATCTTTACGATTGGACGTAAGTATTTGCGCTCCACTGATGCAGCACAAGATCTTGCACAAGATGTAGCGATTAGTGCGTTACTTAAATTTTCTTCTTTTCGCGATCGCGATCATTTTGAAGCATGGACTTTAACACGAGCTCGATGGCTGGCTCTTGATAGGCTTCACTTCAAGAGGCTTGAAAAATCGCCTGTTGATGCTCTTACCGATTCAGCTACACCAGAAGATACAGCACAACTTTCTGAGATTCTTGAGATAATTTCTCGATTTCCGCAGAATCAGAAAACGGCGCTATTAATGACTTACGAGGGGCATACTACATCTGAAATAGCTGCTGAACTCGGCGTTAAGCCAGCGACTGTTCGTTCGCTAAAACGTCACGCTCGTTACAGGCTATTTAAGGAGCTTGCTGCGTAGTGATACTGACGATGTCGAATTAGAAAGGATGATGCGCCATGAATACGACACTCATTACACAAACACTCGAGTCGCCGCTTCGAGTTAAAAAATCTTCGGATATTGCTCACACAGCAATTAATGTGGTGCGGTCTGCTGATGTTGATCATTCCAAACTTAAACGCCAGCTTAAGCGTGGAGGTATAACATGCATCATCAGTCTAATTGCCGCTATTAGTATTCTTTTGTTTATTGTTTTCGGGCCAAAACTTCAAGAACCAGTTTCACTGTTGGTTATCTTGTTTTTAATCACCAGTCTCGTGCTCTTTGTTGTGGCTGTGTTTACTACTATTGGCCCACTGATAACTACCTTGGCTTACGAAAAACTTCAATTGGTACAAGCCAATACTGAATCGCTCGACTTACAGGAAGAGGCCGAGCGTATGCGAGAATTGCTACTGATGTTTCGAGAAGCAGATGTACAAGATTTGCAGAAAATTAAAGAGAAGCATAAAGATGATCTTGATGCCCTTTTGTGTACATGAGGCTTTATGGCATGAAAAACCCAGAACTACTATGTGTTGCGGCAGTTATTGGAATCACTACGGCAGGGATTTGGATGATAATCTTAGTGAAGGGAATGACTGATGCCTACCCAAGGATGTTCCAGGGTTGGCGAGATGTGTTATCCGCGTGGAGAGAAACACATACACTGTTTGAACATATATTGGTTTTTGGTTTAGCCATTGGTCAAACTATGCGTATGGGAAAAACTCCTTTAATTCTCAGGCTTGCAAGCAAAGAGAAATGAATGTTCGCCAGGAAAAGATAATCTACTGAATCTCGACGCCATCCTTCAAAATTTCGGCGTGCACAAAAGGCGAGGAATCAAAATCTTCTCGGGTAAAAGGATGGGTCTCGAAACGTTTATTGGTGCGCAGCTTGGCTTTGCGGATACGGCAGTTGTCATCAAAGCGGCTGCCGGAGAAATCCGGCGACACCAAAGCCACATCGATGTCACTCCATTCCGTGGCCGAACCTCGCACTTGCGAGCCAAAAAGAATGGTGCGTTCGATTCGGATGTTTTCTTTGCCAAGCTCGGCAATTAAACGTCTGATGTCTCGGATAATGGCTGGGGGAATTGCGCTTGCAGCCATGAATAAGCCTCTTCAATTAAAACAACCATCCGACCTACTTTGCCACGCGCTGAATTCCCTCCAACGCGCCCTTCGCCGCTACAATCAAATTCGCATCCGCGTCTTGCGCCAGAATTTCATACAGCGCCGGAAGCTGATAGCACAGCGACTTGCCCCCGCCGGTCGGTATGACGACGAGCGTGTCCTGCTTTTGGAGAACATGGTCGATTATCTCCCGCTGCGGCGGCCGGAACTCATCGTACCCAAACACCTCTTTGAGAATCGCCTTCGCGCGTGTGGTCATGGGATTGAATTCTGATTTTTTTGATCAAGGCAAACAATAATTCTATTCGCTTGAGCATTCAGTGCGATTAAGGTTTACAATTATCGCAATCTGCGATTTCAATGGTCTATTCCAATCAATAGATGGCTCTCCAAGTAAAGATAACCATTCGGCTATCATCTTACGAATTTTAGTTTTGTGCCCCGAATTTAAACGAAGTCGCTCTTCTGTATAACGCCCGGCATTACTGATGGGATTCCAATACCCATCATCTTCTTCAAAATGAATCGAAAAGCTCTCGTTACAAGTATCTACAAATTGAAAACCTTTAGCTCGAAGTTCTTCCGATGGCCAGTGATTATGCTTTTGGTGATTGCAAGGATGGCAAGCATAGTATAGATTTGCATACTCATTAATTAAACCGCTAAATTCTGGTCTTGATTTCGGCCTGAAGTGATCTAACTCAAAATTTTCTTCGCCACCCGCATACGTCTCATGCATCAAGCAATAAGCACAGCATTCCCTAAAATCTTCCCTGATATAGGGCCTATATTTTGCGTAATTGCTTTCAGATGGTGCTGGCGAACGGCGAGAGAAAATGGAATCCATAACTTGCAGTCAATTACCTGTAGCTTTCTTCCAACAAAAGAGAGGCTTTAGCTGTAGCTAGAACATCTTTAATTGGAGCATAGTATTTTTCTTCTGAGGCATCAAGTATACGATTAATTTGTATTAGTTCATTCGATTCTCTTTCCGTTAATCCCTCAAGAAATTTTTTATCAACGAGTAAACCATGCCTAACACGGATCTGCTCAACAAGGCTCATACTCATTCCCGGCTGCTCTAAATGTCCTATGAAATCAAGTAACTCGCTCTCCAACCATGATGGCAAATCATAACCTGACAACACTGCCACGTTAATTTGCGCCATGATAGCTTCCTTGTCGTTTACAGAACTCTGAGAAGTTGCTTTTTTTTGATATTCTTGTACCAGATAAATAAGCCAATTGGCATCATCTTTTGTTAATTTCGGCAAAGGAATGGTATATAAATCCCTTCTCAAATTGTCACGAGATTTACCCGCTGCGCTTAGAAGAGCATTAGCAACAGGGCCATTCAAAGCAGCGGCTATTATCTCAAGACAAAAATTATTTTTTGCCCAGACACCATGAAATCTTTGATAGCAACAAAGTCCACTATCATCAATCGCGGCAACTAATCGCCAAGGACCACGGCTAATTCGTGCAGCATTCACTATAACTTTGGGCAGATTCCATGGATGAAGATATGCTTTAGTTCGCATAGCATTCGGATTTAAATCCAGATATTTGTCTTTGTCGCTGACAATCAGATAAGGTTGCAGGCCATCTTCTACCTTTTGCAATCCTTTCGCAAACCCGGATTTAGGAAAATTGGAAACATGGTTGGATACTGCATCTACGTACTCAATTCCTCGATGTATTTCCGTTACATCCTTCAAGGTTTTAAAATTCTCAAAATGCTCTCTTAGATTCTTTATAAGTGGGTGTTTCCAGAGATTAGGCTCATCATCAATCGGACCAGTTAAAACCTCCTCATCTTGCCATGTTGGCTGCCCTGTGCGCCAAAAATCAGGGTAATCATTCTTTGAAATAAAAATACGTTGCCAGTGCCGGTCATTATTCTTCTCTTGATCGCTTGCTAAAATCACAACAGTTTCAGCTTCGGAATACTTAAATGCGATATCAGGTAAAGCTAGTAAGGAAATATTGCCATAAGTTTCTGCGAGCTTTTGGCGAACCGTTCTGTAAATTCGTCCATCTGTAAAAGACCTAGGTAATACAAAGCCCAGCATTTGCGGAGGATATTCTAATACACGTAAGATTGCTTCAATTGCCTTGTTTGCTGCGCGTAAATTTGAGTATATGGTTCGCTCATTATCTGTAAATTGGCCGAATGGAGGGTTGCAAAGAACAATATTCGCTTTTTTGAGATATCGATCAAATATCGGAGACGTAAAAACATTAGCTTCTTGAATTTGCCATCCATCAGGATTGGGATAATCTGCGAGAATTAATGAATAGCGAGCCACCTCACGAGCGAAAGAATCGAATTCAATTCCATATAATGTATTAACAAAGTAATGATGCCTTTCTGCATGAGACATATCCGGCGGCAAGAGTGATCGCAGACGACCAAGTGCGGCTGTTAAAAATGGCGCATGTCCAGCAAAGGGTTCAAATACAATACGTTCAGAAGGAATAGAAATCTTCTCGAAGGGTAATTGTTTTACCACAAATTCTGCCACTTCAGGAGGGGTTGCATGTGTATCAAACATCTTGCGTGTTTCGCTACTTACAAAGGTGTTCTCATATACATAAGCGAGCGCTTCTAAGGATAAGTTTTGTAAATGAAATCCAGAACGAATCTCATTCCAAACGAGTTGTTGTATCCCTCTTTCCAGATAAAGATCTTCCGGGTTTGATTCTTTGAAGTAGAAATCATTGACGTTATTCAATACTGAAACTACATCCTGATCCAACCATTCACCCGGATATTGACGGTCAGCAAGCAGCTTTGCAGCCACAAGGCGAAAAACAAGTCTGAAAAGCCCCCTGTATTCGTTATCGTTTAACTCTGTACTCTTTAACTTTCGATGCGCATTAATAGCTTCTGACAAGGTTCTATCAAAAAGTTTATCGAGCTTCAAATGAACCTCATGCTCAAGAACGGGTAGTAATCCCTTATCAAAAAAATCAAGTTGTTGAGGTTGATTATAACTACCAAGAGATTTAGCTCGAAGGATACTTTCCGGACCCCAATCTTCACCATTCCTACGGATTGTGTCTATAAACTCATCAACATTTATGCTCTCTATCTGTTCTGGTCTTGCTACATTCATCCGCCATCGATACACTTCACCATCACTGGGCTTTATAATAAAAACATGTGGTGCACCAAGAGCAATAAAATTTTCAATTTGAAGAGAATCGCCATTAGCAATAAGTACGCCAAAACCAGAACTTTTATAGGAAGGAGGGTGCTGGGCAAATCCAGCCAGAGGAATCTCGCGAACAGGATACAACGGAGACAAAAAGTCAGCAAAAGAATAGCTATTAATAAGCAATTCCTCTCGATAACCAATTTCTTGAAAACCTCGCCGCGCTAATTGGAGCAGCTCTTGGGTAGAAGACAAGATATTTTCTCTCCTTGAATAATGGCGTAATATGGCAAATTCAAAGCGTAAAAACAAGAAATTTCTAAATAAGCTTCTCAGTGGTCAGATTATTTTCCAACACGCTGAATCCCCTCCAACGCGCCCCTCGCCGCCACGGTCAAATTCGCATCGGCGTCTTGTGCCAGGATTTCTTTTAGCGCCGGCGCCGCATCGCTCACGCTCAAACGCCCGAGCATGTTAATGGCGGATTGTTGCAGCGCGTACACCGGACTCTGCGTTGTCGCAATCAGCATCTTGTGTAGCTCTTTGTCGTTGGGGGCGCAATTCACCCAGGCGGTTAAGGCCGCGCCGACAACATTTTGATTGTAAGCGTCACTCGTGTATTTCTTAATCGTAGCGACCAAGGCCGGATTTTTCATCTCGCCAAAAGCGCGCAGACAACCAACGACGATCTCATCCTGCCACGATTTACGGCCAAGCTGCTGCTTGATAAATTCCGGATCCGTCTGCGCATTGGCGCGGGCCAATGCGAGAATGGCCGTCGCTACCACGTCGTTTTGCGCATCACTCTTGATGACGTCTTTTAGTTTTTGCTCCGCCGAGGCCGTGCCGAATTTCGGCAGCGCTAACACTGCGGCTTTGCGGATGCGATAGTCGGTGGATTTCAACGCTTGCGCCAACGCCTGCTCCGCCGCGGGTGTGCGAATCGTGCCGAGCTGCAATGTCGCCTCCGCCCGAACGCCCCAAAAATCATTTCCGGCAATGAGGCTTGACAAAGCGCTCACCGCGCGCGGCTGCGTCGGAAATTTCGCCGCCAACTCGCGAATCGCCCAAATTCTCCCAGGCACGGGAGTGTTTTTTGTCTGATAGATCAGCTCGTCAAGACTCTTCGGAAAATGCACTTCGGCAATCAAGTCGCCTTCACCGTCAAAGCTCACCATCACCGGTTTCTCTTCACAAGCAAAGAGAAAATTTTCGCTCTCGTTTCTAATCCAGATTTTCTCCTGCCATCTTTTCGTCGCGGTGGCGATGGTGATTTTCACCGGCAGATCGAAGTTCCCCAGCCCTTCCACAATGGGCTGCACTTGCTTGACGGAAAGGTCGACCAGCTTGCGATCGGCGAGATAACGATAGCTCACCTCGAATTGCGGATGCCCGCCGTTGGTGATCCATTGATCGAAAAACCATTCGAGATTCTCGCCCGTGGCTTCTTCGATGGCGATTTTCAAATCTTCGCTGACGACGTTGGAAAATTCGTGCTTGTGGAGATAATGACTGAGCGCGCGGAAATACGGCTCGTCGCCGAGCACTTGCCGGAGCGTGTGCAAGATGGCCGCGCCTTTCAAGTATGTGTGCTCGGTGTTGTAGATCGTGTTGGCGTCGTCAAAATAATGATGCTCCAGGCCGCGAATGATATGCTGCGAGCGCACGTAACGAATGTACTGATCTTTGGCAATTTGCACATCCAGCAAGAGCTGGTCTTTGCCAAGCAATTCTTCGTCCCACAGCATCATCAAATAACTCGCGAAGCTTTCGTTGAGCCAAATATAACTGAGATTGCGGCAGGTCAAATTGTCGCCGAACCAATGGTGCGCCAGCTCGTGCGAGATCGTGGCCTCGGCAGTCCACGCGGAAGTGTATTCATCGAGATTGGGCGCGAAATCATTCGGGCCGTTTTGATCGCGCAAAACTTCGGCGCGATGGCCGGTAACTCCGGTGTGCTCCATGGCGCCGATGGCGTAATCCGGCGCCGCAATCTGGTCGTACTTGTCCCACGGATATTTGTAGTTGAAGCGCTGCGAGAAAAATTCCACCATCTTTGGCGTGTTGCGAAAAGCGTACGCACCTTCTTTCAGCCAACCGCGCGGCACCCAATAACTCAGCGGAATATTGCCAAACGCGTCAGCGAGATCGCCTTTCTCAAAATCGCCGACATAAATAGAGATGAGATAATTCGAATGCGGCAGCTTATGCAGCCAATGAAAAGTCTTCTGTCCATCCGGCTGGGAGAGCGTTTCAACGAGCTTGCCGTTGGAGATGACAACATACGGCGGCGGCACCGTCACCAGCATTTCCGTCGAGAATTTGTCGTTCATGTCATTGTAAATCGGCAGCCAGTTGGCGTGCAGCCCGTTCTCGCCATAAGTGGTGACATAGAAAAGCTGCGGGTTGTCGGGATTGCGGCGAAAGTACATGCCGCTTTTGGGATTGCCCTCATACTGCACCACAACGCTGAAAGTATCGTTGGGATTTCTTGCCTGCGGCAAATTGATGATGAGCGAGTCGCCGGTCGAGCGAAACGCCAGGCCGTTGGTTGATTCTGTCGAAGAGACGCTTTTGATATTTAAATGAATCGCATCAAAAGCGAAATTCTCAATCCGGCGCAGCGGCGTGAGGCGAATCGTTGACTTGCCGAACACCTGCTTTTTTTCGAAATCGAACGACAGCTCGGCTTTGTAATGAATGATGTCGTAATTGCGCTCGCGGTTGCCGTGATAAGCGCCGGTTGGCAGCTTTTGCGCAAATAGAGGGGCGGTGACAATGAACAAAATGAAAATCAGCTTGAAAAATTTTTTCATAAAGCGATTCCTTTCCGAAATGATTTTCACGCAGCAATTGAAACCGGAATTCCCAACGGATAGATGAACCCAACGGAAAAAGCTTTTACAGTTGGGTTCATCTATCCGTTGGGGCAGCAACAACTTTCGAGATTTCTTCCGATTTCGTTACGCAAGTGCCCCCAAAAGAATCCGCGTTTGTCCATCAAATCCGCGTTTCTATTTTCTTGCTCGGCTTCCGTCTTCCCAGCCATCCCAAACACCAAAGGATCGCATTTGTGCGCCGAGATCGGTTGTGTCAATGAGCTTTTGCACTTCCGCGCGCGTTTGCCGTTTCCACGACAAGTCCATTTGCGCGAAGCCGTACGTCACCGCCGCGGCAATGGCCGCATTCAAACGCAGTTGTTGCAAATCGACTTTGTCATACGTGTCGGAGCGCGCGTGATAATTCGGGCCGTAGTTGGCCGAGGCTTGATTGGCCACGAGATTGGCGACGCCTTGCATCATGAAATCGTAATTGTCGGTGCCGACGATGGGCGCGTCGATATGCGTGAACGGCCCCAAGCCTTTGACCGGCTCCAGCGCTAGATCGACTGCGGCAACCAACTCAGGACGGCCGCCGGTGAAAAATCCGGTGATGCGGCCGCTGCCGATGTCGTAAGAAGAGGCCATCACGTGTTTGTCCAGCTCATTCGCGTGAGTTTTTGTATAACCCCATGAACCGTTCAAGCCCTGCTCTTCGCCGTTCCACAACGCAAAGCGAATCGTGCGCTTGGGTTTCAATCCGAGACGCTTGATTTGCCTCGCGAGATCGATGACGAGTGTAACGTTGCAGCCGTTGTCGAGCGCGCCGTTGCCGAGATCCCACGCATCCAAATGCGCGCCGATGAGCACGACTTCATCCGGCTTTTCGCTGCCGCGAATCTCACCGATCACGTTGTAGCTTTCATAGGGGCCGCCGGAAGCGATGTCGATACGCGCGGTGAGCTTGAGCTTTTTGCCCGCGCGCAAAAGCCGCATCGCGCGTTGAGCAGCCTCGCGTTCCATGATTAACATCGGATGCTTATTTTTGATTCCAAACGACGCGTTGTGCCGGTACAGCAAATTGTACGGCCGCGATGACATGTAAACGACGCCGGTGGCGCCCGCCGCAAACGCGCGCTGCTCGATGCCGACGGCTTCGTTGTATTCGCGAAACAGTCCGTCGAGATCGAGCAGCTCGTGGGTTTCAATCAATACGAATGCGTCTTTCGCTCGCTCGCCCAAATTCTGAAAATCTTGTTCTGTACCAAAACCGTCATCGACAAGTGGTGCGGTCAATCCCGCAGCCGGTGTGGCCACTGAAAACGGCATGGCGACGACGTTGGGATTGAACGCAACCTCTCCCGTGATGCTGGCGCTTGATGATTTCTCCAGCCATAATGTCGGCATGGTGAACGCCTCTTTGCGCGCCTCGACTCCCGCGGCGCGAAATCTTTCAAGAACCCAAGCAACGGATTTTAAATTTGAGGTTGATCCCGTCGCGCGCCCGCCAATTTCGTCGGTGAGCGATTGCAGATCGGCTGCCAACGGTGTGTCGCCGAGCATGGCGCTAACGAGGCGGTGGACGTCGGCGTCTTGCGCCAATGTTTCAGATGTCGTCAAGACGCACAATGCTAACGTCACGACCAGCATGAAAAAGATGGCACGGCTTTTTGTCATGTTGTTCTCCGCTATCGTGTGAAGGTATCTCATTTTGTGATGCCAAGATTCCAACCTTGGCCTACGGTCACAGGCAAAAATTTTTAGCTCACGGAATAGAACTCACTCGGAAGTAAAGGTCTCCAATTTTAGGGCCCAACGGATCGAAAAACGACCAACGGATTTAAAAATAAAATCCGTTGGTCGTTTTTTAATCCGTTGGACATTTATTTTTAAAGCTTTAAGGTTCCGATTCGTCCGGCTTATGTGTAGCGTAAAGATTGAAAGCATGGACTTTATCCCAACGCTTGACGCCTGAAGGCGTAACTACGAACGTTTTTAAAGTTCATTTCTTAAAAAGTTCTCCATACTTCAGCGCCTCGCCGTTTTCCCACGGGCGATAGGCGTTACAAAAATCGATGCGGTCGCCGAGGGTTGGATGAGAGGCGCGCCATAATTTGTACAGCAAGCCGGGCCGGGGATTGCCGAGATTCTCCTGCTGCAATTTCACGAACGCTTTGGCTGCGGCGTGATTGCTCTGCGTGATCTCCAGGCCGAAGCGGTCGGCTTCATGTTCTTGATAGCGTGTGAAAGTGAGGGCAATCGGCGTGATCACCAGCGTAAAAATGCTGACGAGCAGCAGGATGAGCGGCAGCGAGGCGATGTCGGAGAGCTCGTCGAAGCCGAAGCGATCTTTGTATTTGTTGATGAGGCCGCCGGCGGTGCGATACGCCGCGTAAAGTGTAATGAGAATCAGCAGAGAGAAAAATAAAATGCCCTTGATGACGTGGCCCAACACGTAGTGTCCCATCTCGTGGCCCATGACGAAAAGCAGCTCCTTCTCTTTGAGCTTGGCGATGATGGTGTCCCACAAAACGATGCGCTTGGTGTTCAGGAAGCCGGTGACGTAGGCGTTGACGGCTTTGGTATCGACGCTTTTGTTGACTTCGTAGACGCGGCTGCCCGCGATGCCGGCCTGCTCGGCCAAAGCGAGAATTTTGGCTTCGAGCGCCTTGTCGTTCATCGGCCCGAATTTATTGAACAGCGGATCGATCCAGACCGGGCTGATCAACATCACAAAAAAGAGAAACGGCGCCATGAGCATGCCGGTATAAAGCCACCAGCGGCGCGGACTTTTCTTGAGCAATAAATAGGGAACCCACAAAAAGAGAACGCCGCCGCCGATGCCGACCATCAACGCTTTCAGCGAATCGCCGAACCACTTGCCGAAAGTTTGGTTGGATAAATCATAAGCATGCTGCCGGACGAAGCCTTGATAATAGGAGAGCGGCAAATCGATGATGAAATTGATGACGGAAAAAATAATAAAGTAAAGGCCGATGACGAAAAACCACCGGCGTCCAAGCTGCTGCGCCCAGTTGCGGATTTTCGCCGAGAAGCCGGTAAACAAAAACAGCGCCGGAATCAGCATTCCCCATACGAGATTGACAAACCACAGCACGTTGCCGCTTTCGTAATACCGCCTGGCTTTTTCGCTCATTTCGGGGATGGCGACCGGGCCGGTTTCTTCTTGCGCAACGATCGAGCTATCCGGCGGTGACGTCGTTGCCGCGCTTGAATCAGGCGTTGTTGCTTGCTCCTGAGCCAAAGGCATTCCGGCCAAAGCCAAGATGAGACCGGCAACAAACAGAAAATAACGCATGAATTTCCTCCTCCGTGCAGTAAAGTTTGATTATGAGATCGTCAACGGGCGCGTGCAAATTCAGTTGCCACAATGACGGGGTCGCGATAGTTGATGCTCGGCGTGGAAGAAATCGATGGGGCAGAGGTGCAAGTGCAAGGAAGATGATGAAACGCCGGGATGGCCATTTTCTTGGCATAAATCCGCTTGTCTCCTTAAATGATAGATGAAGGCGCTTCGCAAGTGGTTGCACACCAATTCGAGGCTCCTCATAAGATAATACGGCAATGAATAAAAGCAAGGAAATTTGTCGGCTTGCAATTTGTCACTTGATTTTTTGGATGTGGTTATATATATTGCTTATAAAATTGCCACTGTGTCTTCAACTTGCTTGTTATAAGGACGCACTTATTCAAAGGCGCGGCTCCAATGAGCACTATGCAAACAAGCTCCGATGAACTTTTAAAGACAGTTTATAACACTTTAGAGTTTGAAAGTGGGGCTGGCTGGTTTCAATTCGTCGAACCTTTGCGACAGCCTAATTTAGCCCAAGTTGGGTGGTATAAACAAGCCAGCAAGCTTAATAAGGCTGATGACAAGTTTAAGGCCGACGCTATTTTCTTCGTGCGCGATTATCCTACCGTATTATTCTTTAAACTCGATTTCCATCCCGACACAGATTCCGAATTAATTGAAGAGGAAATCCGGCAATTGCACTTGAAAGTCTGGAATACCAGTCGCGTCCCTCTCTTTTTCGTGGCTTTGCCAGGCGAGTTGCGTGTTTACAGCGCTTATCAAAAACCTGTTCGCAATCTGGAAACATGGCGTTCTGAGAATCGCTGGTTGAAACAGGTAAAAATCATTACGCAAGTGGCTGAAGTGGTCGATGCATTAAAAGAGTTTTCACGTCCAGCGATTGAAAGTGGTTATCTTTTCAAGAAAAAGAGCAAAGACTTCCAGCGTGAAAACCGAGTTGATCAATGGCTGTTGAAGAATTTACGCTTGTTAAGGAAAAAATTGGAAGGACCAGAACGAAAGAAGCGTGAATATGCTCATGCTTTGATTGGGCGCTCTATTTTCATTAGGTATCTCGAGGACCGCAATGTGCTTGTAGAAGACTATTTTGCTGATAAATCTCTGAACCAAAACGGTGAATATCGGTGTTACACCGATGTTTTGACCAGCAAAAAACATACATATAAGCTTTTCCACAAACTAGGTGATGATTTTAACGGTGACCTGTTCCCATTAAGTGATGAGGAGGAAAAGGAGATTGATGACAATGAGGTGCAGCTATTGCGTGAATTTCTCTTGGGCAAAGGCATGGGAGATCAAGCTGATTTGTTTTTTTGGGCTTATCAGTTTGACATCATTCCGATAGAGCTAATCAGCAACATTTATGAGGAGTTCTATCACGAGCATAGCAGCGGAGAAGATAAAGGCACCCACTACACGCCGACCACATTGGTCGATTTTGTCCTCACACAATGTTTGACAACGGAAAGGCTCGCTGCAGACGCAAAAATTCTTGACCCCGCTTGCGGATCCGGCATTTTTTTAGTGGAAGCTTTTAAACGCTTGGTTTATCACGAATGCCACCTGAAAAACGT
Organism: Candidatus Zhuqueibacterota bacterium; assembly: GCA_022616415.1. GTDB lineage: Bacteria > Zhuqueibacterota > Zhuqueibacteria > Zhuqueibacterales > Zhuqueibacteraceae > Zhuqueibacter. The sequence continues at coordinate 120,606 of JAKEEU010000040.1, read as the reverse complement.
TTCTGAAATATCGCGCGCAGAATTAACAAAATTACTGACAGAACGGATTTTCGGCATCGATGTCAATAAATCAGCCGTACAAGTGGCAGCCTTTAGTCTATATCTTGCGTTTTTAGAATTTCGCGACCCACCTGACATACGCCAACACAAGAAACTTCCGAAGTTGGTTTATGATCCAAGCCAAGCCGATAGCGGTAGAAATTTGTTTCATGGCAACACGTTTTATCTTACTCCAATTGAACAAGTCGAATTAAAGAAGCGCCTTGAGCAGAATGAACAATACGCCGGTCGGGCTGGTGACGAACGTGCGAGCAAGCAACCTGTTTTGCCTCTGAAAGTTTTTCAGTTTGACATCGTTGTTGGCAATCCACCTTGGGGAGCCGAAGATTCATCAGATCATCGATTGGCCACGCAGTGGTGCAAGGCTTTCCGGTATCCGGTTGGTTACAAAGAACTCTCGCAATGTTTCATTTGGCGCGCCCAGCAACTGCTGAAACCAGGTGGCGAGATTGGCTTGTTGGTTTCGACCGGAATACTTTTCGAACACGAGAAAAAGAGCAAATTGTTTCGCCAACGCTGGTTGCAGCAAACTCGCATTCGCGCGGTTTATAATTTCGCCCACGTGCGTCACGTGTTTTTCCGAAAGCAGAAAAGTGAAGCCATCGTTCCGTTTGCAGCAGTGTTTTTTGTCCCTGCTCAGCCAGAAGAAGCGTTGCGAAATAAAATTTCCTACGTTTCAATAAAACGGAGCGCATTCGTTGAGCAGTTGCAAGCCGTTCTTATTGACAAAACCGACTTGCGCAAAGCTTCTCAGAGTGATTTTTTGGCAAAGGACTGGCTTTGGAAAACATTGATGTGGGGCGGATTAAACGACGTTGATTTGATTGAAGAATTAAAAGGTTGTTGTTCTTCAATGAATGAGATTGTCGATGATTCTGGACGAGGATTTGGAGATATAAGAGGAAAATATTCTACCGATGATTTAAAAGTTGAATTTGAACTCCCCAAAGATTCATTTGGCATAAATGCACCGCTAGCACAATTAAAAGTTCCCATAAAGCGTCGCTCAATTCGCCGCTTAGGGAATCTTAATTTGTATAAAGGTAGCCGCCTAATTGTAAAACGCGGTATCTCCCGCGGGGGATTAAAATTAGGTGAAATTCAAGCAAGACTAGCTGATGATCCTTTTGCCTTTACCGACAAATTTATGGGCTTCCGGTTGGATCATCTGAATGAGGTCCAAAAAACTGTTTTAACCGGTTTTATATTGTCTTCGCTGGCGAAATATTACCATTTTTTGACTTGCGCAACATGGGGGTTATGGCATCATACGATTGATAAGGAAGAACATTTGCACTTACCAATTATTTTTCCAGAAGATCAAGCTTTGCAAAATAGAATTATTGATGCAGTCGAACAGATCGTTAATCGCAGTGATACCCCCAATTTGTTTGATTTTAAAAGTCCTGGTTGGCGGAGGTTGCAAGATGGACTTGATGAGGCCATCTTTGATCTTTATGGGTTATCGGAAGCCCAGAAAGATTTAGTGCGCGATTTGTGTCAGGTCACGCTTGAATTCTTTTACAAGGGGTCTAAATCGCAAGCTGCCAAACCGCCTGCGGTTGACCGTTTGAAAGATTATTGCGATACCTTCTTAGAAACGTGGCGCGAACGGCTGGCATCACAAGGGAAAGAATTAGAAGCGCAAATTTATGCGTCGTATCGTGGTCTGTTAGTTGGAATCTCTTTTGATCTTAAAAATTTAGGCACAGCGGTTACTCATAAACCGATAATAGATGACTCGGAGTGGCAAATTTGGTTTAAGCGGTTGTGCAAAACGCTAAGAAAAGAATATAGCGCTGGAATTTACATTGATAGCATCGTTAAAGTATTGCACGACTCCTCGATGTTTATTATCAAGCGCGCGGAGCGCCGGCTTTGGACAAAATCACAAGCACGTCAGGATGCCCAAGAGCTTCTGACGGAAGTATTCAAACTCGAATGGCAACGTAACAGGAGTCGCGTCAATGACTTGGGTGTCCTTGAATTTATGGGCTGATGAGGAAAAAAGAATCCTTACTTGTCTTACAGAAGCACTGCAACAATTAATTGTCAAACGAATTGTCAATTCGACTGATGAAGAAAAGACGATCACAGGAAAGCTGCGCCCGATTTTGCGAAATATACGAAAACTTAAAGGATTAGCTTGGACACTTCAATTCGAAGTATCTTCGTTTGAGCAGGATGATGATTCTGAGCCAATTGCCCGCCCTGACATTCGCTTCACTTTCAATGATCCTGAGTACAATCAATGCGATTACGATGTGGAATGCAAGTTGGTACGTGTCAATAGACTCGAAGCAGATACAGACTATTGCTACAACTACGTCAGAAAAGGTGTATTAAGGTACCAATCCGGAAGGTATGCTCAATCTTTCCCGCCTATGGGAGCTATGCTTGGATACGTCCAAGAAGGGAAATTTCTCCCTTTGCTTGAAACTATCAACGAAAAAGCCAGGTACCAAAAACTAGATGTGATAAAAATTAATGGCGCCTTTAAGGAAGGGGGAGTTTCTTATCTCACGCAGCATTTACAGAGAAGCGCAGATGGCTTTGTTTTATCCCATTTATGGGCGGACTTTCGACAATCGGTAGCATAAAAAAAGAACAAGTAGAATGATTGACGAAACCTGGTATCAACGGCCGTCCGGCGTGCCGGAGCACATTTCCGCCGGCGGTATCGTCGCGCGCGTCAAAAATGGCCGCATCCACATTGCGCTCGTCGGAGAGAAAGGGCTGAGCCAATATGTTCTGCCAAAGGGACACGTCGAAGCCGGGGAAACTTTGGAGCAAGCGGCGGTGCGTGAAATCGAGGAAGAAGCCGGTTTCTCACAGCTTACGCTGCTGGCGCCGCTGGGAATGCGGGAACGCCTGGATTTTGGCAAACGAACGTGGAAGAAAACGCATTATTTTCTTTTTGCCACCGGGCAAGTGGACGGAACACCGACCGACAAAAAGCATCATTACAAGATCAAATGGTTCTCCATCGACGAATTTCCCGATCTCTTCTGGCCGGAGCAAACGCAGTTGATTAGGGAAAACCGCGACAAAATAATCGAATTGGCAAGCAAGTTTGGAAGAAAACTTTGAGAATCTTGTGCCCACCGGATTAAAAAGCGACCAACGGATGATTTTAAAAACAAATCCGTTCGTCGTGTTTTCGTCCGTTGGCGATTTTTTTGAAAGCAAGAATCCGATGAAAAAAACATATTGGTCGATGCTCTGCGTCACCCTGCTCGTGTTGAGTTTGGGTTGCTCCGGTTATAGCCGCAAAGAAAAAGGCGCCGCAGCCGGCAGCGAGGTCGTCAAGCCGGCGCCCAACACCATTGTTAAAACCACCTTGCTGCAGATCAATGACGTGTACGAGATCACGCCGGTGGGCGGCGGCAAGGAAGGCGGCATGGCGCGACTGGCGACATTACGCAAACAACTCGCCGCGCAAAATCCGAATATGTACATGATTTTAGCGGGTGATCTGTTCAGCCCTTCCGCGCTTGGCACGGCGAAAGTTGAGGGCGAGCGTCTGGACGGCAAGCAAATGGTCGCGGTGCTCAATGCCGTCGGCCTGAATTATTGCACGTTTGGCAATCACGAATTCGATTTGAAAGAACAGCCTTTTTTGCAACGCTTGTCCGAGTCGCGTTTCAAATGGTTCTCCAGCAATGCGTTTGATAAAAATGGAAAAGCATTCCCCAACGTGGCGGAAAACGTGGTATTCACGGTTGCCAACGCTTCGAATCAGCGGGCGCGCGTTGCCATGTTCGGGGTGACCATCACCAAAAATAACCCCGATTATGTGACTTATATCGATCCGCTGGAAGCGGCAAAAAAGCAGGTACAAGCTTTGCGCGAAAAAGCTGATATTCTGATTGCGGTAACGCATTTGACACTCGACGAGGATATCGAATTGGCGCAAACGATGCCGGAAATCGATTTGATTTTGGGCGGACACGAGCACGAGAACGTTCAGGTGTGGCGCGGCACCGATTTCACGCCGATTTTCAAAGCGGACGCCAATGCGCGCTCGGCTTACATTCATGAGCTGATTTATGATACCGAAGCACGCCGTTTGCAAATCAATTCGCGTTTGCAGCCCATAACCGACAGAATTCCGGACGATCCGGAAGTCAGTCAAGTCGTGCAGCATTGGGACGATTTGGGACTCAATGCGTTTCGGCAAATGGGATTCGAGCCGAACAAGCTCGTCGTAAATTCATCCGTGGCGCTGGATGGCCGGGAATCCAGCGTGCGGAATCACCCGACCCAATTGACGGAAATTATCGTGGAGGGATTTCTGCAGGCCACGCCGGACGCCGAGCTGGCTATCTTCAACGGCGGCTCGGTGCGAATTGACGACGAGATTCCGCCTGGCCCGATTACCGAATACGATGTCATCCGCATTCTACCGTTCGGCGGCAAGGTGGTATCGGTGGAAATGCGCGGGCGTTTGCTCAAACAGGTTTTAGATCAAGGCCAGGCCAACAAGGGCAGCGGTGGATACCTGCACGCCACCAACGCCGGGTGGAGCGAGGCGCAAAACAACTGGTTGATTAATGGCAAGCCCCTCGATCAGCGCCGGAATTACAAAGCGGCGTTGAGCGATTATTTGATTTCCGGAAACGAGCAAGGCCTGAGTTACTTGAATCGGCAAAATCCGGATTTGCGTGTACTCAATGATAGTGTTATCGAAGTGCGCCGGGCGCTGATCAACCAGCTTCGGAAAACTTTCGCTTCAAAGTGAAGTCGGACTTGCGCAGGCATTTTTTCAAATTTTCAAACTTCCCCGAGCGCAAGTCCGACTTCGCCAATTAAGCAATCAAATTAACAGAACGTTGTTATGAACTCAAATGGACTTGAGAAAGGAGAATCACCATGAAAAAATCAATTCTTTTTCTGCTGTGTGTGTCGATGCTGTTGATGAGTGTGGGCTGCTCCAGTTGGAGCCGCAAAGAGAAGGGCGCGGCCATTGGCGCCGGCTCGGGCGCCGTGGTTGGCGGCTTGATCGGCAAGGCGGCGGGCAACACTTTGCTCGGAGCACTCGTGGGTGCGGCAGTCGGTGGCGCGGCGGGCGCGTATATCGGCAATTACATGGACAAACAAGCCGCGGAAATGAAACGCGACCTCGCGGGCGCGAAAGTCGAGCGCGTCGGTGAAGGCATCAAAATCACGTTTGATTCCGGCATTCTCTTCGACGTGAACAAAGCCACCCTCAAACCGGCGAGCATGGAAAACCTCAAGAAGCTCGCGGATATTCTGCAAAAATACGAGGACACGAACATCCTGCTCGAAGGGCACACCGACAACTCCGGCTCCGACGAGCACAACCTCGAGCTGTCGCGCTTGCGGTCGCAATCGGTAGCCAATTATCTCGCCAGCCTGCAAGTCAATCCCAGTCGCTTCACGATTATGGGATATGGCGAGTCGCAGCCCATTGCCGCCAACGATACGGACCAAGGCCGGCAAGCCAATCGCCGCGTCGATCTGGCGGTGATGGCCAACGACAAGCTGAAAAAGGCGGCCAAAGAAAACGCGGGATGAGCTGCAAAATTTTATTAGCGCGCAGATCACACGAGCGCGACGTGTCAAACAGGTTTTTACAAAACCAATAACCACCGGATGAAAAAACGGCCAACGGATTTTATTTTTGAATCCGTTGGCCGCCTTTTATCCGTTGGAAATGTTTTTTGCTTGAAAAGCGGAAATCAGGCTTATAGGTTTTTTCCAGATTATTATCCGCGCGGAAAGTTTAGCTTTCGTCGTTAATTATCGCCTCCGCCTCGATCTCCACCAGCATTTCAGGATCAATCAAACGGCTTACCTCCACCATGCTCGTGGCCGGGCGAATCTCGCCAAAGAACTCGCCGTGAGCCTTTCCCACTTTTTCCCAATCTGCGGCAATATTCGTCACGTACATGCGTGTGCGCACTACGTCTTTCAAGCTGGCGCCGGCTTTGCTGAGCGCCGATTCGATGTTCTTGAGCGTTTGAATGGTTTGAGCGTGGGCGTCGCCGATGCCCACGATTTTATTATTGTCGCCGGTTGCGGTCGTTCCGGAAACGTGAATATGAGATCCGAGGCGCACGGCGCGCGAGTAACCGACGATGGGTTCCCACGGTGTGCCGGAGGAAATGTTGGTTCTTGGCATGTGAGTCGTTCTCCGTATTGTTAACCCGAATCACCCCGAGATGAATCTCGGGGCTAGCAGGCGGAAAGACGCTAAAGCGCCCTGCTTGCCAATTTCTAAATCCCAAATGCCTTCAGGCCGATTTATCGGACTTGCATTTCTTAGCCCGGAGCTTTAGCTCGGGCATATTTTAATCCGGCATCCAAATTTTCTTCGCGATGACGAGTTCGATGTCCCCGGGCAAATTGAGCGGGGTCGAGACTTTCGTGTAGAATGCCAGGCCTTTGTAGCTGGTCAGGTAGGAATATTTCGTGGTGAAAATACCGCCTTGCGCTTGCACCACCAAAGGCGTTTTGCTTTTCGCCAAAATGGCCATAAAATCTTTGGGATCAACTTGCACGATCGTACCGGAAGCTTTGATCGCATTGGCGATTGCTGCGGCCGCTGCGGCCGCTACTGCTGCTCCATTGCTCATTTTGTGCTCCAAAATTTTGAGAGAATTGGCTATAATTCAATTTCCAACGGCAATTCATAACACGCCGCCTCGCGATCGTTGCGCACGAGCAGATAGCGGCCGGCGAGCGCGGGATTGTTCCACGTTTTGTTATCCAGCGCGGCAAGGCGAGCCAACTCAACGTGCGCCTGCGGATTCACCTCGACCAAAACCACGTCGCCGGACTCCGCTTGAATCAATAACAGATCGCCAACGCCGATCATTTGTCCGTGGCCATAACGCCCGGCTTTCCATTTGCGCTCGCCGTTCGCAAGATTGAGACAAACCAGAATGCCGTCGTCAAGTCCATAAATGTATCCTTCCCGATGAATGACGTTGGTGAATTTGGCTTTGAGCCGATTCGTCTCCCAAATGAGCGAGGCGAACAAGCCGCCGCCTTCGTTATGCTGAATTTGAAACAGCTTGCAGCCGATGCCGTAGCCGCTCGAAACGAAAACGCGGTCGCCGGGCAATGGAATCGGCTGCGCCACGCATTCGCTGCCGCTGGGCCAGGCCTGCTGCCAAAGAATTTGGCCGGTGGTCGGATCGTGCGCGGCGACATTGTTTTGATTGAAAATGAGAATTTGCCGGACGCCCGCAATCGTCGTGACAAGTGGCGAGCTGTAAGCCGCGCGATCGTTGCCGCCGCTCCAAATTCGCGCGCCGGTATCTTCGTGATAGGCCACCAACGAATTGCCCTCGCGGCCGCCGGCACTCACTATCACCAAGCCGTCGAGAATTAGCGGCGAGCCGCTCATGCCCCAACTGTTGATTCGTGAAGCGTTGTCTTGAATAATGTCCTTCGACCATAAGCGCCTGCCGGTTGCCAGATCAAGACAGTTGAGCATGCCGGTTCCACCCAAGGTGTAAACGCGATTGCCGGCAATCGTCGGCGTGGCGCGTGGGCCGTTTCCGGGTATCGGTGATTCATAACCCGTGCTATCGCCGTGACTCCACTTCACTCGGCCGGATTTTAGATCGTAAGCAACCACCATTTCAATTTTGCCGCGCTGCTCTTGTGTGATGGCAAAATTTCCCGAGACCGCAAATGCCGACCAACCCGCGCCGATGGGTTGCCGCCACATCTGCTTTGGAGGTTGCTCCGTCCAATTACGATTCAATCTGAATCCGTTTACGGTAGCGTTGCGATGCGGGCCGAGAAACTGCGGGTAGTCTGTGAAAATTCCTCGCGCGACTTCTTTCGCTTTTTCCTCGACGTTTTGGGGTCGACCAGACGCGGCTGGAAGCGATGGAGCGCTCTCCGGCGAAAGTGAAGATTGCACCGCAGTCGCAGCAGTCGTGGTATCAGTTTGGATCGGCGGGCTGGTCGGCAACGCTTCAACAGCGCTCTTTGCCCAACGCCATTCCAGAATGGGCAGGATGTCACCACTCACACCGCGCACTCGAAAAAGTGCGGGTATCGCGCCGAGCATCAGAACAACGGCGCCGAAGGAAATCAGCCGGACTTTCCAGCGCAGGCGTGAGAAAAAGAGCAGCCACACGAGCAAAAGCAATATCGCCAAAATCAGGATTTGCCCGGTCCACTGGATTTGCATTTGCCGGCTGGAAAGAGCAGCCGTCCAAATGTATATGACGGCCACAATTGTAAGCGCGATGATAGCGACGGCGGGCCACCAACGCACCGGCCGAGTTGTTTGTTTGCTGCTTTGAGAGAAAGAATTTGATGGCATCATGTGTGTAAGCTTCAGGCTGAATTTTTGGTTGGATGTCATCCCGCCGCGGCGGAATCCTTTTCCAATCCAGCACTGTGCTCAATTGAAAAAAAGATCCCGCAACAGCGGGATGACATTTCCCTTTTACTTTTGCAAACATCAATACGAATCAAAAAAGAATCTCCAACGGATAAAGGCGGCCAACGGATTTTTTGAAAAACGAATTTATCTTATCCGTTGGCCGCTTTTTATCCGTTGGTCAAATTTTTGTCCAGCTTCCGGACGAGCCGTCTGGCTCTGCCCGCAGGGGTTACTTCACCGCCACCGCCAGCGTATCGTGGTGCAACTGAATCAGTGTCCGCAAGTAAGTCCCGATTTTGTCGGCGCCTTCGAATCCGGCGGCGCGAGCCGCTTGTTCTTCTTTCTCATCCGGAATATCGGCGCTCTCGGCATAATGCTTGAGATCACGATAGCAGCCGATGGTAAACAAGTCCCACGCCGCGCCCTGGTCGTGCGTGAAGATGAGATTCTCCGGACGAGCGAGCGTTTTCAGATAAGCATTCTCCATCTCGCGCTCGTGATAAAGCTCGGCTTGCTTGCCAGGCAAGGCGAGAAAAATCTCAACATGAAAGAAACCCGCGCCACTGAAAGTTTTTTGCACTTGTTCGAGCGCCGGACCCTCGACAAAGACTTCTTCGTGCCACGCGACCAATTCGTAGAATTTTTTGGCGAATTGATCCTGCGGCAGTCCGGCTTTTTCAGCCGCGTGCTGGCGCTTGGCAATCCGGTCCGGTTTAAAATATTCGCTGTAGCTTTCCATGGGGAACAGAAACATCAAATCCCATTGGTCGCCCTGGCTGTGGCGCATCCAGAATGGGCGAAGATCACCAGCGGCGTCGTAAACCGGCATGCGCTCTTTGTACAGCGTGATGAGATCGAGCAATTTGCCCGGTGCCGCGCGCACGAACATGGCTTTGTACAAATAATCAGCGTCGGCACTTGTCACAAAGAGCACAAGCATGACGAACAAAAGCAGATGACGCATAAATCATCTCCCTTCCGTGACTTGCTTTTTATAATTTTGCTTCTTATATTTTGTCAGTAGAATCCAAGGATAAAAATTTATGAAACGATCAGAAATTGGCAAGCATCTCGTTGTTGACCCTAAAGTCTGTCATGGCAAATTGACTTTCAAGGGCACCCGTGTACCGGTGAGCACGGTGCTCACGTTCCTAAGCATGGGTGACTCGATTGACTCCATCCTGCGCAATTGGCCAGAGCTTTCGCGCGAAGCCGTTGAAGAAGCCATTCGTTGGACGGCAGATTTGATTCACGAGAAGTATAAAACTAAAACAGCACGCATGGGCAAAGTTGCTCGTGTCAATTCAGCTCGAATTGAGTACATGCAAGTAAAGGATGAAACGGTACATGCTTTGAAGTGGCCCGGGCCTCGTCGAAATCGATAGTTCACCCCTTTTAGTTCGTTCGGTCTCATCCGCGTTTGTCCATACCGTCCGTGTTTCTTATCGCACCAGCATCATCCGTTTCGTCTGCACCAATTCCCCCGCCGTTAATTTATAAAGATAAACACCGCTCACGACGGGTTTGCCCTCGGCATCTTTGCCGTCCCAATGCGCCACATATTCGCCGGCCCTCTGTTCCGCGTTGATCAACGTTCTAACCGGCTTCCCCATCAAATCAAAAATCGTCAACGACACGTGAAGGCGGCCGCGCGGTATTTGATACCGGATCGTGGTTTCGGGATTGAATGGATTCGGATAGTTTTGCTGGAGCGCAAACGCACTCGGTAAAGTTGCCGCCGGTTCATCGACGTCAACAGAAACTTTTTTCTGCAAGCGCAGATCGTCAAAATAAACCGTGCCTTCGGCGGCGCTGCCTGGGTTGTAAGTAAGTTGAATGCTGTCGAATCGCAGCGTGCCGTCGAGCCTGCCGTCGCCAATCCACGTGCCGGTGCCGTCGGTCGTCATGTCCCATGACACTTGGCGCCAGCCGATCCAGTCGATGGTGTACCAGGGACTCACCTCATGATTCGCCGCGCTTTCAACCGGAACATTGTCATCCACCGCGAAACGAAACCTGTTGCCGCTGCCATCGCCGAAAACATAAACCTGCAAAATATGGCTGCTATTGAACAACACCTGCCGCGGCGGTCCGCCGGACAAATATTCGCGAATCAGCCACGCGCCGGCGTTCGTCTCCCAGCCATAATTGATTTGCATCGACGTCGTGCTTTGCGTGAGCAGGTTGACGATGTTTGTATTGCCATCACGGCTCGTCTTCTCGGTAACGATGCCCGTCGTGCTGCCGCTTTGTTGCGGCACGAACCAGTTGCTGTTGAGATTGGAATCGAAGTTGTCGATGTTGATTGTTTCAAAAGAGGCGTTACCGGTGGTAAGCCTGAACATCTGCTGGCTGTCTATTTTATTGCCGAAAACATCTTGCAAACCCGGAAAGATTCTGGCGATATAAAGCCGGCCGGAAGTTAGAGGCAGCGCCGGGAAAAAGCACAAGGCGCTTTGGCTGCCGACGGTATAATGCTTCAGTGTGCCGTCGACCGTGGGAATATCCCGGAAACGCTCCAGGTTAAAAATGCCCGCGGTGATGGAAGCCGGATCGAGCGCTTCGTCGAATCGCATATTCAATATGGGATGTAATTCCACATTGGTGCTGCCATCCGGCGGATAAACGGAGATCAAAAGCGGCGCGCGTAAATCCGGCGGCCCGGTTTTGAAATGCAGAACGAAATCATCGCCGCCGAGCCCGTCGCCATTGCCATCGAGCAAATGCTCATATTGGCCTTGGGCGCTGCCGGCTATCGTCAGTGTGTAATCGGTTTCCGTTTTCAAGCTGTCTTTGCGAATGCGCAGGCGGGTGTCGTTGTTCGACCAAATAAAAGTTTTGGTCACCTCCGGTGTGAGCGTGAGCGCAGTTTCAACCGAGACCCGATTCATTCTGCGGCTGAAATCAATGATGAGATCATCCCATGCCGGAAACCTGTCATCGCCCGGCGCGGGCGAGGTCGAAACAACATAAGGAGGCACTTGGGAAACTGTTTTGGGATCTGCGAAGGTAAAGAAAGTATCGGTCACCACAACTTGCAAGGTATCGCTTTTATAATTATCCGCCTCGACGATCATTTGGTGCGTGCCTTTGGGGACGTTTTCAAAATAATAGAAACCGTTATGAAGCAAATTCGGATCACTAGTATATTTATAAAACAATGAAGTGTAAGAATCCGTAACATAGGTTTGCCCATTCAATGTGATGTGCGCGCCGTTGAGCGGTATACCGGTTTCGAGGTCTGAAACGATGCCGGCGCAAATGCCTTCGGAGGGACGTTCGAGACCGTGAAATTGCAAAATCGACCAGAAAAGTGCTTTGCCTTCCAGTGTTTTCCATTCCGCATTCATATTGCGTTGGTTCTGAGCCGGGTTGGTGTGAAAGCCGGCTTCGCTTAGCTCGGAGGGCATCGTGCTCTCGCGGTTGACGTGCAGATAGGGGCCGGTAAAGGTGCATCCATAAAAGCTGCAATCGCCGATTGATCCCCGGGTCGTCGTGCGCATGCCGCGCGTCAGCAGATTGACGATATACGCGCTCATCTCTCTGCCGCCGTTCGGAATTTTCTCCCGGCCATCCCGATATTGTCCCCAGAGCAACAGTGTGCTGTTGGCGGTGGAGGATCCGGCATCACTGTGAATGGAGTGATACCATGCCGCGCCGGCGCTGTTGGCGTGATCGGTTCTTTGCGTGAGGCTGACGCTTTGTTGGTCGTTGGTGCGGGAGATATAGACCGTGTCGATGTCGGTGGTTTGCAGCAGGTTGTCGCGCAGGGCGAGGCCGACACGCAAAACCTTCTCGGCTTCGGAATAGCCGTAAACTCCCATGTTTTCTTTCTGGCTGTGGCCGGGATCGAGATAAATGTTCCAGCCGGCCAAGCCGGTCACTTGCGCGGAGAGATTGCCGGCAGGAAATATGATAACGGCCAAAACGATGATAGTTAATCTCATTTCGCAGCTCCTTGTCGAAGTCGATTCACTTGGAGATTTCCAATACGTAGATCGCCCCCTCGTGCATGACGTCGAAAGCGATTTTCTTGCCGCCGGCTGACCATGATGGATTCATTTCCAATTTGTCGCTAGTCGTGGTCAGTTGGGTTTTCTCCCGTCCATCGCAACGAATGGAATATAGATCGGAGGCAAGAAGTTGGTGCCCGTCGTCTTTGGTGATCATATAAACCAAATACTCGCTGTCCGGCGCCCACTGCGGGCGATGGCCTTGGCCAAGATCGACTATTCCCGTTCCGTCCGCATTCATGACGTACATATTGCCGCCCATTATCTCGAAAGCAATCTTTTTCCTGTCAGGCGAAGGCGTCAAGTTAAGGCACTGCCGTCCCTCGAGCGGCTCGAAAACTTTGTAGGCGCCGGTGGCAATGTCCCCGATGGCAATTTTGTCTTCTTTTAAGAAGTGGATTTGCCGGCGCGCCGCCGTTTTCGCCAACGCCGCGGGTTTGAGGCCGGAATCAAAAATTTCCAGTTTTGTGCGGTTGTACATGTAAACTTTCTGATCGGCATCGGCCCAATGCGGCAGTCCGGGCATCAGCGTGCGGAAATCCGTGAGCAAGCGGGTTTCGTTTTTATCGAGGTCGAACAGTTTAACGGCGTTGTAGCGAAATCGTTTCTCATATTTCGCCACGCGGCTGATGATCGCATTGGCATTTGCCGCCCACTCAAAGCCAAAACCCGCCGCCACTTCATCAGTGATTTGCCGCGCGCCCGTGCCGTCGGCTTTCACCACCCAAAGTCCTTTGTAATTCGATTCGGTGAATGCGATCGCCGCGCCGTCCGGCGACCAACGGGGGTGCATAAAGTATTTGCCGTCGCCGCCGATGAGCTTGGCCGGCTTTTGGGCCGCCTTCCAGCCGGCGCTGGCGGTGCTCGTTAAGGCAAATATGATCAACAAAATAATAGAGGCTGATTTTTGCATTGTCCATTTCCTTTCCGTTTCGGCAAGCCACAAATATAAAAATAAAATCGAAAAGCAGAAAATCAGGGATTGTTTATTGCAGGAGAGGGCACAATTCAACAAGTTATCGTGCAACACTTTTGCTTAGATTTATCAATTGGGGTGGAACAATTTTAAGATTCCGGAAATGGGGATCGCTTGTAACAAAAAGTTGGCAGTTATGATGTTCGGCAATCGCAACGTGAATCGCGTCCATGCCTTTGAGGTTCTCCGATTTGGTCAACGAGAGGGCATTTTTAAAGACGCCGGAATAGTTCTTGAGTGTCTTCAGCTTTTGGATGATGTTGCGGTAAATTTGAACTAAATGGTCTTGATTTTCCCTGAGAGGTTTGGCCAAAACTTCAAGCACGACGACATCGGAAGTACAAAACGTCCACCCCTCTTCCGCGAGTGTCTGCAGATTCGCGTCGATGACTTTTTGATATTCAGGCAAACCTTCAACTCTGGCAATCCAAACGCAAGAGTCAATGTATGCAAGCTTCATGTTGGTCCCCTGAAATCTCTAATGTCATCAAGAATTTCATCAAAGTTGCGTCGAGGAATACTGAGGCGATCTGCTTCGCTGAGAATAGCAGCTATCGCGTTCCAATTTGATAGAAACTTGGTTTTGTCTCTTATAACGATCCGAACTTTTTTGCCGCTCAAATGTCTTGGGGCCTGTGCCACAAGCGTCCCATCTTCTTTTACTTCGGCATCGAGTATCATAAGTTCATCTCCTTTTTCTCGAACTGGTAAAAATATCAACCAACTAAAGCCTTTTGGCAAAAATTTCCGCCTTACGGCCTTAAGAGAAATTTAGCTACAAAGTTTAAATTATGCAACCGTTATTTCACGGTTATAGTAATTAAATGCCCCAGCGCGATAGCAATGGTTGTGCTGTCGCCCTGCATATTGCGGACTTGATTCAACACCTCAGGAAATTCGCGCTCTAATTTTTGCAGCTCTACCAAAGCGCTTTGGGGATTGATGCTGATGCGGTTGCCGGTTTGCGCCGCAGCGACCAAAATTTCCGGCGACCAGTCTTTTGTCCACAAGCTGTTGAGCAACGGCATGACGCGACGCAGTCTCGCCAATTTGCCTGGAACCCCGTCGAGAAGCTGATTGCTGGCCGCAAGCGCAATGGGTGTCTTGATCAGCACTTCCACTTTTTCAGTAACACGAAATTTTGGAAGAGAGATGATGGTCATAAGCTTATCGCCGTCGTATCGCCAACCCGGTACGGTTTCTTCATGCGAAAACGCAACGGGCTGGTTGTTGTACGACACGGCTTCGGGTGGCCAGGCACCCGGCAAGCGAATTTCATAAGCGCGCTCGGCGAGCATGTTGGGATAACGGCCTCGCGCCGGAAAGATTTCGATCTTCCGCGTTCCATCTTTGCGCTTCGCATGACGAACGGCCGTCCAGGCAAACTCGTCCTGCTTATATCCAAGCGAGTTGCCTTGATCTTCATAAATTCGAATCGAGCCGGAATCGCCGGGGAAAATGGTGAGAATGAGCGGGTCGATCGGCTTCTCACCGGTGTTTCGCATCTTCGGCTGCAGGGGAATGATCGAGCCGGCTTTGGCATAGAGTGGAATTTCATCGACGGAAAAGCCGATTTGATAGCGATGATTGCCCAAACCGCCCCAACGATGAAAGATCAGCGGGCGCGCTTTGCCGCGACGCTCCATATCGGTGAAATGAACGTAATTGAGCCACCACGTTGGATTGAGCCCGGGCACTTTGGTGATATGCTGCTGTTGCCAAGCGAGCCACCAAAAATCCACGCCTTGCTCTTCCAAAGGATAATCCCTAAAACCGATCTAAAGATGCGGTTCTGGTTTGATTGATCGTGGTGGATTGTCATAGCAATCATTTATTCTGGTTTGATTGATTGTGATGGATTGCCATTACGATTGTTGATTCCATCATACTCCCCTTGTGCCGCTTATCCTGGTTTTTCACGTAATGAATGTCATCCTGCAAATGTGAGGATAGTCAAAAGGCTCGCTTATACAATCAAGTAACAATCGTTTTTTAATTTTCAATTCTGTGGAAGTTCCTCTTCTGTGGGCGATCATCTCGTATGCTCAAGGTCACCACGCGCACCGAGCCTCGCCGATTATAAACATCTCGGCGAAACTCGGTGCGTGGAATTTTTTGCGGTAACTTTACCACTGAGGAGGTTGTTCTCCGCCACCCATTTGCGGTTGTTCACCTCCACCCATCGCGGCCATAGCAGCAGCCGCGCGTTGGCCCATTTCCTCCGGCGGCACATCTTCAATATGGCTGGCGAGCGACCAGTTGTGGCCAAACGGATCCGCCAGCATGCCGTAACGGTCGCCCCAAAATTGATTCGCCAACGGCATCGCCACTTGACATCCGGCAGCGACGGCTTGGTTCCACAAGGCGTCCACGTCTTCAACATACAAATGAACGGTAATGGACGAGCCGCCCAGCGATTGCGGGGATTTCGCGCCCATCATCTCATCATTGAGAAAAAAGCGCGAGTCGCCAATTTGCATCTCGGCGTGCATGATGGCGCTGCCATCGGGCGTAGGCATGCGGCCATGCTCGACGGCGCCAAAGGCTTTCTTATAAAACTCAATCGCGTCATTGGCGCCCTTGACCACCAAATGTGGAGAGATCGTATGATAGCCCTTGGGAACGCGCTGGACGCCTTTCGGTTTGCTCGCGGTGCGCTTGGCTTTGCTCGCCGGACGTTTGGCCTTGCTGGTCGAACGTTTGGTTTTTTTTGCCGCACGTTTGGCTTTACCTGGCATATTTTTCCTCCGTGAATATAGTAAGTCGTTCAGTTGATTAGTCGGTTCATTGCTTGCAATTATTTTTCTTGCCGCACGCAATCAGCCCGCCGGCTTTGCGTTGGCTTTTTCGTCTTCCTTAATATACGCCTCGCGCAGCTCGACCGGCGCCAGGTCGCGTTTGCGCATTCTCAAATTCAACATTTCGACGAAAACGGAAAAGGCCATGGCGAAATAAATGTAGCCTTTGGGGATGTGCTGATCCAGGCCTTCGGCGATCAGCGAAACGCCGATGAGCAGAAGAAAGCTCAACGCCAGCATCTTGACCGTCGGGTGGCGGTGCACGAAGTCGCTGATGACGCCGGCGAACGCCATCATAAATCCCACGGCGATGACGACGGCGGCAATCATGATTTCAATTTGGTTGACCATCCCCACGGCGGTGATCACCGAATCGAGCGAAAAGACGATGTCGAGCAGCACGATTTGCACGATCACGCTGGCGAATGAAGCGGCGACACGGGCGGAAGAACGGCCGGCTTCGCCTTCGAGCTTGTCGTGAATTTCGTGAGTGCTCTTGGCGAGCAGGAACAAACCGCCGAGCAAGAGGATAATGTCACGCCCGGAGATTTCCTGACCGAGCACGGTAAACAGCGGCGCGGTGAGACGAATGATCCAAAACAGCGAGAATAACAGCGCGATGCGGGTGATCATCGCCAGCCCCAGGCCAATGGTGCGCGCCCTTTTTTGCTGCGACGCCGGGAGCTTGCCGGCAAGGATGGCGATAAAGATGACATTGTCCACGCCGAGGACGATTTCCAGCACGGTGAGCGTCAACAGCGCTATCCAAGATTGCGGATCGGTTAGCCACTCCATAAAAACTGACTCCTTATTGGCGACATTGGTAAAATTAGCCGATTACTACCGGCTTGTAATAATAATTGGAAAAAAATGAAATGTCAAGCGCTTTGCAAAGTTTTTACGTAATGGAGGCGGGGTTTGCTTCAAGGCGTGGGCAAAATAATAAACAAAAGGATCAGCGACTGGCTGCGTTTTTGTGGCAAGAAAATCGGCTGGGTTTGGCAAAGTAGAATGAGGGAGGAAGAGAGTGTGCGTTTAACTTTTTATACTCATCACGGGTTATTTTGTAACGTCATTGCGAGCGTTTCTCAGCGAAGCAATCCTTTGAAAATCAAGAGATTGTCCCGCTGAAAAGCGGGACGCCTCGCAATGACTGTAATTTTAACCCTAAACGAGTATAAAAATCAAGAGGCTGAAAATTTACTTTTGCGTCGACGCTTGGCGAAATCAGTAATTTTCGGCAGAGATATTTTCCGCCAAATGTCACTGATCCACGCCCAATTTCGCCGAAATATTCTAATCACGGCATGGGCGCATTGCGCCGGCGAACGTGCCGCGAGCCAGAATCATTCGGGCGCCGCAAGTCACCAAAGCTTACGCCGAAGCGCGGCTCTGCACCGCCGGCGGCATCGTGCAACATCGCGACGGCAAGAACGACCGCGAAGTCTTCAAACGCACCAAAAAACTGCAATGGGGTGAGGTCTTATAATTTGCTTACTTCTTAAAAAAGTCTTGACTATTTGATAAAATCTTTTAATATTTCTATCGTTCCACGCACGACTCCCCCAGGAAAAATTCTTCCTTAGGAACTGCCGGGTTGAACAGAATGTTTGTGGACATAGAGTCGTTTTGGGCAGACATCACAGTTCGACATCGCGGGACTAATCAAATCACCATGGCACCATAGCGTGACAGCTTCGGACGGAGTAAATGATCAAAGCCGCTAACCACGAGGAGTGGGGCGATTCACGGACAAAAAAGAGATGGAGGTTTTTCTCGCTGGCTCTCGCCGGGATTGCGGCAGTGGAGATTTTTATTTTAGGCGCGCCTTCGCGCAATTGTCCATTTTTTGGCTTAGCTTTGCTGGCGGCCTTATGGCACGACCTTTCTGCCGACAAGCTGTTCAAACGTTGCGCCGGCTTGCCGGTTGACGAAAACGCGTGGGAGGAATTTTTCCGTCGCTATCAACAAGATATTCGCACGGCTATCTGCCGCGTCATCGGCTTCTCATCAAACAGTCGTTACAACTATTTGTGCGCCGACATCATGCAAAAGCTCAACGTGCGGCTTTTGGAAAACGGCCGGCGGGCGCTGCTGTCTTTTCGCGGCAAGACCGACCAAGAAGCGAAGGCTTTTTTGCGAAGAGTGGCAGCCAGGGTGGCGTTAACTATTCTCAATCAGGAAAAAAACTCGCAGCCGCCGGATTCTTCTCAAGATATGTCCGACAGCGAGATGTACGTCGATCCAATCACCAAAGATCAGGAGGATTATATCATTTTATTGGATACCATCGAGCAATGCCTGCGCGAGGTTATCCACGGCAAAAATAAATACCGCAACATTCTCATTTGCAAATTAGCCTTCATCGATGGTCTTTCGGCCAAAGAGATCATCGAAATACGCGGCCTCGGCTTCGGTACCATCCACGCCGTTGAACAACAGATCACCCGTATTCGAGGCAAATTGAAGGCATACCTCAAAAAACAATAAAAATTTTCGAAAGGGGCGTGAGTTTTGGGGTGATTTGCGTGTCTATATAAGTAGAGGGGATAAATATGCAAAAATTAGGTTATGGAAAGGATCAAAATAAGCACCTAATGGAAGGAACACGCAGTATGCCGCAACATATCCCTTTGCAAAAACTTTTCGAGCATCGGCAAGGCCTTAGGAGTGACGATTCTCAGACGATAGAGAAGCATCTCGCCGATTGCGAGCATTGCACGGAAACTATGGCGCTGTTTTCGTCACACCTGCGCGCCCAAGAAACTAAACTTGCAACGGCGCACCAGCGCAAGCCAGTACACGACGAACCGGCTGATGAGAGAGAAGAAAGCTGCCCGCCGCCGGAGCAGATTGATCGCTTTATCAGCAACTCGCTGCCCAAGCGGCGACTGCGAGAAGTGGAAAAACATTTGGCTATGTGCAATGCCTGCCGCCGGCAGCTCATCGCCGCCTTTCAAGTCAGTTTCGCGCCGGCGAGCGAAGAAGAGAAAAACTTGCTGGCGGCTCTGCCGCCATTTGAAATTTCCGGGCAAGTGAACGCGATCAAAAAGTTGATGCCGAAAAAACCGGGACTTCTCGATTTAATCCGCCAGATACCGGACCGTTTGGCATTGCCCGTATCAATCCCTCGCATTCCGCGTCCGGCTTGGGCTTTGGCGCTGGTTTTGGTCTTGGGCGTTGTCGGCAAATGGTGGGCGTGGCCGGCTTATCAATACTATCGTTTGGCCTCGCAGGGCGAATCGCAATTGCTGGAGCAAAACAAAATTTTCTACAAAGGTGAATTGCGCCCCGCTCAAGGTTACGGCTCTTCCGGAGAAGCTGAAATCATGAGCCCGAAGAAGCTGCCCACCGATTCCTTGTTAAGAGGGGCGCTCACCTATAATCAAAATGGTGAAAAGGCGCGGTTGCGCTTGGCGCAATATTTTTTACTCCAGGAAAGATATGATTCGAGCGACTCATTATTAAAGCTCCTGGAAGCCGCTTCGCCGCAAAACGCCGCCGTGATCAACGACCGCGGCATTTGGTTTTTTCAGCGGCAGCAATTTGCCGCCGCCGCCGCCGCTTTTCAGCGCGCGTACGAGTTGAATCCGCGCCTCGATGAAGCGCTTTACAACTTGGCGATCGCGCAAACTCAGCTCGGCAACAGCGCCGCCGAGGCCCTTTGGGAGAAATACATCGCGCTTGCAAATATCAAAGCCGAATGGCGCAACGCCGCCCAAGCGCAATTGCAGGAGCTTAGAGAAAAAAAATGATTGTCGCCCGCCAACGGCTGTAGATCCGCTTTCGGCTGTTCGCACGCTGGCAGCGCGGGTTTTTCGTGGTTTTGGGACTTCATCAAGCTTGCCAAGCATGGTGCGGACGGGTTACACCCGTGGGCGTGTAGGTTAAACCGCTATCGGAGGAGGGAGGAAAGGCCGCATGATTTTTAAAACCACGCGAAAAGGCAAAACCTGGCTAAAAGTCATTCGCCCCCCGCGGATGAAAGTGCTGCGCGCCCACCTATTTGGCATAACTTTGGGCTTGGCCGCGTTGCTTGCCCACCTGATCTTTGCAGCGCCGGAACAACGAAATTTTCTCCTATTTATCGAGTGGCTCGTCATCGGCTACTTCACCGGCGCCGTTTTCTGTCTGCTCTACAATCTGCTCGCCTACCTTTTTTTGAAGCACCTCCACCCCGAATGGTTTCAGCTTTGGTTCTGGTACAATCGCAACGAGGTCGTCAATATCATCAAAACCCCGACTCCGCAAAAGGATTGGGATGACAACACGCGCAAGCTCTACAACGACGAGCCGTTCAAGGTTTTCAATTTCGAAGCTTACGACGAAGTGACAGGCCCGCAAGGCCGGGAAATGGAGCATCCTTATACGATCGTGTTCGTCGCCAATCCCTTCATCCGGCTGCGCGAGCCAAAGAACGGCAAAATTTTGGCGCAGCGCGATCCGATCATGGACAACGACAGCGTCTTTTTGAAAGCGGTTTATCGCGCGTTGTTCAGCTTCGAATTCAACGAAATGATCGGCCGGCCCGACATTTTCGGCAAGATCCGCGTCGTAACGGTAAACGAAACCGAAGCCTTGCTCAGCGATTCCGCCAAACCGGTCGATTACGAGCTGGTGAAAAACCAGTGTTACGTGCGCGAGTTTCTCGGCAAATTGGAAATCGATTCCGGAGAAACCGGCGATGATGCCGGCGACGGCGTTCCGCTGGAAACCTTCGCCCATCGGATGTTGGTGCCGAACCAAGAGACCCGTGAAAAGATCTCACGCCTCGTGCGTGAAAAAACCAACAACCGCATCCGGCACATCGACGTGATCTTCGCGCTTTCCGCCTCGCCGACCCACGACATTTCGAGCGCGCGGATGGCGCTTAAAGATACTAAAACGAAAGACCCGGAAGAGGGCAAAGCCTTCACTTTTTCCATCGACCCCTTTTGCGAAAAGAGTGGCGAGATCGTCAAAAGCCCGGAGGAGAAAAAACGGTGCGCGGAAAACTCTGCAAAGGACGTGGCCATGCTCCACGAATATTTTCCGCCGGAAAACGGCATGGGTTTGGTGGCCATGAGCGCGTATGACGTTCGCGCCAAGCTGCCGGTACACGAGTTTGCGCACGCCATGAGCTCCGTCAGCCATGGCATGATCGTGGACGAGTATTATGATTATTTGGTGATTCGCGAGCCTTCCGGGGAAGAAGACGACGTAACCGGCGGCGTCGAAATCAACCGCGTCTTTCGCAATCCGGAAAAGATGGACAAGACTCATCACGTTCCGGTACACAAGCACTTCGCCCGCTACAACGGTTTTTTCTACGAGTCCGACCGGGACCATCACATCGCCGCGCAAGGGTGGCGCAGTTATTTCCCCTCGCGCAAGAACCCGGAAGTGCGCTGCACGATGGAAGTAACGGAAGACGTCTTTCAATTCGACGAGCTGTTGACGGACTTCATTTACGACCGGCTATGGGTCAAAGTCAATCGTGATTTTTTGATGCCGTAGTTGATCTAACATAGAAAAACCCAACTGTAAAAGTTTTATCCACTGGGTTTTTCTATCCGTTGGCAGTAAAAAAGTTTAGAATTTTATTCTAAACTCTGCGTGTCAAAGGTATACAAAAAACACGAAAAAGCTTTTTTCGTTGCAGTTCTCTTTTCGTTGCGGTTCCCCTTTTGCTGCAGTTTCAAGGTTTTATTATTTTATGGAGATAATCCACCATGCTGGGACATGACGAAAAATTTCGGCACTTTTTGTTGCGGCGAGTCCGGCCGCTGAGGCTCGACGCGATGCGGAAATACGAAGAAAAGGTCTCGTGCTGCGCTGAAATCGTGCAGCATTGGGAGAATGTGGCAGACCAGCCTGACGCTCGCACGCGCGTCGTCAACGAAAAAGTGCGCCTGCGGAATCTTTTGAACAGCGTCCACAATGACGCCTGCCGGCTGATCGGCGATTGCGCCGATGAATACACTTGGCTGGAAGAGCTTTGGCTCGCCCGGCGCCGCTTCGCGTTGACCTCGGGGAATTTCTTTCAGTTCTCCTTGCGGCCCGGGAAATTGCGCCGCTTCCTTTCCGCCTGGTGTTATTATCGGTGGGTTCAGCTTAAGACCTTTGGCAAGCGCCTGCCGAAGCAACCCGGACGCTGGGTCGACCGTGGGCAGGTATATTCATCCAATCATTATTCCTCCCATAACAAAGAAGCGGCCAACACAGCCGCCTGATTCAAAGGGCTGCTTGATTCTTTGAGACGGGAAAAATATTTTAGGGCATTGCCATGAGACTCTTGAGTCGACTACAGAACAAGCATCTTCCTTACTGGCTGGATGGCATTCTCATACTCTCTATCCTGTTCCTGGCCTTTGCACACCGGTCGAGCTTGCAGGATTTCGAGCAGCGATGCCGCGAAACGCCCGATCCCAAAGAAAAAGAGAAAATCGCCCTCGCCGCGGTTGAGTTTCTCGTGAGCCAGGATGTCCCCGATTCCATCGTCAACCAGGTCAATCAGGAAGTCGCCAAAGAAGACCTGAGCCTGCCCGCCGATACCTTGCTGTTTCCCGAAATTCCTGCAGTCATGGACGACTCGCTTGCCGGTTTGTACGAATCGCGTCTTGCGGGTAATTTGCCCAAGCTTTATTGGATGCGGCGAAACAAGCCTGAGAGCGTTCCGAGCGAAAACTTTGTTGCTGCTCGTAAAATTGCTGCAGAGCTCGATGCGTGGGCGAATTATGCCTACTGGGAACCATTGATGGATTTTTTGGAGAAAGCGGATGACCAGGAGTGGAAACGCTGGCGGGTGGCAGCAAAGGCGGCGGATTTGTCACGAATCGCATATAATCAAAGTCATTTTGAACGTGCAAAATTTTTTGCTATTTCTGGTTTTCATAGTCTCGTTGCAATACCGGATCGTCGATTGTATCTCGATATTTGTTTCCGCCTACAAAATGCGATTGCCGAGGGACTCGAATCGCTGTTTAATATTGGCTTTGCTTTAGGTGATTGGATAACTCGAGAAAGTTTAGTAACGAGACATTATTTGCGTGCTGTAAGCACTGAATTGAATATTGGCAATCAACTTATGCTCACCGGGCGCTTTGACGAAGCGCTTAAGAGACTGAAAGACGTGTTGCGATTGATACAACGATGGCGGCATGTTCGTTGGATGAATGTGTATAAAGACAAATGCATGGAAAGAATTTCAGCCGCAGCGTACAACATGGGCGATTACAGTTTAATGGTTTATTATTTAAATCTGTCCGGCTTGGCGGCTACAAATACACGACAAAAAACTCTCTATCATATCCATCGAGGACAAGCCGCAAAGAATCTTGGCGATTTCCAAACTGCGGAAACAGAATTTCAAGAAGCAATCACTTATGGTAAAGGAGATGAAAGAAAAGGAATTGAGCCTGATCAACTCAATGTATTTTATGCTTATCTCAATCTGGGAAATCTGTTTTTGGAATACAATCTGCCTGAAAAAGCGATTTTCTATTATGAGCAGGCGCGAGCGTATGGTGAGAACATAAAGGGCTTCTTCAATCCTGAACGAATGAGCAGATATTGGCTTCGTGTAGCGCAGGCTTTTATCCAAAAGAAAGATATGACAGCAGCAAAAATGGCGCTGGAGAATGCAAAGCAATTCATCGATTCGCCTGATCTTCGTGTAAGGCATTTGTTCGCTACTGCAACCCTTTACGAAATTTTGGAGCAATTCGATAAAGCCCATGAAGCTTTAGCCGGAGCACGTCAAATTTGTGCCGATTATGGCATTGTTCTGCAGGAAATAAACGCTATCCTGCGACAGGCAACATTAGCATTGAAGGCGAAAAAGGATTTAAAACTCTTAGAATATCCTGCTGAAGATTTAGAAAAAGTCATTGCCAGAGTACAAAAAAACGGAAATAAACAGCAACTTATCAATGCGATGGCCCTTGTTGTAGAAGCAGCAAGCAAAGCTGGAGAATACACCCAGGCTAAGCACTATGCAGATTTGCTGTTGTATGAAACCGAGGCGTTGAGCCATTTGTATGACCAAGAGAAACGTCTAATTTTCTTTCAACATAGCATCTATGAAAATCTTAAGAACGCGGTCAAGCTGGATATTCAACTCGGGCAGAGTGATTCCGCTTTTGTCAAATCAGATTATATCAAAGCCCGGGCTTTGAATCGTCGGCTTGGTCATTCCGCAATGTCGAACAAAGTAACGAAGAATTTGCTATACACTAATGTCACTAATCTCCAGAAGAAGTTGGGGTCAGATGAGGCCATTATTGATTATATAGTCACTGAAGATACACTTTATACTTTTGCGCTTACTCGAAGCGAATTGGAAATTTTTCGTTCTGCCGTTACGAAGCGCGAACTCCAAGCCGAGGTTGATGAATATCTGAACCATTTGACGGCAAATGAGCAAACAGCGGGTGATTACAACGACCAACGCTTACGGCAGGAATTCTTGAAGACGGTTGAACTCTCGCATATTTTGTACAACAAGCTTCTGGAAGGGGTGGCTGGGTTTCTCGAAAAAATTGATCGCTTTTATATCGTTCCCGACGAATTTTTACATGCGTTACCGTTTAGTACCCTGGTGATAACAGATGGAATAGAGCCGGATTTTTTGATTAACCATAAAGCCATTATGAATCTATCCGCTGCCTCAATATTTACAAAGCGAATGACCCGTAGCGAAACCTCAAACGCCCCTCGAATCTTGGCTTCAATTGATCCACTGATGTATGACGCCCCCCAAATTATGGATCGTATGAACACTTTGGGCAACAAAAATTCGATACTGAGAACAGGATGGTTGAACGGGGTCGAGTTCAAGTCATCTTTGGCCAACGGCTATGATTTGTACTTTTTCTATGCCCATGCTCAGGCGAATTGGGAGGATCCCTGGCAGTCGTACATCATGTTTCCGTTGAATCAGCCTAGACAATACAACAAATTAGATTATGATGCTATTGATTCGGTTGATTGGCAGCAAGCCGCGCTGGTCATTTTAGCCGGTTGTGAAACGACCGGTAGCCGAATTTATAGTGGCGCCGGACTTTCGGGCTTGCAGCGCAGCTTTTTAACTGGTGGCACCAAACAAGTATTGGCAACTTTGTGGAAAGTTGACGCCGCGCAAGTGGCATTCCAAATGGCCGAATTTCTCGAGAACTGGCATCACCATGGTGATACCATGTTGGCGCTGCAAACTATGCAGCAAGCCAGCATCACCAAACTGAAAAAAGATCCTTATTTGAAATATCCGCACCCTAGGTATTGGGGTGCTTATAATTTGACCGGAACTACGGCTGTATCATCGGTAAAACAATATGCTGCCAATTCGGTGAATTGAGATAAACTAAAAAACGAGTGGAGGATTTTCAATGTTTTTTATACCAACAATGGTCATGCCGGATGAGCCCGGTTCAAACGGTGACGGCCCCGGCGATCCCGATGGTACTCGACGCCGGGTGCAAGCGCATGTTTTGCTCGGCTCTGCCTTCGGCTTAGCCGCCGGGTTGACTGGCGCGTTGTTCTTTTTAGTTTTTCATTTGCTGAGGCCGGCTGGCCCGTTAGCCAATCTCTTCGAGACGGTCACGCCGAACATTCTTTATGCCTTTCTCTTCGGGCTGCTGTTCGGCACGTTCATCGCCTTCGTCTACAACGGGCTGACCACGCATCATTTCAACGTGTTCAACACCGATGCCGAGGATTTTGCGTGAGCCTACGATTAAAATCGTAGGCTCAAAAATGGAAGTCGTCTGAAGACGACTCGCCACCTAATGGGTGATAAGTCCACTCGGCGACTTTCATTTCTGCGCGTGAGAATTCATTATCAGTCGGGCATGGATCTGTTTTATCTATTACGCGCTCTTGACGATCCGACAAAAGGAGCTTGGAAAATGAAATTTGCCTCTTTTGAAAATATAGATTTTATGTCTCTCGAAAGGCCATTTTGGAGAAGGTATAGCGAATAGGTGATATGATGAAGCAAATCGACATTCAGAAGCTACGACCGCAAATGCAGGCTGAAATCCGGCAGATGCAAACCGAGATTCAGCAGCTTGAAAATAAAATCAAGACGATGAAATCTCAAGAAAAGCGAAAAGGTCTTCGCAGTATTGCATTCTTCACTCCTTTCATCAAGGCGTTGCTGTTGACTGCCGTCATTCTCTTGATCTATACGCAGTTCGGAATCAACTGAACCAGGTTAAAAATGAAAAGCCCGATTTCCTCTCGCCACACGACGTGCGTCAGGAAGTCGGGCTTTTGTATTATCCCGCCTTAGCCTGAGGCTCGCCAGATCTCACCACAAAAATAAATTTTCATTGCGGTTCCCTTTTCGTTGCCAGCGAATATTCTTACTTTGAGTTGCGGCTGGCCCAGAGCGGGGGGCCGTAAACCAAGTCCGGCAGGGCGCCCATTTGCAACATGAGCGCATCTCGCTGTTGGAAAAATTGCGCCAACTGCTCCGCCGCAATCGGATCGCCCGAAGCCGGCTGAATTTTCAGCGGATCGATCGGATTGCCGTTCAAAAACAGCGTGTAGTGCAAGTGCGGCCCGGTCGAAAGGCCGGTCGATCCCACGTAGCCGATGACCTGGCCTTGTTCGACAGCCTCTCCTACTTTCACATCTGCGAAACGGGAGAGATGGCCATAGAGCGTGCCGAAGTGATTCTTGTGCTCGATCACCACGCAATTGCCGTAGCCGCCGTTCCAGCCGATTTCTTTTACCATGCCGTTGGCCGACGCCACTACCGGCGTGCCGGTCGCCGCGGCAAAATCCACCCCGGTATGTGCCCGCAATTTTTTCAGAATCGGATGGAACCGGCCAAACGAAAAATGCGAGGAAATGCGCCGGTAATTCAGCGGCGACTTCAAAAACGTCTTTTGGAAGGACTTGCCGTCGCGGTCGAAATAGCCGCCCTTGCCGGTTTCGGAGTCGAAATAAAACGCCGCAATATTATCCTCGCTCAAACTGGAAGCAGCGCTCGGCTCGTAGGAAGCCGCGAGAATGCGGCCGTAGCGCACGAACTCGCTGCCGCCCTCCGGTTTTTGCACGAGCAGCTTTTCAAACAAAATCCGGAAGCGGTCGCCGCGCTGCGTGTCGATAAAAAAATCGATGTCCCACTGCAAAATATCGGTGAATGCCAGCAGCAGCTCAGGCGTTTCGTCGCTCTCGATCACCGCGTCGTATAGCGTTGTTTCCACCTCGCCGGTAAGCAGAAAAACCTCCGATTCTAGGGCGAGCGTATCGCAGCGGCTGGTCAATTCGCCGTTCGCCACGCGCTCCACCGTCACCGCAATCTCCGGCGAAGGGTGATACAGCAGTTGGTGCAAAGCGCCGGCGGAGTCCACGGCCACGCGGATCGAGTGTCCGGCGCGCAAACGGCGCGGATCGAAAATTCGCTGCAGTGCGGAGATGGCGCGGGTGGCGTCCTTCGGTTTCACCGCGCTTTGCTCCAACAAATTGGCAAGGGTTTGTCCGTAGCGGATGGTTTGCTCGATCATAATGGCGGGCGGGGCCATGGCAAGAACGGTGCTATCCGCCGCAATGTGCGCTGTGCGCAGTTCGGCCTCCGGCAAGTTCTGCTCCGCCGTCAGCCAGTGCAAGATGAAGGATAGCATAAGCAACACAAGACCCCCAAGCAGGGTTCGCCGAAAAAAAATTTGTTTCAGCATTGTAAAATTTCCTGACGAAATAAAAATATCACGACACATCTCCTTTCGTTTAAGTCCAAAGTTGTAACACCAAAATTTGTTTTGTTTTTAGGGCTGGGGAGCTTACTCTACAGCACAAGTCAAGAAATGCAAGCCGTCCGAAGGTGACTTATCCAACGCCTTGATAGAGCACCGGCCGGTAGCGCGGCTTCGGAATTTTCTTCCTGTTCGCTTTGGCGGCTTTCAGCCATGCTGCTTTGGCCTTTTTTAATTCAGCCAGCGCCCTCTCCGGAGATGTCCCAAACGCTGAGCAGAATTCCAAGTCAGGGATGTCGGCAATATAGCCGCCGTCTTCTCTGCTGTAAAAAATGTTGATGTGATAGTCTTTCATTAATCGTCCTCCAAGCTGAGATCGTAACGTTCTGTCAAACGTAGAAATTGCTTTATCTGATAGGGTTTCGCTTCACCATTCACTTCTTGCAGATTGATCAACTCCGGTATTCCAGGGTGCTTGAAAATGTGGTGGCTTCCACTTATCCGATCTAATTTGAACCCAAATCCTTCCACCAAGTTCACAAAATCAGTGAACTTGACATTTTTCATATTTGCAACAATACGCCGTAAAAGTTTCCTTCTTTTCATCGCGTCATATTCTTCCTGTCGCCATCATGGCATCTAACACGACGGCAGGTCAATTCTTATAACACTGATCTTTCATGATCTTAATCTTAATAAAGGAAGTTGAAAAGTGCAAGTAAAAAAGGATGATGGGATGGCATAATTAAATTGCTTCTCTTTGCAGCAGTTCAGCGGCTTCGCGTCTTTACGTGAGGCCTTTAGCTTTTCACAAAATCCGCGCGATCGCCTGCACCGCCTGCATCGTGCGTTCCTCGTTCTCAATCAGCGCAAAGCGGACGCAACCCTCGCCAAAAGGCCCGAAGCCGACGCCGGGCGAAACCGCCACTTTCGCCTCGGTTAAAAGAAATTTTGCAAACTCCAGCGAGCCCATTTTTTGATACTTCTCCGGCATCCGCGCCCAGACGAACATCGTGCCTTTGGGCCGTGGAACTTCCCAGCCCGCAAACGTCAGCTCGTCGCACAGCACGTCGCGCCGGCGGCGGTAAGTTTCCACAATCTTGGCGACGCAATCTTGCGGTCCGGCCAGCGCCGTGGCCGCGGCAATCTGCAGCGGCTGGAAAATGCCGTAATCCATGTAGCTTTTGATCTTGGCCAGCGCCTGCACCACCGCCGGATTTCCCACTAAAAATCCCAAGCGCCAGCCGGCGAGGTTGTAGCTCTTCGAAATCGAAAACATCTCCACCGCCCGCGCTTTCGCGTCCGGCACTTGCAAAATCGAAGGCGGCCGGTAGCCGTCGAACGCCAGATCGGCATAAGCAAAATCGTGAATCACCAAAAGATCGTGCTCCGCCGCCAGCGCCATGACCTTTTCAAAAAAAGCCAAATCCACCACCTCCGTAGTCGGATTGTGTGGAAAGCTCAACAGCATGAAACGGGCGTGCGGATGCGTTTGCCGCACCGCCTGTTCGAGCTTTTGAAAGAAGTCGACGCCCGGCGCCAGCTCAACCGGATGCACGCGGCTGCCGGCAATGATAACCGAATATTGGTGAATCGGGTAAGTCGGCGAGGGCACGAGCACCAGCTCGTCGGGTTTTGAGATGGCCAACACGAGATGCGACAATCCTTCTTTGACGCCCATGCACGCCACCGCCTCAGTCTCCGGGTTCAAATCCACCTGATAACGCTGCCGATACCAAGCGCAAATCGCCTGGCGCAACGGCGGAATGCCGCGCGACACTGAGTAGCGATGGTTGCCCGGTTTTTTGATTTCTTCTTCAAGTTTTTTCACCACGTGGGCCGGCGGCGGACCGTCCGGGTTGCCCATGCCGAAGTCTATAATGTCCTCGCCGGCCTCTTGCGCTTTGGTTTTCAGCGCGATCACTTGATTGAAAGCATACTCAGGAAGCTTCTCTACTCGCGGGAAATTCATGTTTGGTTCCTTACAAAGCAAAGAATTCAATTGGTCGCGGATTTAAAAAAACAACCGGCCGAGCCGGCGATTTTTTAATGATGCGGGCAACCTCAAAATATCGGAGGCGCACAACTACGGCCCGGACGGTTGTTTTAACAAATTCTATTATAGCGGCAAACCCCAGGCAATGGCAATTTCCAAAAAAAATTTTTTCAGGTGGAACAATTTAACGCCGGATTGGGTATATATAAATAAACATGACGAGACGCAGCGGAAAGCGGCGATAAGTCCGTAATTTTCCGCGTGAAAATTCAAATATATGGTTGGATGTAAAGCATTGTCTCCTTTCGTCGTTTTCCTTCCTCCTCAAAATCCCTAGGCTCCTTCGTGAGTCTGGGGATTTTTATTTTGGCGCCGAGGCGAAGAGCGGAGGGCATAGAGCAACAACTAAGTGCCTGCCATAGTCTTTGCTCTAAGCCCTCTGCTCTCCGCACAATGCCCTCAGCCCCAAGAAGCACTTGCTTTTCCCGCCGAAATCTCATATTTTAATAAATTATGAATACCAAGCTGCTTTATCAAACCGATAGTTACCTCAAACAGTTTACGGCGAAAGTGCTGGCGGTGCAGGACGGCGCTCTCATTCTTGAGCAAACTGCCTTTTACCCCGGCGGTGGCGGCCAGCCTGCCGATGCCGGCATCATCCGTTGGCAAAACCAAAACCTCGCTTTAAGCAAGGTCGAAAAGAAAGGCGACGTGGTTTTGCACCATCTCAAACCAGACCTGGCCTTCAAGCCGGGTGATGAAATCGAGGGCGTGCTGGATTGGGAGCGCCGCTACGCACTGATGCGCACACACACGGCGATGCACATTTTGTGCGGCGTGGTCTGGCGTGATTTCGGTGCGCAGGTGACCGGCGGCAACATGGAGCCGCTGAAAGCGCGCATGGATTTCGAGCTCGAGTCGATGAGCGCGGATTTTGCCGAGCGCGTCGAGGCCGCCATCAATCGCGAGATCGAGGCGGCGCGAGAGATTCGCGTGCGCATTCTGCCGCGCGAGGGAGCGTTTCAAATTCCGGACTTGATTCGCACCAAAATCAATCTGCTGCCGGAAGGCATTCAACAGGTGCGCACGATGGAAATCGTCGGCCTCGACTTGCAAGCCGACGGCGGCACGCACGTCGCCAACACGCGCGAAGTCGGCCGCATCAAAATCGCCGGCCACGAGAGCAAAGGCAAGATCAACAAGCGGCTGCGCATCGTAATAACTGATTGATACATAATTTGCAACGAAAAAAGCTTTTCCAATTGCGGCTTCAGCAGTATCTCATCAAAAGCCCAAATGAGTCTCAATTTGTTTTCAATGCAAGGCTTTTCTTTTGTTGCGGTTCCCTTTTCGTTGCATTTACTTTTAAAATTACCTGGTTGAGGAAGTTGATCGCAGAAAGGATGGATGGAATTTGGTTGCGCGTCGCTCGCCGCTGCGGCGATTTTTGGCGTATGTAACGCCTTATCGCTGGCTGGTGGCCGGGGCGGCAGGAATGGGAATTCTCAAATTTTGTCTGCCGCTTATTTTTCCCCTGGCGTTGAAATACATCACCGACGATATTCTCGTCGATTCGTCGAACCCCACCGCGAAAGAAGATGCGACCAGCAGAATTTTCGCGTGGTGGACGACGCGCCTGTCCGAAGCCTTGCCGATTCTCGGCAACGGGAAGATTGGCTTGCTGAATGCCACGGCAGTCACCATATTCGCCATTTACGTTTTGCTCGCGGTGGCGACGTTCTATCGCAGCGATCTTGCCGGGCGCGCCGGACACCGGCTGGTCTTCGACTTGCGCTTTGATTTTTATTTGCACATCCAGCGCATGTCGCACAGCTTCTTTGCCACGCAGCGTTCCGGCGCCATCGTCTCACGCTTCATGAGCGACGTGGCGTTGGCGCAAAATTTCGTCGGCAGCGCCCTCACCAACGTGTGGATGGATGGCGCCTCGCTCTTCATCGTCATTTACATCATCTTTTATTTGGAACGGCGCCTGGCGTGGGTGGCGCTGGCGGTGATGCCCTGCTACGTCGTGCTCATTCGTTACATGAGCCCGCGCATCAAAAAGGCCAGCCGCCGCTCGCAGGAAAAGCTCGAAGAGATCAGCGGCGATTTGCAGGAAAAAATCGCCGGCATGAGCGTCATCAAAGCGTTCAACCAGGAACGCCGGGAAGCGCGGCGTTTCTTTCGCGCCAGCCACGAGCTGTCGAATATGTTTCTGCACAACGTGCGCCTCAGTTCCTGGAATCAAGCGTTCAGCGGCTTTCTCACCACCGTCGCCCCGCTTGTGGTGATTTGGATTGCCGCCATGTTTGTCTTGCGCGTCGAAATGACCGTCGGCACGATGATCGCGTTTTACAGCTTTCTCGGCTCACTCTATTTGCCGCTGCAGCGCTTCAGCGAATTGGGATTGATCGTGAGCAACTCGCAGGCCGCCATCGAGCGCATCTTTGAATACTTCGACTTGGCGCCGCTGATCACCGAAAAACCGGAGGCGAAAAACCTGCCACCGGTACGCGGCCAGATTCGCTTCGAGCACGTGCATTTTGCCTACGAAAATCAATTGCCGGCTTTGGCCGGCATCGATTTCGAGATCAAGCCGGGAGAAATGGTGGCGCTTGTGGGCGCGAGCGGCTCCGGCAAATCGACGCTCGTCAGCTTGATTCCGCGTTTCTACGACGTCACCTCCGGGCGCGTGCTCGTCGATGGCCACGACGTTCGCGACGTGACGTTCAAGTCGTTGCGCCAGCAGATCGGCCTGGTCTTGCAAGAGTCGATTCTCTTCAGCGCCTCGCTGCGCGAGAACCTGCTCTATGGCCGCCCCAAAGCCAGTGAGGCGGAGCTGCGCCGCGCTGCCGACGCCGCCAATGCCACCGAGTTCATCCAAACGCTGCCGGACGGTTTCGACACCGTTATCGGCGAGCGCGGCCTCAAGCTTTCCGGCGGGCAGCGCCAGCGTGTGGCGATTGCGCGCGCGTTTTTGAAAGATCCGCGCATTCTCATTCTCGACGAGGCGACCTCCTCGCTCGATTCCGAGTCCGAGCATTTGATCCAGGAAGCGCTGGCGCGGCTGATGCGCGGACGCACGACGATCATCATCGCCCACCGGCTTTCCACGGTGGTGGAGGCGAATACAATCGTGGTGTTGCAAGCCGGCAGGGTGGTAGAGATCGGCCGCCACGTGGAGTTGCTGGCGCGCGGCGGCCATTATGCGTTTCTGGCGCGACGCCAATTCCGCGACACCTTGCCCGTGTTGCGGGCGGAAGCGGCGTGAGCTCAGTAACACAGACGGCCCGTCTGTCTTAAGCGGAATCAAACGGCAAGTGAGAACGTTGCAATGATGAAGAAAACCACGGCGCCAAAAAATTTCGAGAACTTGCTCAAGGCGCGTTTGCGCAACGCGCCGATCAGCGATTTCCTCGGCCACCGGTTGATCGTCTGCAAAGACGGCCGCGCCGAAGTGCGGCTGCCGTACCGCGCCGAGTTTCAACAAAGCTACGGCGTGGTACACGGCGGCATCGTCGCCACGGTTGCCGATACCGCCGGATTTTTTGCCGCGGCCTCGGCAAGCCCGGCGCAGATGGTCACCACGGTGGAATTCAAAATCAACCTGCTCAGCGGCGCGCGCGAGGAGAATCTCACCGGCGTCGGCAAGGTTATTCGCAACGGCCGGCAACTGGTTGTATGTGAAATGATAGTGTATGGCCGGCGCCGCCGCAAGATCGCCCTGGCCTCGGGCACTTACGCAGGCTTGGACCAAAGTTGGACGTAACGCAGACCGATGGTCTGCCTCATAATTTTTCCGAAGCAATACTATAACCACCAGGACGACGAAGAGGAAGATGATGCGAAGCCAAAAACTTTTTAGCTTGTTATTGTTGACGTTTGGTTGTTTACAAATTAGCTGTAGCGAAAAGAAAAAGGCTGCCAGCACAAATTTCATCACGCACTGGACGGTCAGAACTTCGTTCAAATACGATTTGTGCAGCTTTGTCGGCCTGCTTTCCAATCGGGAGATTTACAAAAAGTATTACGGTAATCTGCAAACCGAATGGAGCAGCAAGCTGCCCAAACCGGTTGCCGCGGCCGTGAAAAAAATCGACGAGATCATCGGCCCGAGCCAGCCGGTGGGGCCGCGCTTGTGCGTGCTGTTTTCCGCGGTTGCCGCCGAAGACAGCATTGCCGCCATTCTGGCCGGCATGGATGACGATATGGGCGTCCGCAGCCGCCTGATGGCCTCCGATTTTGCCAGCGAAAAAAATTGGCAACAATGGCAATCGCTCAAGCCGCTGCTGCGAACCGTGTTCGAGCATTTGCAAAAAGAACGGTTTGACGTTTATTGGCGCAACAATTTTTACCCCAAGATCACGGCCAAGCTGCCGCGCCTTCATCAAGAACTGCAGTCTTTCGACGTGATCGGCGATCTCGAGCGTTTTCTGGGGGACTGGGAATCCGTCGATGATCTGGAGGTATTTGCTCTTTGGCTCTTGCAGCCTCATGCCGTTCGCCTCAGCGGCCAGCATTATTTGACCGATGCCAACTATCCCATGCACGTCACCGTCAAAAGCGCTTATCACGAATTGCTGCACCCGTATTGCGAGCGCATGGTCGATTCGGTGTTGGCCAAAGCGTTCGAGACGCTGAAGGCCGATGCCTTTCTGCGGCAGAAACTGGCGCAATCCGAGGCAGCGCTCGGTTATAGAAATTTCATGGCGTATTGCCGCGAAGAAGTGGTGCTTGCCGCGGATTTGTGGGTGGCCGAGCGCCGGCGCGTGATTTCGCAGCTTATGGGCGCCAATGGCAACAGTTCTGCAGCCGCAGTGCGCCAATATTTCGAACGGCACGAAGGAGGAGTTCACGTACTGGCCGGAGTGATCTACTCGTATCTTGAAGACGGCTTGAAGCTCGACCGCATGTCGTACACAATTTTCATGAAAGAGCTTTTTGCCAGCGGCCGCTTGCAACCGGGAAGGATCGAGATGCGGTATGAGGATTTTATGCTGGAAGGGAAAGTGGCGAGCCGGTGAGTAGTTAAGGGTTAGACTTCCAGCCAATCTTTTTAATCTGCGACTTATGAAACTCCCAATAGGCAACTTTCGCTGGACTGACTTTAATGACTTTGCCTAAACGTTGAGCCTGAGTTCTGAAACTGTGATGCCTGAGAAACTTAACTACCCAGGTTCCTAAAACTGCTTCCGAGATATCGTAGTAAACGAGGCAATAACTCGAATGGGCATATCGCCGCTTAAAGAGACCAGCGTCGAGTGTGTGGAAGGTTACTTTTAAGCCATGCAGGTGAGGAAGAATTTGTTCTACGTCCAACCAGCCACTTTCGCCCCAATCTTGTCCTATTTGCACCACGGATGCCACTTTTTGCCGGATGGCTTGCATGGCAAAGGCGGGAAAGTTCTCATCAAAAATGTGGCGCATTATGCCACCTTATTTTATGCAGCCGCTGTTATTCTTTTCGTCCCTTTTGGTAATGGCGCATTATCAGGATGGGGATCTGGTAGTCGCAGCTCATTACGCACTATGCTGGTGGCTAACTGAAGA
The DNA here is from genome assembly GCA_022616415.1 of Candidatus Zhuqueibacterota bacterium. Classification (GTDB taxonomy): domain Bacteria; phylum Zhuqueibacterota; class Zhuqueibacteria; order Zhuqueibacterales; family Zhuqueibacteraceae; genus Zhuqueibacter. The sequence goes on along the minus strand of JAKEEU010000040.1, from coordinate 85,164 downwards.
GCTTCCAATATGGCCTCACCGGGCAGGTGGTAGTCAGCGGCGACTTGTTCGATAGTGCGTCCAGGGCGAGCCAATGATTCCAGAACCACTGGGACGAGCACCCGTGTTCCCTTAAACGTGAGTTGTCCGTGGCAAATTCCTTGGTGGGCTACAATGTATTTGCCAATTTCGCGCACCTGATATTTGCCATCTTGATACTCTCGAATTTTCATCTCTAACATCTCTTCTCATAAGCAAATTGAACAGCGAAAAAATTCATCCGGATTGATTCAAAGTAAGCAACTCCCTACAAAAAGTCAAGCACCTTTTCGACTTAGTGGCTACCTTGATAATAAGAAGAAAGTGTTGCGAAACTTTCCGATGCGTTCGTACATTGATCTATAATTTGCCATTCAAACTCGCCAAATTCGAAATCGTCACAAACCGGTAGTTTTCCTGCCTTAAATACCGGACAATTTGCCGAACGGCCCAAACTGTTTGGCTGCGGTCAACGTGGCGCGTGTTGCCGCCGTCGTGCAAAATGATAATACTTCCCGGCTGCACGCGGTTGATGACGCGCCGGTAAATTTTCTCACGGCCGGGACGTTGCGGGTCACGCGGATAAACGTCGCCGATGACCACTTTGCAGCCGCATTGCTCGACGAGATCGACGACGCGTTTGCTAAACAGGCCCATCGGCGGCCTGAACAATGGCGCCGTTCTTCCCGTCACCTCACGAATGATCTCGCCGGTATGGCGAATTTCATGCACGATCCTTTCATCTCGCAAAAACGGCAACATGCGATGGCTTAACGTGTGATTGCCGATTTCGTGCATGCCGCGGGCAATATGACGCGCGAGCACGGGATGCTGCCGCACGTGCCGTCCGACGAGAAAGAACGTGGCGGGAATTTGATGCTCGTCGAGAAGATTGAGAATTTCCGGCGTATGATGGGGATGCGGGCCGTCGTCAAAAGAAAGGGCTACAACTTTTTCTGTAGTTTCAACGCGCCAGAGAATGCGGCGCGCCAGTCGCGGTCCGAAGCGTTCCAAGGCAATGGCGTAACTGACATCGCCCTTGAAGGCGTGCCAGCGTTCGGCGTGTCGAGGCGGCAGGAGTTTGAAAGCGAGATTTGCCATGCGGTAATTTGGCACCGGAACGCGAAAAGCGCAAGGGAAATTAAAGAATAGCTAAACCATTTGGGCATTTCATCAAGATGGAAACATGATTTCAGTATTTTATGGACGAGTGTCTTCTGGCAAGTGATCCACAACAAAGTCGAAAATCTGTTTGGCTAACTGCAGCGCGTCTTGTACTTGTTGTGTGTCGGGCTCTGGTCCAAAGAACTCACCAGGATAACGATATGCAGTGGCGTATGGAGTAAGAATTGTAGCAGCATCCTGAAAAGCTTGAAACCCTGGCTCGATTTGTTTACAAAGATCAACCAAAATTGAAAGATTATGCTTCTTCTCGAAGTCCACATCATGATGGACTAGAAAAGCTTTGAAGGCTTTTTCAGCGGCTTGCTGACAATGGTAGATCGCTGTATCAAGATAGGGATTTGCACTGCTCGCGAGCAGTTGGGCTGAACCCAAATCATGCTGCGCTTTAGTAAGCCACGAGCGCACGAGTTCTTTCTTGGGATCATTCATAAACGACCTTCCCTCTCTCCAAAATTTTTCGGGTAAGCGACGATGGCACTGAACGAAACCGTTCAACTTCTTGGCGCGTACTGACAATGATTTCCGTAGGAATCCCGAGGCCTTGCAAGCAGCGATATGCGCGCGTTGCTCTTTGAACCGGTGGGATATCCGCATGACTGACAATAACAAAAATATCCACATCGCTATCAGCATGCGGCGTGCCCCACGCATGCGACCCAAAAAGGATTATCTTTTCCGGATCGAACTCTCTTACCAATCGGCCAACCATTTCGGTGATGGCGGTTTTAGCTATTTCTCTCATCATGTATGCTGTTGAAAAAAATTGCAATACTTATAAATTTAATGATAAAATAGACGATCTTCAAGTTTTTTCTTGTTTCAACCTTTTATTCGGAGAAAATTGTAAACCCTATTTTCGTGCGCTCGTCGAGAAACTTTTTGGCAAATGCTTCGCGATCAAATAGGGAATAAAATTGTTAATGTTGCCGTAAGCCGCCAAAGGCAAGCCCGCCAGGCTCAATGCCGCCAGCTTCGCAGTTTCCCGCCAAATCGCCGCGGGTGTAGCGCCGTCTTTGAGCATGTTGTCCCGCAAATTCAGCCACGCCAATTTCCGTTTGTAAGTCGCGACCTGATCGCGCAAGGCCGCTACCCGCTGCGGGTCGCGCTCCTGATAATGCTGCACGCATTCGGCGATCTTTTGGCTGATGATAAATTCCTCGACGCTGGCCTACGGCGAATCGTGCAGAGTTGAATCAGATGATTTCAGCTCGTCGCGATAAAGCGTTTCAAGATCACGAATAAATTCGTCAAGCGCTTCAGCGCGGATGTTGACGGTCAAGGCTTCGAGGCGTGATTGGATTTCTTACGGATTACGCATTACGTTTTACGATCGCGTCTCTCCGTTCAAAATGCGGCGGACCACTTCGTGGAGATGGCCGTTCGTTGAAAACGCATTGTCGTGGTGAATCGTGGCGTTGCCATGCCAATCCGTGAAACGGCCGCCGGCTTCTTCGAGAATCGGCAGTAGCGGACCGTTATCCCACACCGCCATTTTCGGATCGATCATGATTTCGGCGCGGCCGGTCGCCACTAAAATGTGGCCATACGCGTCGCCCCAGGTGCGCTGCAATTTGGTTGCACCGCACAACCGGCTGAGCGCCGCCTGGTACCCCAACGTTTCCATCCGGCAAAAATCGGTGGTCAACAGCACGGCGTCTTCGAGCTTGTTGACTTGGGAGACGCGCGCGCGCCGGCCATTCCAATAACAACCGCCGTCTTGCACGGCCCAAACGGTTTCATTCAGCGCAGGAAAATGGGCCACGCCGAGCACGACTTTGCCGTGCATCTCACACGCCAGCAGCGTGCCGTAAAATGGGACGCCGCACACGAACGCTTTGGTGCCGTCAATCGGATCGATGTACCAGGTTGCTTTGGCGCCGGCAGCGGTCGCGGCGCCGCCCTCTTCACCGACGACGGCGTCTTCGGAAAAATAACGCGCCAGCCAACGGCGAATTTCTTCTTCGGCGCGGCGGTCGGCGATCGTTACCGGCGTGCGGTCGTCTTTGATCTCGACCTGAACGCCGGTTTGATAATATTCGAGCGTAATTTTGCCGGCCCGCCACGAGGCTTCGAGGGCAACTTCCAAGCGGGAGCGCAGAGATTCCTTGATGTCGAGATTCATATCCGAAAAATAAAAATCCCTCCGGCGTTCCGTTTATCCATTTGGATAACGGGCCTTTTGCGCGCGCCGAGATAATTCCTAAAACATTCCGACCCAACGCTGAAATGGCGCAGGCGCAAAATAATAGTCGCCGGAGGGACAAGACGGCAACGACCAAGTTTAATGGTCTCACTATCAACGCAAGGCTGCGCAGGTAGCCGACCTAATCAAGCTCGTGCTTGATGTTGCCGTCATGTTGGTGACATGGCCGCCGTATTTTCACGGCAATTTCGAGGTTACTTGCGCCGGGCTTTGGCTTTCATTTTGGCCGCGCCGCCCTTCTTAACCTGCTTTTTCGCAGTTTTGCCTTTTGCCTTGGCTCGACCTTTGGCCGTTTTTTGCTTGGCCTTGGCGGACTTTTTAGCAGCCGGCTTTTTCGCGGCTTTTTTCCTGGCGACCGGTTTTCTTTTAGCCGGCGCTTTTTTCGGTGCCGCCATGGGTGCAGCCGGAGCCATGGGTGCCGGCGGCATTTCCGCTTCCGCCGCTGGCTCTTCCATCATCGGCATGGGTTCCTCGGGCGTGTCGAAAGACATTTCTTCCATCGGCTCCATGTCGGAATCCGAAGCATCATCAAAATCATCGTCATCCGCGTGGGGCATGTACTCTAAGTTGTCCATTTTTTCCTCCACAGAATTTGAAAACGTTGCAAAAAAAGGTGATAAGATCACCAAGCCATTTCAGTGCAGCCTTGCAGTATAAAAATAACTTATGAAAATGCGATTTGCAAGATCAATTTTCAAAATACGCTTAAAAATTTAAAAATTTTTCAAAGCGAAATTGCCGGTTATTTCGCACTATTCAGTGGCAGAATTGTGCCATATCACACACTAAAAAAGTGAGGAGCCCAACGGATTTTGTATCGCCTGATCCTTTTGGCGTATAGATGCGGCTGCAAACGGCTCTATCTGACGGCATTTAGTTCTTTACTTAACAAGCCTGTATCCTTATAAAGTGAATGAAAATCGTCACCACTACTTATTGTAACTGCATGTTAAATAAGCTACTATATCACGATTTATCTGCCGCAAAAAAGCGAATTTTGAATCCTTAGTCTGCCAAGTGGTCAATTTCCGCCATTACTTTTAGGTCAGACTGAATCACTCTCGAACACTTTGTCATTGGTTGACTCGTTTTATCGCTTCCGGCAATGGCTGAATAGGCACGAAGATGATTTGGCACGACTTTTGTAGAAACTGATATGGTGATTTTAAAAGCTAAAAAATAATGCCTGACAAACTTATTTAAAACAACATGATGTAGTTAGGAAATATGCCTGCTTACGTTAGCAACTGCAACTTTACGATATTTTACACCGTTGTAATATACTGTTGGCTTGGGAAGAAAAGCTTGAAAAGTTGTCTATATAAATAGACCTCTGGTTTTTGAACACGAACCCAAAGTTTTAAATATCAGACTAACTTACCGTGGAGGATGCGATGCTAAAAGGGGATACGAAAATCGGGGACTTGTTTGCAAAGTTGCGCCCGGCAAAGATCATCAAGGTGCTCTTTGTCATGGCCGCCTGCCTCGGCGCTATCGGCTTTAGCTTCCGATACCTGAGCGTTTACAACTCGCAAAAAGACAAAATCGGCCAGTTGGAGCGCGCTTTGCAAGAACTGCGGGCAGCGATGAATGTCGATAGTGTGCGCCAATACAGCATACAAAAGGTTATCGCCATCATCACCCGCTTCAATCCAACAATGGACTCCGGCACCAAATACGAGATTGCGAACACGATCTACGAGATGAGCGTGAAATATCCGAATTTGGATATCGACATCATCTGCGCCACGATCACTCACGAAAGTGCGCGCACCTGGAATCCGGAAGTGGTTTCGCAAGCCGGTGCCATGGGTCTCATGCAGGTCATGCCGACCACCGGCATGTACGTTGCGCAATACGAAGGCATCACCTGGAACTCGCCGGAAGACGTGCTGTTCAACCCGATCTACAATATTCGGATCGGTTGCCGTTATCTGTCGTCGCTGGTGAGCGATTACGAGCTGGACGGCGGTTTGGCCGCGTACAACGGCGGCGCCAAGCGCGCCTCGTTGTGGATCAAAAATGATCGGGCCGCCGGCATCTTGTGGGCTGAAACTTCCAATTATGTTCCCTCGGTGATGAAGCTAAGAGATCAGTATCGTGAGATGAACTGATCGGCTGAAACGCGAAGCCGTCCTGCAGGACAATGCGCAAGTTTTATCGGGGCGACTTTGCCAGGCCTCAATTCACAGGCAGTGGATTGAGGCCTTTTTATTTTCGAAATGACATTAAAATGACTGAAAAGAAACTTGGATATTTCGGCAAGATTGATTATTCTAAAGGGTTAGGTTAGCAATAGTATATTTCATGCTGAATTTACCGGCCATGCTACGATCCTACGCAAATTCACCTCATTTTCGAAAGAGCTTGACCACCAAAATCTTGGTGGTGGATGACGAGCCGGTGGTGCGTCACGTGTGCCAGCTCAGCCTCGCCTCCAACGACTACGAAGTTTTTGTGACGGAAAACGGCTTGCGGGCGATGGAGAAGTTGCGCAGCGAGGCTGAAATCGCCATCGTGCTGACGGATTTGAAAATGCCCGGCATGCCGGGAATGGAGCTGTTGCAAGCGATCAAACGCGATTTTGCGCACATCGAAGTGATCATGATGACGGGCTTCGCGACGATCGAAAACGCCGTCGAGGCGATGAAGCTCGGCGCGCATGACTTTCTGCTGAAGCCTTTGAAAGCCGAGCAGATCCGGCTGGTGGTAGATAAATGCCGCGAGAAAATCACGCTCAACCGCGAAAATCGCGAGCTCAAAAGCGCCAACGAAAAGCTGCGCGAGCTGCAAATGGTTAAAGACAAGTTCATCGCCATCACCTCCCACGAGCTGCGCACGCCGGTGAGCCATCTGCGGGGCTATCTTTCGATCTTGAGCGAAGACTATTTTTACACGCTCTCCGCTGAAGAGAAGCGCGATTGCATGCGTGTCATCAACGCCGCGGTATTGGATTTGGAGCAGATCGTCACGGATATGAGCGATTTGCTGGCGCTGGAGCAAGACGCGTTGGCAATCAAACGCGAGAGCACCGATCTCAACGAGCTGCTCCAGCAAATCGCCCAGGAGTTCAAGCTGGCCGTGCAAACGCGCCGGCAAAATCTGACCTGGCGCCCTTCTCCTCAGATAAATGCCGCTTACGTCGACCGGCTGAAGATCAAAGTCATGGTGTCGGAGCTGATGCAAAATGCCATCAAATTTACGCCGGATGGGGGCTGTATCGATTTGTCTTTGCAGCAGGAGGGCGATTTCGGCGTCATTTCCGTGCGCGACACTGGCGTGGGCATTGCGCCGGAAGATTTGGGCAGGATTTTCGAGAAATTCTACGAGGTGCAAAGCAGCGATCACCACAGTTCGAGCAAGACCGGCTTTATGGGCGGCGGCCTCGGCTTGGGCTTGTCGCTGGCGCGGGCCATTGCCGAAGCGCACGACGGCGGCATCAAAGTAAAAAGCGCGCCGAACCAGGGATCGACTTTCCAGATTTTTTTGCCGTTGCAAAAACAGCCCCGCCATTAAAGCAAAAACTCCCGCAGAGATACCTTCTGCGGGAGTTCGGTTTTTTGGGAAAATTGGCTTTTAGAAATACAGATCGCGGTAGTCCTTGATATTGGCCTTCTCTTTAACGTGGGTATACCATTCGGCAAAAGCGCCCTGCTTGGCCCGATTCATCAGATCTTCTCGGATCATCTCTTTCTTGGCTTGATAATCCGCCTCGTCGATCGCATCGAGATGCAATAATTGAATCAGATAAGAGCCGCGCGAGCCCTTCACCGCCGGTGAAATCTGATTGGGTTGCAAGGAAAACGCCGTGCCGATAAAATTCGGATCTTTGCCGAGGCCGCTGACAAAGCCGTTGCGCGCGAATGGCTCCGCAGTCTTGATCTCCAGCGAGTCTTGCGCCGCCAAATCTTCGAGCGTCATGTTTTGATCGAGCTTGGCGCGCGCCGCCTTGGCCGCCTCAAAGGCGAAGTCTTTCAGTTTCTCCAGGCGCACAATGTTTTCGATCTGCGCTTGCACCTCCTCGAGCGGCTTGATGCGATCGGCTTGCACTTCCGCAACGCGCAGGACCAGGAACCCCTGCGGCACCTCGAGCGCCTCACTCACCTCACCGACGGTGCTCCTAAACACAAAATACGACACCGACCGTTTGACGCCGACGCCCGGCACAAAGCCGCTGCCCTCGTCAAAAAACGGGCTGGTTTGCGTCGTAAGTTGATCGGCCTTCAGCGCCGCCTCCCAACCGGTCTCTTTGGCGAGTGAAGCGAAATAACTCGCACTGTCTTTCGCAGCCTCGATGGTTTGGCGCGAGGGCTGAAACTTCAACAAGATATGGCTGGCCTGCACCATCTCTTCGCCTTCGCCCTCTTTTGTTTTTTTATCTTTGTTCTCGTCGTTTTCTTTTTTCTTGGCCACGACTTTGATGACGTGCAGGCCAAAAGTCGTCTGCACCGGCCCCACGATATCGCCAGGGTTGGCGGCGAAAGCCGCGTCCTCGAAAGGCTTCACCATCGCGCTGCGCTTGAAAAAACCGAGATCGCCGCCCTTGTCGCGGTTGGATTCATCCTCGGAATAGATCTGCGCGAGCTGGGCAAAATCTTCACCGCTCCTGGCGCGACGCAGGATATCCGCGGCCAACGACCGCACGGTGTCGGAATCGGCGCGCGTCGCCTTGTTGGAAAAAATGATATAGTCGATCTTGCGCTTTTCGGCCTCTTTAAATTCCTGTTCGTGCTCTTTGTAGTATTGGTCAATCGCGCCCTTTTCCACCGGAATCTGTCCGCTGGCGTCGTTGGCTTTTTTACGATAATTTTCCGGATTGAAGAAAATGTAGCGCACCGTAGCCTTCTGATTGCGCTTCACGTAATCGTTTCGCACCTGGCTTTCCGTCACCAGCGCCGTGGCGTCAAATTCATCCTGAAACTTTTGATAGGGCAACGAAGCGCGCAGATAGCCTTCCACCTGGCGCCAGAATTGATCGGCGCTGGCGTCGTTGAGCGCCGCTTGATATTTGGCGTTGTCAAATTGGCCGTCTTTCTGAAACGAGGGATTCTGCTTGATGATGTCCGGCGGCTCGTTGTAAATATAATGAACGATTTCTTTGTTGGTCGCCTTGATGCCGCGCTTCTCGATCTCCTGCGTCACCAGCACCTCGCGCACCATGTTTTCCCATACCTGGTTGCGAAAATAATCGAGCTGATTTTCCGCCGGCTCTTGCCCGGTTTGTTGCTTGTATTGCTCGAGCTGCTGCTCGTAAGCGCGATAAAATTGCTCGTAATGAATGTCGTACCCGTTGATCGTCGCGATCACGCCGGTTTGCTCTTTGGGGCGAAAGATGGTCGATTCCGACCCCCATTCGACCACGATCAACCCTAGAAACGCGAGCAATAAAATGCCGAGAACGATGTGCGTGTTTTCACGCATTGCCTTCATCATTTCCATGATTGCAAGCTCCTGCAAAGATAAAATTAAATGTACGCGCTTCAAGCCAGCCCTTTTGGCGAGGCCCGAAGCGGGCACGAAATCTGGCTGTTAAAATCTCAATATTAAATATAGAAGATAACGCCCTGACATGCAAGGAGTTTTTGTAACGCGGACTGAATGGACTGGCGCGGCGAGAATGCAACTGCTTTTGAATAAATCCACGTTTGTTCATTCAGTCCCCCCATCGGTGTTGGACGCTAAGAATTTGCTTGCAAATGTTTCCTAAGGAGATTATATTGGTTTGAGGATTAGCCGTATAACTCGATCAAGCAACCAAGGGATTCTCAGATGACGACAAGAGGAGATAATGAACTCCGAGCGTTCGTCTCACAAACAATTTGAAGCAAGGCTCATCCAACTACTCCGATGGCGCTTTGAGAAATCAAATCTTCGCGTGGTTGACCACTTGAAAGTTGGCGATTTGCCGCTGGAGATCGACGTGGTCGTTATTTCTCCGGAGCGCGGGTGGATTCCAGATTTTGATAAGTTTCCTCGGCTCTTTGATTACTTCCGGCAACACAACATCATGGAGGTGAAGACGGAAGAAGATCGTTTGTCAAACGAAGATTTGTGCAAGCTCATGGCTTACGGCTGGCTTTATATGGCGAGAAACCATCTTGTGGACGTTGCCGAAGTCACGATCACCGCTCTCATTCATCATTTGACCTCCGGAATAAAGGAGGCTTTGCACAAGATGAAGTTCAAACCAATCTCATCCGGCATTTATCGGCGTGATGCAGATCCTCCGGCCTATGTGATCTCCTTCACCGCTTTGCCGGATGAATTGCTGCCGGAGGAGTTGCAAGCTTTTTCTGACTCAGCGAGACGACGACATATTTTTCTGTCCAGTCTTGGGAACAAAGAAAAAACTCCACTTGTGGAAGCCATTTTCGATCTATACGAAAGCGAGGTAAGAAAGATCATGCTGAATATTAGAGAAGAATCATTAAGGAACGTTTTGTCGGTTGTGCCGCCCGAAAAGATCATCGCCGCGCTTGGAGATGAAAAGATCATCGCCGCGCTTGGAGATGAAAGGATCATCGCCGCGCTTGGAGATGAAAAGATCATCGCCGCGCTTGGAGATGAAAAAGTCTTCGCCGCGCTTGGAGACGACAGAGTCATCGCCACCTTGTTGCGGAACGAACAACTACTGAAATCGCTGCTGGCGAAATTGGATCCGGAGAAACTTCGGAAAATGCTCGAGGAAAAAAACCGGAATTGATTGCGCCCCTTGCAATGGCGTACGGGGTGTAAAGCATACAGTTTTTCACCCTGTACGTCACGCTCGCTGTCACTCCTAACGCCATCCTCTGCACCTGGCTATATACCATCTCACCATCTTCGTCCGCACGACAGGCTGATACAAATAAATCTTATTCGTAACTGGCATGTTATGATTGTCTTTATTTTCGACGATTTTTCTTCTTTGATTTTGATAATCCTGCAAGGGGCAAGGAACTCGCTTATTCCTTGCTTGACAATCTGACATAATGGCCGTATATTTTACATTGGCTGTTTCTGAAAAATTGGCGCAACAATTTGGCTTTCATAAATAGTTGATTTGAAGCATGGACACCTTCAAGCTTATTTCCGACTACAAGCCCACTGGCGACCAACCGCAAGCCATTCGTGAATTGACCGAAGGCTTGCTGCGCGGCGACAAATACCAAACCCTGCTCGGCGTCACTGGCAGCGGCAAGACGTTCACGATGGCCAACGTCATCGCGAATATCAACAAGCCGGCGCTGGTCTTTTCGCACAACAAAACTTTGGCCGCGCAGCTTTTCGGTGAACTCAAAGGCTTCTTTCCGCACAATGCCGTCGAGTATTTTATCAGTTATTACGACTACTATCAGCCGGAAGCTTACGTGGCTTCGAGCGACACCTATATCGAGAAAGACAGCTCGATCAACGACGAAATCGACCGGTTGCGGTTGAAAGCCACCAGCTCGCTGCTTTCGCGCAAAGACGTGATCATCGTCGCCTCGGTCTCGTGCATTTACGGCATCGGCGATCCGGAAGATTACGCCGCCGAGCTGCTCATTCTCAATCGCGGCCAGCGCCTCGAGCGCAACAGAATTCTCAGCCAGTTGGTGGACATGTTTTACACGCGCAACGATTTCGATTTCACCCGCGGCACCTTTCGCGTGCGCGGCGACGTTGTGGAAGTCGTGCCGGCGTATGAGCGCGAAGCCTATCGCATCGAAATGTTCGGCAACGAAATCGAATCGCTCGCCCAAGTGAACGTCACCACTGGCGAAATTCTTGGCGAAGTCGATACCGTGGCGATCTTTCCGGCCAAGCACTTCGTCACGCCCGAGCACAAAATGAAGCGCGCCATCGAAGCGATAAAAGAAGAATTGGCGGAACGGCTCGCGTGGTTTCGCGAAAAAGGCAAGCTGCTCGAAGCCCAGCGCCTGGAAATGCGCACCAATTTCGATCTCGAAATGCTGCAAGAGCTTGGCGGCTGTCACGGCATTGAAAATTACTCACGCCATCTCTCCGGCCGCGCGCCGGGCCAGCGGCCGTATACTTTGCTCGACTATTTTCCCAAAGATTATTTGATGATCATCGACGAGTCGCACGCCACCATCCCGCAGATTCGCGGCATGTATTTCGGCGACCGCTCCCGCAAGGAAACCCTGGTGGAATACGGCTTTCGTCTCCCTTCGGCGCTCGATAATCGCCCGCTGCAGTTTGACGAGTTCGAGAGCATGTTGAATCAAGTGATTTACGTTTCGGCCACGCCCGCTGAATTTGAATTGGAGAAGAGCAACGGCGTTGTGGTGGAGCAGGTTATTCGTCCCACCGGCTTGATGGATCCGGAGGTCGAAGTGCGTCCGGTCAAAAATCAAATCGACGATCTCATCGGCGAGATTCGCCAATGCGTCGGCAAAGGCCAGCGCGTGCTCGTCACCACGCTGACGAAACGAATGGCGGAAGACTTGACGGATTATCTCGCCGAAATGGACATTCGCGTGCGCTATCTGCACTCGGAAATTCAGGCACTGGATCGAGTTGAAATTCTCCGCGATTTGCGGTTGGCGGAATTTGACGTGCTCGTGGGCATCAACCTGTTGCGCGAAGGACTCGATCTGCCGGAAGTTTCACTCGTCGCCATTCTCGACGCCGACAAAGAAGGCTATTTGCGCAGCGAGCGCTCGCTCATGCAAACCGCCGGCCGCGCCGCCCGCAACGTCGATGGCAAAGTCATCATGTACGCCGACACCATCACCGGCTCGATGAAAAAGATGATCGACGAGACCACGCGCCGCCGTGAGATTCAACGCAAATACAACGAAGAACACGGCATCACCCCGCGCACGATTTACAAGAGCGCCGAAGAAATTATGAGCTCGACTCGTGTCGCCGACGCCAAAGCCGAGAAATACGGCGTCGAAAAGCGCAGCGAAGACACGTTGGAAATTTCCGACGCCGAGTGGAGCAAAATGACGCCGTTCGCGCGTGAAGAAATGCTCGACCGTCTCGAAAAAGAAATGCTCGACGCCTCCAAGAAATTGGACTTCGAGCGCGCCGCCGAATTGCGCGACGACATCGAACGCCTGAAGAGCGGCAAGAAGAAGGGCCGCGTGAAGTATCAGTTTGCGAAGAAAACGTAGCACACTCCGCCCCGCGTCATTTAAAAAATAAGGATGCGGAGCGGGGGACGGCTCGTCTGTGCGTCTTTTTAAATGTCATTCTGTAAGAATCTTTTTTGTTGCAAGCACTTATTTGAATTTCAAAAGGATTCCTTCGGAATGACATCGAATAAGAAAAATTTAATGAACAGCGCATTTTAAGGAGGTTGGTTATGGGAAGAATACGTCAAGCCATTCAGGTTCACGGTCGAGATTGCTGGACTTTGTTTGATTCCGGCGCGCGCAACTCCTACATCGTTCCGGAAGTTGCAGCGCTCGTTCCCACTTCAAAAGTTGATCGACCGTTTCGCAGTCGCTTGGGCGGTTCGGTTAAAGAATCCAAAGAAACGGCCCATCTCGACGCCTTGGTGGAAGGGCATCGCATATCATTTCATGCCATGGTGATAGATGACATTGGCAATGACGATGATGGAACTCCGATTGAGATTCTTATGGGCGCCTTGGCGATGCAACAGTGGGGCATACGCCTCATTCCGGCTGAAGAGAAGCTGGACTTAACGCATTATCCGGAGGAGTTTCTGGAATTCTAAAGAGAAAAGCTTAACGAACAGCGCAAGCTGTCAGGAGGTCGCGATGTTGCTTCCCGATGTTGTCACGATAGACAAGGAGATCATGAGCGGAACTCCCGTCTTTAAAGACACGCGTGTTCCGATCAAAAATCTCATCGATTACTTGGAAGGTGGGTATGATATCGAAGTATTTTTGGATCATTTCCCAGCCGTAAAAAGAGAGTACGTCATCAAATTTCTTGAAGCTTCCGGTCGAGAATATCTCATGAGTCATTATCATGAAAGTCTTGCTTGACGAATGTGTGCCGCGGCCATTGAAGTTTGATCTCATCGGCCATGATGTTGACCATGTCACAGAAATGGGCTGGTCGGGTATAAAAAACGGCAAATTGCTGGGATTGGCTGTTAACGCTGGCTTTGAAGTATTGGTCACCACCGATCAGAATTTGCAGTACCAACAAAACCTGCAGAACTTTGAAATCGGCATTCTTGTCTTGATTGCCAAATCGAACCGGATTGATGATCTGCAGCCTTTAGTCCCCGAGGCGTTGAATGTGATGAGGGGGATAACAGCCAGTCAATTGGTTGAGGTGAGACCATGATTCATAATGATCAAGAAATGGAAGCAACGCACGAGCGCATTGCGTATTTTCAACGTTTGCTCGCGCAGTTGCGTGTTACCGCCCGACCGGAAGAGTTTCCGATGGTTGCCAGTGCCTATCGCGTGGAAATTCAACGGATGCAAAAAGAGATTCTGGATTATCTCACACAGCATGTCAGCGAACCTTTGTCACGTCAAGCGGCTTGATAGAAATGAGCACTCAATTCGACTACGACGTCTTCATTAGCCACAGCTCGAAAGACAAGCCGGTGGCTGCGCCTGTAAGGTGCGCGAATTGGCGAGTCGGCTGAAGCAGGACGGGCTGCGCATGTGGCTGGATAAATGGGAAATTAAACCGGGCGACATGATTGGATTGAAAAGCTCACAGGGTTTGGAATGCTCGCGCATCCCGCCACGGCGGGACTCATGGTCATGTCGGAAGCCCATTTTGCGTCGGAATGGTCGACGCTCGGGCATCATACGTCCCGCCGTGCGGGATTCCGCGATCCGACCGATGCTCAGCGCCGGTTCATTCCATTGCTCATTGAAGATTGCAAATTGCCCGACGAAAGCTGTTGCGCAAAAAGAAACTGACATTAAAATTTCGATATGCCAACCCAAATCCAGTTTCGTGTAATCATCGATACCAATGTTGTCTTTGAGGGCTTAACCAAGCAAGGCGGTGCATGCGCTTTGATTGTCGATGCCTGGTTGGCAGGATTGTTTCGACCCTGCATTTCAAATGCACTTGCTTATGAATACGCCGATGTTTTGTCGCGCCTGTTATCAGCAGAGCGTTGGCAGAAAATTCAGCCTGTTTTGGGAAAACTTCTCGATCATACTGAATTTGTCACTGTTTATTTTACCTGGCGTCCAAGCTCTCCCGATCCAGGAGACGAACACGTTATAGATTGTGCCATGAATGCAGGCGCTACAGTTGTAACCCCAAATGTACGCGACTTTCAGATGGCCAGACAATCATTGGGGTTGCGGGTAATCACGCCGGTCGAATTTGCTGTTCAGTTAGCATATTTGTGATGACACACAAGAAGCTGAAGGAGTTTAACATGAGCCAATTGACATTAAAATTACCAGAGACATTGCGTCATCAACTCGAAACACTTGCCCAGGGTGAAGGCGTGTCATTGAGCCAATATATTTTGTTCGCATTGACACGTCAGACGACGTTATCGTATTTTGTTCAATCGGTGCCCGAAAAGGATGTCGCTCAACAACGAAGCAACTTTGCCAATCTGCTGAATAGCCTCGGTCAAGCCAGCTTTGCAGAAATCGAAAAAATCATGCAAGAGCGAGAAGTGGTTGAGCCGGAGCTTGGGTTGACTCCTGAAGTTGTGAAACGATTGCAGGAACGAATTGCGAATCAGAAAATGCAGTCGAATAGAACATGAGCACACATTTCGACTACGACGTTTTCATCAGCCACAGCACGAAGGACAAGCCGGTGGCGCGGGAGTTGGCAAACCGGCTGAAAAAAGACGGGCTGCGCGTGTGGCTGGATGAATGGGAAATCCAACCGGGCGATATGATTGGATTGAAAATCCAGCGGGGTTTGGAACGCTCGCGCATCCCGCCACGGCGGGACTCATGATCATGTCGGCTGCCTATTTCGCGTCGGAATGGTCGATGCTCGAGCATCATACGTCCCGCCGTGCGGGATTCCGCGATCCGACCAATGCCCAGCGCCGGTTCATTCCGTTGCTCATTGAAAATTGTGCATTGCCTGATGTTATCGCGCAGTTCGCTTATATTGATTGGCGGGAAAAGTCTGAGGAAGTTCATTGGTTCCTACAGTGAACTATCGAGCATTTTATTGGAGAGTATTATGAGCGACTGGTATAAAAAAGGTAAGGAAGAACGGAAAGAAATAGACCAAAAGAAGCAAGAAGAAAAACTCGCTAAAGAGAAGTTTTGGCGACCAAGAATCGCTCTTATGAAAGCGTTATATGAAAAAGTAAAATTGAAAGTGGATCAGGTCAATCGTGAAACTGCTTATCGGTTTTATTTAAAAGATAATTCTCTTGATTTAGAAGTTCTTAGAGAAATAACTTTTTCAATTTATCTTGATACCGGAGATGATCGTGATCGTCCTTTTCTTAAAATCGCAGCTCAGGAAAATGGCTTTTTTAGGTCGCTAAATTATGCCAAAATCGAAGGTCGTATAGATGATATTTGGTACTACAAAGAAAAAAAAGAAATAAAAACTGAACCTATAAATCTTGAAACAATATCCGAAGAAGAAATTCACAAATGGTTTGGCGAGCTTATCGATGAACAAGAAAAACGTGAGAGATTTGAAAAGTCATTCTCTGGGCGAATTGGTGGACGTTTTTCTAATGCTTTAGTATGTGTTTTGATTCTTACATTATTACTCGTTGTCGCTTCAGTTTATTTCTCGTTTGCTATGCAAAACTGAAACATTCTAACGACGAAAGACTTTTTGATTAACTGAACAGGAGAAAATAAATCAAGAGCTCCGACCCAGTCGATTCTGCGCCTCAAGCGGGAAGGCATCGTGCTCATCCGGATTTTCGAGCTGCGCCAGCGCCTGCAATTCGAGCTGTGTGATGAGGCCATCGAAGAGAAAGCGCTGCTGGCGGTCGTCGGCCTGGTGGCCGGGCTGGGTTTGATTCGCATGAATATCCGGTGATGCTGGTCATTCGCACCTCCGACAGCCAGATTCGCTGGATGAATGTGACGGATTACTTGCGACGGCATGGCCAAAATACGAAGCAGATTGTTTTTGAGGGCGAGCCATTCACAGCGCTGAATGTGGCGAGGATGAGGGAGAGGGTGGTGGGGTGAGGTCGGATGGAGTCAGGCGAACTCACCCCCGGCCCCTCTCTTAAGAAGAGAGGGGAGCGCAGTTGGGTAGAAATAAAAAATTAAAAAAATAATTCCCTCAGAACCCCCTTCTCTTCCCAAGAGAAGGGGGCAGGGGGATGAGTTCAAGACACCCGGAACCAAACAGAGAACGTCATGAGCCTCTCCGGTGATCCTCGTTTACGGCAAATCGCCAAGCAGCTTTGCCGCGACTTGCGCAAGCGACAAACCAACGCGGAAGAAATTTTCTGGTCCCGCCTTAGGCGGGATGAGAGATCGAAAGTTTCTCGGCCTAAAATTCTATCGCCAATATCCGTTGTTCTTTGATTATCTGGGCAAAGAGACGTTCTTCATCGCCGACTTCTTTTGTCATGAACGGAAGTTGGT
Source organism: Candidatus Zhuqueibacterota bacterium (assembly GCA_022616415.1). Classification (GTDB taxonomy): domain Bacteria; phylum Zhuqueibacterota; class Zhuqueibacteria; order Zhuqueibacterales; family Zhuqueibacteraceae; genus Zhuqueibacter. The sequence continues at coordinate 68,280 of JAKEEU010000040.1, read as the reverse complement.
TGTTGAAATCGATGGTAAAATTCATGACTATCGCCAGGATCATGATCAACTCAGGACATTTATCATCAACATGATGGGGATTGAAGTCACACGCTTTCGCAATGATGAAATCGAAAATGATCTCAGTGGCGTGTTGGCGAGGCTGGGCAAGATTATTCAAGAAAAGAGAAAATTGATGAAGCTCCTCGTCCTCGGCAGCGGCGGCCGCGAGCATGCGCTGGTTTGGAAGCTGGCACAAAGCCCAAATGTTGAGAAAATTTATTGCGCTCCAGGCAATCACGGCATTGCGCAACTGGCGATGTGTGTCGATATTGCAGTTTCTAATTTAGCTGCACTCCGTCATTTTGTCCAAGAAAAGGCCATCGATCTGACAATTGTTGGCCCCGAAGCGCCGCTGGTGGCCGGTATTGTTGACGATTTTGCAACAAACGGCTTGTGCATTTTCGGCCCTTTGCAGCAGGCGGCCATGCTCGAAGGCAGCAAGGCCTTTGCGAAAGAATTGATGTGGAAGTATCACATCCCCACGGCGGCGGCAGAGATTTTTGTTGAAGCGCAAAAGGCGCTGGATTATATTGAAAAAGCGCCGGTGCCGATCGTCATCAAAGCCGATGGCTTAGCCGCCGGCAAAGGCGCGATCGTGGCGCGCACGCGCGAAGCAGCTCTCGACGCCGTGCGCCGCATGATGCAAGCGCGCGAATTTGGCGACGCCGGCAATCGCGTCGTCATCGAAGAATTTATGGAGGGGGAAGAAGTTTCGGTGCTATGCGTGACCGATGGAAAAAATTTGTGCGTGCTGCCGGCAGCGCAGGATCACAAAGCGGTTTTTGACAACGACGAAGGCCCGAATACCGGCGGCATGGGCGCGTATGCACCGGCACCGTTGATGAGCGCAGAACTCATGCAACGTGTCGAGCAGGAAATCCTGCGGCCCGTGATTGACGCGATGGCGCGCGAGAATCATCCGTATCGCGGCGTGCTCTATGCCGGTCTCATGATCACAAAGGAAGGGCCGAAAGTGGTGGAGTTCAATTGCCGCTTCGGCGATCCGGAGACGCAGGCGATCATGCCGCTCATTGCTTCTGATTTGGCGGAAATGTTATGGCGCGCTGCGAACGGCAATCTCAATGGCTACGAGCTGAAAATCGCGCCGCGCTGGGCGTTGAGCGTGGTGCTCGCCTCGGGTGGTTATCCGGGTAAATTTGAAACGGGCAAGCTGATCAATGGCCTTGAGAGAATTCATGACAACGAGGTGATGATTTTTCATGCCGGCACGGTTATGGATCACAACGGGAATTTTATAACGAACGGCGGGCGGGTGCTGGCCGTTACCGGCGTTGCAGATGATTTTTTACAGGCGCATGAAAAAACTTATTGTGCCGTTGGCAAAATTAAATTCGAGGGGATGCATTATCGCAGAGACATTGGCATGAAGGCGATGCGGTATGTTTGATAGAATGCTGAAAAGCAACAAAATCGTCATTGCGAGCGCTTTTCAGCGAAGCAATCTTTGTAAAACCATGAGATTGCTTCGGCAAACAGCGCCTCGCAATAACTTTTCTGCATCTTGTTAAAGCTTTAGATTGGTAAAAAAGAAAATGTCATTCTGGAAGAATCCTTTTAAAATTCTAGAGGATTGCTGAAAACAAAAAAGATTCCTTCGGAATGACATTGCAGGACAGTCATTCATCTTGAAAGGACAACTCTCATGAAAATCTTGGTCACCGGCGGTGCGGGATTTATCGGTTCCCACATCGCTGATGCTTTCATCGCGCACGGACACCAGGTGACCATCATCGACAATCTGGTGACGGGACGGCGGGAGAACGTCAATGCGCAGGCGACTTTTCATCAAATCGACATTGGCGATGCCGGCGTCGCCGAAATTTTCGAGCGCGGGCAATTCGACGCGGTTTGCCATCACGCGGCGCAGATGGATGTGCGGCGCTCGGTCGTGGATCCGCGTTACGACGCCGAGGTCAATATTCTCGGCACGCTCAATTTGCTGCAGCAGTGCCAAAACACGGGCGTCAAAAAGTTTCTCTTCGCTTCGACCGGCGGCGCGATTTACGGCGAGCAGGTGCGATTCCCGGCGGATGAGGAGCACCCGACCTGGCCGGCGTCGCCGTATGGCATCAGCAAATTAGCGTGCGAAAAGTACATTTACTTTTTTGCGCAAAATTACAGGTTGCGCTACGTGTTCTTGCGTTACGCCAACGTCTACGGCCCGCGCCAAAATCCGCACGGCGAAGCCGGCGTCGTCGCGATTTTTTCCACGCGTTTGCTCAAAGGCGAGCAAGCGGTGATCAACGGCGACGGCAAGCAAACCCGCGATTATGTTTTCGTCGGCGACGTGGTGCGCGCGAATTTGCTGGCGTTGAATTATCCGGAAAATGATTATTTCAATATCGGCACCGGCATCGAGACCGACGTCAACACGATCTATCAGCGGTTGAATGAAGCGACCGGCGCCGGCATGTCCGAGCGACACGGCCCGGCCAAAGAGGGCGAGCAGCTCCGCAGCGTGCTCGCGAACGACAAAGCGCGCCGCCTGCTCGATTGGCAGCCGAAAGTCTCATTGGCCGACGGCTTGAAGGAAACAGTGGAATGGTTTCACACGCGCAAATAGGCTCTATTTAATCTTTTTTGTCTGTTTATCTTTTTTGATGACAACACCTCTTCTCAAATCCGGTCCCCCGGGCCGGGACATCAACACGCTGCGCCAGGAAATCGGCTTGGTGGGTGAATCGCCGGCGATCTGGCAGATTCTCGAAACCATCGAACAGGTGGCGCCAACGGATATTTCGGTGCTCATCATCGGTGAGAGCGGCACCGGCAAGGAGCTGATCGCGCAAGCGATTCACCAGCTCGGCCTTCGCCGCGACAAGCCGTTCGTCGTCGTGAACGCCGGCGCCATTCCGGAAGGCATCATCGAATCCGAATTGTTCGGCCACGAAAAAGGCGCGTTCACCGGCGCGGTGGGCAGCCGCAAGGGTTATTTCGAGCAGGCCGACACCGGCACGATTTTTCTGGACGAGATCGGCGAGATGCCGCTGAACACGCAAGTGAAGTTGCTGCGGCTCTTGGAGGGCAAGGAGTTCATTCGCGTCGGCGGCAGCAGCCCTAAGCAAGTAGACGTGCGGGTGATCGCCGCGACCAACCGTGATCTCGAAAGCGCGGTGCGCAAAGGCGAGTTCCGGCCGGATTTGTTTTACCGCCTGAACGCCGTCAACATCCGCGTGCCGAGCCTGCGCGAGCGCCGCGAGGATATTCCGCTGTTGGTTAAAAAATTCGTCACGGATTTTTGCAGCCAAAACAACATTGCCTTCGAAGGCTTTACTGACGGCGCGCTGCGCTTGCTGCGGGAGCATTCATGGCCGGGAAACATCCGCGAGCTGAAAAATTTTGTGGAGAGTCTGATCGTGATCGAGCGCGGCCGCCGCATCGACGACATGATTCTGCAGCGCCATTTGCCGCGCGGCGTGGAAATGGATCATCGCCTGCCGGTGCCGGTGAATCGCACCACCGAAGAGGTGGAGCGCGAATTTATCTATCGCGCCTTGATCGACCTCAAAAATGAAATCGCCCAACTGCGTGAGCTGCTCGTCGGCCGCTACATTGCGCCGCCGCGGCGGCTCAAATCCGGCTTGATGGAGGCGCCGGTGATTCAGGAAGTCGGCAACGAGGTGGCGGAATTCGATGACGATCACCAAAACCCGGCGGCATTTGAATCCATCGAAGACATGGAGAAGCGCCTCATTACCGAGGCGCTGGCGCGCACGCAAGGAAACAAGCGCAAGGCCGCCGGCTTGCTGAAAATCAGCGAGCGTACGCTGTACCGCAAAATCAAGGAATATAATCTGCCGTTTTAGATGTTTCATGCTAAACAAGAGTATCCGGCTCAAAAGCCCTTTCGAAATTTGCCGAATGCCCGGATGAAAATGCTATTCGATAAAAAAGAATATAGCCGTCATTCCGCAGGAATCTTTTTTCAATTCAAGACAAATCATGTTGGATCGAAAAAAGATTCCTCCAGGGTGACAATTTTGTTGGGCCGTTTCTGTTGGCTGTTTCTGCTGATCTTGGTATTATTGGCGCTCGGTTGCGGACCGTATTCATTTTCCGGCTCGGCGGCGACGCACCTTAAAACCATCGCCGTGCCGGTGTTCGAAGATCGCACCGCGGAGTTCGGCATCAAAGAACGCTTGAGCAGCACGATCATCGACGAGTTCACACGCGACAACACGCTGAAAATTGCCGACCGCCGCACCGCCGATTCGATTTTGCTCGGCACCCTGCTGCGCGTGGAAGAACGCGCCGGCGTTTATGACCAAAACCAAACCGTGCAGAAAATCAGGCTTTTCCTGACAGTCGACATGAAGTATGAAGATTTGAAAAAAAAGAAAGCCGTCTGGGAAGCGCAAATCACCCAATTTGGCGATTATACCCCTCCCGACCGGCAAGCCGCGATTGACGAGGCCATTCGCAAGATCGCCAACGAAGCGCTCAACAAAACCGTGTCGGGATGGTAACCCAGTCGGCCCGACTGGTGGCACGTTGGAAAATATTTCGATTTTGCAACGAAAAGGGAACCGCAACGAAAAGGCATTATTAAAGCAAAAATAAGTTGCACTTTACCTCTGTTTTTATTACTTTTTTTGGTTGCAGTTTATTGCCGGAGAGGAGCGGATTAGTCTAGCAAGTATGGAAAGCATTTTAGAATCGGGCATTCTCGTTCTGTATTTTGCCTCGTTGTGCATTCTTTTTGTCTTCGGCTCGCACGGTTACGTCATGGTGTATTTGTTCAACAAGTATCGCGCGCGCGCCGGCAAAGTGCCGTTGCCGCTGCAAGATTTGCCAAGGGTGACGGTGCAATTGCCGGTTTTCAATGAAGTCTACGTGATCGAGCGCCTCATCCGCGCCGTTTGCGAAATGGATTATCCCCGGCATTTGCTGGAGATTCAAATTTTGGATGACTCGACTGACGAAACTTCGCGCCTCGCGCAAAACCAGGTCGAGCATTATCGGCAGCAGGGCTTTCAAATCAAGCTGTTGCACCGCGAGCATCGCGAGGGATTCAAGGCCGGCGCGCTGCGCGAGGGCTTGGCGGCTGCGACGGGTGATTTCATCGCCATCTTTGACGCCGATTTCGTGCCGCCCCGGGATTTTTTAAAAAAGACGCTGCCCTATTTTCACGATCCTAAAACCGGCGTGGTGCAAACACGTTGGGGCCATTTGAACTTCAGCTATTCCGTGCTGACGCGCGCGCAAGCCATCGGCTTGGACGGCCATTTCGCCGTCGAGCAAACGGCGCGCAACCGCGCGGGATACTTTATCAACTTCAACGGCACCGCGGGCGTGTGGCGCCGCGAATGCATCCTCGATGCCGGCAACTGGGCCGATGACACGCTGACGGAAGATCTTGACTTGAGCTATCGCGCCCAACTGCGCGGCTGGAAGTTCGTTTTTTTGCCGGACACGGTTTGCCCCGCCGAGCTGCCGGCCGAGATCGGCGGCGTCAAAGCGCAGCAATTTCGTTGGACGAAGGGCGCCATCGAAACCGCCAAAAAAATTTTGCCGCAGCTCTGGCGCTCGCCTTTGCCATTAAAGGTCAAATTGCAATCGACCGTGCATTTGACCAACAATCTCGTTTTTCCGTTCATCCTGATCGTCGGGATATTGAACCTGCCGTTGGTGGTGATCAAAAACCTAAGCGCCAACGACCATACGTTGTATTTCGCGGTCATTTCGGTTTTCGTGCTGGCTTTTTTCGGCTCGTTTCTGATGTATTTGACCGCGGCGCGTGAGTGTTATTCCGACTGGCGACGGCGCATTGCGTTTTTTCCGCTGTTCATGGCCGGCAGCATGGGGCTTTCGGCCAACAACACGCGCGCGATTCTGCTGGGCCTGTTCAACCGCCGCAGCGAGTTTTTGCGGACGCCCAAGTATCGCCTCGAAAGCCGCGCCGATCATTTTTGGGACAAAAAATATTTCAAAACCCGCGAGCTTTGGCGCCGCGGCTTGCAGACCGGCTTCGCTGAAGCGCTGTTGGCCCTTTATTGCTTCACCGGCGTCGGCGTCGCGCTTTATTACGGCGAGCTGGCGGCGATTCCGTTTCAAACATTATATGGTTTGGGATACGGTTTTATTGCGTATATGTCTTTCAAACAGTATTGGTGGCGCCGCGTTGAAACGGCTTTTTTAAACAAAATAAACTTGTTAGAGAGCATGCGTTATGGCAACTGAAGAAGTCGGGGGCTTGGAATCCTTGCAAGTTCTGCTGCAGCAGAACCCCAACTCATTGACGTTCGGCCGCGTCGCCGAGGCCCTCATGCAGCAGGGCCGGCTTGACGAAGCCATTCAGCTTTGCGAAGAGGGCATTCGCCGGCATCCGTATTACGTGACCGGCCACATGGTTCTCGGCAAATGCTATTTGCAAAAAAAGCTTTTTGACCAGGCGGAAAAGGAATTTAAGCGGGTTCTGTTGTTCGATCCCCAATACCTGGCGGCGCACAAACATTACGGCGATTTGATGCGCGAAATCGGTTGGGATAACACCTGCGAGATGAGCTATCGCAAAATTTTGCAGATCGACCCGCTGGACAAAGCAGTGAAAGCTTTGGTCGAAGAATTTGCGAACCGCGCCAAAGGCGAAAAAGCGCCGGCGCTGGCCATTCGACCGGCAATAAAACCGGCGAAGGAAACTCCTTTCGCCCCGCCGCCTCTCAGTGCGCCGCCGGCCTTTGACGACGATTTTCTGACTTCAACCGGAGTGGGAGAGGGTGATTTCCTCCGCTACGAAACGCCTTCCTCTCCCGAACCGGAAGCAATCTCGCCGATCGAGTTTGAGCAAGCGCGGGAGCCGGATTACGCCGCCGCGGCGCCCGAACCTCCGAGCCGTCCACTTCCCGAAGCCGACGAAGAACGATTTTCTTATATTCTCGATGATATTTTTCAAGACGAGGTGCTGGACGAAAAACCCTCCAAGCTGTCTGGGCCGGATAAACCCGCCAAGCCCGCCGGCTATTCACCCGAAGACCAAGCCGAAGCTGAAACAGCCGATTTCGCCGATGATGAAGATTTGAATGCGGCAGAGTGGCCGCAGCCTCGCAATGACGTCAACCAGACCGCGTATTTGCGTTACGAGCCGCCGGCGCCGCCTGCCAATGACGGTTTCGACGCCGATGCTGATGAGGCGGATGAAGCATCCATGCAAGTGCCAAGCGAGCCGTCACGAATTCAACCCCGGCCGGTGGACTTTGATTTGGATTTTGATGAAGTGCCGCCGGCGCCGGTTGATTCCGGCGACGCCACCCCGATCAAACCACTGCCGGTAAATTTGGATATGGATAGGCCGGAACCCGAGAAAAGCAAAGCCTTGGCGCGGCTGATTCCACGTACGGTAGCATCAACGCGCATGCCGGTGCGCCGCGGCCGAACGCTCGCCGATTTCAACGGCGACGAGCCCACCCCGCCGTCCGCCAGCGAACGTGAGAAAATCGTCACGCCGACGCTTGGGGAAATTTATGCTGCGCAGGGCCAATACACCAAAGCTATCGGCGTTTTTGAATTGTTGAGCAAGAAGGAGCCGAGCAACCGCAATTACCGGGACAAAATCGAGTACTTGAAAAAACGGCTGCAAGAGACGCAAAATGCAGGATAGAATCGACCGGGTCCGCAAGCAGATGCGCGCCGCGGGACTGACTTCTTTTCTCGTCAGCTCGCTCACCCATTTGCGGTACCTGTTTGGCTTCACCGGTTCCAATGGCATGGGTCTGATTACGTCAGACCTTTGCTTTTTTGTGACCGATTGGCGCTATCGCGACCAAGCCGCGGAAGAGGTGCGCAACGCCGAAATCGTGATCGTTCGCCGCGATATGCTCGCCCCGCTCAAAGATCGGCAGCTCGTGCAAGCCGGCGACCAACTCGGCTTCGAAGCGCAGCATTTGAGCTTCCGGCTGTTTTCGCAATTGCACAAGCTTTTCGACAACATTAAGTTTGTCGCCACCGAGCATCTTATTGAGAAAATCGCCATACCCAAAGAGCCAAAGGAGATCGCCAGCCTGCGCCGGGCCGGAGCAATGGCCGGCGCGGTGTGGGATCAAGTTTTGCCGTTTATTCGCCGCGGCGTGACCGAGATGGACGTCGCTGCAGAAGTTTTGTATCGGGCGCGTAAGCTCGGCTCGGAGATCGAAGCGTTCGATCCGATCGTTGCCAGCGGCCCGCGCTCGGCGTTGCCGCACGGCCGCAGCTCGCAGCGCCGTTTGCAGCCCGGCGATTTCGTGGTCATCGATTATGGCTGCGTAGCGGAAGGCTATGCGGCGGACGTCACCCGCACAGTTGCCGTTGGCGAGCCACCGGCCAAATTACGCGACGCTTACGCCGCGGTGAAAAGCGCTTGCGAGCTGGCCTGCGAAGCCGCGCGCCCCGGCATGAAAGGCAGCGATCTCGACGAGGTGGCCCGCAAGCATCTCGAAGCTTGCGGTTTCAAAGAAGAGTTCAACCATTCGCTCGGCCACGGCCTCGGCTTGGATGTTCATTCGCTGCCTCGCCTCGGCCCGGAGAGCAAGGATATCATTCCGGCGAATGCGGTGGTGACCATCGAGCCGGGCGTTTATTTCCCCGGCCTCGGCGGCGTGCGCATCGAAGACGATCTGCTCGTCACCGAAACCGGCAATGAAGTATTGACGCCGATGTCACGGGAGCTGATTGTTGTGGAATAAGTTTTGTAAATTTTAAATTTTTATTCAATGCTCGCGATCTTCTTAGAAACGGCACTGGTTACTTGCTGCAAAGACAAGTAGCCGGCGACCAGCCGCTAGCAATCAGAAATAACCTGGCGATGTCCTATGAGTACGAGCACCTATCCGGATTTTTACAATCCGCCAAAGTTTGTTTTGAAAGAGGAGATCAGCCCCTTGCTCTTTACCGGCCGCGAGGAGATCTTACAGCGTTTGTGGGACTGGGTTACTGGCATCAATGACATGTTGTCCGATAGTACGGCCCTCATGTCCCCACGACGCTATGGCAAAACCGCTCTTCTTGTGCGTTTGTTCAACGTGATGTTCTCTTGTCAGGACAGGGTGGCGCCGTTCTATCTTCATTTGCCCGAAAGCAACGTGATGCTGGATGAGTTTGCCGACCAATATTTGCTGACTTTTCTCCAGCATTTTTGTGCTTTTTTTCTGCGTGATGATGATGCGCTCAAGACTCGGGATCTGACCGAGCTCCACAAGCTGTTAAGCCATCATCATGCAGAATGGATGCCGCAAGTTCTTCATACCATTGAAGCTTATCAACGCATCTCCGAAAGCTTTGAGCACTGGGGCAAAAAATTATTTTTCGCCGTGGAGACCCCGGCATCGCTTTGTGCTGCCACCGGCAAAAGGTGCCTCGTTATTATCGATGAATTTCAGGATATGAATCGGCGTTTGTATCGGGACCCACAACTGACGATCCTTGACAAAAATGTGACCGGCGTTTATCGCAAACTGGCCGAGAGCAAAATTGCGCCGATGCTGGTTGCCGGCTCCATGCTTTCGATGCTGTACCGCGTCGTTTTTAGCGGCGGCTTGTTGGGCCGCTTTCGCGGCATGACCTTGCCGCTGATGTCCGAAGCCGAATCCGAGGAGTTAATGGACAAGTTGGCCGCGACTTATCAAGTGAAATTGGCTCCCGCCACCAAGCAATACTTATTCGCGCTGACGAAGGGCAATCCTTATTACATTACCTACTTGGTGAACAATCCCTTTGCCAAAGATTTGTCGGCAAAAGAAAATGTGGATACGGTTTATCTCAAGCAAACTACGATGATCGGCGTCGGCCACTTTTATGGCTTTTGGCGGCCTTACTTTGATCAAAACATGGAATTGCTCAACGATGACCAGCACGGCAAACGCTTGCTCTATTACATTCTTGATAAAACGGAAAAGGAGGGAGTCGAGCAAATTTCGCAGAAGCAAATTGCTGCGGATTTGAATATTCCACTGGCAAAAGTGGCAGATTTGGTTGAAAAGCTCGAAGCCGCGGATCTACTGCAACCCGCCCCGCAATCCGGCATGGCCTCGGGCTTTAAAGATACGGTGATGCTGGATTGTTTGCGATACATTTTTTACGCGGATTTGCAGGACCTGGCCGGAGCCGTCACCGCGCGTGAATCACTGCAAAAACAAATCGATTGGCTTTGGCAGGAGATCGAGCGCATCAATGGCTCACTCAAATATTTTTACGGCGTCAAGGGGGAAGAACAGATACGCGAAAAAATGCTCTCGTGGCAGCAAGAGTGGGTGGACGGCCAGTATTTTGGCGCGGCGGAAAAAGTGTTTTTGCCCCGCTTCGACCCGGCCAGCTTCAACTCCGTCAACCTCCGGCAGCTCGGCTTGATGCCCGGAGAGATCGATATTTATGCGGAATATGCGGACGCGCAGGGCCAGCGGCATGCGTGGGTGGTCGAAGTTCGCCGGCAAGACCGGCCGGTGAATTTGCCGGAAGCCACACAGTTTCAACAAAAGCTGGAAGCTTTGCAGCAATATAAAAAAGCAGCTTCGTTGCAGGGTTGGATGGTGAGCCAGTATGGTTTCAGCAAAAACGCCGGGATTTTTCTGGCGCAAAAGGAGATTTATTACTCGGTGATTCCGCGTGAATGAATCAGTGACTTTGGCGGTGAATCTTCAACCTGCGGATTGAAAATTTAAAATATTCATGCTCCTTCCCGACGCCATTGCCATCATCATCGTCACCTTCCACAATGCCGGAGAAATTGCGCGCTGCCTGCACTCGTTGGCGCAGGCCGAGCCGGAGCGGAATATTTATCTCTTTCTCATCGACAATGCTTCGACGGACGGCACCCGTGAAATCATCCAGACGCTCATCACCCGCCTGCCCAAGCCGCGCTTCAATGTTGAATTTATATTAAATGAAAAAAATCTCGGTTTCACCTCCGCGCTCAATCAAGGCTTGACGCGCTATTTTGCCATGCGCGCAAATCTGAGCTTGCCCGTGCTTTTTTTGAATCCCGACACCGTCCTGCCGGCGAATAGTTTGCCGGCGCTTTTGGAAAAGCTTTACGCGATGCCGGACACCGGCGTTGTCGCACCGCAGCTCATTTATGAAGATGGGCGTATCCAAGCTTCCTGCCGCCGCTTTCCGACCCATTGGGATTTATTCTGCGAGCTGGCCGGCCTCTCGCGCCTGTTTCCTGATTCGCAACGATGGAATCGCTGGAAGATGGGCGATTTCGATCATCGCACCGCGGCAGAAGTCGATCAGCCGCAAGGCGCGTGTCTTTTGGCGCGGCCCGAAACGGCGGCGCAAGCTGGCCTTTGGGATGAGTGCTTCCCGATTTTTTTCAGCGACGTGGATTGGTGCCGGCGTGTTTGGCAAAAAGGTTGGAAGATTCGCTTCGAGCCGTCCGTGCAAATCATCCACGCGCAGGGCGTGAGCGTGCAGCAAGTGCGGGCTTCAGCGATTTGGGGCTCGCACCTGTCTTTCTGGCGCTACCTGCGCAAGAACGAACGAAATTGGCGCGAAAAATCGTTGAATTGGATCTGCGGTCCGCTGCTCATCGTGGCTGCATGCGTGCGGTTGATGGCACATTGGGCAAAGTTGGTCAAGCGGGGTTTTCACAGTATGGTTGCGTGAATATTTTCTTTGCAAAAGTTGAAGCGTATTTTTTAAAATTGAATTTTGAAAGCGCGCGATTGAGCGACAAGACCGGTGCGGCGATGAATCAGTGATCTTGTTGGAAGAAAATTTTTCGTTATTTTACTGCGAATTTAACTTTATAGGATTTGGCGTATTCCTCCTCCCAGCGAACATAATCCCCCCGAATTTTCGCAATCTGCTCATCCAAATTTTCCAGCGTCCACGCGCTGGTGTCAATCGGCGCATAAAAGCGAATTGTCACCGTGCCGGGTTGCACCTTCAGTGTTTTGCCGGGACAAAGCTGGCGCGCGCCGGCAAAATGAACCGGCACAATTGGATATTGCAAATCGATCGCCATGCGAAACGCGCCTTTTTTAAAATGGCCGATCTTGCCGGTTTCCTGGCGCGTCCCCTCCGGCGCAACAAATAACGAAAGCCCCTGCCGGCGTATCTTTTCATAAGCGCGGTTGAGCGTCGCCACCGCCCGCTCCGTATCCTGGCGTTTGATGAAAATTTGCCCGGTGAGGCCACCCATCACCGCAAAGAGCGGGTTGTAGAGCAGCTCGTATTTGGCCACGTAGCGCACGTTGGGAATTCCCAACGTCATGATGAGAAAAATATCCAGCGTCGAGCTGTGGTTGGAAATGTAAATCGCCGGGCGGTTGATGGGCGCGCCGTCGAAAATCACTTTCACGCCCGCAAAGAACAGCACCAAATGGCCGATGCCACGGCTGAAGGTGTGAATGATGAAATTCTTCGCCCGGCCGAGCGTCAAGATGCTCATCAAAGTCAGCAACAACATGCCGACGGTCAGCGTCAGCAAGGTGGCTATGGTCAGAAAGACTGTACGCAAGAATGTGATGCGCTGGTCTGACATTGAGGCAATCGGTAGGGAGTAAAAAGAAATCAAGCCTGGTTAAAAACATCCATGAGAAACGCGGTGAAGACTCCAATCTCCTTGACAAATCTTGGATACAACACTATCGTCAATTTGACCAATTCCTCAATACGCTCTGGTTTTAGCTCAAAGGCGTAAATATTTCTGACGACGTGACGAAAATTGAGAAGCTCTTCCAAATCTTTGCGTGTCTCGGCAGAAATAACCGCCGGGCGGATACCGGCAACCTCAAGCGCGACCTGGTTAAGCAAGCGTTTGTGCCAATCCAAGCTTTGCGATAAGACGCCATTGACTTCGGTGGCGATTAGTTTAAAAATACGCTCGCAGCCGGTATAAAAGTTATGGAGACGCAAGGCGGCGCTTTCGGAAATTTCTTCGTCGTCAACCCGTCCCTGCTGTGTTGCCAAGCGGTTTACCAATTTTTCCAATTTTGTGAGTTCGTCGTTGATTTCGGCAACGAGCACCGGGATTTCTTTCTTATTCAGCATAGATTAATTCCCCTTTCTGCAATACCATTTTGCGAAAAAAGTCATCAACCTCTTCCAAAGGCTTGAGATCGATCGGCCAGTCGAGGGCCATCATGAGATCCGCGCCGGCCCGAAAAAACTTTTGTGGTGGAATGCCTTCAACGGCAAGATCGATGTCGGAGCCACGGTGAAAACGCTCCCCTTGGTGCAGCGAGCCGAACAAAATAACACGCTTGGCGCCATGCTTTTTAAGAATAGCGACGGCTTCTTTTAAAGCGAGGCGCGCTTGCGCCGCCAAAGCGTGGGATTCGGCTTCTTGCGCCGTAAAACGCCGGCGCCAGCTTTCTATAAATTCCGGTTTCGTCATAGTACTCTCAGTAAATAGCATAGCAAATTTTAAAGCCACTTTCAAGTAGAATTTACCGTTGGATTTCGCTTCTGATTTTCTTATATTTCTCTACCATGATCACTCTGCTGACAATTGCGTTCGCCGCCTTCGAGGTTTTGGCGGCTGTGCAGCCGCGCGCCGACGCCGACAAAAGGCAAATGGCGCAGCATAAATTTCAGGAAGCCTTGTCGCTGCGTCAAGCGCTGCCGCTGGAGGAGTATCTCGGCCGGCTGCAGGAAGTGACGAGGCTCGACGGCAAATTCGCCGAGGCGTTTCACGAGCTGGGGCGCGCGTATATCGAGCAAGGCACGATTGCCAGCCGTAACCGCGCGCTGTCAGCGCTCGGACGCGCCATTCAACTGGCGCCGCAGAACACTGAATTCCGTTACACGATGGCAACGCTCCATCTCAAGCGAGGCGCTCGCGGCGAAGCCAAGAGTGAGTTGCGCAAGATCATGAAAATCGATCCGGCTGATCCGCGGCCATATTATCATCTTGCGCTGTTCAAAGAAGAAGACATGCTGCACTATCGCGAGATGGTGAGCCTGCACGAAGATGCAGTCATTTATTTCTTTCCGTTTGCCGAGAAAGATTTTGCCGAAGCCGAGCGCCTCCTGCGCAGCGCCATCGGCCTCGATCCCCAAATGGCCGAGGCGTACCATCATCTCGCCGGGCTTTATTTTGAGGCGCAGCGTTACGATAAAATGGCGGAGTTATTGGATCGAGCCGTCAAGCAGGTTGCCGCCGTGGACGTTTTTCTTTTTCTCGGCCTGGCGCGGCAGCAGCTCGGCCAACCCGATTCAGCGATACAAGCGTACCAGCAAGCTTTGCAGATGATGCCGCCGGAAGATCGCGCCTTTTTTCATTCGCTGCAGCCGCTGCTGACGCCCGATTCACTGGCGTTTTATGAAAACGCGCGGATTCGCTCAAAGCCCAAATGCAGCAGCATTTTTGGAAATTGCGGGATCCGCTCTTTCTCACTGAGGCCAACGAACGGCTGCTCGAGCATTTCGGCCGCATCGCGTATGCAAATTTGCGCTACAACGTGCCGGAAAAAGATATCGCCGGCTGGAAAACCGACCGCGGCCAAACGCTCATTCGCTTCGGCCTGCCGCAGCAGCGCGTGCGCACCCGCGCCGATCTCGGCACCACGCCCAGCGGCCACATCACGCTGAACGCCTCGCGCGAATTTTGGGACTACGGCGATTTTCAGATGATTTTCGACGACCGGTTTTTGAACCGCAATTATTCGTTTGCCTGGGGCAGCGTCGGTGAAGTCGACGGCAAATGGCTTTTCGAGCAGAAAATCCGCGAAACGCCCGAGCGCTACGTTTTTCCGCACGGCGGCCGGCGCCTGGATTTGCCGCACGTTATCGCACAATTCCGCAGCCCGGAAGATTCAGCCAGTGCAAGCTCCACACGGCTCGAAATTTATTTTGGCATCCCGGACTCATCTGTGCAAGCAATGTCCGGCAGAAATCAGCCCTTGGTGCTGCGACGCGGCTTGTTCTTTTTCGATGAGAATTGGAACGAGATTCGGCAGTGGCGGGAAGATCGCCAACTCATTTATCTCGCCGACATGGACTCTGCAGCCGCTCCCAATTCGTCCGATCACCTCCTCGATCGTTGGTCGGTGCGCATGCCCCCGGGCGCGTACCATGTTTCGCTTGAGGTGGTCGATAAAAACTCCGGTCGTTCCGGTGCGGAGCGCAAGACGATCACAGTTGAAGATTTCTCCGGCGCGTCGTTGCGCATGAGTAATGTGGTTTTGGCAAATACGGCGCCAAAAATTTCCGGCGAGGAAAATTCCGGGCTGGCGCTTTACCAAAATGGTGAAGTCAATTTCGTGCCTTGCCTTTCCTACCGGTTCGCCGCAGCTACGCCGATTCATGTTTACTATGAAGTCTACAATCTGGCGCTCGCTGCCAACGGCCAAAGCCGCTACCGCATCGACTACGTCGTCGAATCGCAGCAAGAGGCCAAAAGTCTCGTCAGCCGCGCTGTCGACCGCATCGGGAAGCTTTTGGGAAAGGGCGCGCGCCCGATCGCGATCACTTCGTCTTTTGAATCCGCCGGCGATCAGCGCCTCGAAAAACTTTATCACAGCATTGCCATGCTCGGGCATCCGGCCGGCCCATACGATTTGACGATCCGCCTCACCGACCAAATCTCCGGCCAAAGCGCCGAGCGCCGTGTCACATTTGAAATAGCAAAATAATTGCAACCATTCCGATGAAGGAAAAATGATTATGATTGATGGCGTGGAAATCAAAGAGCTTGTCACGCATTCGGATGAACGCGGTTTTTTTCGTGAGATTATTCGCAAATCCGACTCTTTTTTTAAAGAAGGCTTTGGACAATTGAGCCATTCCTGCATGTACCCCGGCGTGGCCAAAGCCTGGCACATTCATCAATTTCAGATCGACTGGTGGTACGTGCCGGTCGGCAATTTAAAATTGGCGCTGTTCGACAAACGCCAGGGTTCGCCGACGCGCGGCGAGCTGCAAACGATTTTCATGGGAGAAAATTATCCCGCCAAAGTGGTGCGCATTCCTCCGGGCGTGGCGCACGGCTGCAAGGCATTGGGCGGCGGTGTCACGCATCTTTTCTACGTGACGTCGTCGGTCTACGATCCCAAAGACGAGGGGCGCATTCCACACGACGATGATTCCATCGGCTACGATTGGCTGGCCGGCCCGGAGATTAAGTAAAGGCAACAGTATAATGGTTCTCATTTCGTGTTATTGCTCATATTCTTACTCGCTGTTCCGGAGTTTTAAAAGCGAGTAAGAGTAGGAGTAAAAGTAAGAATAAGAGTAGGAATAAAAGTAAGAGAGAAAAAGGAGGAAGAAATGGATCTAGATATCGCCGGAAAAGTCGCATTGGTTACGGCATCGAGCCGAGGTTTGGGGCGGGCGACAGCCGAAGTTTTGGTGCAAGAAGGCGTGAATGTTTTAATCTGCGCGCGCGGCGCCATCGCCTTGGAACAGACGACGGGTGCGATTCGGGCTTTGGGCGGCGGCGAAGTCGAAGCGATGGTGGCGGATGTCACCAAAGCCGAAGAAGTGATCGCCCTCGTCAAGCGTTGCGTCGAGCGTTTTGGCCGTCTCGATATTCTCGTCAACAACGCCGGCGGCCCGCCGACCGGCACATTTGCAGAGCTGACTGAAGAGCACTGGCAAAGGGGCGTCGAGTTGATTTTGACAAGCATGACCCGTCTCTGTACGGCGTGCATTCCGCACATGAAAAAACACAAATGGGGCCGCATCATCAATATCGCTTCGATCGCCGCGCGGCAACCGCTCGAAGGCGTGGCGATTTCCAATGCCCTGCGGCCGGCGATGCTCGGCCTTGCCAAAACGCTGTCGTTCGAGTTGGCGCTGCACAACATCACGGTGAACACCGTCGCGCCGGGATGGGTACACACCGATCGTGTCGATGAAATTTTGCAGGCCCAGTCGAAGCGTGAGGGCATCACGAGGGATGAAGCGCTGTCGCGCGCCGAGCGCACGATCCCGCTCGGCCGTTTGGGCCGTCCCGAAGAGGTCGGCACGTTGATTGCATTTTTGGCGAGCAAACGCGCGAGCTTCATTACCGGCAGCACGTTCTTGGTGGATGGAGGAGCCTATCGCGGCTTGTGAAGAATGGATTTAAGAACGCTCTTTTTTAATTATCGCAGTTACACGCCGATCCCGTTGTTGTTGGCGATATTGATCTGGGCGGATCCTTCGCCGGCAAGCCTGGCCGGAGGTTTGACGCCGGCTCTGCTCGGCGAAAGCTTGCGGGTTTGGGCCGTGCGCCATGCCGGCGGCGCCACAAGAACCACGGGCAAGCCCGGCGCCGGCGCCGAGCTGATTACGCACGGGCCATTCGCCTACGTGCGCAACCCGCTTTATCTCGGCAATTTTCTTTTGAGCCTCGGCCTTTGCCTCATGGCCTGGGCGTGGATGCCGTGGATGCTCTTTCTTTTTACTGCGCTTTTCGGCGTGCAATACAGCCTGATCGTTTCTCTGGAAGAAGAGCGCTTGCGCCAGCACTTCGGCCAAATTTACGAAAAATATTTGCAAGCCGTGCCGCGCTTTATTCCCCGGCTGCGACCTTACAATGCTCAACGTGTCTCGGGAATGCCGCTTGGCCGCGCTTTGAAAATTGAAAAGAACACGCTGCTCAGCTTTTTTCTGGTCACGACGGCGATCTTTTTGCGCTGGAAACTCGGCGCGGCGAATTAATATCTTTGAAAAAACGCCAACGGATGAATTAAGACCAACGGATATTTTGCATGTTTTAAAGCATGATTGGCGATTCTTGCGAGTCTGCAGCTTTTTTTCGTTGCAGTTCCCTTTTCGTTGCAAGTACTTTGGCGCGAAATTAAATTGAACAGTATAGAAAACAAATTCGTTGCGCTGATCGTTGCCGGCGAGGCCAGCGGCGATTTGCACGGCGCCGGCCTCGTCCACGAGCTGAAAAGGCTCGCGCCGGAGGCGGAAATTTTCGGCATCGGCGGCGATGGCATGAAGGCTGCGGGCATGGATCTGCTCTTTCACATTCGCGACATGGCGGTGATCGGCTTCACGGAAGTGTTGCGGCATTTGCGCTTTTTCCGCCGCGTGATGCGCACGCTCGAAGACGAAGCGGCGCGCCGCCGGCCGGCAGTCGTCGTTCTCATTGATTATCCGGGATTCAATTTGCGTTTCGCCGCGCGGCTGCGCGCTCGTTATGAGAAGCCGCCGAAAATTCTCTACTACATTGCGCCGCAAGTGTGGGCATGGGGCGCCAAGCGCATCCCGAAAATAGCGAGACTCGTCGATCAGATGGCTGTCGTCTTTCCGTTTGAAGTTCCGCTCTTCCAATCTGCCGGCATTCCAACCGAGTTCGTCGGGCATCCGTTGTTGGAGGAGCTTCGGCCCAAATTAAACACCGGCGAATTTTTTGCGCGCCACCAAATCGCCGCCACACGCCCGCTGCTGGGACTTTTGCCCGGAAGCCGGCGACAAGAGCTTGAGCGCTTGCTGCCGGATATGATGGCCACTGCGCAGCTTTTGCGGCAGACGATTCCCGATTTGCAAATCGCCGTGGCGATGGCGCCAACTTTGCCGGAAGCGTTTTATCGAACTTTGATAAAAAACGATGGCATTCATCTTGTGGCGAATGCCACCTACGAAGTCATGCGCGACAGCAGCGCCTGCTTGGTTTGCTCCGGCACCGCGACTTTGGAAACGGCTTGTTTTGAGACGCCACTCGCGGTGGTTTATCGCGTCTCGCGCTTGTCGTATGAAATCGGCAAACGCGTCGTCAAGCTGCCATATATCGGCCTGGTCAACGTTGTGGCTGGTCGACAAATTGTTCCGGAATTTATTCAACATGATTTTGTTCCGGAACGCGTGGCGCCGATTTTGGCGAAGCTTATTAAGGATGATGAATATCGTACCGAAGTTCAAAGTGCCCTTGCCGAAGTTCGGACCAAACTCGGCACGCCAGGGGCAAGCTGGCGCGCGGCGGGGTTGGCGCTGCAGCTTTGCGAGCGAGAAGATATGCAAGAAAGAGAACCCGCAACGATTGGGTAACTAAAACTCCCTATGAGAACTGTCATTCCGTGGTAATCTTTTTGCGCATCAGCACTGATCTTGCATTGAAAAAAGATTCTTCCAGAATGACATTGAATTTCTATTGTACTGACGTGACAAATAATGAAGCATGAGCCGTGAAAATTTGACAACTTTTGCGCTGTTATCCGATGCACAGGCCGAAATAGCAAAGCCGCTATCAAAAGAAGATGACGGCTCTTCTCGACCGCCATTCAAAAAGCGTATTATCTTTTGGCTCGCCACCCGTCTCGGCTGGTTCTTTATTCTTTTGCTCGGTTATCTCACGCGCATTCGTTACGTTGGCCACGAGCATTTTGAGTGGCTGCGCGACAACAACAAGCCGTTCATTTACTGCATCTGGCACGGCAAGATTTTGATTCCCATTTTCACGCATCGCTACGAGAATATTCATGCAATGGTGAGCCTGCACGCCGACGGCGAGATGATCGCGCAGATGCTGCACCGGCTCGGCTATCGCACCATTCGCGGCTCCAGTACACGTGGGGCCCAACGCGCGGCAGTGGAGATGATTCGCGCGCTCAAGCAGGGGAAAGTTTGCGCCATTATGCCGGACGGCCCGAAAGGCCCGCGCCACGTTTTCAAGCCCGGCGCCATTGGCATCGCCCAAAAGAGCGGCGCGTATCTGCTGCCCTTCACGTTTGCCTGCTCCTATCCGTTTCGCTTCAACAGTTGGGATCATTTCACCATCATGCTGCCGTTCTCAAAAACCGTGGCGATTTACGGCAAGCCGATCGCGGTGCCGGCGGATCTGAAAGATGAGGCATTTGAGGATTTTCGTTTGATGGTTGAAGGCAAGATGCTGGAATTGGAGAAATACGCGGAGCTTTATTTCTACAGAAAACAATGATAATGGAAATCGATGCGTAACCACTTGGTCACAGGTAGATGTCATTTCGAGCGCAGCGAGAAATCTTTCATGCCTCACAGTCGCTAAAGATTCCTCACTTCGTTCGGAATGACACTACCCCATAATTGAGACATTATATCGACTCGGTCAGGGAGGCTCCCAATGCTCAAGATTTTGTTCCTCGCCGCTAATCCTTCCGACACCGCGCGACTACGGCTCGATCAGGAAATTCGCGCCATCGACGAAAAACTCCGCCAGACGGAATTCCGCGACAAGTACGAGATCGAGCAACAATGGGCCGTTCGCGTCACGGATTTGCAAGGCCATCTGCTGCGCTATAAACCGAATATCGTGCACTTCAGCGGCCACGGCAGCCTGTCGAGTGAAATCCTTTTGGAAGACGAAACCGGTGATAGCCACCCGGTTTCGGTGAAAGCGTTGAGCCAACTCTTCTCCATACTCAAAGATGACATTCGTTGTGTCGTCCTCAACGCCTGTTATTCCGAGCCACAAGCGCGGGCCATCGCCGAGCATATCGAGCATGTCGTGGGAATGTCTAAAGCCATTAGCGATGAGGCTGCTATCAGTTTTGCAGCGGCATTTTATCAAGCGCTGGGGTATGACAAAGATTACAAAACCGCCTATGATCTCGGTTGTTCGCAGATTGCGCTGGAAAATTTAAACGAGCAAGATATACCCAAGTTTTTAGCCTATACCGACTCTCAGACAGCGAGATCGAAGAGCATCAGACAAGATTCGGATCCATGCCGATTGGCCTTTGCAAGCATCGCCATTGCGGCAACCAATACCTCCTGGAAAGAATCGCGAAAATCGCTTACACCTAAAATTCATTTCGGCCGGGAATGTCGCCAAGGTTTTCAATCAACAACGCATACAACTAATGCAGACCCGAGTTTTGATATTACGCTTTTTAACAAATCAGATGAACCTATTATATTGAATGAAATAGGTATTGAAATAGTAACTGTTGAAGATTTGATAATAATAATGAGGAGCATTCCCCAAGCTATAGAAATAAAAAATGCAGGTTTGTACACAATAGAAATGCCTACCGTAGAAATGCCTATCATCGAAATGCCTGATATTCTGAGCAGAAGTAAGAATAGCCTGAATCGACAACTTGATTTGCAAGAGTTGGTCACGATACGGCTTCCCGATCCAATATATTTGGAACCAAAGGCGCCGTATCGATATGAGCTTTTGCTCCATAAGTATCGCATTCGCATACCAAATCGTGCCATGATTAGAATGTGGGCATCGACTGACCATGGAGAAGCAAAATCCCATGAGATTTATTTAGCCTATTAACGTAATCATCAAATGAAAAGAATTAAACTTAACGCAACGTTTTTGTCGCGACCGATAAATATCAATGACTTATTCGTTAGCAAAATTTAGATGGCTCCTAACGATATTTCTTCCGCTACTTTGGCTCTATCGTACCATCGTCGCCATCAGAAACTTTTGCTACGATCACGGCATTTTCAAGAGCACAAAACTGCCCCGACTTCCCTTTAACGGACAATTAAAGGAAGTCGGGGTCATCAGCATCGGCAATCTCAGCATGGGCGGCACCGGCAAAACGCCTTTGACAATTTTTCTTGCCACGGCGCTGCGTGATCAGGGTTGGAAAGCCGCCATCGTCGCGCGCGGTTATCGACGCGAGAAAAGTGGCTTGGTTGTGGTGAGCGACGGCAAGCAAATTCTCGCCGGCATTGCCGAAGCCGGCGATGAGCCGCTGCTGATGGCGCAAGCTTGCGAAGGCATTCCGGTTGTCATTGATCGCAAAAAACTAAATGCCGCACGCGCTGCGGTCGAGCGCTTTGTGCCGGATGTCATTCTCGTCGATGACGGTTTTCAACACCGGCAGTTGTACCGAGATATCGATATTGTTATGCTCGATACAATGACGCCTTTGAGCAATGCGTGGTCGTCGCCGGGAATCATGCTGCGCGAACCCGGTTCCGCATTGCGCCGCGCTGAGTTTATTATTATAAATGAAAGTGGCAAAACTGACGAAACGTCATCGCAACAGCTTATCGAGCATTGCCGTCGTTACACCGGCGCGGCATTTTTTTTAGGCAAATTGCAAGCAGCAAACTGGCGGGGGCTGCCGCCCAATAACCCCGGCGAAACCTTGCCGCTGGATTTTGTCAAAGATCAACCCGTGCTGCTCGTCTGCGGCATTGCCCGTCCCGAGCGCTTTCGGCGATTGGTGGAGGCGCACGGCGCGCGCGTTCGGGGCGAGCTGGCTTTCGGCGATCATTATCGCTACGACGAGAAAGATTTTCGTCTCATCGCCACGGCATTCAAAACCTGCGGCGCCCGCTATGTTTTGACCACGGCCAAAGACGCCGTGAAGCTGGCAAAGCTGATTACTGCCGAAACGGCGTTGCCGATTTTCACATTGGAAACCACGTTCGAGGTTGAGCCGGTTTTTTTCCCGGCTTTGCTCGCGGCGCTACGCTGCAAAAAGTTTGCACCATCGTAACCAGCAAATTTTCAAAAGCCTTATTCCCGAAAAAAACCTTGCGATTCTCTTTGCAGTTTTGTATTTTTCAATTTGAGCTGAAATTGGCAAATCATCAGGCAATGCCTGCAGGTGACGCTCGTTGGGCGCGCCGCGGCGGGGTTGCCTCTCAAATATTTCAACAGTTTTTGGCTGGCTCCTTGAGAAGACTCAGTTGACGAGATAATGCCTTATGGAAGAAAGCTATAACACCCCGTCAGAATTTATTGACGAGCTGGCGGATTCGCCGGCGCCGAACGAGCCAAACGCCGTTGTTGCCGACGCCGATGCGGCCAAGTCCGGCCGCTCCAAAAAATATTCCATCTTTGTGGTCGATGATGACAAAAATATTTGCAAAATGATCGAGATCAATTTGCGCAAGGAGAAGGAATACGAGATCGAGGTCGCCAACAGCGGCGAAGCGTGCTTGAAAGTCATCCGCGAATTTGTGCCGGATCTTATCCTGCTCGATATCCAAATGCCGGGCATCGACGGCATCGAGACCCTCAAGCGCATTCGCGACGAGGAGCCGCGCATTCCGGTGGTGATGATGTCGGCGCACGGCACCATAGAAAAAGCCGTGCAGTCGATGAAGCTCGGCGCGTACGATTTCATCACCAAGCCGTTTGCCAGCGACCGGCTGCTGGTCACCGTCCGCAACGCCCTCACCACCAGCTCGCTCAAGCAGGAGATTGACACCCTGCGCTCCGAGCTGCGCAGCAAATTCCAATTCAAAAACATCATCGGCCAGTCCGGCAAGATGCAGGAGGTTTTTCGCGCGCTCGAAAAAGTCGTCAACAGCAACGTCACCGTGCTGATTCAAGGCGAAAGCGGCACCGGCAAGGAGCTGATCGCGCGCGCCATTCATTATCATAGCTCGTTGCGCAGCGCCAAGCCGTTTATCCCGGTCAACTGCTCGGCGCTGCCGGAATCGCTGCTGGAAAGCGAATTGTTCGGCCACGAGAAAGGCTCGTTCACCGGCGCCACCGGCCGCCGGGTCGGCAAATTCGAGGTTGCCAACGGCGGCAGCATCTTTCTCGATGAAATCGGCTTGATGACGCAAGCCACGCAGGCGAAGGTGCTTCGCATTCTGCAAGAGCGTGAGTTTGAGCGCGTCGGCGGCAATGAAATGGTGAAAGTGGACGTGCGCGTGATCTCGGCCACGAACAAAGACCTCGAAGAAGCCATCAAAACCGGCGAGTTTCGCGAGGATCTTTATTACCGTATTTCGGTATTTCCGATCAAGCTGCCGCCGCTGCGGGAGCGCAAAGAAGACATTCCCTTGCTGGCAGCGCACTTTCTTGACAAATACGCCAAGCAGGAAAACAAAGAACTCGAAGGTATCGCGCCGGATGCGCTCGAGCTGCTGATGGCGTACAACTGGCCCGGCAACGTGCGCGAGCTGGAGAACTGCATCGAGCGCGCCGTGGTGCTGGCGAGCACGCGCGAGATCGCGCCGAAGGATTTGCCCAACAGCGTGCGCGCCATCGGCGAAAAGAAAATTTACGAATCCGACAACACGCTATCGAGTTGGATTGAGAAGCTCGAAGAAGACGCGCTGCGCAACGCTTTGCTGGAAAACGGCGGCAACATCTCGCAGACGGCGAAAAAGCTCGGCATCGGGCGCGCCACGATTTATCGCAAGGCGAAGAAGTACGGGTTGCCGATGGTGAAGTAGCGCCGCAGCACCTGAGGCGGCTCGTCTGCAGGCCTATCGTTTCGAATCGGATGGACAGGTGGAAACCAAAAAACTCATTTGGTTGAGATACTTTAGTGATACAAAATTACAACCCGCGTTTGCTCATTTTGAGCTGGCGCGGGTTTTTTGTTTTCGCCAACATCATCGTGAGCCGTTTCATAGAAAAATTCCATTTCCAAAATCATCCCTTGCATATTCCCCCGCCATTCATTATTTTTATTCTGGTAGAAAAACCATAGCAGGAAGCAAACGAGGTAGGTGGATTCGCTATGATACAAATCGACGGCCGGCTCGGCGAAGGCGGCGGCCAGATTCTGCGTACGGCGCTGTCGTTGAGCGCAGCAACCGGCAAGCCGTTTCGCATCGTCAACATTCGCAAGAAGCGCCGCAAGCCCGGGCTTCGGCATCAGCATTTGGCATGCGTCTCCGCGGCAGCGGAGATTTCCGGAGCCAGGTGCAAGGGCAACGTGCTGCAATCGCTCACGCTCGAATTCGTTCCGGAAACGATTCGGCCGGGAAATTATTTTTTTAATATTCCAACCGCCGGCTCCAGCATGCAGGTCATTCAGACCGTGCTGCCTATACTATCCTTTGCGTCCGCGCCATCGGTTGTAACCGTGCGCGGCGGCACTCACAATCCCGGCGCTCCGCCTTATGAATTTTTCCGCGACAGCTTTTTGCCGTTGCTGCAACAGATCGGTTTCTCGGCGGAGATACAGATCCGCAAGCACGGTTTCTATCCGGTGGGTGGCGGCGAGGTTGTGGCGACGATCCAGCCGCTAAGCCCAAGCGAACAAAAATTTTCTTTGCACCAGCGCGGCGAACCGAACACCGCCGATGGAGAAATTTTGCTCTCCTGGCTGCCGGCCGCCATCGCGGAAAGAGAGCGCAATGCCGTGCAGCAGCGGCTGGGCTGGGCTGCGGCCAAGATTAAAATCAGCGAGATCGCGGATTCGCCCGGACCGGGAAACGTGGTGATGATTCGCGTGCGCTACGGCACACGCACGTATCTTTTCACCGCGTTTGGGCAGCGCGGCAAACCCGCCGAGCAAGTGGCCGCCGAAGCTTGCGACGCGTTTCTCAGCTTTCGCTTGAGCAACGCCGCGCTGGACGAGCATTTGGCCAACCAGGTTCTCTTGTACCTCGCTCTCAATGGCGGCGGCTCCTTTACCACGCCCGGCATTTCTTTGCACACCAAAACCAATATCGAAGTCATCAAGCGCTTTCTCGACAACAAGATCAACATCAGGAAAAAGGATGACGGGTGTTTTGAGATTCATGTTAGCCGGTTGGCTGGTTAGCCTGTTGGCCAGTTATTCATCTTTGTTCGCAAATCTCAACAACTGAGTAACCAGCTAACGGGCAAACCGGCTAACTGGCAAACTTATTTTATGCATCATTTCACCTATCGTCAAAATCAACTCTTTTGTGAAGAGCTTCCCGTCGCTGCGATTGCTGCCCAGCACGGCACACCGCTTTATCTGTACAGCCGGCGCACCTACCGAGAGAATTTTCAGCGCATCGATCAAGCCTTCGCGCCATGGCCGCACCAAATTTGTTTTGCGCTCAAAGCCAATTCGAATCCCCAAATTCTGCGCGACTTTGCCGAGCTTGGCTGCGGCGCGGATGTGGTTTCCGTTGGGGAGCTGCAGTTGGCATTGCAAGCCGGCATTCCACCGCAGCGCATCGTGTTTGCCGGCGTCGGCAAGCGCGACGACGAAATCATCGCCGGAATCGAGGCCGGCATTCGCGGCTTTAACGTCGAATCCGAAGCCGAATTGGCGGTCATTAACGAATTAGCCGGCCGGCGAAAAAAAATCGCGCCGGTGTCGTTGCGGCTCAATCCGGACATCGACATTCACGGCCATCCGTATATTTCCACCGGACGCGCCGCGGACAAATTCGGCATCGAGCTGAATCGCGCCCATGCCTTGTTTGCGGAAATCAGAGATTCCCGCCACGTGCGGATGGTGGGATTGCACGCGCACCTTGGCTCGCAAATTACCGACTTGTGGCCGTTCCCAAAAATCGGCGAGGTGCTGGCGAATTTGGCGCAAGCAGCGCGCGCCGCCGGAAATCATCTCGATTACATCGACGTCGGCGGCGGCCTCGGCGCCATTTATGAGCGGGCCATGAAGATCGCCGCTGATACGGAGCCGGCGCCTGATTTGGCATTGCCGCCAGCGGAAATTGCCAACACACTCCTGCCGGCCTTGACGCGAGATTTGCCGAAAGACTGCACGGTTATTTTTGAGCCGGGCCGTGCGCTCGTTGCCGGCTGCGGCATTTTAATCACGCAAGTGCTCTACACCAAAATCACGCGCGGAAAATTTTTTGCCGTGGTGGATGCCGGCATGACGGATTTGATCCGGCCCAGCTTGTATAACGCTTATCATCAAATCGTTCCGGTGATCCAACGGCCAGGCGAATGGCAAAGCGGCGACGTCGTCGGCCCGATTTGTGAGTCCGGCGATTTTCTCGCCAAAGATCGCGAGCTGCCGCCGATGCAGCGCGGCGATCTTCTCGCCGTGATGACCGCCGGCGCGTACGGCTTTTCGCTTTCCTCAAATTATAACGCGAGACCGCGACCGGCGGAAGTCATCGTGGACGGTGCAACTATGCTGCTTTCACGGCCACGACAAAAACTCGAAACGCTGTGGGCGACGTAATATCTGTATCGATAAATTTTACACCTAAAAATTGCTCGCAACGAAAAGAGAACCGCAACGAAAAACAGTGATACGAAAAAGTTTATCTGCTCGACTCACTCAATGTGCTGGCCGTAAAAGTTGTTTCGACGGTTCCCGGCGCGTTGGCTTTCATTCCCGCATTTTCCGGTTCGAACCAGGCGAGTGATATGGAAAGCTTGATTTTTTGGTAAATATTGTATATTTTTCATCAATATGGGTGGGTAGCGCGAATAGATGTTTATCGTTAAAACCACCAACCTGTTGGTGGCATAATCAAACTGGAGAAAAAATATGACCACGGCAATCCGAACTATCGAAGCTGTATACGAGAAGGGCTGCTTGCGCCCGTTGGCGCCAATTGAAGGACGTGATGGCTTGATTTATATTGTGACGGTAGTGGATGTAAACGCTATTGGACGCAAGTCACTATCCGTACAAAGTGTAAGGGGAAAATATCGCGGGCGTCTTAGCTCAAGCGATGAATTTGCTCGCAGCAAGCAAAATGAAAAGGCCCTAGAGCGATGATGACTGAACAAGCAATAGAAGCGTCGGCGTTTCAAGCCACTACCACTGTGGAGCATTTCGTGTTTGACGCCTGTGCTTTCATTACGGTTTTTAACAATGAAATCGGCGCTGATAAGGCAGAGCAACTAATTGAACGCGCAGAGTCAGGGGAGGTGGCGTTGTATGTGGCATCTATAAATATCTACGAAGTATATTACGACGCGCTTCGTTCCGGTTCTTTAGATGATGCGGAAGAGTTGCTGAACGACCTCTACGCTTTGCCGATCACCATCGTTGAAACTATCGATCAAAATATTATGCGCCAAGCTGCACATTTCAAAATTACTCACAAGATGTCTTTGGCAGATTCAATCGCCTTGGGCTTGGCAAAACACTTAAATGCGCGGGTCGTCAGCACTGACCATCACGAATTCGATGCGGTTGAAAAGTCCGGCGAAGTGAAGGTCTTTTGGCTCCGATAAAAATCCCTTCCGTACAAAGTTTATCATTCAGCTTAACTCTCCGAACGCGCTCAAAATTTTTGTTGCCGCTGCCAATCCCGCCGTCTCGGCGCGAAGGCGGCGGGGGCCCATGCCGAAAAAAATGATTCCCGCCTCGCGGGCGATTTGCAATTCGCTCTCGGAGAAGCCGCCTTCCGGCCCGATGATGACCAAGCCGATACGAGGTTGCGGTGTGCGAGTTGCCAGTTGCGGCAGTGGATCACTACCGCCTTCATGCGCCAGTAACACAAAGTCGAACTCGCGAAGGCGTCCGGAGTGTCCCGCCGAAAACGCCTCCGGAAGCGTCGAAGCGCGACGGCATAATGCGCCAAACATCACCGGCTCGCTGATGGCCGGGCAAACGGAGCGACAGCTTTGTTTCATCGCGGCCAGCGCCAATCGCCGCCAGCGCTCGTTTTTGCCGGCGCCGGGCGTGAATTCGCTGCGCTCGCATAGGAGCGGAATAAACGCCGACACACCGATCTCCGTCGCTTTCTCGATTACCCAATCGAACCGATTACCTTTAGGCACGGCCTGCGCGAGGGTGAGATGCACAAACGGCTCGCCGAGCCGCCGCATTTTTTTGATGATACGCAAATGCACAACGGTTTTGCCGATCTTGCTGATCTCACTTTCGGCGGCCACGCCGACGCCATCGACGACGGTCACGCGGTCGCCGGCTTTGTGGTGCAGAACACGAACGAGATGGGCATGCTCATCGCCGGCAAGCGTGATGGTGTCGGCAGTAAAATTTTCCGGCGGAGCGTAGAAAAATTCGCGACGAGGCATTTCAGTGGTCAGTTAACAGTTTTCAGTTATCAGTCCACAGTCAACAGCATCAGGCAATAACCAGGAAATAGCTACCAGCAACCATCCTCAAAACGCCACTCCGATATCCACTATCCTCTCGCTGCGGCCTTCTTCGTCAAAAGCCAGTTCCAACCGCAATAAATTGATGTAGGGCAGGTGAATGTGCAAACCGGCGCCGTAGCCGAGTTGAGGAGGCAAAACGTGTCGTGGGCGATCCAGTGGAGATTTTTGAAACCAGACGCGGCCGTAATCGAAAAAGATGCCGGCACTGAGGCCGAATTTCAAATTTTGCAGGTATCCCCCAAGCGCTGATCCATCATTCACGCTAAAGTAGCGCAAGGGTAAAATAGGGAAACGCAGCTCGATGCTGGAGAAAATCAGGTTTTCGCCTTCGTCTTTCAAAAGAGTTGTCTTGTTGGCCAACGGCGCACCGGCTGGAGATTGAATTGCATCGTTTTCGTTTCGATTAAAATGTCCGCGCACCCGGGTCGAGTAGCCGAGAAAGACGCGCTCATAAAACGGAATCTCCTCTTGCGCCAGATTGGTCATCACACGGGCGCCGAGCGAAAGGCCGCGGTAAATTTTTTTATAGCCGCGCAGATCCGCGCCATATCGCCAAAAATGGACGTGTTGGCTATTGAAGCCCGTGCGCTGTGCCCACAATTTCGCGAACACGCCGGAGCGCGGATACTCGAAAAGATCGCGCTTATCATAAATAAAAGTCAGCCCGGCGCTCGGTAAATGCTCGTGGTTCAAAGGCTCGAGCGCTTCCTTGACCGCCGGATTGAATTTCAGCTCGGTGTAGCCGACGTTGAAGCTGAGATAAGTGAACAAACCGAAGCGCCGACCCAGGCTCCAGCTTCCGCCAATGCGTCTTTGATCGACGATCGAATCGATGTTGGCAAAACTCAAATCCCGCACCCGTTGTATGGCGAAGCGGAAGCCCGTCAGCAATTGGGTTGACCCGAAGAGCCAGGGATTGGAGTAGTCGAGGGCAACGCCGGGATCATAACCGGCCCAGGCGGAGATTATCGCTTTTTCATTGCGCCCGCGAAAATTGAGGTGGGCGATGCCGAGGCCGTAAGAAAGCTTTTTCCAATCGTTGTCGTTCCGATGCAGAATAAGAAACGGCCGCACGTAAAACGGATACAACGGATACTCGCTGACGCCGACGAGAAGATGCACGCCTTCGGGCTGCTGCAGCGAGTCAATCTCGACGCGGTTGAACAGGCCGAGATTGTAAATCCGCTTCTGATCTTCCTGCAAAATGCCGACATCGACCGTGTCTCCCACTTCCGTCTGCATCTCGCGCAAAATAACCTGTGTCTTGGTGAAACGATTGCCGCTAACCAGAATTTTCGCGATTCGCGTTGATACGGCGCCGGTTAGCACCCCGCCGATATCGGATTGCGTCCATGCCGCCTCCACACTGCCAACCAGCAGAAAACAGATAATGAGAAAATTGAATCGCATGATCAAATAAGAAGAATATTTCCAACGGATAAAAAGCAACCACCGGATGAGAAAATTTTTTATCAATTGGGTTGTTTCTATTCGTTGGCGATTTTGAGGCAAAAAGCTACTGGTACGAAGCCGGCCTGAGTCGAATTAGAACTTATCCAAAATGCGAAACGTCACCCGCCAATCGTCGCGGCCGCGGTCGGTGCGCTTGGCGAAATCGACGCGCAGCAGCCCCTCGGTCATGAGCAAAGAAAAGCCGACATTGCTGCGCAAGTCGTCTATTGAAAATTTTCCGAAGTCGAAGAGTCCGAGGTCGGAGTCGTTCGGATCGGCAATCCAGGCGTAGCCGGTTTCGGCGAAGAAACCAAATGAGAGCGTTTCCCAAAACGGAATGTAGTGCAGCGGCAGGCGTTGCAGCAAGCCGCCGAACGCCGATTGTCCGATCTGGTAAGTGACATTGCCGTATAGCAAGCGATTGCCGACAAATTCTTTCTCGCGATAGCCGCGCAAGCTGCTGAGGCCGCCCAATGTCAACAGATGCTGATAGGCAAAACTGCCGCTGCGGCTGCCGACCATGATTTTGGCGAGCAGCTTTTGATCGCTGAAGGTCGGCTGATAGCGCTTCATGGTAAGAAATAGGCCATTCGTCTCAAAATCTTTGGCCGTGCGCTCAAAATATCCTTCCACCTGCCAGCCGAGGTTGGGGAAAACCGGATTGTCCCGCCAATCGAACGCGCCAATCACTTTGACTGAGATTTCTTCACCGCTTTGGAGGTCAAAGGCGCCGGGCAGCGCGGGTCGAGGGTTGGGCGGATATTCTTTGTCGCCGCCGAAAACGCTCCAATTCGAATTGCGCCGCAGCGTCTCGTAACGATGGCCGCTAGCATCGAGGCGCAAGGTATGAACTTGCGCGAGCTGATAATCGGCGAAAGCGCGCACGCCTTTTTTGCCGAAGAAATCCATGAAATCTTCGTGTAAAAAAATACCGGCGAGCGAGTTCTCGAATTCGCTGACGATCCAACGGTCGTTGGTGTCGAGTTTATAAAAATATTCCGCGCCGAAGGTCAGGCGGTTGGGAATTTGAAAATCTTTTTGTAAGCCGACTGTCCAGCGCGGGCGTTTTTTCATTTCGTTTTTAAAGCCATAACCCGCGTCCCCGTAGAAAGTCCACGTCGAAGCTTTATCCGGCTGTTGCGAGAAGCGCGGCTGCGCTTTCACTCCCAGATTCAAATAAAAGGCTTCGACGCGGTTGAAATGGGAATTGGTGTAAAGGGTGAACGTTTTGGGCGTGTCAAATCCAATGCTGTTGGTAATGCGGGCGATTTTGAATTGCGCCGTTGCCGGGGCGATGAGCAAGCACAACAAGCCAAGCGAGAAAAAAAGTTTTCCAAGCATGCAACAGACTCCGATTTCGATACAGGCTCAGGTTTATTCGAAAGTGACGGATATTCGAGCGATCGTGATCGCCTGGAGGGCCGATTTTGCGAATAAACGCATATTTTTAGAATAAAACAAGTTAAAAAATCTTCCCGGCATAAGCAAGAATTCTTTTTCGCGGAAAAATAAATCCGATTGTCGCGCCGGTTCGTACTCTCAATGTCATGCATCAAATGCATATCAATCAACTTTATTACTTCAATTAACTTTCAAGGAGAGGTTAGTTATGCGCAGATTTATTCTGTTCGCGGCCACGCTGCTGGCAGTGTCGGCGTTAGTTCTCACGCCGCCATCGCGGTACCTTGACGCCTCGAGCCACCGCGAAGCGCCGCTGATCGCCAACGATCCGCTGGCGGATCCCACCGATGTGTATGCGTTCGTCAGTCCGGACCGCCCCAACTATGTAACGATTATAGCTTGTTACATACCCATGATGCTGCCCGAAGGCGGGCCGAACTATTTTCCATTCGGGGAAAACATCCGCTACCAAATTCACATCGACAACGATGCGAACCGGCCGGGCGAAGAAATCATCTATCGTTTCACCTTTACCCAAACCAATGAAGACCCCACGACTTTCTTCAATATCCGGCTGGGAAAACAAAATCTGAAGACCACCTACACTTGTGAGAGAAGTGTAAAGGGAGGCGGATTTACGGCCATCGTTACCAATGGCACCGTCCCGCCGCCCAATATCGGGCCGCGCTCGATTGAAAATGCGGTGGTTGGCTTGGGCACCACCTACGACGCGCTCGTGACGGGAGCGATTGCCACAGCTTCCACAGGCGAACAAGTTTTTTGCGGCCCAACCGACGACCCCTTCTTCGTGGATCTGGGCGGCGCCTTTGATGTCGGCCAGACCCGCAAACGCAACGGCACCGGCGTCGATGCGCCACGCGACGGCGTTGCCGGTTTCAACGTCGGTACGATCGCGCTGCAGATTCCGATTTCTACTCTGCAAAAAGACAGCAAGACAGTTGCTATGCGGCAAAACATTCTCGATCCCGATTACGTGATCGGCGTATGGTCGACTGCCAACCGCCAAAAGGTAACGACGCTCAACACCGACGGCTCCAAGCCGACCTATTCCGGAGATTGGGTGCAAGTCGCTCGTCTCGGCATGCCCTTGACCAACGAAGTCATCATTCCAATCGGCCAAAAGGACCGTTGGAATGCGTTGACGCCTTATCAGGATTTGGAATTTGCCAAATATTTTGTCAATCCTGAGCTGGCATTGTACATGGACGACAGCAAATTTGGCGGCGCAGTTCCGGCTTTATCGGCGTTGCGGATTCAAACCAAATCATTGGGTAGCTTCGACTTCAGAAATGGCGCCGACGGATTGTTCGGTTTGCCGGAATCGGCGCGAATGGGAACGGCGCTGAGTGACGCAGCGTTCGGTTCCATTCTGTTGCAAGACAATAATCCGCGTTCGGTGGATATACTGCCCATTTTCTACACCGGCGCGCCGAACTTTCGACCTTATCAATTAGCTACTGGAAAAGGCGGTAATCCTCTGGCCGAGGGCAAGCCCTTCATCCACAACTTCCTGCCAACCTTGGGCGACATGCTGCGGTTGAATATGGCGGTGCCGGCGACCCCGCGCAATAGTTCGGATTTCAGCTCGTTAGGGCTGGTGCAAGCGGCGGTCTTGGGTTTGACCGATCCGCGTTACAATGGCAACGCCAACCTGGAGTTCATTCCCAACATGGACGGTTTCCCGAACGGCCGCCGTTTGGAAGATGATATAACTCGCATCGAGCTGCAAGCGGTGGGCGGCATCGTGCTGGCGGCAGTCGGCTTGTGGTATGATGATTTCGTTTCCGGCGGCAATCCGGTTACCCAAGATTTATTGGATGTGCTCACTTACTCGGCCGGGCCGCAGAAAAACGATGTTCAGTTGAGAACGTCTTTCCCTTATGTCGCGAACCCGCACCGTGGCTATGATTATGTGAAACAGGTCACTTTCCCCACCGCGGTTACGGAACGTCCCGGTTTGGGCCTGGGTGTTCCCAAATCCTTCATCATCGAGCAAAACTATCCGAATCCGTTCAACCCGACCACGGAAATCCGCTATCACGTTTCAACCTCCGATAACGTGAAGCTGCGAATCTACAACTCGCTCGGGCAACAAGTGGCCACGTTGGTTGACAAGCAGCACACGCCCGGCACGTACAGCGTCGTTTGGGATGCGCGAAACGTTGCCAGTGGCGCTTATTATTACCGTCTCGAAGTCGGGAACGAAGTCTTTCCGGCGAAGAAAGCGTTGTTTGTGAAGTAGTGACTGGTTGCTCGTACTCCTACTCGTACTCTTACTCGCTGCTCAGTATCACTAAAAGCGAGTAAGAGTATGAGAAAGAGTACAAGCATGAATACGAGTACGAGTCGAATGAGAGAGTGAAGATAAGCCATGAGCAAAAACTTTAAAATAGCCGCTGCCGTCAGCGGCCTCGTTTTGTTGATCATCGCCGGCAGATATTATGCGTTGCAAAATGAAAAAATCGCGCCGGTTTTCCCCAAGTTTGACCAGCGCGCCGCAGAAATCACCCCGTCGTCGGAATTTTTGAATGCCAAGAAAGCCGCCGAATATTATGAAACCGAAATTCGCCGCAAGCCTGAAGTAGCGAAGAATTACATCGAGCTGGCGCAGGTTTTCTTGCAGGAATCCCGTGTAACGGGAAATCACCATCGCTATATTCCCGCCGCGCAAGAATTGCTCGAAAAAGCTTTGAGCTTGGAGCCGGAGGATTTTCAAGCGCCTATCATGAAAGCCTCGCTGCTGTTGACGCTCCATCAGTTTCAAGAGGCCAAACGGCTGGCGCAAATCGCCATTCTCCGCGCTCCCTACAACGCCTTTTCGCATGGCGTGCTTACGGATGCGCTCATCGAACTGGGCGAATACGGCGAAGCGGTGAAAGCCTGCGACAAGATGTTGGGCATCCGTCCGGATTTGCGCTCCTACGCCCGCGCCTCGTATTTGCGAGAGCTGCACGGTGACCTCGACGGCGCGATTGCCGCAATGCGCATGGCCTGTGACGCCGGCGTTACCGGACAAGAGAGCCGCGCTTGGGCTTTGTATCAATTAGGAATGCTTTATCTCCAACAAGGCAAGGCGGACACCGCCGCGTTCATTTTTAAAGGAATTTTGGAGGAGCGCCCCAATTATGCTTATGCGATCGCGGGCATGGCACAAGTCAACAGCGCGAAAAAGAATTATGCCGAGGCCATCACACTTTTGCAGCAAGCTTATCAAATCGTGCCCGATCACGGCTTCATCGAGCAGCTTGCCGACGTCTATCGCGCTGCCGGCAAAGCGAGCCTTGCCGATTCCACCTCGCAAGAAGTTTTGAAAACCTTCGGCCAGCACGAAAACGGCGGTTGGAACATCAATCGCGAGTTTGCCATGTTTTGCGCCAATCACGACGTGAATCTTGCGGCGGCATTGAAGCGCGCGAAAAGCGAATACGAAGCGCGTCCGAACGATATCGGCGTGCTTGAGACTCATGCCTGGGTACTTTATAAAAACGGCCAGGCGCTTGAAGCCGTGCCGCTCATTGAACGGGCCATGAAATTAAACACAAGCCGCGCCACGTTGTCTTATCATGCAGGCATGATCTATTTCGCTGCCAATCAACGGGAAAAAGCGAAAACGCATTTGCAGCGTTCCCTTGCTGAAAACCTTTATCTCCACCCGTTATATGTTGCCGAGGCGCAGCAGACGCTGTCAAAAATTATAACAACCACCAATTACGCTATGCAATAAACTTTATTAATATGTCATTCTGGAAGCCTGCCCTGCCAAAGGCTCTAGGCAGGCCAGGGAATCCTGTTCAGGCCAAGCACCGTGCTTGATATTAACAAGATCCCGCCACGCGGGATGACCCCGCCGCGGCGGGGTTATTTGCAGCACCAACTCCGACAACCGGGGTCAATCGCTGAATAGCCGCAAAAAATTTCAAGGAGATCACGATGCGAAGAGTTGCAACTGCTTCATTTATTTGTCTCGCTTTATTTTGCCTAACCGCACCCTTCTCATCCGTCGCCCAATCTTTTAGCGCAATTAAAGGAACCGTCAAAGACGCCGAAACCGGCGATTGTCTTCCCGGGGCCAACATCATCATCGCAGGCACGAGCCGCGGCGCCAGTACTGCCGGCGACGGCAGCTTCGAAATCACGCGCGTGCGGCCAGGCAAATATACTCTCATCGCCGGCATTATTGGCTATAAAACCGAAAGCATCAGCATCATCGTCGAAGCCGGCCGCGACGCAACGGTCGATTTGCAGCTTGCGCCCAAAGCGCTCGAGCTTGACGAGTTGTTGGTGCAAGCCGACCGCTCGTACTCCACGGCCTCCTCGCGCGCCGTCCGCGATTTCGATTTGAAGATTCGGCCCAACCGCTCGGCGCAAGACATGTTGCAACTGGCGCCCGGCATTGTTATCGCGCAGCACGCCGGCGGCGGCAAGGCCGAACAAATTTTTCTGCGCGGCTTCGATGCCGATCACGGCACCGACGTGAACATTTCCGTTGACGGCATGCCGGTCAACATGGTGTCGCACGGCCACGGCCAGGGCTACGCCGATTTGCATTTCATGATTCCCGACGTGATCGAAGAAGTCGACGTTTACAAAGGCCCGTATTTCGCCGAATATGGCAACCTCGCGACCGCCGGCGCCGTGGCTTTTCGCACGCGCGAGCATATTGACGGCAATATGCTGCGAGCCGAAGGCGGCGCATTCGACACCTACCGGATCACAACACTGTATCAAATTCCAACCACCGGCGCACACAACAACGCGTATTTTGCCGGCCAATTTTATAACACCGATGGCCCAGTGGACAGCCCGCAGGGTTTTCGCCGCTTCAACTTGTTCGGCAAATTCCACACGCACGTTTCCGAAACCGCCAAGCTGTCGTTCGACATCAGCGGCTTCAGCTCGGCTTGGGATGCTTCCGGACAAATTCCGCAGCGTGCTGTCGACAACCGTTTGATCGATCGTTTCGGCGCGCTCGACGATCTCGAAGGCGGCACCACCGGACGCCATAATCTCAATTTTACCTACGAAACCCGCGGCAACGATAACGGTGAATTTATCATTCAGGCTTATGCCAGCCGGTATAATTTCAAATTGTTTTCCAATTTCACCTTCTTTCTGAATGACCCGATCAATGGCGATATGATCGAGCAGACCGACTCGCGCCAGATTCTCGGGCTGAATACGAAATACAAATTTTATCATCGCCTAGGCTTGGGCGTTGCCACCACGACTTTCGGCGGCGGCTATCGCGCTGATGATATGGATGCCGCGCTGTGGCAAAGCCCCAACCGCGTGCGCGCGGAAAAGCGCGTCGATGCGAACATCGCCGAGCGCAATCTCTTTCTCTGGGCGCAAGAAGAAATCGTCTTCAGCTCTCAGCTTCGTCTGCAGCTCGGCCTGCGCGGCGATTATTTTACCTTTGACGTCGAAGATCGCTTCGATACGCAACCGGGAAACGGCTTGCCGCACGCTTCCGGATATGCGCAAGAAACCATTCTCAGCCCCAAAGCCAATCTCGTCATCAGCCCGACGCACAGCCTTGATTTGTTTGCCAACTTCGGCACCGGCTTTCATTCCAATGATGCACGCGACATCGTCATCGGCCAGCGCGTCAGCGATCTGGAAAAGACGTTACGTCGCAACGGCTTGAGTGAGAGACAAATTGCCGATTCGCTTACCGCGCTGAATTTCGATCCGGCGTATCGCGACGCCAAAACTTTGCCGAGAACGGTCGGCGCCGAGCTTGGTTTTCGCACGCGCCTCGGTGACCGCCTGAATTTCGGCGCCGCAGGATGGTGGCTCGATCTCGAGCGCGAGTTTGTTTATATCGGCGACGAAGGCAAGATCGAGCTGAGCGGCCGCACCCGGCGTTACGGTTTGGATATCGAGACGCGGCTTAAAATTCTATCGTGGCTTTATGGTGATGTCGATCTCACCGTGTCCAACGGCAAGCTGCGCGACGAGCCAAAAGACGCCGATGAAATTCCGCTCGCGCCTCGGCTGGTTTCCACCGGCGGCCTGACGGTTCGCCATTCCAAATATGAAGGTGGCCTGCGCTATCGCCATATCGGCGACCGCCCGGCCAACGAAGGCAATAGCGTGACCGCGCTTGGCTACACCGTGCTCGATCTCACCGCCTCGTATCGTCTCGGCAATTATCAGATTGGGTTGGTCATGGAGAACTTGACGGACACCGATTGGAACGAAGCCCAGTTCGACACCGAATCGCGGTTACGGGACGAAATCAAACCGGTTTCCGAGCTGCACTTTACGCCAGGGAATCCGAGGAATGTGCGGGTGGGGGTGAGTTGTTCGTTTTGAGTGTTGAAGCTAAGAAACGAAAAAGGCCGTCGTTCAATTTTGTGGGCGACGGCCTTTTCTGTTTAGGGAGGGAATCGTCATTATTCCGCGTTTGTCCATGCCTTCCGCGTTAAGGTTTGACTTTGACCAAGAGCTGAAAGTCAGTTTTAAAAGTCAATCAACTTTGTTTAGCCGACAAGCGTATTGAGTGCCGCTTACAAAACCTAAGCCAGATTTTTAGTCAAGCGAAAAACTGAAGCCCCCCGTGGGCAGCATAAAATTAAATAAAATTTCCCCCAACGGATTGATGAACCCAACTGTAAAAAGCTTTTTCCGTTGGGTTCATCTATCAGTTGGGAACATAAAAATTCAGAATTTTTCTGAGTTTATGGTTTGTTGAGTCGCTCCTTATCGTTTATGAACGCTTATACCGACAATATCTTCCCACAAGAAATATTGCGTTGCCCTATCACTTGGCTCGAAGACGAGGAAATCATCGGTCACTTTAGTAATCCAAGCCAATTTTCTATCTTCGGCACGCAAGAAATTAATGTAGACCTCGACATTGGCAGGAAGGTTAATTCGGGGTCCCTCTAACCAACCTTTTTCTTTAAAAAGACTTTTCCATTTATCAGCTCTTTGGCCTTGGTCGTTCATAATTTTTCCTCCAGTTTTAGCAATTAGAACAAGTTTTCTATTACTTGAAGATCTATCCAGAAAACCCTCTATGCGTATTCCCTCCCCGCACGCGAAATCTGCCAATTGAAATGATACGCTAGAAGAATCGAGGATCGTTCTCAAGGCGATAATCAAACCTGTCATCTTCTATAGTCAAATTTTTTGAAAATATCAACAATAAAATTGAAAAACTTGGTTTGCAGTTATGACAAATTTCGCGCTTGACTTTCTGATAAAATTCATCTACAATATTCAACACCGCATTCACAATCTTCAACTATAAGCTTTATTCGACGATAAACAAGGAGAGCTTGACATGGATTCCACCTTTGCCTCATTCATGGCCAACCAATACGGCTGGAGCGAGCCGTCTTTGGAATTGGGCCGCATCGCGTATCCACCCGAAGCCGGGCAGCCGCAGACGCTAGCGGAAGTAGATGTGCGCTTGCCGCTGGCTTTGGGCAATCGGCACGGCTTGGTTGCCGGCGCTACCGGCACCGGCAAAACCCGCACGTTGCAGGGAATGGCCGAGCAGCTTTCGCTCAACGGCGTGCCGGTGTTTCTCGCTGATATGAAAGGTGACTTGAGCGGCATGGCGCAACCTGGCGTGGTGAATCCCAAACTGCAAGATCGCTGCAGCAAACTGGGCATCAATTTTCAGGGCCGTGAATTTCCGGTGGAATATCTCAGTCTCAGCGGCAAAAACGGCATTCCGTTGCGCGCAACCGTCAGCTCGTTTGGGCCTATTTTGCTCTCCAAAGTCCTCGGCTTGAATGAAACGCAACAAAGCTCGCTGACGATGGTGTTCAAATTTTGTGACGACCGCCAACTGCCGCTGTTGGATTTCAGCGATTTGCGCGCCGTGCTGACTTATTTAACCGGCGACGGCGCCGCGGAGTTGAAAACATACGGCGGCCTTTCAACCACTTCCGTCGGCGTGCTGCTGCGCAAAATGGTCGAGCTTGAAACGCAAGGCGGCGACAAATTTTTCGGCGAACCGGAATTTGATCCGGATGATTTGTTGCGCACGGCGCCGGACGGCCGCGGCGTCATCAGCATTTTGGAGATTGCCGATCTGCAAGATCGCCCCATGCTGTTCAGCACGTTCATGATGTGGCTGCTCGCGGCGCTGTATCGCGACCTGCCGGAGCGCGGCGACGTCGACAAACCAATTCTCGCCTTCTTTTTTGACGAAGCGCATTTTCTATTTGACGACGCCAGCAAGGCTTTCCTGGATCAACTCCAGCAAGTCGTGCGCCTCATTCGCTCCAAAGGCGTCGGCGTCTATTTTGTCACGCAAACGCCAAAGGATGTCGATGAGGAGGTGCTGGCGCAACTCGGCCACCGCGTACAGCATGCGCTGCGCGCCTTCACGCCGAATGATGCGAAAGCGTTGAAAGCAACCGTTGCCACTTTTCCGATGACGAAGTTTTACGATCTCGAAGAAACACTTACATCACTCGGCATCGGCGAAGCGCTGATTACCGTGCTCGATCCGCGCGGCGTGCCGACTTCACCGGTTGCCACCGTCTTGCGGCCGCCGCTGTCCGTTATGGGTCCGGCAGAGCCTGGTTTGATGGACAAGCTCATTCAAAGCTCTCCGTTGTACAAAAAATACAGCACGCCGATCGACCGCGAGAGCGCGCGCGAACTGTTGGCTAAGAAGATGGTCGATATGCCGGATGACGAGCCGGTGGCGAAATCCAAATCCACACCACAGCAGGAAGAAGGTATGTTAGATAAAGTGGCTGGTGTGATCAACTCGCCGCTTGGCCGACAAATCGGCCGAGAAGTCGTGCGCGGATTGTTCGGGTTGTTGGGGCCGACGCCGAAGCGGAGAACACGGCGGCGGACAGGGTTGTGGTGAAGGTAATACGTAGCGCGGCGTTAGCCGCAACCAAAAGCATTGTAAATTTTAAATTGAAAATTTTCAATTTAAAATTTGCAATATTCTGAAAATCTTCACGGTCGTGATAGTTTCTCCAGAGTAATACTATATAGGATTTTGTCTTGGTAAGGATGAGGCGGAAAAAATTGTTCTGGATTTCAGTTTGACATTTTATTACAAAAATGGTATATTGGTTCGATTAGTGATTAGAGCAGAGTATTTCCTAAATAAAGGAAAATCAAAATGTCCTTGCAGGCATCTGAGAACCTCTCACTTCCCCTGAAACCCTTACCAGACAATGTCCGCAACGCGATTTATGATGGTTTGGAATCACATGGTTTCAAGCCAGAAACTATGATTAAGGAAAATTATGCTTTCTCTGGCCGTGATGGTCGGCGAGTCACAGTAAACGCACTTGTCTTTACTCACGATATTCATCGTACCCTCGACTATACCGGCTTTACTATTTTTAATCCTGCACGTGACGAAAATGAGCTTTTATTGGCGCGAGTCCTCGCACAATCTGCCGCACCATTTCATCTAATATATCGTGGCGAGAGTGAAAGTTTTTCTTTCTGGTTTAGCAATGTTAGAGACAGAAAAGCGCAAGAAGTAGAGCCTGTTTTGGCCGAACGTGATATTAATTATACCAAATTATCGCAGGTACTAGATGCCTATGCCGCCGACATCAAGCCACAACAGATTATTGATGTCAAACAAGGACGGGGTGAATTTACCAATCCACGTTTTCGCCAAACTGGCCCTTTTCAATTGTCTCTTTGGGCGATAGATGTTACTGGCGATCTGCTTGTAGAACACTTTGGTCGTGTTGTCAATGCACTTTATAAATATCATGATTGGCATGGTTCTGCTATACCCAAAAGAGATGTGACTGACATTGCTATTCAACTTTTGGGAGCTACTATACTTGCACACACTGGCGTACTTGGAGAGAATATTCGTCAAGAAGATCCTTCGATGGATCTTCTTATTCATGCTGCCTACGAAAAATTCGGGAATTACTTTGACATTGAACTTCTTAAACGATGGAATGAAGCGGTTGCCTTGGCCTATCAGATATTAAAAGAGTTGCGTTTTTCTGGATTTGCTCCGGATATGCTTAAACGGCTCTACACAGAAGCATACCCAGACTTAAAGGACCGAAAAGAATTAGGAAGATACGATACTCCACTTTATCTTACTCGTCGTATTTGGGACGCCATTCCCGTTGAATTCTTGCCGCCCGACAAACGAGTGATAGCCGACATGACATGTGGCTGGGGTAGCTTTTTAATTGCAGGATATGAACGTTTTACCCGCATGATTGACATGCAAAACTATTCGTTACGTGAGTATATATACGGTAACGATGAAAATCATTTTACAGCTCGATTAGCTGCTTTAGGTTTACTTATTTCTGCCTCTGAGGATACTTGGCATATTTATAATCAAGACGCAATGGAATGGAAGTGGCTTGAACGCCGTCCCAATATCATTGTTGGCAATCCGCCATTCCTTGGAGATCGTAAAACAATTCGTGGTAAAGTAGAGCGCTATCAAAAAGCCGATCAATTTCTGGCGCGTGCAATCGATTATTTAGAGCCAGAAGGTTATTTAGCCATGCTCATGCCGCAATCTTTTGTTGCTGCTGAATCTTCGCCTACACTTCGTAAGCAGTTATTGGAAAGTTGTGATGTTTTGGAATTGTGGGAGTTGCCGCTTGGCGTGTTTCCAGATGCCCAAGCAAACACCATTGTTATATTTGCACAAAAGAAAAAGTCATCAAACATTAACGGCTCATTAAGCAGCCATCCAGTGCGGTTAAGAACCGTGCAAAACCCAAAAGAAAATCTTGATAAATTTCAAGAATCAGGTATCTTTACGGCGTCGGGCATTCACATAAACCAATCATCTTGGAATGAACGTTCTCGTAAATCCGAAGGATCGAAAGTTACGCATATCATGGATTATCGCCTAATTTTATCGCAACAAGCTTGGGCAAAAGTGCGTGACCATTGTGTAGACTTGCAAAAAATTGCGGTGGTTTTTTCAGGTTTGACTCCTGGCACTCCTAAAAATGGGAAGTATTGGAATTATAAATCTTCGGAGGAAATTAGATGGTTTTCGGGTGTGCAAAAAACGATGCCTCGTGCTTTCTCTATTGATTATGGTCAGTACAAAACAGCTAAATATCCAAATGATTTCCAATGGCCAAGAATTGAAAGTAAAGAGCTCTTTAAAGGATCAAAAATTTTACTTGTATCTACTCCAAATCCTAGTTGGGGAAAACGAGTAAAAGTTGCTATTGAACGCCGTGGGTATTTCGTATCAAATAATTTCTGGCCAATAGCACGAAAGCCTGATACTCCTTCTTACCTAACTGATGAGGTTATTGCAGCTGTCTTAGATTGGTATGTATGTAATGCTTGGATCGTTGAACATTTAAAAACTTTGTGGGTTCAAAAGCGTAGTGTGGACACTATACCATTCCCCCAAAATTTGACTAGAAAAAATTGTCAAATCCTAACAGATGCAGTTCGGGCAATAGAAAATAATCAAGAACGCCCACAAAAAGCTACAGATGCAATAGATAGAGTCTTGAAAGCAGCCTATCAGCTTGATGATGAAATCTTTGAGCGATTGCGTTTAATAGCAGAATGGGACACTAAACCACAAATTACCCTTGATAAGCAACCTGACCCAGATGCAAAATGGCAAACAAGCGGAGTGGTAGATAGTGTAGATGCGCAAAACGGAATAATTACACTTTGGTTGAGTGATTTTGATGAATTACAAACTGTGCCAATCTCATCATCTATGCCAGGCTGGCTATTGCGACCTGACGTAGCTTTCCGCACAAGCATTCCACGCGCTTGTGTACGCCAGCACAGTCTTAGTAAGGCGTCGTGGGGCCACTTTTATCCCCAGGATTATACATACAGGGGTGAAGAGGAATTGTTTGGCGAATTAACGGATATTTTGAGTTCAACATTGATTGAGCCACATGACGCAGAAATCCACAGTTAAGGTTGCCTTTATAGACGTTGGTCAGGGTGACACTATTATCATATCAATTCCAGAAACGCGTGAAGCTGTTATTGTGGATTGCGTTGATGCTGACGCTGTCTTGAGCTATTTAGAACAGCATGATATTCAATACATTCGTGGTTTAATTCTTACGCATCTACATCTTGATCACTGCAAAGACGCTGTTAAGTTAATTGATAATTCAAAAAGTGAACTGAATTTGATTTGCGAGCGTGTTCTTTTTCATCAACCCAAAGTCAGCGGAAAAATTTGGGAGAAGATACGAGATGACAATGATGGGCACTCTGATGCTCATGTAGACGAAAAGTCCAAAAAACGGCTATACAAAGACATTCTCATCGGACTTCGCAGATGGGCACAGTTGAATCGCAACATCTACAACAGCTTGACACAACAACCAGGCGCTTACTTTCCATTGCCAGAAGTTATTGAATTCATACATCCTTGGGAAGCGGATCTTCTCGACCTCATTGGACATGGCTTAAATGACACGTCAGGTGTTTTAAAAATAAACGGCTCCGGCAGTAGCGCACTATTGACAGGCGATTTAGAACCGACGGGGTGGGAGTATTTGAAGAAAAACCATACGAATCTTCGTAGTGACGTGCTGAAATTTCCTCATCATGGAGCATGGAAGGACCGTAACCCTGATGATCTCTTGGAGACTGTCAATCCATCTGTAGTTGTTATATCAGTAGGGACGATCGGCAGAAAGTACGGTCATCCGAACTCTCACGTGTTCAAAATCATCGCGCAGCGTCCTCAAACACGTCTACTTTGTACACAGGTTACGGATCAGTGTTCCTCAGAAATATCTCAAAATCGATCCGAAATTATCAAACTGTTTACGAAACAAGCTGCTGAAACTGGCAATTTTTTTATTGAACAAACAGGTTGCCCATGCGCTGGAACTATCGTTATCGAGCTCGGTCAATCAGTTCGTGTCCTGCAACCTAGCTTGGAATTCCACCGCGACCAAATCATCAAGGCCCATTTCTCTGAACAACATAGATGCTCTATTGTATAGCAGAATGCTTGAAAAAGTGTTTTCAGATATTGTAATCTTCACCTGTTCACTGTCAGGAAAAGTGCTTTCCGCGAAAGTGAGACAAACAAACTTGTGGTAGTAATATGCCCAATCTCTGGCTACTCAAAACCGAGCCTTCCACCTACAGCTTTGCCGACCTCGAACGCGAGGGCGAAGCGGTGTGGGACGGCGTCAGCAGCAACGCCGCGCTGAAAAACATCCGCGCGATGAAAAAAGGCGATCTCGCCCTGATTTATCACTCCGGCGACGAGAAGGCTGTCATCGGCCTCGCGACC
Source organism: Candidatus Zhuqueibacterota bacterium (assembly GCA_022616415.1). Taxonomy (GTDB): domain Bacteria; phylum Zhuqueibacterota; class Zhuqueibacteria; order Zhuqueibacterales; family Zhuqueibacteraceae; genus Zhuqueibacter. The sequence goes on along the minus strand of JAKEEU010000040.1, from coordinate 23,530 downwards.
GTGACAAGCGATCCCTATCCCGATCCCAAGCAAAACGACCCCAAGCTTGTCGTCTTCGATCTCAAACCGAAGAAGCGCCTGCCGCGCCCGGTGCCACTCGCCGAAATCAAAAAGCAAAAGAGCATGGCCAGCTTCGATCTCGTGCGCATCCCGCGGCTCTCGGTAATGCCAGTGACGGAGAAGCAATGGGAGGTGTTGATGAAAATGGCGGGGGCGTAACCCAGTCGGCCCGACTGGAGAGGGTGGAGGCCATTTGGTCTTATTGTGTTACAGGAGAAATGCGATGACACTCAACAAACGGTTTGAAAAAGCATTGGGTTCACCTAATCCAGTCGAAGCGTTGCGTTCTCTTGTTCTTGAGCTTTCTCAAGAAGGATCTGGCAAGGCGACGATTCTAGAATTTTTCGAGCAGGAACGCCAACGATTGCGCGCGACGCATCGCGAAGCTGATGAGGACGCCGTCATGGATGTCATGGACTTTCTCGTCGGGTGGTGTAGTCCTCATATGAAACTGCTTGCCGATGAACCTGAAACATCGAAACAGGCTGCATAAATCATGGATGCACTTACCGGCTGGTGCCATCCTAGCGCGAGGTTGCTGCCGGATGAAAAACGCGAGGGCGTCTGAATCTGCAAGCGATATCATCCTTCTTTTGAATACTGGCGACTAGAAAGCCGTTGTCAGCCTCGCGACCGTGACAAGCGATCCCTATCCCGATCCGAAGCAAAACGACTCCAAGCTCGTCGTCTTCGACCTCAAACCAAAAAAGCGCCTACCGCGCCCGGTGCCGCTTGCCGAGATCAAAAAGCAAAAGAGCATGGCGAGCTTCGATCTCGTGCGTATCCCACGCCTCTCGGTGATGCCGGTGACGGAGAAGCAATGGGAGGTGTTGGTCAAGATGGGAGGAATGTAGCTTTTTTGCATACGCGTGCTCTTTCTTGATGATCATCACAAAGAATTCGTATTGCTTTGCAGGCCAAAATTTTCTATATTACAGTGTCGTCTTCCTGTCACAACCAACCACACTGAGAGAAGTCAATGCCGAAACGAGATATCCTGCACGACGTCGTGAAACAAGCGCTTGTCAAAAGTGGTTGGGAAATCACGGACGATCCGTATCGTATTCACTACGGTGAACGCTTTTTGTACGTAGATCTTGGAGGTGAGGTTTCTACGCACAGCCCCGACAAGGGACAAATTGTCGGCGCCCAGCGTCAAGGGAGACAAATAGCCGTCGAGATAAAAGAATTTCGTGGCAGTTCTGCGATCGTTGATTTAGAACATGCGATAGGGCAATACGTTCTCTATCGTCTCCTGCTAAACAAAACTGACCCCGATCGCACTTTATATTTGGCAGTCATTGATGAAATTTACGCAGACATATTTAGTGAGCCGATCGGTGAAGTTGTCATAAAAGAACTGCCGCTGCAATTGATTGTAATCGATTCAAAGAGAACGGAGGTCCAAAAATGGATACCATCGCCACCTATCGTGAAATCTTAAAACAAGCTCTCCTGGATTATGCGCAACTGCGTCCATCGCATGGTGATATTCGTCCCGAGGCCGTCATCGACGAAGCGCGCGGCCGTTATGCCCTAATGCATACCGGATGGGATCAGGGGCATCGAGTTCGAGGGAATATTTTGTATGTCACCCTGCGCGACCAAAAAGTTCATATCGAATACGACGGCATGGGGTACGGCATCAGCGAGGACCTCGTGGCCAGAGGAATCCCGGAGGACGACATTGTCCTGGCTTATATGCCCGAAGCCCCGACTTTGGCGGACTACGAGCGTGAGGAAGCGCAGCTCAGGAAGCGCTCTCGTTTACCCAAGAGCATAACTACGACTGCTGTCCCTCAGGGTGCTTAACTAAGAGTCTTTTTTGTGAAGTACGAAGAACGTTTTGAAACTGCCCTGCGCTCCAATGCGCCTTTCGCAGCCTTGAACAGCCTGATCCTTGAGCTTTCTGCCGAAGGGCATAAGAAGGCGGAGATTTTAAAAATTTTCGAGAATTACGCCCTTTATTTGCGAAAGAGCAATAGAGAGTCGGACGAGGATTTATTGATGGAAGTCATGGATGCGCTCGTCGGTTGGTGCCATCCCAGCGCGAGGCTACTTCCGGATGAACAAATGTGATCTCTCCGACATTTTTGTCAAACGAAGATAAATCCTTATCCTAATCCGAAGCAAAACGACCCCAAGCTCGTCGTGTTCGACCTCAAACCCCAAAAGCGCCTGTCGTGTCCGGTCACTCTCGCTGAGATCAAAAAAGCAAAAGAGCATGGCGAGCTTCGATCTTGTCCGCACACCTCAGCTCTCCGTAATGCCGATGACGGAGAAGCAGTGGGAGGTTTTGATGAAGATGGGAGGAAATAACTGATCGATCGCTGGATTTACCCAATTAGGGCGAATTTGCTTTGTTCAGCGACCGGACAGTGTAATTCTGAAAATCTCTCTTGACTTTTTCAAAGAAATTTGTGTATCTTTTGTTGCAATATCCCGACTTTCCCCCCAAACCCCATTTCGACACTTCATCATTCTCGGCGCGAGGGAAATTCAACCCGATATTGCAGGTGGGTTTGTCATGATTGCCGGAACCTGATTCTGCCCCGACCTCCCTTAACGACACTGCAAACAAGAGTCAGGATTTTTGGCTTTTTAGCCGGAAGATTGAGATAAAAAACATATTTTACCTGAGAGAAAAGACCCCTTTTTTGTGTCTATTGTAATAGCGGCTGACCAGGTCGGATAGCTTCGTTACCAGCGGACTCAACGGCTTTACTGATATGGCCTGAAAACAAATCAAGCGCGGAGGCAGTCGTAATGGCCGAAATGAAGTACCTCGACTTCGACCTGCTGATCGAACGCTCGGGAGCACATTACACCGCCCGGGTGTTGAATTCTCCGGCGGGCCAGGCTGCCATCGATTTTAGCCTGCCATTCTCCGAACAGGACATTGAGATTTTCCTGCTGAAAGTCGGCCGGCCCCGGCGAAGCACGCGCCACGTGAACGCACCGGAGATGGAAGCAGCCAAAGTTTTTGGCGGACGTCTTTTCGAGACGGTTTTTAGCGACGATGTGCTCGGCTGCTTTCGCACCAGCCTGTACGACGCAACCCAGAAAGGCGCCGGGCTGCGCCTTCGACTGCGCATAACCAATGCCCCGGATTTGGCTGATCTTCCCTGGGAATACCTCTACAACCCGTCACTCAATCGCTTTCTCTCCCTCTCGGTAGAAACACCTGTGGTGCGCTTTTTGAGTCTTACGGAGGCAATCCGGCCTCTAACCATCACGCCACCGCTCAGAGCGCTGGTCATGATTTCCAGCCCCCACGACTACCCTCAGCTCAATGTAGAGCAAGAGTGGAAGAGACTTGCCGAGGCTGTGGACGACTTGAATCGCAAGGGAGTGGTGGCGATCGACCGGCTGGATGACGCCACGCTCACCAACCTGCAACGGCGGTTGCGCCAACAAGAATACCACATCTTTCACTTCATCGGCCACGGCAGCTTCGATAAACAGGCCAACGATGGTGTATTGATACTGGAAGATGAAGCGGAACGTGGCCGCTCGGTGAGCGGGCAGTATCTTGGTACACTTTTGCACAACCACCGGCCGCTGCGAATGGCGATTCTCAACGCCTGTGAGGGGGCACGAGCTTCCCGAAGCGACCCCTTCGCTGGCACCGCCCAAAGCCTGGTGCAACAAGGCATTCCGGCAGTTATTGCCATGCAGTTCGAGATAACGGACGTCGCAGCCATCACCTTCGCGCATGAGTTTTACACGGCTGTGGCCGATGGCTATCCTGTAGATGCAGCCATGGTCGAAGCGCGTGCGGCTATTTTTGCACAAGGCAACAACATCGAATGGGGCACGCCGGTGCTGTATATGCGCGCGCCGGATGGAAGGATTTTCGATATTACGCTTGGCGGGAGCGAAAAAACGAGCGAAGAAAGAGTCGCAGCGCCGGAATTGGCTGAGCAGATTCAGCAACAGGAAGAAAGGATAGTTTGGCCACGAAGGCACATTTTTATTGCATCTGCATTGGCAGTTTCTTTTCTTTTAATTTTTCTTATTTTTCTTCTGAAACCCACACTTTTCAAAAAACCTTCGCCCCTCACTGAAAAGGCGTCATCATCCATATCAAAAAGCTCTGACACAGCAGCAATATCCTTAAAACCTATCGCGTTGGTGTCGATTAAAGTGAACCCACCTGATGCTGAAGTCATTCTGGATGAGAAGCGCATTGAGTTGTCCAAACTCTCTGGCATGGCGTTGTCTGTTGGGCCTCATACCATTAACATTTCTCGTCAAGGTTATAAAACGCTGAAAGAACAATTTAACTTGGCACAAGGAGACACGACGCTAAGATATTCTCTGCAAGCGGAGAAGACCGAGTCTATACCTACAGTTGCCCCATCCACACTTGGAGAAGTACAGATCGACTCGGAGCCTACTGAGGCGAAGATTTTCGTAGATGACCAAACCAAAGGGACAACGCCAAGCACCATTCGGAATTTGCCCGTGGGTAACTATGCCATTGTGTTAAGAAAAACTGGCTATAAGGATTATTTCACGACTGCCACAGTGGTGGACGGGAAAGTAACGATGGTTAGAGCAACGCTTGCACCGCTGACGGGAAAGCTTAGAGCACAAGTGAAGCCCTCCGGATCAATTTACATATGGAAGACTTGCCGCTGCGCCGAACTCCGGTCAGCACAATGGGGAAAGGCTCATGGAGGTACGGGATAATTTGAGGCAAAAGCAGGCGTGATTGCAATTTTTCCAAAGTCCTTTTGCCCCAATAGTTCCATCTCAACAAAATTTCAAAAAGAATATCCTTCTCCATGCTCGCACTCGATATATTGTGGTTTACTCGCTGTAATTTCAAACGGCTCTTCAATATAACCAGTATACTGGTTAAAATCAACAATTTTTAACCAGTATACTGGTTATATGTTCTAATTGCTTTGTAAACAAGAAGATCAAGCGAGCCTCATTTCACTCCGGCGTCACATACGCCGCCGTAATCCCGCCATCCACCGTGAACGTCGCGCCATTCACATACGCCGACTCATCGCTGGCGAGAAATAACGCGGCTTGTGCCACTTCGGTTGCGCGCGCCAATCGCCCCATCGGAATATGCACCATTCGTCGTTGGCGTCGCGCCGGATCGGAGAGCAATTGCGCCAACAGCGGCGTTTCCACCGGGCCGGGGCAAATCGCGTTGAGGCGAATATTCTGACGGGCAAACTCCACCGCCATCTCGCGCGTCATTGCCAGCACGCCGCCTTTGCTCGCTGTGTAGGCAATCTGCGAAGTCGCCGCGCCCATCAACGCCACGAACGACGCGGTGTTGATGATCGAGCCGCCGCCCGCGCGCAGCAATGCCGGGATGCCAAATTTGCAGCCGAAAAAAACACCCTTCAAATTGACGTTCATAACCAAATCCCAAACTTCTTCATCCGTTTCCAATACGGAACCATCTGCGTCGGGAAAAATGCCAGCGTTATTGAAGAGCACATTAAGCTTGCCAAAAATTTTTTCGGCAAATTCGATCATCGCGCGCGCCTCGGCGGCCTTCGAAACGTCATTGGCGGTGAATGCTGCCTCGCCGCCGGCAGCTTTGATGAGTGAAACGGTTTCTTGCCCGGCCACGGAATTGATATCGACCACGACAACTTTAGCGCCTTCTTTGGCAAACAGCAGCGCGGCCTCGCGGCCAATGCCGCTGCCGGCGCCGGTGATGAGTGCAACTTTGTTGGATAAACGCATAAATTTTGCCCTATAACCAAAATAGGTTCTTGCTAACCGATAAGGAAATTATTGAGATTTTCTCTGATTGATGACAATTGTGGAAAGCGTTGTCAAGTCCGAAGACGCTTTTTCAAAGCAACAACAAACCCCTCTAATAAGCGGATCACGAAGACGGTTAAAGTGTGGGATAAATTTGATGAGCGAATCAAAGCAATCAAAGCAAAGAGAGCTACAAATGCAACCAAAGTTGCAAAAGCTGCGCTGACAATTTCCAAAGCAAACGCGCTGGATTTGATGCCCGCGTAGAGTGAAAATAAAATGGCGGCGAAGAGCATGCCGATTCCGGCAGTCTTCATGTAGGAAAGGTACAATTTGATCACGTTTCGCATTTTATTTCTTTGTGCCTCCGGAGAACCCTTTGATCACTTCCCAGAGAAACTTCAAAATTACAACAAGATCTCCCGCGTCTATTACGTATCGAATGGGAATGAGGTCGAAGAACTTTGCATTCTTTCCTAACAACACCTAAAAACCAATGGATCAACCAAATCGATCCTATTGAAAGCACCATTGCAACGGTATGAGCCAGTATGTCAGGCACTGATTTGAAAATATGAAGCCTCATACGGCCACCCGTTTCATCATTCTCCCCTTTGGTTTTTCTTCTGCTTCTCTCAACCATGTTGAAATATAGCAAAAAAACTAAATAATGCAACCCATTTCTGAAGAGTAAAATTTATTAAGCCTTATGCGCGCTCAAAATACCTCGCCCGCTCCCAGCTCGTGACTACTTCATCGAACTTGCGCTGTTCGGTGCGGAAGAAGTGGAGATAATGCTCGATCACCGCCTCACCGAACGTTTCGCGCGCCCAAGCGCTTTTCTCCATTTCTTGAACGGCTTCGTTGAGCGAGTGCGGCACGTGCGGCAGATCGCGCGCCGTGTAAGCATCGCCTTCAAATATCGGCGGCGGCTCGATCTGCCTTTCGATGCCGTCCAGCCCGGCGGCGAGAGTGGCGGCAAAAGCGAGATACGGATTCGCATCCGCGCCCGGCGCGCGGCACTCGATCCGCAGCGATGAGCCATGACCCAAAATGCGAAAGCCGGCAGTCCGATTATCGTAGCTCCACGCAATGCCGGTCGGCGCAAACGAGCCGGCGCGGTAGCGTTTGTACGAGCTGGGATACGGCGCATAAAAAGGATGGATTTCGCGAATGTGCGCCATCCAGCCGCCGAGAAACCAGCGAAAGAGCAGCGAAGCGTGCACCGGGCCAAATTGCTCGGTGCCGGGGAAAAGCGCTTTCTTGCCGGCGGCATCCCACAAACTCGCGTGCAAATGCAAACCCGAGCCGGCGTAGCGCTCGTCCCATTTCGCCATAAATGTGATGGCGCAGCCTTGTTGTAATGCAATTTCCTTCGCCGCGTGTTTATAGAGTACGTGCCGATCCGCCATTTCGAGAAATTCAGCGTAGCGCAAATTGATTTCCTGTTGGCCCGGCCCCCACTCACCTTTGGAAAATTCGACGGGGATGCCCGAACGATCCAAGTGGCGGCGAATCGCGCCGATAACGAATTCTTCTTTCGTGCCTTGAAAAATGTGATAGTCTTCGATGTAGTTGCCAATCGGCTCGAGATCGACGTACTTTTTGCGCGCTGCCTCTTCGTAGGAATCTTTGAATACGTACAGCTCCAATTCGGAGCCGCCCATCGCCACATAGCCATTGCTTGCAGCACGTTCGATCTGTTTGCGCAAGAGACTGCGCGGCGCGATTTCCACCAATTCATCTTTTTCCTCGTTGTAAACATCGCAAAGCACGATCGCGGTTTTGTCGAGCCAGCTCGCCAGCCGCAATGTTTTCAAATCCGGCACGAGCCGAAAATCGCCGTAGCCGGCCTCCCAGCTCGTGAACGCATAACCCGGCACCGGATCCATTTCCATATCGCATGCGAGCAGATAATCGCAAGCGTGAATGGCGTGGTCGAGCACATCGTTGACAAAATAATTTCCTGTGATGCGCTTGCCCATCAAGCGGCCGTAGATGTCGGGGAAAACGGTGAGCACGGTTTCGATGCGCTCGTCGGCGACCATTTGCTTCAACGTTTCAACATCTAAAATGCCGCGGACTTGCGAAGGTGCCATTTTTATTCTCCGCTATATTTTTCTCGAATTACACATGGATCAAAAACTCACACGGAATTATCAGCGTGGGTTTTTGGTCCGTGTGGCACTTTTGGGTTGCGGCTCGTCGTTGGGTTCAACCTCGTCTAAAGCCCCCTTCGGAATTTATCACCTGGCCTGTTATCCATACGGCCTCATCGGACACCAACCAGCCAATGAGCCGCGCTGCGTCATCGGGTTCGCCCCAGCGTCCTAACGGCATGCGCTGCAAAACCGCCTTGTCCACTTCTTCACTCGGATTATAAGTTTTTGTTGGTCCAGGATTGACGGTATTGACGGTGACGCCTTTCCCAATAAAATAATCCGAGAGGCTGGAGGTCAACTGATGCAGCGCGCCTTTCGATGCAACATAAGCCAGGTGAGGCATGGGGCCAAGATGCTGGCCGGAGGTCAGCAGAACAATGCGCCCGCCAGCTCTGCCGTCATGTTGTCGCGCATATTCCTGAATTAACAACAAGGATGCACGAACATTGATTATGAGATGACGATCAATTTCTTCAAAAGTCAATTCATCCAGCGATTTGAGCGTATCATGCGTATGATTGATGATCAAAATATCGACGTGCCCGAATTTCTCAAGAGCCTTTTTCATAACCAAAGCAGGCGATTGCGGATCAAAAAAATCAGCTTCCATAAAGGCAATTCCGGTTCCATAACCTGCCAACTCTTTTACAAGACTCTCGGGGTCACAAATCTCGCCGATGGAAGGAAATTCCCGATCATAGGAGGAGTGTGAATGCAGGAACAAATCAGTCCCCATCGCGGCCAAGCGTTTGGCAATGCCGTAGCCGATACCACTTTTCCGGCTCACTCCGGTGATGAACGCGACGCGTCCCTTTAAAGAATTCATGGTCAGAAATCCTCTTGAATTTTAATTCCCAGTATGAATGAAAACGCTCTTCAACTCACTATAATGATCCAATACCGCCATTCCCAATTCACGTCCCATGCCGCTGTGTTTCACGCCGCCGAAAGGAGCCTCGAGATGCACGCTGCTGCCGGAGTTGATAGAGAGCACCCCGGTTTCGACGGCGCGCGCTACACGCAACGCGCGTTCAATGTCGCGCGTCCAAATCGAGCCAGAAAGGCCGTAGAGACTGTTGTTGGCGATGGCGACCGCATCGGCTTCGGCATCAAAAGGAATTGCCACGAGCATCGGCCCGAAGATTTCTTCCTGTGCGATTTTCATCTCCGGGCGAACGTTGCCAAACAGGGTTGGATTCAAGTACGCGCCTTTTGCCAGCGGTTCAACTTCAGGCGCTTTGCCGCCGCAGAGAAGCGACGCGCCTTCTTGCTGACCAACGTCGATATAACTTTGCACGCGCTGGCGATTGCTCATGGAAATCAGCGGCCCCATCTCGGTTTTCTCGTCGAGCGGATCGCCCAATTTCACTTTTTGGAAATGTTCGGTCAATTGCTCAACGAACTTGTCGTAAATCGAGCGCTCGACGAGCAGACGGCTGCGCGCGCAGCAATCCTGTCCGGCATTTCCCAACAAGCTCGAAGCGGCGGAGGGCAGCGCGCGTTCCAAATTCGCATCGGCAAAAACGATGTTGGCCGATTTGCCGCCCAACTCCAATGTCACGCGCTTGATGTCGTCCGCCGCCAGGCGCATCACGTGGCTGCCGATTTCAGTCGAGCCGGTGAATGAAATTTTGCGCACGAGCGGATGACGCACCAACGCCTCGCCGGCGATCGAGCCTTTGCCGGGAACAATATTCAACACACCGGCAGGTACGCCCACTTCCAGAGCCAGCTCGCCCAAACGCAGCGCGGTGAGCGGCGTGGTCTCAGCCGGTTTGACGACGACGGTGTTGCCCATCGCCAGCGCCGGCGCGACCTTCCACGAGGTGAGAAGGAGCGGATAATTCCACGGCAGAATCAAGCCGCAAACGCCGATCGGCTCGCGAAACGTCAGGCTCACGCCGGGCGCTGCGACGGGAATCGTGCTGCCGCCGGTTTTGTTGATGGCGCCGGCATAATACTCAAAGCAGTTGGCGACGGTGCCAACTTCATCACGCGCGTCGCTGATCGGCTTGCCGACGTTTTGGCTCTCCAAAAGCGCCAGCTCATCGACGTGCTCGCGAATCAGCGTGGCGAGGCGCAAGAGCAGGCGCGTGCGCTCGCGGCTGTTCAGCTTGCGCCACGGGCCTTCACGAAAGGCGCGATGTGCGCTTTGCACGGCGGCATCGACGTCTTCCGCGCCGCCTTCGGCGACGATGGCAAGCGTTTCACTCGTTGCCGGGTTGATAAGGGTCGTGGTGCGTCTCGCCAGCGCGGGTATGTTTTTGCCGTCAATCAGTAGATATTTTTGCAAAATAGTTTTGTTCATGGCATCCTCCAGGGGAAGGTAGATTTTTAAATTTTCAATCGAAAATTTTTTCGTGGTTGTGCCTTTAGGTATTCCGGCGTATTGAAAGCGCGACGCCTGAAGGCGTAACTACAAACCGCATTTTCACGGCAAACTACTGATAAAAACGCAACACCTTTTCACTGATCTTGCCGGCAACCACGCGCACGAGATCGTTGATCATGAGATCGGCGGCTTTCGGCTCGCCGGAGGCGTCGAGAAGTTTTTGCTTGTCTTTGGGCAGGTTGTAAATGCTGCCCTGGTAGCGCACCCATTTCGCTTCATCGACGCTGTTCTCGGAAAGATTTTCGCCGCTGAGATAACGGCCGGTTTCGACGTCTACGATCTGATAGCTCGCGGAAATCTGCACCGTGCGCTTGGCCGTGTATTCGCGATAATAAATCGGCTCGCGTTTTTCCACCGGCTTGCCCGTGCTGTCTTTGACGCTGTAAACTTTCTCGTGCACCTTTTCATCGAAGCGCGGCGAAGCCGTCGCCACCGAGATTTGTGTGATCGTGCCGGTCACGAAAGAGTGAATGCCTTCGAGCTTGCCGATCTCCACGGCCTTGCGCTCGTCCACCGCGCCGGACTGTGACAATTTGTATTCTGCAAAAATCTGGTCGAGATTCTCGCGGTTGATGAACACGGCGAATTTGAGATTGGCATTGATGCATTCGCCGAGCAATTCTTCGGTGAGCAGATAACCGTATTGGTTGTTGTAAGAAGTGCGATTGCGAAACGGCAAAATCGCCACGCGGCGCACGGCTTTCTCATACGCCGCTTGCGCACGCTTTGCCGCATTTTTATAATCGGGTACGTTCGCATGCGCCTGCTCGAACTTGGCCATGGCCTCGCGAAAGTCCTTGTTCGCTTCCAACTGCTCAGCCCAGCGATAATAGGCTTCCGCGATGAGCCGCCTGGCCGCCGGAACATCGGCGGCGTAATTCAATGCGCGCTCGTAGCTGCCGATCGCCGATTGAAATTGTTGCGCCTGCAAATCACGGTCGGCCCAGCGATAGTACGCTGTCGCGACGAGCTGCTTGGCCGCCGCCAAATCGGCAGCGTAATTCAACGCCTGCTCGTAGTTGCCAATTGCCGGCTGGAACTGTTGCGCTTGCAGCTCGCGGTCGCCAAGCCGGGTATGAGCCTGCCAAAGTTTTTCCTTCGTGTCGCGATGATAGCCAACGAGCGTCGCGACATTTTTATATTGCGCGATCGCTGGCTCGTATTCCCCGCCAGCAAAAAGTCGCTCGGCATTTTCATAATGATAGGCCGCGCCTTTTTCTCGCGCTTGCGCCAGCCGGCCGGGCACGTCTATCGTTTGCAGAACGACATTGTGGCGCAAAAAACGCTGCAGGAGGGCCTGAAGCTCGCCATAACGTTGCACCGCTTCGATCCACTGCGCGTTGCCTTCGAGCGTTTCGGCCTGGCCGAGCAGCTCTTGATACGCCGATGGCGCGATCTTGCGCAAATGCGCCAAGGGCTCATCGAAGCCCGGCTTTTTGTCCAGCGCTTCGAGGTCTTTGCGAGCTGCCTCAACGTAGCGGCCGGATTTTTCGTACGCCAACGCCTGCTTATAGGCTTTTTTATGCGCGCAGCCACTGAGGAGAACTATGCCGCACAAAAGCCACATTAGCGCTGATGATGCTGTATTCTGCCGTCTCATAGCCAACCTCCTTCCGTTTGAGGGGGAGGGTGGACTTTCTAGTCCACACGTGCATTGCGGACAAGAAAGTCCGCGCTCCCTCCTCGATTTTATGAAACTTTTGACACTACATTAAAGCTGGTAGCGCAAAATACACAAATCTTGATGAAAAGTCAAGATGCAAGTGACGACTGCCGTAAGCCATAAGTTATTGACGGGCTACAAGCCATGTCATGCCGGAGGCCTTTTTTGTTGTCAAGTACAGTGCTGGATTCAAAAAAGATTCCTACTGAATGACATCTTCTCCACCGGTGGCTGAGGGCATTACTCGCAACGAATGAATCATCTTGACAATTTCTGCAAAAATGTTAATTTTTGTTTGAGGATTTAAATTTTTCTGAAAGGTGAAAGCCATGAAAATATCCCATCCGTTCATCTCGAACAAAAGCCACTGCCGCCCAATCTCAATCAAAGGCAGAAGCCTCCTGCGCAGGCAGGGCTTGCTATTGATGTCCATGCTAATTTCGTTCCTCGCCGCCTGCTCGATCCACACGCCTGAAATGAAATTCACCGGCGAAAAGACCGCGCTGGAAAATCAGATTCTCGGCACGTACAACCAAGTCAAAGAGGATGTATGGATGGTGGCCTCGGTGCGTGCGGCCAATCCCGACAGCCAAATCACGCTTTCCGACGAAAAACGCGCGGTGCTGACGGCGATTCAGAACCGCGAATTCAACAAGGATGATATTGACGAATTCAAGCGCGATGGCGCGGTGGGCGAGAATGCGAAAGGCTGGCTGGAAATTCGTCCGCATCCGCGATTGCAAAAAGATCCCGAATACAAAAAACTGGTGGAGCGCATCGTCGCCGAGGACAATCACGACCGCCAGATCATCATGCAGCGCATCATCGACATCAACCCCTCGGTTCATGCCACGGATTCGACGGAAGTCGAAAAAGTATTTGCGAAGATCAACCGTGATAACGCCAAGCCGGGGGAGTGGATTCAGATGCCCGAGGGGGAGTGGGTCAAGAAAAAATGATAAAAAGATAAAACCGCGTCAAGCCTTTGGTTGAGGAGGTGGGATAAAATAATTTCGACATTTTGAACTTTGTCGACACTGACAATGATTTGCAGGAATATAATGGTCAACCCTGGCCTGCGGCAGGGCAGGCTTGTTCTATCCCACCTCCTGAATGGCATACAACACAAAAGGCCGGCTGTGCGGCCGGCCTTTGAAAGCAAAGTATTCTGCTTGCTCTTTATCAGGAAGGTAAAGTGCCGTCTGATGAATTCGCGCAGGGCATGGCTCTGATCGAAAAGCGACAGCAGAATTTGACAGAAATAGAGAACAAGATTCGAAAATTATTGGATGACCTTACTGATGAAAAAATCTCCGTGGCAATTTATTTGAATAGCGTGAGATTATTAAGAAAACCGACTGGGGCTGAGAAAACGACACCCGTGCCGAAACCAGAGCAAAAGATTGAGATAAAAGAGCCTATTATCTCTAAAACCAAGCCACCAAAAATATCAAAAGCAAAGGAAACCATACCGAAACCAAAGCCAAAAGTTATAAAAACCGAACCGCCTGCCGACAAAAGTGAGCTGAAAAAAGTACCAAAAATGTCTGTTGTACTCAGAGAAACACCGGTCACACTTTCGGAGGCGGAGGTCAAAGCCATGCTGAAAAAGCATGACTTTTTCTGTGCCGATTACAAGTGGACGAGAGCATGGAGCAATCCGCACGGGAAAGGTATCACCCACAGCTATATAGAGCAAACACTTCATGGCGACAAAGTGGTGCTGGACAAGGCCACTGGCTTGATGTGGCAAAAATCCGGCTCCTCAAACTACATGACCTACGCCGAGGCCAAAAAGTATATCCGCGACTTGAATAACGATAACAAACCTTTCGCTGGCTTAATCGGCTGGCGCTTGCCAACGCTGGAAGAGGCGATGTCGTTGATGGAACCGAGAAAGCAAGATGATATGTACATCAATCCGATGTTTGGCCAAAAACAGGGTTGGATTTGGACGGCAGACAAATATAGCGCTTCGTCGGCGTGGCTCGTCACTTTCGACGACGGTTATTGCGGCCTCTACGATGTCCACTACTATGGCTACTACGTCCGTGCTGTGCGCTGAGGACAATAGATTATTTGAATTATTTGATCATTTTATTTGGCGCGAGCGTCAGCCTACGGCCGCAGGCGAGTGCCTCGAAGACTTTTTGATGGGAGAAAAGCATGGACTTTGAAATTTATTGTGACGAGAGTCGCCAGGAGCTTTTTCGAACAGAGCGTGCAACCGCAGGGAGGTACGTGCTCATTGGGGGGCTCTGGATTGAGGCTTCGAAGAGGCCCCGCTTTAAAGGTCTAATCAAGCAGTTTCGGGACCAATACCATGTTTGGGGTGAATTCAAATGGAATCGAGTTAGCCCATCCCGGCTTGACTTTTATCTCGATTTGGTGCGCCTGTTTTTTCGGGAAGAAATGCGCTTCCGCTGCATACTGCTCGCGCGAGATGAAATGGATGCGCTCCGATTTCATCACGCCGATGAGGAGCTTATGTAGTCAAAAGCCAATCAGCGCTTATGAAGATGAGAAGCAATCCAAAGTGGTAGGGTTGAGAATAAAAATGCCGCTGATCACGGTTCAGCGGCAGAAACCTTTGAGGGTTCTTTACTTTAAGTAAAGAACGATGCTGCCCGATTAACGGGCAGAACAATTTTAATATAACTAATTATTTTAAAATTGTCAAGAGTTTTCAAGCAGGAAAATGGCAAAGGTTCTTTTGTTTATCCCCTTATGTAAACCCCGTTTGTCACAGATATGGTCATGGATAGAAATAGCCATTTATTCCGAATTCATGGTTAATGCAATAGCCTTTTTTTACTGAAAAATAGACAATTTTATGAAAAAATCAACTATATTTTTCATCCTTTCCATACTCGGACTGCTTTTCCAAGCCATAGCCGTTGGCCAAAAGCTTCCTAATGAACAGTCAAACATTTTTCTTGCCGAGCCTTATCCCATCACCACGCATCCCGAAGCGGATCTCATGCCGGCGCTCTCGCCGGATGGGAAGTGGATTGCTTACGTTTCGCGCGCCAACAAAAATTATGATATTTGGGTGAAGCCTGCTGGAGGCGGACTCGCGACACCACTCACGACGCACACGAGCGATGACTACAGCCCAACCTGGTCGCCTGATGGAAAGACCATGGCTTTTATCTCGCGGCGCGATGATGCCGAAGGCAATCTCTATTTGCTAAAGCTCAAGCACGGCGATGGCACGCTTTCTCCTGGCAAAACCAAATTGCTCAAGCATAATCTTGAACGCGAAGCTTATCCCGCTTGTTCTCCCGACGGTAAAAAGATTGCGTTCAGCTTGGGCGCTGCCGGCGCCGAGCAAATTTGGCTCTACGAAATCAAGGCGCAAAAAAAATATCCGTTGACGCAACAAGGCGGCACCCAACCGGCATGGTCGCCAGATGGAAAACAGCTCGCGATTTCCTGTCCAACTGCAACCGGCAATCAAATTTTTATCATCAATGCCGATACCGCCGAGGCGGATCGCCAACGCCGGCAAATTACTTTCGACGGCGACAATCAATTTCCATCGTGGTCGCCGGATGGCCGGCAAATTCTTGTACAGCGCTTCGAGGGAAATAATAAGTCGGGCCACGATCAACCAAACCTACTGCCCAAATCGCATTTGCGCCTCATCACACTTTCCCCTGCTAGTGCCACTGCAACTGCTCCTGCTGCTGCCAACCAGGAATTGCAAATTACTTCGTCGCAAGAAAGTGCGCTGTTTCCATTTTGGGGAAAGGATCACGCGATTTATTACGCAGCGAATCGCTACGGCAATCTCGACCTGTGGCGCATTCCGGAAACCGGACTGATCACGCGCCACAACACACCGGAAGAAAGTTTTGCCGCCGCGCAGGAGATCGAAACTCCCGAGCTGGCTTTGCTCGCCTTTTCATCTTTGCGTTTTTATTTTCCCGACTCGGCGCAGTGGTTGAGCCGCGCGGATTTGGAAATAGGCCGGCGCTATCTGACACTCGGCGATACGGCCAAAGCGAAAATGATTTTTGTGCAAGTGGCGCAAGAGTATGCCGGCCGTTTCGAAGCGGCGGCTTTTGCCGAAATCGAATTGACGAAACTGGGGCGAGATTCGAAGCGCTTTGCCGATATTAGCGCCCACAGCCAGAATTGGCCAGCAGCACGAGCCTTGTGCACTTTGGAAACCGGCAAAGCGCTCCAGCGCGAAGGCAAAATCGAAGCAGCACTGCAACATTTTAAAACCATTCCTGAGAAATATTCCAATATTGCCGAAGCTTGCTACGAAGCCTTGCTCCGCGCCGGTGATATTCTCATCGCGCTGGGTCGCACCGACGCCGGCGAAGCGTCTTATTTGCAAATCGTCACGACTTATCGCGACCGCCAAGATTGGCGGTCGACGGCGATCAACCGCTTGCTCGATGGCGTGCTGAGGAGCGCGATGGTGGTGGACACATTGGCATCTTATCAGCGCGCAATCCAAAAACACTTGGCGCATCCGGCGGTGGCGCACGCCGCGCGTTTTCGCATGGCCGAACGCCTGTTTCGTGATGGCGAAAACAAATTGGCGGCAAATGAATATCAAAATCTGATCGCGCTGCTGGAAAATCACCCCGACGCATATCTGCAAAATCTCCGCGCCGAAGCCATGCTGCAGTTGATTCGTTTGCACATTCGCGACAATGAATTTCCAGCCGCGGCGCAATTTTATCTCAAACTGAATGAGCAGTATGCGGAAAAACTTTCGGCGAGCGAGGCGCGTCTGGAGCTGACCGAGGCGCTGATTCGGCGAGCGCGTTTGCTCGCCAGAGCGCGCGATTACGAGCTGGCGCTGGCGCTCTTTCAACAAGCGCGGCAATATGATCCCAAGAACCTCGAAGCGCATCGCGGCTACGTGGAGGCGAAGCAGGCGCTCGGGGACGTTGACGAGGCGGTTGCCGAATATGAAAAGCAAACGGCTGCCGAGCCGGGGAATGAAGTCGCATTGTACGCGCTCGGCTTGGCATATTCGTACAAGGGCGAGAACGACGTCGGTTTGCTGCGCCACTCGGCGGCACTGATTGAGCGCGCTTTGGGCATGAACTACCGTCTCGTGCCGGCCTATTTGACGTTGGGGTTCAATTACGAAGCGATTGAAAACTTGGAACAAAAAGAGCGCGAGCGCCGCAAGGGTTTTTTCGAGCGTGTCGCCCTGGCGTTGCCGCTCTGGCTGGATAACGTCCGCCGCACCCTCACGTTGCGCCCGCCCAAACCGCCGGCGCGATGGTATGAAAAAGCCATTGACGTTTTGACCATCGCCATCGCACTCAATGACGAAAAAACCGATCCGGCAATGGAGGCGCGCCTGGCGCTCAACCTCGCCAACAATTATTACAATCTCGGGGAATTCGGCTTCGAGAATGCCTTTCGTTATTATCGCCTCAAGCTTCAGCACGACAGCACCTTCGTTTCCACCCGCCAACAAGCCATCATTTTCGAGCGCATCGGCGAGTGCGGTTGGGCCATCCGCCGTTACGACGAGGCCGCGCCGTTTTTGCAAACCGCGGTCAGATTGTGCCGGGAGTTGCGCGACGTGGACGGCGAGCTGCGCAATTTGCAACGGTTGGCGTTGCTCTATCAGAGCAAAGGTGATTACGACACCTCAAACGAATACTACGCCAAAGTCGACACGGTCAGCCGGCGCGAAAATCGGCAGAACGATCTGGCGCTGGTGTGGCGGAACATGGCGTACAATCATCAGCAAAACAAGGAAAGCGACGAGGCCATCACCAAAAGTGAGCGCTCGCTGGCCATGTTGGCGCAGAGCGATAAAGGCGATTTTCCGGAGCCGAAGCCGGGCAAGCTCATCATCAAATTATTCAGCCTGCTGCCGATTTTTTGGATGACGATCGATCCGTTCGGCGAATCGAACACCGAGGGGCTGACCTACGAGCAGGAGAAGGCGCTGCTGTTCAGCATCACCGGCGAGGGCTACGTGACGGAGAAGGATTTTCTCAACGCCATCGATTTGTTTGAAAAAAAGACTGAAACGTTTCGGCGTGACGGAAACCGGATAGGCGAGGCGAGAGCGCTCAACAACCTCGGGAATCTTTGGTACGCTTATCACGATTTCGGCAAGGCGTATGAGTATTTTCAGCGCTCGTTCAATTTGTGCGACCGGCTGCACTTGCCCGGCGGCAAAATCGTCAATCTGATCAACATGGGCAACATTGCGTTGGTGCAAGAGAACGCCGCGTGGCAGCGCGCCGTCGATTCACTATTGCAAGCCTCGGCCGCCGATTTGAATCAGATTGGCTTGCTCGCGCCGCGCCAAAAGCTGGCCGCGTTGAATACGTTGGGCAATTTTCATTTTTACACGGCGCAGCATTTACTGGCGGATCAGGCCAATCCCCCCGAGCCGAGCAACGGCGATCTTTCGCACAGCATCGAGCGCACGTATCGCGCCCTGCAAAATTTGTCGCGCGCGCAAGCGGCGTATGATACTGCACTTGCCATTGCCCAAACCAGCCGTTTGTTTCGGGAGGAAGTGATCGTGCGACGAAATCTCGCGAGCTTGTATGTTTTGTTGAGCGACTATCGTTTGGCAACGGAACATTTGGCGCGCGCCCACGCCCTCGCCGTCGAGAAAAATTTTGCCGAACTGACATGGCGCGTCGAGCATGCGATCGGCACGATTTGCCGCGCCGTGCAATTGCCGCCGGAAAATCCGTTGGCGCAACATTCCGCCGTTGAATGGTATCGCCACGCCATTCAAACTCTCGAAAGCTTGCCCGAAGAGCCGGAAGGCAGCGAGCAGCGGCTTGCCGAAACCGCCGAGGAACTCACGCTCTACGAGAATGCCGTCACGCTGTTGGCTGAACAAGGGGAGTTTCGTGCCGCGTTGGAGCTGGCCGAACGGGCGCGGAGCAATCGTTTTGTCAATCTCATTTCGACGCGTTATATCCTGCCGAAAAAAGAGCGCCATCGCTTGATTTGGGGGGGGCGCGGCGGAAGCGCGCCGTATTGGCAGCGCAACATCAGCCGCTGGCGTGGTGAGCTTGTCAAGCTCGAAGCTGAAGATCCTCAGCGCCCAAAAGAACTGGCGCGTGTGAGTCACGAGTTGGCCGACGCCGAGCGTGAATATCAAAAGGTGGTGAATGAAGCGCTCGCCGAAGATCCGGAATTGGCGAGTTTTTTCAGCATTCAAACCGTGGATACGCAAGCGCTGCAAGATTCGCTCGATGCCGAAACCGCCATTCTCGAATATTTTGTCACGGAAAATGAGTTGATTGTATGGTTGATCACGCACGAGAATTTGGAGCAAACACGTGTGCCGATCACACGCCAACAATTGTGCGCGCGCATCGCCAATTTGCGGCAGGCATGGCAGGCGCGCCGCGATAATAGCGCTTCACTTTCCCGAGAGTTGTCCAAATTTTTGTTCGGCTCGGTGCGCGGCTTGGATGAATTTCGGCGCTTGATCATCGTACCGGATGACGGCTTGCATTATTTGCCTTTCGGAGCTTTGGAATATGACGGTGAGCCGGTGGTGGATATGTTCGCCATTGCGAAAGCGCCGAGTTTGCTGGCGCTAAAATTTGCCGAACGTCATCAAAATTTGAATGAGAACAATTTACTGGTTCTACAGGACGCGAAGACAAGGAGCCAAGTAGACAAGGAGCCAAAGAGCCAAGAGACCGATGGCGGCTTAATAGCGACAGATAGTTTGGCGCAACAACTTTCCAGAATCAAAGTTGAGGTATTGCACGGCGCGGCTTGGCTCTCCGGCGAGGCGCGGCAAAAAATTCAGCAAGCCGGACTGCTGCACATTCAACATCATTTTGCCGTGCAACCGCAGCGCCCGCTCGATTCGGGGTTTACGCTTCGTCTTGCTGCGAATCAACATGCGGCGCCGGATACGGCGCTCATTCCTTTATATCGTTTATTCGAGCTTGATCTTTCGGCGAGTCTCGTGGCGCTCGAGAACACGGCATTTCCTTACACGCCCGAGCAAGCCGGTGACGAATGGATGGCATTGCAACGCAGTCTCATCTATGCCGGTACGCCGACGCTCGTTTGCTCGCAATGGCAGGTCGAACCGAAAATTCGCGAAATCTTTTTCAAAGCTTTTTATAAAAATTTGGTCAGCGAGCCGGCAATTGCCGCGTTGAGCGCCGCGCAGCACGCCGTTCGCGAAAAGTTTCCCGATCCCCATGATTGGGCCGGATTCGAGCTGGCCGGCTTTGCGGGAATGTCCGGTGCCGAAAAAAGCCAATTCGCCAACCGGAATTTTGAAGAAACCGTGTTGAAGGGCAATCGCGCGCAAGAACTGGGCGAGTTTTTGGACGCGGCGCGCTACTATCAATCGGCGCTGACGATGGCGCAGCAACTCGGGCAAAACGAGGCCATACAGAATCTTTATTTGCTCATTAAATCCAGCGCGATTTCCGGCAATGATTACGCCACCGCTTGCGAGATCGAAACAAAAATTTTGGAAGCCGCGCTGGCCGCGAACGACATCAGACAAATCGCCCGAAGCTATCGCAATCTCTCGACGTGGCAATTGCAGTTGAAAAATTATACGGCAGCAGCCGAGGCAGAGCGGAAATATCTCGAATTGGCCGAGCGTGTCAAGAATCCTTTGGCGATTGCCGATTCGCGTCTGCAATTGGCGCGCATTTTTGAAGCCGCTGGCGACTATGCAGCGGCAATCGCGCAGGCAGAGCCGGCGGCGGAAATACTCCAGCAGCAGAATCAAATTTTGCCGCGCTTCAACGCCGAAATTTTGCTTGGCAAACTGGCGTTGCAAAACGATCAATACGGTGCGGCGCTCACTTATCTTGAAAACGCCGCCAATGTTTTTTTAGCAACGAAACAACCTTCCACGCCGGCGGAGCAGCGCGCACTGGCGACGGCTTATCAGCTTACCGGCATAACGTATGGTCGCCTCACGGCGTATGGCCGGGCTTTGGCGTTTCATCAAAAGGCGTTGCAGATTTTCGAGGCGATTGCGGACACGGTGAATTTGGCGCGCGCCGAGCAAAATCTTGCTGACACCTACTGGCTCAACGGCGATTATCAAGACGCGCTGCTGCACCAACAGCGCAGCCTCAAACAGGCGCGCAATCCCAAAGAGAAACTTCTCGGCCATTCCACGCTGGGGTTGATTTTGCTCAGCCTCGGTGATTTCGACAGGGCGCTCGATGCGGAGAAACAGGCGCTGCAATTGGCGCTCGAAATCGACGAAGCGCGCGAGCAAGCAACGGTTTACAAAAACATCGGATTGGTTTACGTGCAAAAGCAGCAACCCCAGCAAGCGCTGGCCAATTTCAAGCAAGCGGCGGCATTGGATCGGCAGACTGATTTTGCGCGCGGTTTATTATATGATTATCTTTTTCTCGGCCAGGCTTTTCAAACGCTGGGGCAGCCGGATTCGGCGCTGGCGAACCTAGCTAAAGCCGAGGTTCTGGCTCAGAATCTTAACGATCCTCGCGCTTATTCAAAAACGCTTTACACCAATGGCCTTGCTGCACTCGATCGCGGCAACAAATCTCTTGCGCGGGCGGCATTCACCGAGGCGCTGGCAGAAGCGGAAGAGAGCAAGCTCGACGAAATGCAATGGCGCTGCTTGTGGCGGCTCGGCGCGTTGTCACGGCAGTCCGGCGAATTCGAACCGGCGGTGGAATTTTACACCCGGGCGATAGTAGCACTCGAACGCCAGAGTGCGAAGATCAAAATCGAAGAGTACCGCAGCGGCTTCATCGACAACAAATCGGATATTTACGAAGAAACGGTTTTGCTCCTGCTGCAAATGAATCGCTCGGCGGAAGCCTTGGCGTTTGCCGAACGCGCCAAATCCCGCAGCTTCGCCGACCTGTTGGCCAGCGGCAAAGTCGATTTGGGCGCCGGCGCCGATCGTGCGCTGCTCGATCGGCGCGACCGGCTGTTAGATCGCATCAGTTTCACCCAAGGTAAAATCAACGCGCTGCTGCAAAAGCCGGCGACTGAAACCGGTCGTTTCGAGATGTCCGCCTTGAACGACACGTTGAGCGCGTTGCAAAAAGCGTATGCCGATATTCTCGTCGAATTGAAAGCCGCCAATCCCGAGCTGGCGGACATGGTGAGCGTCGAGTCGCTGCCACTCACCGAAGTTCAATCGATGCTGTCTGATAGTGTGGCGCTGGTCGAGTATTTCTTTGCGAAAGACCAGTTGGTGAGCTGGGTGGTGGATCGCCGCCAGGCCCGCGCCGTGCAAACTCCGCTCGACCGCAACCGCTTGAGCGAGAGCATCGTGCAATTCCGCCGCGCCATCATCAAGCGCGCTTCCACTGAGAGTTTTTCGCGTGAATTATACGATCTTCTCGTTAAACCCCTCGAGCCGCTATTGGCTGGCGCGAAGCAGCTCGTGATCGTCCCGCACGGCGTGTTGCATTATTTGCCATTTTCCGCTTTGCAAAAAGCCGATAGCACGTACTTGATCGATCATTACGCCTTGGCGCTCGCGCCGAGTGCAACCGTGCTCGGCTTCTGTTATCGCAAAGGCGCGTCAATTCTCGCTCAAGCGCAAGAGAATTATCGCGTGCTGGCGCTCGGCAATCCGGATGTCGGCAATGCGCGCTTCGATTTGCCCTTTGCCGAAAAAGAGATCACCAGCCTCGAACAAACGTTTGAACAGATCGAAAGCTATGCGCGCAAACAAGCGACATCAAGCGCGCTCGTTGCCGGCGCGAGTCGAGCCAATCTCATTCATCTCTCTTGCCACGGCGTTTACGACGAGCGCAACCCGCTTTTTTCCGCGTTGCTGCTGGCGCCGGATTCAACCAACGCCACCGGCCGCCTGGAAGCTTTCAAAATTTTTGGACTGAAATTGAATGCCTCGCTCGTCATGCTCTCTGCCTGCGAGACCGGCTTGGCGAAAGTCACCGGTGGCGACGAAGTCATCGGCCTCGCGCGCGGCTTCATCTTTGCCGGCACCCCCTCGCTCATTGCCAGCTTATGGACGGTGGATGATCTTGCGACGGCGATCACAGTGAAGCGTTTCTATCGCTATCTCAAATCCGGCCTGAGCAAAGCCGAGGCGCTGCGCCAAGCCCAACTCGTCGTGCGCGACCAGCATAACCGCCATCCGGCCTATTGGGCGAGCTTTGGGCTGACGGGGGATTGGAGGTGAAGCAAAAAAGATAAAAAGCAAAAAATGATAAAAAGAGTTTTTGTAGCGCAGACTGCCAGTCTGCAAGCGAAACTTACGAGTACAGCACTTTGTGCCAATACCGGACTTGCATTTCACCTAAATCCGTGAAAAAAATCGGAGGAATTTTGAGATAAAGTGCTTAAATTAAGGTAATGATGAAATGACCTTAATCACCTCGGAGGTGCACGATGCGCTTTATCTTAGAACAATCGGACGAGAGTTTAACCACTTATTCCGGCCTGGCGTTGATTGGGCTGTTACTCAACAAAGTCCAATTGGGTTCGCGGTTGAATCATACGGTTTTTGCCGAACTCAAGAATCCCGAAATCAGCCACGCGGAGGTGGTGGTTTCTTAT
>JAKEEU010000367.1 GCA_022616415.1 Candidatus Zhuqueibacterota bacterium | reverse complement strand
GTGATCGAGGCAGTGGTTGATTCGCGTCCCGACCGTTTCGTGCTCGGCGTGCAATGGCATCCTGAGATCGGTTGGGAGCGAGACAATTTTTCGAAGGCGATTTTCGAGAGATTTATTGAAGCGGCCAGACAATTCCGCGGCTAAACAAAATGGACAGAAAGAACAAATTTACAATCGGATTGCTTTCAACTGCACACTTCGTGATGGACTCCTATTCGAGCTTCCTTTTTCAATTGTTGCCTTTGATGGCTGCGAAGCTCCATCTGCCGCCGGCGCAGGTCGGGTTGCTGCCGCCGACGCTGACAATCGCTTCGTCGTTGATGCAGCCGGTCTATGGGGTGATCTCGGATAGGTATTTAAAACGCTCGATGGCTGTCTTTGGGCCGCTCGTTGCCGCGATTTTTCTCTCGAGTATGGGGATGGCCAACAGCCTGCCGGTGTTGATGATGCTGGTGATTTTTGGCGGCATCGGTGTCGGGATGTTTCACCCGCAGAGCGCGGCCCTGGTTTCGCGTGCGGCCTCTGAAGATGGACGCGGAAAGCATCAGGGCATGGTGATGTCGATTTTTTCGTCATCCGGCACAGTTGGTTATGCCCTCGGCCCGGTTTTAGTCGCTGCCGTGGTGACCCGGTTTGGATTGGATAATAGCTGGTATACGGTCATGTGGGGGCTGGCATTTTGGGTTGTGCTCTTCCGCTATTGTCCTTCGCTGGAAAAAAGAGGACGCGATGTCGAGGCGCCTTCGTTGATTGACGCTCTACGCGCAGCCTGGGCGCCGCTGACGTTACTCTATTTCGCCGTGGTTTTACGCTCGGCTGCATCGGTCAGCGTGCAGACGTACCTGCCGTTTTCGCTCCAACAAGATGGGCTGACAACGACGGCGATCAGCTGGGTGCTGGCCGGCTTTTTGTTCTTCGGAGGGGTCGGCGGGTTTTTCGGCGGGGCATTGGCAGATCGCCTTGGCGCCCGGCGAGTTTCGCTCGTGTCAATGCTGCTGGCTGCGCCGCTGCTGCTTACGTCGTTCTCGACAAACGGAGTAATCAGTTATGCGTTGTTGATGGCCGGCGGAACGGTATTGAATTTACCGATTCCGATAAGCGTTGTTATGGCGCAGAGACTGGTGCCCGGTGGCTCAAGCACTGTTTCGGCCCTGATGATGGGCTTTGCGTG
>JAKEEU010000366.1 GCA_022616415.1 Candidatus Zhuqueibacterota bacterium | reverse complement strand
GGATTGATCGCACTCTTGCTGGCTTTAGCGGCAAATGCAATGCTCAAGAGCATCATTGCCTGGCAAGCCGGTACCTCGGCTCTTGCTTGGCGATTAGTGGCAGCTTTCATAATAATGTTTGCCGTAGGCGTTTTTGCCGTTTTGATGGGAGCCGGCGCTTTGTAGGCGGCTTACCGAATCAAACTGGGATAGAATACTGAAAAGCCCATCTCATCCCACCTTCATAAAAAGCCATGGACGCGGGGCTGGGCAGAAAAGAAACCCCACTAAGAATGCTTTTGATTTTTGTTTCTGTGGGATTTATTCTTCTGTGGGCAAAAGCACGCGCGCAACTTAAAAGTTGCGCCACAAAAAAGCGCCCCGCATCTGCGCTTGCAAATGCGGGGCGTTCGTTTTATATAAAACGGCTGACCATCGATCAGTTGCTTCGACTTTGATGGTACCGGCCGTGGAAGTATCCTCTACCGTCACCGGGCTGGCCGCTCTTCCAATGACCGTGCAGCGTGCCGAGATTTTGGTTGTTGCGATCGATCCAGTTGCCGCGAAAGAAGCCGCTGTCTGTTCCACGCCCGAAACCCCATCCGCCGCGTAACAGCCCGCGAAACTCACCGCTCATGCTGATGTACTTGCCGAAGAAAACTTTTTCGCCGCCGCGATTGACGCCCCAGATTCCGCGCAGATGTCCGGCATTTGTTCCCATGCTGTTTATCCAGCGGCCATAGAACGTGCCGTCATTAACAGTTGTCTTGATCCAGCGGCCGGCGAGAAAGCCGCCGGCAAACGGCGTCGCTTCCTTCGAACGGCTGATGATGGAAACCTCGTGTCCATTTGCGCCGACCGGCTCAAGAAGGTCGAGAGAATCAAGCTTGCTGAATGTGAGCGTGCGAGAATATGCCCCGGCGTTGAACGTGAAGCTGCCTTCGAGTGTTGCATCCGATGTATCGTTATCGATGATAGCCAACAGCAGGCCGTCAAAGTGAGGGCGCGTCAAGGAGGTGAACTCGACGCAGCGTCGGTTGTTGCGAGGCCGGTGGAGGTAATCGCCATTTTCGAAGCGGATGGTTTTCAAAACGGCAAGCGTGCCTTTGTTAACTTCCGCCGAACCGCTCCAATCCACCACTTCGGTCGCCGAAGAATCTCCCTGCAAGAGACCAAAAGTGATTCGCAATTCATAAACTTTGATACTGGCGGAATTCAGTGCATCGATCGTT
>JAKEEU010000004.1 GCA_022616415.1 Candidatus Zhuqueibacterota bacterium | reverse complement strand
GCCTTATCCGTTGGGTTCATCTATCCGTTGGGAAAATTTTGTTTTTGATGGCTGCCCGAAGGGCTCCAGTTTTCAACTTGTTTGAAAATCTGGCGTAGGCCTTTGTTTACCGAAACTCAGAAAAAAATTCTGAGTTTTTTAACCGCCAACGGATAGATTAAGTCCAACGGATAAAGCTTTTTGTTTTTCATCCGTTGGTCTTAATCTATCCGTTGGGCCGCCCGAAGGGCTGCGGTTTTCTGCTTGTCTGAAAATCCGCATAGTCTCTTTAAAGTTAAATCTTCGCCTACGGCCGTAGGTTCTTTCAGAAAAGATTTTTTCTGTTTGGCTACGCCCGTAGGGTTGCGGCAGTAACGCGAAGCTCCGGCTTCCGCGTTTGTCCATACCCAGCGTTAGGAAGGAAGGTAATATGGAACGCATCAAGGTATTGCATCTCATTACCCACTTCGGCTATGGAGGTGCGCTGGATAACACCCTGCTCACTGTTCAGCGGCTTTCTCGCGAGCGCTACGAAGTCCACTTGGCCGCCGGCAAGCCGGCCCCCCCAAATGGGTATACCGATTGGGAAGCGCGGGCTCGCAAATGTTCCGATGCCTTGTTTATTTTTCCGAATTTGCTTCGGCCCATTCACTTGCCAGGTGATCTTAGGGCGTTGCAACAGATCACCGACTTTATCCGGGAACAAAACTATCAAATTGTCCACACCCATTGCGCCAAGGCCGGTGTTTTGGGGCGCATCGCGGCGCGGCGTGCGGGAATACCGGTGGTCCTCCACACTTATCACTCCTTCGGTTGGCAGGTTGCACATACGTTTTACCCATCCGTCTGGAAAAACTGTGTATCTTCCGCCAAAAAATGGTTGTATGTTTTGCTGGAACGCTATGGAGCTTCTCTCAGCGACGCCTTGATCACGGTCGCTGACTCGGGCAAACGCGAGGCCCTTCATTACAATCTTGCCCCGCCGGAAAAATTTACCACGATTTACAGCGGCATTGACTTGGATCGCTTCTGCACCCGCTCTGCGAGCCGGAATAAACTATGTCGAAGCTTCGGCCTGAATCCGGACCGCCCGATTATCGGGACTGTCGGCCGTTTATCAACGCAAAAGGCCCCTCTGGACTTTGTGAGAGCAGCCAAAATCATCTTGCAATATAAACCCGAGGTTCAATTTATCATGGCGGGCAATGGGCCGGCAGCATCGGAGGTGGAGAAGGCAATTGGCGCCGAGCCAAGAATAAAGATGCTCGGCTTTCAGGGTAATGTGCCGGAGATACTCGGCATGCTGGACATATTCGTCCTGTCTTCCCTTTGGGAAGGTTTGGGACGAGCTTTAACCGAAGCGATGGCGATGGGTTTGCCTGTTGCCGCAACGAACGTAAACGGCGTCCTGGAGTTGGTTGGGCATGGAAAAACCGGCATGTTATCGCCCCCGCGAGAGCCCGCACAATTGGCCGCGAACATCACGTGGTTGTTGGAGCATCCGGGCGAGGCGCGAGAAATGGGCGAACGCGCCAGAGCGCGCGTCGTCTCAGCCTTTGGCATTGAAATGATGGTAGAACAGATAGAAGAATTGTATGAGCGATTGCTGGCCGAGAAGGGTACTCATCCAGTTTCAGTTTGGCGCGCTGATTACAGTGCCGTTGGTAGTAAATAACGTTTTCTGCAGAAATAAGGACTAGCCAAGTTTTTTATGGCTTTGGTGATTTGGAGCGCTAATCATCACGCTGTTGCAACAAGATAAGGGCAGGGACTAATATGCAAGCCCCAGAGCAAGAAATTGATGTATTAGATGAATTTGTTTCAATCCCTCATCCTGCCACCGCCGCGCCAAGAAGCGACACCAAACGGCCTCCTGCCATAGTCACGCCGTGGAGTGACACTGGTCGCTTTGGAGCTCGCCGCCGTTACGCTGGTCAGGTGCTGCTGACGAGCGCCCCGCTGATCGCCGCCGATCTGCTGGCGCTTGCCGGTTCCACCCTAATCGCCCTTGCTTTTAGCGGCTTGCTTTGGTCGAATATTGAGCCGGATTTAACCCTCATGCTGGCGTCATTATCCGGAACCTTTTGCGCCGTTTGCGCGATGCTTGGGCTGTATCCGGGCACCGGCTTGAATCCGATCGTCGAATTGCGGCGAATCAGCACAGCGCTCACCTTGCTTTTCATCGGATTTTTCACCTCGAGTTTCGTTTATGACGCCGGGCCAGTCCTTAACGTATGCTTGACCATGGCCTATTTTTTTGCGCTCTTTTTTGTCCCGATCCTGCGAGCTTTTGCCAGATCGCTCTTTTCACGTTTTCGCTGGTGGGGCCAGCCGGTAGTTATTTTTGGCGGTGGCGCCGCCGGGACGGCAAATTATAGCTATCTCGCCTCGCATCCGCGTTTGGGCCTCCAACCGGTTGGGATTATCGATGACTTGCAACTGCACCGGCGCGATCGCGTGCCGGAACCTTTTGTGTATCTTGGCCCCCCCGAAAGGGCGCAAGCGCTTGCCAATCAATACCGTATATTTTGGGCCGTGGTGGCGATGCCGGAACGCGCGCCCTCGGAAGTGCATCAATTCATCAAAACGCATGTGAAGAACTTTCCCCACATGCTTGTCGTTCCTGAGATGGACGGGCTTCCCAGTCTTGGAAATACTGTATATGACTGGGGCGGACTGCACGGCATTCGCATGAAGATCAACCTGCTGTTGCCACTGCCGCGCCTGCTCAAGGACGTCATGGATATTTTACTTGTGATCGTTGGCGGCCTATTGAGCTTGCCGCTCATCGCATTGGTCGCCTTGCTTATCAAAATCAGCTCGCCGGGTCCGGTCATTTACGGACAACAACGCATAGGATTTAGAGGTCGCCGGTTTCAAGCTTGGAAATTCCGAACGATGGTGACCGATGCCGACAAAGTGCTGGATAAGTTTCTAGCCGCCGATCCCCGGTTGCGTGAAGAGTGGGAAAAAACCCATAAACTGCAAAATGATCCTCGCGTAACGACGAGAATTGGCCGCTGGCTGCGCCTGACCAGTCTGGATGAATTGCCGCAGATCTGGAACGTTTTGCTTGGCGAAATGAGCTTGGTCGGCCCGCGCCCGATTGTGCAGGCGGAAATCAGCAAGTATGGCGAAAGCTTTGATCTGTACACCAAGGTCCTGCCTGGCATCACCGGCCTTTGGCAGATTTCCGGCCGCAACAACACCACGTACGCCGAACGCGTGCGCCTGGACAGCTACTATGTAAAAAACTGGTCACCGTGGATGGATTTATACATTCTGGCGCGCACCTTCAAAGTGGTGTTGCGGCATGAGGGGGCATACTAAGTCACGTCTTGATTGTAGCAAGGTATTCCAATAAACGTGCATCATGGTTAAAAGAATCGGACGCCTGTCGAAATGCTTGCTACTTCTGATTCCAGCCTTTGCGGTTGATCATCATCAAATTATGGCCACAGAGGCTCATGAGCCAAGAACTGTTCCAACATTTCATTGCTTGGGGTTATACTGGAGTCCGGCAGAGGGCGCTAAAAACAATGAATGCCAGGTCAAATACCGGATCGCCGGCGGCTCGGCTTGGAAGGCGGCCATGCCACTCTGGTTTGATGAACGCAATCATGAATATCGCGGGAGCATTGTCCATCTTGATCCTGGCACAACCTACGAAATAAAGCTCGGTTTGAAAGAAACCGGTAAAGCCGCCGCTTTTACCGCCTCGACGTGGAAAGAGAATTTCCCCATTGCCAAAACCATTTACCTGCCGGAAGAATCGAAGTCAACCCTCGTGATCGATCAATCAGGCACCTCGAATGGGTATGTTCTATATACCCACGCCGAAGAGAGCTCGTCCATGATTGACGTCGACAATCGCGAAGATGCGTGCATTGAGGTTAAACCCAATGTGTCGCACGTCATTATTCGAGGCTTAATTTTGAAAGGCGCCAGGAAACACGGCATAAACCTCAATCAAGGGGTGCATGACATTGTGATCGAAGCCTGCGACATCAGTGGTTGGGGAACGAACGAAGCAGATGGTTGGGGAGCTAATTACCACAGCGCGGTGTATGCCGGTTCCAATTCCGCGGTGGAACGGATTATTGTCCAGAGAAATAAGCTGCATCATCCACGCTCGAATGCCAATAGTTGGGCCGAATATAGAGTAGCACGCGATACTTACCATCCCCGAGGTCCACAGGCCGTCGCTTTCTTTAACAGCAACGGCAACCATGTCATTCGCTATAATGAAATTTACTCTGACGATGAACACTATTTCAATGATGCGCTGGGGTACGGCTCTAATTTTAGTTTTCAGGGTTTTCCCAATTGCGATTCGGACATTTATGGGAATTTCATTTCGTATTGCTGGGATGACGGCATTGAAAGCGAAGGCGCCAACCGGAACGTCCGCATCTGGGGAAACCACATTGACAAAACCTTTGTCAAGATTGCGATAGCTTGCACCTCCGTCGGACCGCTCTATATCTGGCGCAACATTGCCAACACCAGCCGCAAAAGCGCTGCGCCTAATTCCGATCTCTACGGCCGCGGGCGATTTATTAAAGCCGGCGGAAAAATCAAAAACGGCGTCTGGTATGGCAGCGGCCGGACTTACGTATTTCACAATACGGTTTTGCAGCCACGCCCTGCCCAGGGACGAGTTTACCCCTTGGGCTGTGATGGCGGCATTATTGGCTCAGGCGGTGAAATCCACGAAGGCATTTCCAGGAACAATATTTTTACCAATTACAAAGACGGGCTTGACGCCTTTCGCGACAAGACGAACAGTTGCAAGAATGATTTTGATTATGACTTATATAACGGCAAGCTCGACGCTCATTGCGCGAGCCATCCACATCAAAGCCATGGCATTAAAGCTTGGCCGATCTTTGCTGCCGACAATGGCCCGGGTGAATACGCTTTAGCGCCGGGGACGCCGGGGTTCGATGCCGGAATGATTCTCCCAAATTTCAATGACAATTACGACGGCAACGGTCCCGACGTGGGAGCTTTTGAGGCCAATTCTCCCCCAATGGAATTTGGAGTAAATGCTTTTCGCTAAGAAAATTCTTTCTTAAAGAAAGTGAATCCACTCACCGATTCGGAATTGGAAAGCAAACAATGAAAGAGTTTATCCTGCCCTCTGCTCAAAGGCACAAGAATTTTATAACCTGGGTGGGACTTTTAGGTTTGAATTTACTCCTCGTATTAGGGACATGTTCAGTCGCCTCAGCTCAAGAGCCTTCTGCCTATCTGAGACTGGTTCGAGTGATCGATACCGGCAAATTAGGCATCGCCAATCCCGCTGGGTTGGCCTTCTCGCCAGTAACCAACATGTTTCTCCTGCCGGAAGCCCACAAACCGGGTGAGACGGATTTCAAGATCGCGATGATCACTTTCTTTGAAGACCTGGCCGGCTCAATGACTGTCGCCACTGCGATTCCTGACCCTTTGAACTTGGCTTTCGATGCTCAGACCGATCGTTTGGTTCTTTTTGATCATGCTGCCAAAGAGCTGATTGAGATACAGGCAAAATCTATCGGCGATTTGCAACCTTCTGCCAAAGCCATTACTCGTTTCGAAGCCCGGCAATTTAATCTTACCAACCCACAAGGCATGACATTCGATCCTACAGGGCGTCTGTTTGTCCTCGATGCGGCTGTGCCACAAATCGTTCGCATCACTCCCAATCCTCGCTTCAAGTTTGACGGCGCCGCGGCGGCCCGAGATGGCAGAATTCTTCAGATTGACCTCAACCATTTGGCGGATGTTCAGCCGCGAGGGGTTGCCTTTAATCCCAATACGAACCATCTTTATGTTTTAAGCCCTGCTAAACAAACGCTCTATGAACTCACTGAAACGGGCCAAGTGGTGGCGACTCGCGATCTTTCTTCCCTTGCACTCAGGGATCCCCAGGGTATGGTCTTTGCGCCCAGCGGCGATCTTACCGACGATCCCGCGCTGATGAGCCTGTATATTGCCGACAGCGGCCGGATGAACGGCATTCAAGGACGCGGCCAAATTATCGAGTTGTCTCTCACCGTGCCGGCTTCGCCTGGCCTCTTAGAAGCAACCAACGTGCGAGCTTCCTTGGTGAACGCGATTGAAACCTCTGAGTGGTCTCCGCCCAGTCCCGACCCAATGGGTATGGCTTACATTTCCTCGTCCGGCAGGCTTTTGGTGAGCGACTCCGAAGTTGCGGAAATGTCTATCTTCGAAGGTGTCAATGTTTTTGAATCGACTTTGCAAGGTAGTTTGGTCGGCACTTTTACAGCAATGTCCTTCTCGAAGGAACCATCCGGCGTTGCTTTTAATCCAAGCAATCGCCATCTCTTTTTTACCGATGACGACAAGGACAAGGTATTTGAAATCGATCCTGGGACCGATGGGAATTATTTCACTTCAGATGATGTCCTGACATCTTTTGATACAAGATCGATAAACAGTATGGACCCTGAAGGCATTGCCTACGATAGCTGGCAAGGGCATCTCTTTATCGCGGATGGAGCGAATGCTGAAGTTTACGAAATCAAACCCGGACTTAACGGCATTTTTGATGGCCAGCCACCAGTGGGAGACGATCAATTGGCCCAATTTGATACCACCCCTTTTGATATTCTAAATCCCGAGGGTATTGAGTTTAACCCGGATAATGGCCATCTCTACATTACTGGTCCTGGCCAAAAGATGGTGGTGGAGACAACGACCACCGGCACACTCATCAGCGTGATTGATCTGACTTCCACAAAAGCACAAAAAATCTCGGGCCTGGCCTACGCTCCCAGCAGCGTGAACCCTGCGGTGATGAACCTCTACGTTTCCGCGAGAGGAGTTGACAATAATACTGATCCTGAAGAAAATGATGGCAGGATATATGAAGCCTCTTTCCCAAGTCTGTCGATTAACGACATATCTGTGGTCGAAGGCAATGCCGGAACAGTTGATGTTGTCTTCACGGTAACTCTCCAATCCGCCGACCGTGACGTTGTGACTGTTGACTACGCCACGGCCGATGGCAGCGCGACCGCCGGCAGGGACTACGTGGCCGCCTCCGGTACGTTGACTTTTCCACGCGGAACGACGACACAGACGATTGCGGTGCTGGTCAACAGTGACGCG
The DNA here is from genome assembly GCA_022616415.1 of Candidatus Zhuqueibacterota bacterium. Taxonomy (GTDB): domain Bacteria; phylum Zhuqueibacterota; class Zhuqueibacteria; order Zhuqueibacterales; family Zhuqueibacteraceae; genus Zhuqueibacter. The sequence goes on along the minus strand of JAKEEU010000004.1, from coordinate 25,143 downwards.
CTCGATGAACCGCATGAGACCTTCTTTGTCAATCTCAGCAATCCGGCCAACACCACGATAACTGACTATCAGGGCCGGGGTACAATTACCGACGACGATCCCTCACCCTCGATCTCCATCAACGATGTGACGGTCACCGAAGGCCATGCCCCGCAAGGCGGGGGCAATGCTGTTTTCACGGTCACCCTCTCGACCGCGAGTGGTCACTTTGTGACAGTGGACTACGCCACTTCCGACGGCACTGCCACCGCCGGCAGTGACTACATGGCAGCCTCCGGCACGGTGACTTTTTCACCGGGAGCGACGACACAGACGATTGCGGTGCTGGTTAACGGTGACGCGCTCGATGAACTGAATGAGACCTTCTTTGTCAATCTCAGCAATCCGGCCAATGCTACGATAGCCGGCGATCAAGGCCAGGGTACGATTATCGACGACGATCCCTCGATCTCCATCAACGATATAACGGTGACTGAAGGCAATGCCCCGCAAGGTGGGGTTAACGCCGTCTTCACGGTAACTCTCTTTTCCATCGGCAATCAGGTTGTGACTGTGGACTACGCCACTGCCGATGGCACTGCCACCGCCGGCAGTGACTATGTGGCTGCCTTCGGTACGTTGACTTTTTCCCCGGGAACGACGACACAGACGATTGCGGTGGTGGTTAACAGTGACGCCCTCGATGAACCGAATGAGACCTTCTTTGTCAATCTCAGCAATCCGGCCAATGCCACGATTGCAGACAATCAAGGCCAGGGTACGATTATCGATGACGACTCACCGCCTTCGATCTCCATCAACGATGTGACGGTCACCGAAGGCAATGCTGGTACTATTGACGCCGTTTTCACGGTCACCCTCTCTGCCGCTAGTGGCCAAGTTGTGACTGTGGACTACGCCACTTCCGATGGCACTGCCGCCGCGGGCAGTGACTACGTGGCCGCCTCCGGTACGTTGACTTTTTCGCCAGGAACGACGACACAGACGATTGCAGTGGCGGTTAATGGTGAGTCACTTGATGAACCGAATGAGGCTTTTTTTGTCAACGTCAGCAATCCGGCCAATGCCACGATAGCCGACAATCAGGGCCAGGGTACGATTGTCGACGACGATCCCTCACCCGCGATCTCCATTAATGATGTCACGGTGACCGAAGGCAATACTGGTACCATTGACGCCGTTTTCACGATCACTCTCTCTGCTGCGAGTGGTCACGTTGTGACAGTAGATTACGCCACTGCCGATAGCACTGCCATCGCTGGCAGAGACTACTTGGCCGCCTCCGGTACGTTGACTTTTTCGCCGGGAACGACGACACAGACGATTGCGGTGGTAGTGAATGGTGAGGCGCTCGATGAACCGAATGAGACCTTCTTTGTCAATCTCAGCAATCCAGCCAATGCCACGATAGCCGATAATCAAGGCCAGGGTACGATTATCGACGACGATTCCTCACCATCGATCTCTATTAACGATGTGACGGTGACCGAAGGCAATGCTGGTACTATTGACGCTATCTTCACGGTCACTCTCTCCGTTGCCAGCGGTCATGTTGTGACTGTGGACTACGGCACTGCCGATGGCACCGCTACCGCCGGTAGTGACTACATGGCCGGCGCTGGAACCGTCAACTTTGCTGCCGGAACGACAGCCCAAACGATTACAGTAGTCGTTAATGGTGATGAGCTAGATGAACCAAATGAGACCTTCTTTGTCAATCTCGACAATCCGAGCAACGCGATGATCGCGGACGGCGAAGGCCAAGGCACTATTAATGATGATGATTGGCCGCCACCGATCATCGCTTCATTTAGCCCAACCAGTGGACCGGCGGGAACGGAAGTGACGATCACCGGCACCAATTTCACCGGCGCCATCAGCGTAAACTTTAACGAGACTCCAGCTTCAACTTTTATGGTAGATTCTCCCACGCAAATTCGGGCGACCGTGCCATCTGTTGCGACGACCGGCAAGATCAGTGTAACGACTTCCGGCGGGACGGTAACGAGTGTGAGTGATTTTGCCGTGGGCTTGCCAACGACTATCGCCTTCAATCCGGCCGACGAGACCAATGTGCCCACCGTTTTTGCGCTGCACGCGAACGTTCCGAATCCATTTAATCCCTCCACGACGATCAAATATGATCTCGCCGCGACGAGCGAGGTAACGGTGGCGATTTTCGATATCTTGGGCAAGCCTGTGCGCACGCTGGTGAGCGAGCGCCAACCGGCTGGACGCTACGCGATCAAGTGGGATGGTCGCGATTCGCATGGACGGCATGTTTCCAGCGGCGTGTTTATTTGCCAGCTTCGCGTCGCAGATCATCCCGTTAAAGGCGGGACCGGCGGTTTTGTGCAAAGCCGGAAGATGCTGCTGTTGCAATAAGTTCTTTCAAAGAAAGTGAATTCACTCACCGATTTGAAAATGGAAAGCAAACAATGAAAGAGTTTAACCTGCCCCCTGCTCAAAGGCACAAGAATTTTATAACCTGGGTGGGACTTTTAGGTTTGAATTTACTCCTCGCATTAGGGACAAGTTCAGTCACCTCAGCTCAAGAGCCTTTTGCCTATCTGAGACTGGTTCGAGTGATCGATACTGGCAAGCTGGGCATCGCAAACCCTGTGGGGTTGGCTTTCTCGCCTGCAGCCGACGTTTTTCTCCTTTCGCAAGCTCGCAAACCAGATCAGACCGATGCCAAGATCACGATGATCACCTTCTTCGATGACCCAGCCGGCTCAGTGACCGTCCCGCAAGGCGGGATTCCCGATCCTCTGAACGTAGCCTTCGATAGTCGGGCCAACCGTTTGGCTCTTTTTGATCAGGCTGCAAAAGCACTGACTGAGATACAGGCAACATCTACTGGCTATTTGGAACCTTCTGCTGAAACCATCACCCGTGTCGAAGCTCAGCAGTTCGGTCTTACCAACCCACAAGGCATGACATTCGACCCTACAGGGCGTCTGTTCGTCCTGGATGCGGCTGGGCCACGGATCGTTCGCATCTCTCCCAATTCTCGCCTCAAGTTTGACGTCGCCACGGCGGCCCGCGATAACAGAATTCTTCCGATTGAGCTCAACCATTTGGCAGATGCTCAACCGCGAGGGGTTGCTTTTAATCCTAATACCAACCATCTCTATGTTTTAAGCTCGGCTAAACAAACGCTCTATGAGCTCACTGAGGCAGGCCAAGTCGTGGCGACCCGCGATCTTTCTTTCCTTGAACTCAGGGACCCTCAGGGTATGGTCTTTGCGCCCAGCGGCGACCTTACTGACGACCCCGCGCTGATGAGCCTGTATATTGCCGATAGCGGCCAGATGAACGGCATTCAAGGACGCGGCCAAATCGTCGAGTTGTCTCTCACCGCGCCGCCTTCACCTGATCTTTTAGGAGCGGCTGAGGTGCAGCCTTCCTTGGTGAATACGATCAAAACCTCCAAGTGGTCTCCGCCCAGCCCTGACCCGATGGGTATGGCTTACATTTCCTCTTCCGGCAGGCTTATGGTGAGCGACTCCGAAGTTGAGGAAATGTCTATTTTCAAACGTGTCAATGTTTTTGAATCAACCTTGCCAGGCACTTTGGCCGGCACTTTTAGGACGACGTCCTTCTCGAACGAGCCGACCGGCGTTGCTTTTAATCCAAGCAATCACCATCTCTTCTTTTCCGATGACGACGCGTACAAAGTATTTGAAATCGATCCCGGCGCCGATGGAGACTATTTCACCTCAGATGATATCCGGACGTCTTTTGATACGAGAGCGATAAACTGTAGGGACCCTGAAGGGATTGCCTACGATAGCTGGCAAGGGCATCTCTTTATCGTCGACGGAGTGAACGCAGAAGTTTACGAAATCAAACCCGGACCTAACGGCATTTTTGATGGCCAGCCACCGGCGGGAGATGATCAAAAGTCTCAATTTGATACCAAGACTTTGGGTATTCTAGACCCCGAGGGTATCGAATTTAACTCGGATAATGGCCATCTCTACATCACCGGCAATGGCGCCACGAAAGTGGTAGAGACAACAACCACCGGCACGCTCATCAGTGTGATTGATATTTCTTCTACAAAAGTAAAAAAAGCCTCGGGTCTGGCTTACGCTCCCGGCAGTGTGAATCCGGCGGTGATGAACCTCTACATTTCGGATCGCGGGGTTGATAATAACACTAATGCTAAAGAAAATGACGGCAAAGTGTATGAAATCTCTTTCCCAAGTCTATCAATTAATGACGTGTCTGTGACCGATGGCAATGCCACGCAAAGCGGAGTCAACGCCATCTTCACGGTAACGCTCTTCTCTCCTAACGATCAGATTGTGACTGTGGATTACGCCACGGCCGATGGCACCGCCACTGCCGGCAGTGACTACGTGGCCATCTCCGGTACGTTGACTTTCTCTGCGGGAACAACGACACAGACGATTGCGGTGGTGGTTAAAGGTGAGGCGCTTGATGAGCCGAATAAGATCTTCTTCGTCAATCTCAGCAATCCGACCAATGCCACGATAACAGACAATCAAGGCCGGGGTACGATTATCGATGACGATCCATCACCCTCAATCTCCATTAACGATGTGACGGTGACCGAAGGCAATGCCTCGCAAGGCGGGGTTAACGCCGTCTTCACGGCCACCCTCTCTGCTGCCAGCGGTCAAGTTGTGACTGTGGACTACGCCACTGCCAATGGTATCGCCACCGCCGGCAGTGACTACGTGGCCAGTTCCGGAACCGTAAACTTCCCCGCCGGGACGACAACCCAAACGATTACGGTAGTCGTTAACGGTGATGAGATTGTTGAACCGAACGAGACTTTCTTTGTTGACCTCAGCAACCCGAGCAACGCGACCATCGCAGATAACCAGGGTTTGGGCACGATTACTGATGATGATTCGCTGCCCTCGATCTCCATCAACGACGTCTCTGTGACCGAAGGCAATGCCCCGCAAGGCGGGGTTAACGCCGTTTTCACGGTAACTCTCTCCTCCACCAGCAGCCAAGTTGTGACTGTTGATTACGCCACTGCCGATGGCACTGCCACTGCCGGTAGTGACTATGTGGCCGGCGCCGGAACGGTGACTTTCTCAGCGGGAACAACGACACAGACGATTGCGGTGGTGGTTAACGGTGAGGAGCTCGATGAACCGAATGAGACCTTCTTTGTCAATCTCAGCAATCCGGCCAATGCCACAATAGCCGACAATCAAGGCCAGGGTACGATTACCGATGACGATCCAGCGCCCTCGATCTCCATCAACGATGTGACGGTGACCGAAAGCAATGCCTCGCAAGGCGGGGTTAACGCCGTCTTCACGGCCACCCTCTCTGCTGCCAGCGGCCTGGTTGTAACTATTGACTACGCCACTGTCGATGGCACCGCCACCGCTGGCAATGACTACATGGCCGGCGCCGGAACCGTAAATTTCGCTGCCGGGGCGACAACCCAAACGATTACGGTAGTCGTTATTGGTGATGAGGTTGATGAACCGAACGAGACTTTCTTTGTTAGCCTCAGCAATCCGACTAACGCAACCATCGCGGACAGCCGAGGCCAAGGAACCATTAATGATGATGATTGGCCGCCACCGATCATCGCTTCATTTAGCCCAATCAGCGGACCGACGGGAACGGAAGTGACGATCACCGGCAACGATTTCACCGGCGCTACCAGCGTAAACTTTAACCGGACTCCGGCTTCAACTTTTACGATTGATTCCCCCACGCAGATTCGGGCGACCGTGCCATCTGTTGCGACGACCGGTAAGATCAGTGTAACGACTCCTGGCGGGACGGCAACGAGTGCGAGTGATTTTACCGTGACCATCACCTTAAGTCCCACGGACGATGCTCGAGTCAATTCGGCAAATCCGTCGACGAACTACGGTTCTAGCAGCACGTTGCGGCTGCGGAAGAGCAGTTCCACGACAATTAACAGTTACTTAAAATTCAATGTCAGTGGTCTAAGCGGGCCGGTACAGAGCGCCAAGCTTCGTCTGTATGTTACTGATTCGAGTAAGAGTGGAGGTTCGGTGCATTTGGTGTCGAATAATTACGAAGGCACCACGACGACATGGGTGGAAAGGGGGTTGAACTGGAACAACGCGCCGGCGATTGGAGGTGCGGCATTGAGCTCGGCGGGAGCAGCGAGCGTTGAAAGTTGGGTTGAGTTCGATGTGACGTCTGCTATTGCCGGGGAGGCGATATACAGTTTCGGACTAAAGACAACTTCGTCTGATGCTGTGTACTACAGTTCAAAAGAGGGTTCCAACAAACCTGAACTGGTTGTTCAGCTCGGCTCTGGTGCGTCTTTGGCTGCAAGGGATCCTAATTTCAAGCTTGCATCAAGCGAGCAGAAAAACGAGGCCGTTGCAACCCCGCTGCCCGGAAAACTCGATCTCGCTCCTAATTACCCCAATCCGTTTAATGCCCAATCCACGATCGCTTATGCCTTGCCGCAGGAAACTGAAGTTCGTCTGGTGATCTATAACGTTCTCGGTCGACAGGTTCGCCAGTTGGTTGATGAAATCCAACCAGCGGGATTCAAAAGGGTGTTTTGGAATGGAAGAGATAATTCGGGTCGAGAGCTGAGTTCGGGCATTTATTTCATTCACTTGGTGGCAGGGCAGCAAAGGCTGATCAGGAAAATCACGCTGATGAAGTGATTGCGCACCTGGCCGGCTTGGTCGGTACGAAAGTAAACGAGAATTTGTATTGTCAGAGCCTGAGTTAAATCGAAGGCCTGATGCTGAAGGCATGGCGACTTAATCACCACCTGTCCATTCCGTCCACCACGTCCACCCCGTTGCAATCGAAGACCTGATGCTGAAGGCATGGCGACTTAGTCACCACCTGTCCATTCCGTCCACCATGTCCACCCCGATGGAATCGAAGACCTGATGACGAAGGGATGACGACAGTCGCTACGGCAGCAAAGGCCGGCCGGATGAATGTCTGAATCGAACCCTCGTAGAATTAAAACTGAGTTAGAATTATTTTACAAAAATGGGTTCCATCTTATCTGAATCGAACCCTCGTTGGATTGAAACAGCGCCATTTTCGCGCTGTTACCAGCGCCAAACGGCGTCTGAATCGAACTCTCGTGGGATTGAAACTGAGTCACAATTATTTTACAAAAATGGCGTGCATTAGTCTGAATCGACCATCGTGGGATTGAAACCCGACATCCTGTCACCTATGTCCTATATGTCCGAACGGTCTGAACCGAACCATCGTGGAATTGAAACATCAAACCCCCGGAGTGTGGCGGAACCTGGGTTCCTCGTTTGAATCGAACCATCGTAGGATTGAAACCCGACATCCGTCACCTATGTCCTATATGTCCGAACAGTCTGAATCAAACCATCGTGGGATTGAAACATCAAACCCCCGGAGTGGGGCGGAACCTGGGTTCCTCGTTTGAATCGAACCATCGTGGGATTGAAATAATTCAAGCGCCAATTTGGCGCTGTTCTGAGCGCCAAAGTTTGAATCGAACCATCGTGAATCGCCAGGTCGTGCGCATCTTCACGCGCGAGCCATTGCGTCGCCACCCCGCTCACCGCCGCCGTGCGAATCGCGGTGATCGCTGTTGCATCCATTTTTCTCTTTTCTTTTGTCCCAACTTTCCGTAAATTAATCAACATAATAAAATTTTCCGGCAGCTTGGTCTTACAACAAGGGAACAGCTTATGAGAGCACAAGATTTCAGCACCGTGAGCCAAACGACATTTCCATCGGCAGCGCATATAATGGAAAAATTCATGAAAACACAAGAGTATATCCAATTAGAAGAACGGCATGGCGCGCATAATTATCATCCTCTCGACATCGTTATTCAGCGCGCCGAAGGCGTTTGGGTTCACGACGTCGAGGGCAATAAATATCTCGATTTTCTCAGCGCCTATTCCGCAGTGAGCCAGGGGCATTGCCATCCGCGCATTTACCAGGCGATGGTTGAGCAGGCGAAAAAATGCACGCTCACCTCGCGCGCGTTTCGCAATGATCAATTGGCGCTCTTCTACAAAGAGCTTACAGAATTGTGCGGCATGGAAATGGCGCTGCCAATGAACAGCGGGGCAGAGGCCGTTGAAACCGCCGTCAAGACCGCACGCAAATGGGGCTACGAAGTAAAAGGCGTGCCGGATAACAAGGCGGAGATCATTGTTTGCAATGGCAATTTTCATGGCCGCACCACCACGGTCATCAGTTTTTCGAGTGACCCAGAGTATAAAAAACATTTTGGTCCATTGACGCCAGGTTTTGTGTTTGTACCTTATGGCGATGTGGCGGCGCTGGAAAAAGCGATCACGCCGAATACGGTTGCGTTCCTGGTCGAGCCGATCCAGGCCGAAGGCGGCGTGCTCATTCCGCCGGCGGGCTATCTCGCCAAAGCCGGCGAAATCTGCCGCAAAAATAATGTGCTCGTGATGTTTGATGAAATTCAAACCGGCCTCGGCCGTACCGGAAAAATGTTTGCGTATCAGCACGATACCGGAGCGAAGCCGGATATGTTGATTCTCGGCAAAGCGCTGTCCGGCGGATTCTATCCGGTATCGGCAGTGGTTGCAAACAGCGAAACACTCGGCGTGTTTCAACCGGGCCATCATGGCAGCACCTTTGGCGGCAACCCGTTGGCTTGCGCGGTGGCGCGTGAGGCGCTGCGCGTCATTATTGAGGAAAAACTCGTGGAACGTTCCGCTGAAATGGGCCATTATTTCCGCGAAAGATTGCAAACCATCAAGAGCAAGCACGTCAAGGAAGTGCGCGGCCGCGGTCTGCTCATCGGCGTCGAATTGAAACCGGAGGCCGGCGGCGCCCGCCGCTTCTGCGAGGCGCTGAAGGAAGAAAAGTTGTTGTGCAAAGAAACGCACGAGCACGTCATCCGCTTCGCGCCGCCGCTCGTCATCACGCGCGAAGAATTGGATTGGGCGTTCGACCGCGTGAAAAAAGTTTTAGAAACCATGACGTAGCGCAGACGGCCCGTCTGCAAACGTAGCGACGAGGAGGGTGGAAACGATTTGGCCAGGGACGCCACTTCCACCCTCCGAAACTTATCGGATTTTTCACGGAGGAAGAACCATGAAAAATTATTTGTGTTTGCTTTTTGCTTTCTTCTTGTTGCTGTTCCTCGGCTGTTCGTCCGCCCCGCCAACCATCGCCTTGTTGACCGACTACGGCACGCACGATCATTACGTCGGCGAGCTGCAGGGCGTCATACTCTCCATCAACCCCAAAGTGCGGCTGGTCACGATCACGCACGAGATTCCCAGTTACGATATCCGGGAAGGCAGCTATATTCTGGCGACGGCGGCGCGTGATTTTCCGCCGCGCACGATTTTTGTCGCCGTGGTCGATCCGGGCGTCGGCAGCAAACGCCGGGCGGTCATTATCGAAACCGCGGACAAAAAGTTTTTCGTCGGTCCGGACAACGGCCTGTTTACCGACGTGATGCGGACGATGGACGTGAAGCGCGCGTTTGAAATCACCAACGTGCTGTGGTATCGCACCAGCGCCATTTCTTCGACCTTTCACGGCCGCGAAATTTTTGGGCCGGCCGCTGCGCATCTCGCCGCTGGTGAAAATGTCGAAAGCGCCGGCCGGCTAATCACCGATTTGCAGAAGTTCAAGCGCACGGAAGTCGTATTGAAGGACGGCACGGTTCGCGGCGAAATCTTGCATCGTGACCGGTTTGGCAATTTGATTACCAACATTGCAGCGCCCGTGCTCGCGAAAGCCGGTTGGCGCACCGGCATGGAGCTGGATTTCACTGTCGGTTTCCAGACGGCGCGAGCGAAATTTGGCGATCGTTTGGATTCGGTACCCAAGGGCGATTTCGTCATGCTGTTGAACAGCCAGGGTCTGCTCGCAATTTCACGTAATCTCGACGCCGCTGCCTCTATTCTCGGCGCGGCTGCGGGTGACACGGTGGAAGTTCGTACGGCAGGATCATCCCCAGCCAACTCAACTGAGGATACCGCGAAAACTGCTCCGGTGAAGGTTGTCGCACCGACGACGAAAAGTTAAAATGAAGCGGCAAGTCAGAAACGGGCGGGGAAGAATGAAAATGGGGAAGGCACGCTAATCAAGCGGTAGAGCGAGTGGAATAACTTCGGTCTTGTGATCTTGCATTTGAACTTCGAGCCAGTCAATTTCCCACAATTTGAGTTTGCCGCGCGCGTGTGGCGTATCAGGATCGCGAAAATGAATGAACGCCGGAGATTTCGGCACGCCAATAATTTTGCAACCGTCACTGCAGTGAATTTCAAATTTATTGGCCCAAAGAAATTTTCGCAAGGTCACGACTGTGGATACGTTTTTGATCCGCGCGACATTACTCAGCGCGATTCGTGACACGCCTAAAGCCGTTTTAAAAACCAACTCCGTGTCTTGTGCATGCAAGTGGACCTCGGAGCCGTCGAATAACTTGGTTCGAATGTCCAGCATCGGCTTGGCGGCATGCTTGTCGTAATGATTGCCAAATAGCATGGATCAATTTACCTCCATTTAACTTAGTGCCGATGCCGCGTAAAATCTGGACTGTTACAATCCCGAAAAAATGGCATTCAATTGTTCCACACCAGATTTCAACAAAAAACCCGAATTGCGGCCGTAACTTTTAATTCCCACCGAAAAAAAGCCCGTCTCGCCGGTTTGCAAATCGTTTGGGTTTATTTCAATTTTTGCCAGACAATCCGTAATATTCGTGAGCGCACGATAGAGTCCGGCAACGCCTTCACTCACTCCGGAAAATTCAGCCGTCAGCTCGCGCAACATCTCCAAGTTTGGCCGATAGCCGGTGAGCGCGAAAATCTCTTCAACTGTCACTTCCTCAAAATTCCGCCAGATTTTAAGTTTTACTTTTAGAGAGTCGATGGCTTCAACCAAAGCTTCAAGTGTAGTGCGCCGGAGAATACGCATATTTTTCGGTGGACTTTGGGCAATTTCATTTGCTGCCTGAGCTACCTTACCACGCTCCGACAATGGATCATCCGGAACTTCAAGAATTGGTTTAGTACGGTCGGTGCGTACTGCCCAAATGACTTGCGTTGATGGCGCACGAGTGATGATATTGTTGAGAGCGATGGCAGCATGTGCGGCAGAGTGGCCGTGGCCGATGAGCAAAATTTTTTTTCCAGCGTTACGCTGGAATTCACTGCCATCAAAATCGCGCAAATGCCGGACGATCCGGCTTCCCAAATCCCGTTCGCCGAGCGCCGGCATACCCGCCGTGCCGGCCCAATTCGGTTGGCTGTATACACCGCTCGCATCGAACACAAGATCGGCCTCGAAAATGCGCTCGCGTCCCTCGATATCTTCAGTGAGAACTCGAAACGGCCGTTCGATTCGCAGTGGATGATTGGGCAAGCCCACTTTACCAAGGCCGCTGCGGGCAACGGAGACGACACGCTGACCAGGATGAATTTTGCCATCTAGTTCCGGTAGCCGCGACAACGGCTGCAAAACAGTTTCAACGAACTCACCGCCAGTCAAAATTGCGTCGTCGGAAGGGAGATTTCCTTGGAGCGCCTGGCGAACGCACGGCGAGATATTCATGCCGAACGGCGAGAAGAAGCGAACGTGTTGCCACTGGCGGATGTTCTCGCCAACGCGTCCGGCCTCGAGAATAGTCACCTCGAAACCACGATCGAGCGCCCGCAACGCCGTTTCAAAACCCATCGGGCCCGCGCCAATAATCACGGCGCGTTTCTTTTTTGAGGTGGTTAGCATGTTTTCGTCTCCTTACGCCAACGAAGTTTTGGAGTAATGGATTGTTGGATTGATGGATTTTTGGAGTATTGGATTGCTGGATTGGTGGAGCAATGCGGTTCCATCAATTCAATGATCCATTAATCCAAAACTCCAGTAATCCACCAATCCATCGATCCACCAATCCCTCAATCCAACGTTCTTACTCTTGCGCTTGCACATTCAACGACTGCACGTGATGCACCAACGACGCGCCGGCGCGCAATGACGACGCCACGTGAACCGCCTCCGCCATTTGCTCCGGCGTCGCGCCCTCCTTCATTGAGCCGGTCGTCCAGGCGTCGATGCAATACGGGCATTGCAGCACATGCGCGACGGCCAGCGCGATGAGCGCCTTGGTCTTTTTATCCAACGCGCCGTCTTTGTGGCTTTCGTTATACCAATCCAACCACATTTTGTAAAGTTTGGGCGAGGGATTGCCAACTTCGCCAAAACGCGGCAGATCCTCGCTGAGGTAGTAGCTTGGCATGGTTCCTCCGGTTAAATGAACAGTATCTGGAAACGATTGTTGGATCGTTGGAGTATTGGATAATGAGAATCTCAAAATTTTAAAACTCCAATACTCCATCGATCCATTACTCCATTGATCCATTAGCAACATCCATCCGGCCCGCAACAAGCGCCTTCACTGATCTCCGTTACTTTATAATCCTGCCCCTTGGTTTCCTTCGGATGCCGGCGCGCATTCTTGCTGCAATTAAACGATTTCGCTTCTTCCAAAAGAATCTCGTTATACGGCTCGACCGCAATGAGATCTTGTGCATACGGCCCTTCTTGCCGTGTGTAAAGTCGGTACGTTTTGTCGCAAACTGCCATGCGTTCGCCGCGAAAGAGCGTGTGGCCGTCGTCGTCGATCACCGCTTTCCACGGGCCTTGGTAAATCACCGCTTGATTGCGCTCGTAGCATGGGCCTTGCTTGCCTTTGTGTGCAATGATCGTGACGCTGCGAAATTCGATGCCTTCAACCGTTTGCCAGGGCTTGTCGTCACGCTTGACGATCTGCATGCCGTAAAATCCGACATCTTCAAAAGCTTTCAAAAATCCCGACTCAGTGAACGCGCCGGAGATGCAGCCGCTCCACAATTCTGGATCATTCTTTAGGTGCGCCGGCACTTCTTCGTCGCTTACGATATCCGAGATGGCGGCACGGCCGCCGATTTTGAGCACGCGAAAGATTTCCGCAAAGAGCTGCCGGCGATCTTCCTCTTTCACGAGATTCAACACACAGTTGGAAACTACGACGTCAATCGAGTCGTCTTCGATGAGCGGCGCGTTTTTACGCAAGGCCTCGCTGTATTCTTCGAGAAGCTGCAGATCCGCGCTCGTGCGAATCGGGTGGCGGCGCAGATATTCGTCCACCTCATCGAGATCGAGACGCAGGTCTTGAATTTTGCCTTTGCGAAATTCGACGTTTGGCGCGCCGATTTTCTGCGCCATCTCGTCTTGATATTTTCGCGCCAGCGCCAGCATCTCGTCATTCATATCAACGCCGATGATTTTTCCCTGCGGCCCGGCAACCTGCGCGGCAATGTAGCAAATCTTGCCGCCGCCGGAACCGAGATCGAGCACGGTATCGCCCGCCCGCACAAACTTCGAAGGGTCGCCGCAGCCGTAATCGCGCTCCAAAATTTCCTGTGGGAGAATTTTTAAATATTCTTTGTTATATTCAACCGGACAACACAGCGCGGTTTCCTTTTTCTGTGCGGCTTCCACGTAACGTTCACGGACGGCGCGTTCGGCAACAAGATGGAGATGATCTATTGACATGATTTGACTCCGGTCACAGTTGGTCTCTTTAAAGTTGATTTTTTGCAAAAAACAAAGATTTTTCCAACGGATTGAAAAACCCAACTGCTAATGCTTTTTCCGTTGGGTTCTTCTATCCGTTGGAAATTTCTTAAACCTGTTTGGTTGCGGCTTGTCCACGTTGGGATTTATATGATCAGGCCGGTAATATAGGCAATGATGGCGGCTGTTGGCAACGTTACCAACCACGCCAGCAGAATGTCACGCACAACCGTCCAATTGGCGCGACCGCGGCTGCTCACCCCGATCCCGACAATCGCGCTTGTGGTGACATGCGTGGTCGAGAGCGGAAACCCCATAAAGGTCGCGGCCGTCACCAGCGTGGAAGCGCTGAAGTTGGCGGTGAAACCTTCGAGGCCATCCATCGCCGTGATCTTTTCTGAAAGCGTGTTGAGAACTTTGCGGCCGGCGAGCAAGCTTCCCGCCGCCATCGCGATGGCGGCAAAAGCAAAAAGCATGATCGTATTCGCGCCGCCGAACAACGAGGTGCCAATGAGCAGCGCGGCAATTTTGGGCGTATCATTCATGCCGCGCGCGAAACTCGTCAAGCCGCTGGTAAGTAAATGCAGGGAATCGGCGGCGCGCAATTTGATGGCGCTGCGCGAAACGATTCGCTCGCAGGTTTCAGCTTTATCCGCAACAAGCTGAATGGATGGCGGAGTTGCGAAAGCGTTGGCCGCAACGGGTTGCTCCGAGACCAAGCTCAGCGCAGGCCGAGCGAGCGCAGCGAGAATGAAAACTAAAACGAGAAGAAGAAATTCCATCCAACACGTTCTCCGAAATTATCACCCACTTCAATTAAAATGTCATTTTGAGAGAATCTTTTTCAGTACGAGCACAGTGCTCGATGCTGAAAAAGCTCCCTACGGGATGACCCCTGAGTTGCTTATTGCACGAGTCCTTGTGGCTTATTTCAAAATTTTCCTTTTGCTCGTTCCTTTCCTGGCAGAATTTCCAGGCAAGTCGTCCACCAGCCTGTGAGTACGGTGTCAACAAATTCTCTCGGCAGTTTTTCCTCGCTCATCTCCTTTGCCAAGCGCCGATAGTCATATTCCAATGGCCGAAACTCAACGCGCAGCTCCGGCGTGAACTCAATAAGGGTATACCAAACGTTGGTGCGGCCGTCGTTTTCCGGACGGCCAATCACACCGGCGTTGACGAACATTTTTTCATCGCGCAAATTTCGTTGCCATTTGATGCCGGTATGCGTGGCGAGAATCAAATCCGCTTGATAATCGTGGCAAAGCTTTTCGAGAAAATGCGTCGGTGTCGTGCTCTCCCAAAGAAACTCATTGGTGCGGCGCGGCGAGCCATGGCAAAGCAAAACGCGCTTGCCAAACGACTCAAATTTGATGAAAGGAGGGAGGGCCTTTTGATAATCCTTAAACTCGCGGGAGGTGTTGGCTTTAGTGTAATCGTAGCTGATCTGCGCAAAATAATTATCGCGCGGATCGGTGTAGCCGCACTGGCAGTCGTCACGGTCATTGCCGATGCTGTTGTCGTAATTGCCTTGCACGACGCGCACTTTGCCCTCGACGAGCAGAGGATAGACGCGATTCGGATGCGGCCCGAACGCCCCGAGATCACCGAGGCAGAAAATCTCATCGATGCCAAGTAAATTCACTTCTCGGAGTAAGGCGCTTAAAGCGAGGTAGTTGTTGTAAACGCCGCCGAAAACGCAAATGCGGCGGTAGTTGGTTTTTCCAAAATCCATGAGTTGTTATGATGATCACAGTAATGGAGTGTTGGATCAATGGATTATTGGATTGATGGAGTTCTGGAGCACTGCATGCAGTAATCCATCACTCCAGTAATCCAACACTCCATTACTCCATCAATCCATCAATCCAGTAAAATTGCTGCAAATGGCGCCCGCGAGATAGCACGAATAACAAGCTTGATGCCGCAGCGCATACGGTACGAAGGATTCTTCAAGCGTATCGCCGAGCTTGGCGTCGGGTTTTTCGATGAGAATCGGGCAAACGTAAATGCCGCGACCCGTGACGATACGGCTGGTGGTGCAGAGAAGCTGGCGATCATCATAACCTTCCATCATCTCCGGCGTGATGAACTCCGCCTCGGTGTAGCCGCGATAGCGCCTCTCTTCGCGGCCGATGCGCAGCGGCGGAATGATCTTCAAGCGTGGCCGCGTGTAGCCGATGCCGCGCAGCATTCCTTTAAAACCTTCCAATACCGCTTCGTTATCGCCGTCTTCCCAGCTTTGCATGCACGTGATGATCGGGAGGAAGCCTTCTTCGACCAAATTTTTTACGCCAACCAAAGCTTTGCGAAAACTGCCTTCACCGCGAATAGCGTCGTTGGTGAACTCGGTGAAGCCGTCGAGACTGATGCGTAATTCTAATGAGTAAAGACTTTCGTTTTCGATTTGTCGTAAGCGTTTTGCGACTCTTGGCGAGATGAGAATGCCGTTGGAGAGCACACTGGCCGGCCCTAGTTCCAGTGCATCGGCGAGAATATCGAGCATATCCCGATTCATGAACGGCTCGCCGCCGGTGAAATAATATTCTTTGACGCCGTATTGCACCGACTCTTCGAGATGCTTTCGCACTTGCGCACGCGACATGAATTCGAAGGTGTGATTTTTCGGGCTGCAACTGATGAAGCAGTGTGTACACCACAAATTACAAACCGTGCCGCCGACTTGAAACCACAGCGCGTCGAGGCTGTGCAGCGGCACAAAGGGGGCACGCGAGTTCGTGCGAGTGATTTGAACGAGTGACATTACGCTTTACGAATTACGTTTTACGGGTTACTTTTCGTAAGAAATTGGCGCTTCTATATATGTACGTCTGTGCATGTGAAGCGGATTTAGAAGAATCAAACTAAAGTGACAGCGGATTTATTCCCTAATAGCAGAGGAATGGCAAATTTTTTTGATGGCAAAATGCCAAACAATGAAGAGATGTTACAAACAGGGAGGGAAGAAAGTGCCCATTTATACCCCAAGTACATTCAACTCTTTTGATTGCGATTTGTTGGTTTGACTTTGTTAAAACTGTGCAAGCCTTTATTCGGCGTTACCGTTGTCATCCATATCACGCATTCCCAGACTCTTCATCTTATTTCGCAAGTGCGTCCGATCCAACTCCGCCAACCTTGCCGCTTGGCTGATATTCCCGCCCGTTTGTTCAAGAAGTTGAGTGAGATAGGCTTTCTCGAAAATTCTCCTGGCCTCTCTGAATGTCAAGTTCCTATAATTCGGCTGAAAATCCGCTACCGGTTGCACCAGGCGCATGCGAATGGTTTCCGGCTTGATGACTTCGCCATCCTCCAACAGAATTGCGCTGGCAATAATGTTTTCCAACTCGCGGACGTTGCCTGGACAGTGATATTTTTCAAGCAAATCCAAAGCCGGTTTGGAAATATCTTTGATCGATTTGGCATTGCGTCTATTGTATTTTTTAATGAAGTGGCTGACCAAAAGCGGGATGTCGGCGCGACGTTCTCTCAGCGGCGGCACGGTGATCACAACGCGATTTAAGCGATGAAAGAGGTCTTGCCGAAATCTGTTTTGGTTGACGGCTTCCGGCAAATTGGCATTGGTAGCTGCAATGATACGGACATCCACTTCGATATGCTCAGTTCCACCAAGGCGCTCAAAAGTCTTCTCCTGCAGAAATCGCAAAAACTTGAGCTGAAGATGCGGCGAAAGCTCTCCGATTTCATCCACCAAAAGACTAGTTTGATGCGCTCTTTCAAATTTGCCGATTTTTCTTGCATACGCACCGGTAAACGCACCCTTTTCATGTCCGAAGAGCTCACTTTCTGCCAGATTCTCGGATAGGCCGGCGCAGTCAGCGATGATGAGCGGATTTTGCCGGCGTAGGCTGTTGTAGTGTATGGCGCCAGCTACGAGTTCCTTCCCAGTCCCGCTTTCTCCTTGAATGAGAATCGTCTCTTCGGTCGTGGCGATCTTTTGAATCAAATCGAGTACTCGCTGCATTGCCTCGCTTTGGCCGACGATGTTTTCGAATTGGAATTGCAGCTTTTCCTCTTCGCGTTTATAGTAATTTTCTCGTTCCGCTCTGAACTGATTGATCGCGGTGTCGATGCGATGGATGAGGCTTTCAAAATGAATCGGCTTGGCAAAAAAATCAAACGCGCCGGCGGCTCGCGCTTTGGCCGGTGAGTCCTCATCGCCGAAGCCAGTCAGAATGATGACACAAATATCCGGATATTCTTGATGCAATTTCTCCAGCAAGGCAAAGCCATCCATATCCGGCAGTTTCAAGTCCAGCAGGACGACGTTGAAATTCATCTTCCGAATCAGCGCCAGCGCTTCTTTCGCATTGGCCGCCTGCTCGGTCTTGTAACCTTCGTAATTCAGCCATCTCGTGATTTGTTCACGAATGCCTTGTTCGTCATCAACAATGAGAATTCTGGAGGACATAGTATCCTTCCTTAATTAAGAGACTAAAAAGTTAGAAAAAATATGGAGCGTAAGCACAAACGAATGAATCAGGCCCAAAGGATGGAAAAGCGACCAACGGATTTAAAAATAAAATCCGTTGGTCGTTTTTCAATCCGTTGGACATTTGTTTTTAAACCTTTTTTGGTTCCAGCCACTCAAGGGCTTTTCGGGACTCGTCCGACTTGTGCTTTTCTCGCATTAACTTGCCGATAAGATTGGTTATTTCATTCCAAAAGGCGTGATTGATTTCGAGAAAAAAATCATATTGTATCGCGGGAACAGTCGATTGGCCCAGCGAAGCGGAAGCAAGAATAATCGGCGTTGCCGGCGCGAGCTTCTTCAATTGCGGAATAAAATCGCCTGCCGTCTGTGTGGCGCTGCGATCTTTGTTCAAATGATAGTCGATGACGATGGCATCAAACGGCTGTTTCTGGCAAAAGCCAATGGCAACTTCACCGCACTCGGTGCTGGTTACGTGATGGCCGGCGTTGTCCAGCACTTGCCTGATTTTGTCAAGCACGACCGTGTTGTCATTGACCACCAAAATGTTTCCAACTCGGTTATTGACTTTGCTTTGCCAATGCGCATCTGAATGGAGCGGAAGCCACACTTCAACGGTTGTTCCTTCTCCTGCTTTGCTCCGGAGAAAAAGCTTGCCGCGATGGTCGGTTTCAATGATACGCTTGGTAATGGCCAGGCCCAAGCCGTAACCTTTTTCTTTTGTCGTAAAAAATGGGTTGAACACGCGGCCCAAATCTTGTTCGGAAATGCCCGAACCCGTATCGGAGAAATCGACTCGAACTTGCTCGTACTCTTTTTGCGCGCTGATTTTCAAGATGCCGCCATCCGGCATGGCATCGACGGCGTTGGCCATGATATTGAAAAACGCCCGCACCAGCAGGCCCGAATCGCCACGCAACTGAATATCAAAATCACCATGAGTTTTTTGTATTTTCACGCCGCTTCGCGAGGCTTTGTTGCTGATCAACCGTACCGCTTCTTCAATAACGATGTGGAGCGTAAACCAGCTTGTTTGCGGTGGAAGCTTGTAAGCTCGTCTTTTCAAATTGCCGGTGAAGTCCTCGATTTTTTCCACGTAGGAGTTGATTTCTTTTATTGATCTTTTCACTTCGGCAAAATCGAGCCGATCATCGCGGTCAAGCTTTTCGAGCCACTGCGTCTCGCTGGCAATCATGGAAGAAAAATTCTTGATATCGTGGGTAAGGCCGGCGACAGTTTCTTCGATGGCAGCGGCCTCCAGGGCTTTGTCCAGATCAATTCGCGTTTTCTTGAGATCGTCCCGCAGGCGCGCATTGGCGATGGCGATGGCCGCATTGCGGGCAAGCGCGGCCAAAGACTCTTGATCCGGCAGATCAAAATCATCCGGCATCGTGCTTTGCACGTCAATGACGCCGATGACTTCCTCGCCAAAAATCAGCGGCGTAGCGATTTCGGAGCGGATGGTTGAGTTCTGGCCTCGATATTCCGGCTCGCGTTGCATATTCGTCACGATACCGGGCTTGCCCCGCCTGAGCACCCAGAACGCCAAGCTTTTTTCGGGTGCCGGCTTGCCAACATAGTTTTGGCCAATAGCTTCGCCATGCACAGCATGAACCACGAGCTTGTCGCGCTCTTTGTCTCGAAGCAAAATCACTGCACTTTTGTTGGGGTAACCGACGACATTGAGACATTCATTCGCGATCAAATAGAGAATCTCCAGCAGCGCCTTTTCGTGGCTGATGGCCTCGCCGATGCCTTTCGAGGTGATCGCTTGCTGGGTGTTTTTTTCCGCAATGCCATAAAGGCGAAGATTCTTGATGGCAAGACCAGCGAGATCAGCCAACATGGATATCAATTTCCGTTGCACTTCCGAAAACGCCGCTCGCACCTGGCTCGCGATCACCAGACAACCGTTGACTTCGTTATCAATCAGCAACGGCACCGCCAGCTCGGAACGGACGTCGTCCCAAATCCGGAAATAATGCTCGTCGTGACGGACGTCAGCGGCAAAGTATGGCTCGCCGGTTTCGAGGACATAACCGGCAATGCCTTCATAATTGATAAGATCCGGAAGTTTCGTCTTGCCATTCTTCGGCAAGGCACTGGCGAACCGAAATTGCCAGGAATCATTGGCAGCCATTCTGTAAATGATATAGTTTTTTTCCGTACCGGCAATTTTGGATACGGCGCCAAGAATTTTTTCAAAAATGCTTTCTGTGTCCAAATAATTGGCCAAATCTAGCGTGATATGTTGCAAGATTTCCAGATAATCTTGATGCCGCTCGATGCTGTAATAGAGCGGCATATTCTGCAGCACGATCGACGCTTGCGCCGCCAGAATTTCCAGCATCTTGACTTCGCTATGGGTAAATTCGTGCGGCTTGCTCAGGCATAAATTAATAACGCCGATCACCTGATCGGCGATCTGCAAAGGCAGGGAGACCATGGCGCCGATGTTCAGCTTGATGGCAAACTCACGATCAACGAATTCCGGACACTCGACTTCGTCGGTGACATTGCGAATCACGCGCGTGCGGCCGGTTTGCGCCACCCAACCCGCAACGCCTTCGCCATTTTTTAATTCAAAGGAGTTTATGTCTTTGGGATCGAGTCCGACGGCTTCGACAATTTTAAGAGTGCGGCGATTGGCCTCGAGCATCATCAGCGAGCAGTTCTGGGCGCCGTCAACGGTTTTCATAAAAAGCTGCAAAATGTTGCGCGTGGCGCTTTTCTGGTTGGCCGTTGCGCCCAGGGTTTTGCTTTTTAACAAAAGCTTTTCCAGGACATTTTGAGCATCGCTTTGTTTCGCCAATGCTTCGAGAAACAATTCCCTCGCGCGATAATATTTTTTTTGCGAAAGATACAAATCTGCCAAACGCTCGGTGGTAAAGTAATCCTGAAAAATGGTTTTGTAAATAGCATTGCGAATGCGGTAAGCGCCGTTGCGCTCGGTCAACGCGCCGAGCGAAACCAGGCTTTTCAGATGATGATCGAATTTGTAGGACTTGATGGCGCCGGCCCGCAGCGTGCGCATCAAGCTTTCAACGAGGTTGTTGTCCTTTTCGACCTGGCGAATGATCATCTCGACGTTGGTCTCGCCCTCGCAAATGATGCTGAAAATAGCTTCGTCACCGTTTTTCAGGCTGAGCTCCGGTTTTTCATTTTTTATCGAAGCGGTTTCAAGAATGCGATAACAAATTTTCTGCACCAGATAACCCATGCCGCCGGTAGCGTCATAAAGCAAGCGCGCAAAGCCGGGTTGGCAGGGAATATCGAGGCGTGCGCTAACACGATTCAGCATATCCTCGATGTCTTCGAGCCGAAAGTCATCCACGAAGACCTTCATGGCATATTCGGAAAAAGAACGATCTTTTTTCAACAGCAAATCATTCAAGGTCAGCGAGCCGGCCACGATGAACTGAAATTTCGCCAGCGGCGTGCAGGTTGCCGGCGGCTGGTACAAGTTGATCAAGCCTTGCAACGTTTCCTTGGCAAACGCCCGGGGCACGGTCTCAAAACTGTCGAGAACAAAAATGATTTTGCTGTTTTCGTCAAATCTCTCGCCAAGGCTGGTCAGCAGACGCTTAAATTCCAGCATGTCCAATGGCGTCGAGTCATGCAACGGCAGGGGAGCGAGCTTTGGTGATAGAAGCTCGTTCACCTTTTGCAAAAGCAGCTTGTTCAATTTGACCTGGCTGAACTTCGGCAATTCCTCCAGATTGATCATAATAAAATGGTAATCCGGGTGGCGCTTGTTGCACTCGTCGATCAAGCGCAGCAGAAAACTGGTTTTGCCGGTTTTCTTGCCACAGGAAATGGCAAACCAGTGCCCAAACTCCAGGCCGGTCATGGTCTTTTCCAAGAGTGTGCGCCTTGCGATCGTGACCAGCTCATCGCGGCCTGGATAGAGTGGGCGTTTATATATAAAAGGATTTTCGTACTTCATTATTCTCACCCAAAAGTTTATGTTCTTAATAAGCGCGTTGGCGCATGCCTTTTAAGGTATCGATAACTTTCTTGAATGCTATCGGTTTTTTCAAATAGGCCGCGACACCGAGGCCTCTGATTTTTTCTTCAACTTGCCTGTTGAGCACCGCGGTCAGCACGATGATTTTGAGGTTGGGGTCACAGTTTGGGATTTGACCGCTGCGAATCAATTCCAGCAGGCGCAATCCTGCCGAGCGCGGCTCGACATTGGCCAAATTTTTTTCACCGGGCGAGAACATGATGTCGAGCGATAACACATCATAGCGATCTGCTTGCAATTTTGCCATGGCTTCATCGAAATCCTTCGCCAAAACGCATTGGCAATCGTGCCGCGCCAAATGACTGAAATAGGCGTTTACCCCCCATGGCTCATCTTCTACAAAGAGAATTTTCGTCATAGCTTTATCACTCCTTTCGAAATTTTGGCAAAGTCAACCGGAACGTCGTCTCGTAATCCTGATATTCGTGCACTTTGACGGGATTGCGCGAGAGCGGCACGCTTTTCGTCACTATAATCTCGCCGTCGTGTTTTTCGATTATTTCTTTGCAGATTTTCAACCCAAGGCCGGTGCCGGGGATATACCGTATTCGGTCTTTCGCACCGCCTCGCGTGAAGCCTCGGAATACTGTCTCGAATTCATCAGCCGGAATGCCGAGTCCGCGATCGGTGAATTCGACATTGATTTGGGTGCCGTCGTCGAAGCCATTGATTTCAACGTATTGATTGAAGTGGGAATACTTCACGGCGTTGTCGATGAGATTGGTGATGGCCTGCTCGATTTTGTCGCGATCGAATTTGATTTTGGGCAAATGTTTGACGCTATCGCGGATGATGATCCTGATGCCCCTTTCCAAAGCCCGTAATTTGTATGCATCCGCACAGCTTTTGATCACATCTTGCAAATACCCCTCCTTGAAATCAAATTCCATTGTTTCTTGTGTGCGCTCGCTCAGCAGGAGGGAGTTGTCGACCTGGCGCTTGGCGCGATAAATCTCCTCTTCGATGATATTGATAAATTGGTCGATTTCTTGCTCGCTCTTGCTGTATTCCAAATAATCTTTGAGTCCGCCAAGCTGCGTCATGATGTTGTGCAAAGGGCTGCGAAACTCGTGCGCCGTCTCCGCAATATTGGCTTCGAGCCGGTCGATGGTGACCACGTCTCTGATGTTGCGGATGGCAATAGCCGACTGGCTGGCGAACGTTTCCAGCACTTTCATTTTGCGTTGAAAATGCGCCTCGTCGCCGTGTACCAGCTCCTGTTTATCGGAAAGATCGATTTGCAACGTGCCAATCGGCTTGTCCTTGACAAGCAACGGAATAACGTATTGGGATCTGACCTTGGCCTTGCGAACGCGAGTTAAATTGCAGCGTGGGTCTTTGGCGCAATTCTGGCTCAACAGCGGTATGCCGGCCCGAAGTGCCTGGGCCAAAATATCATCGCTGCCCAAATCGACTTTGGTATCGTCAACAATGCTTTGCCAATTTTCACCGAGCGCATATTTCCCCTCGATCTTTTTCGAAACATCGTTTACCAAAGAGAGCATGGCCTTGGTATAACCGATGCTCTCCAGGCTCTTGAAAATATGGTCAATCGCCTCTTTTTCCGTCGTGGAGTTGAGAATCTGGATGCTGGCTTGATTCAAAGCATCGAGCTGCGTTTCCAGCTCATTGGTCAAGGCGATGTCTTCTTTGAGCCGGTTCAAAAGATTGGCCTGCTCGATGCCGATGCCGGCGAGACTGACAATGCGCTGCAATGTATCAACCTCGTCTTTTTCGATTTGGTTTTTGTCGGCTTTGTCATAACCCGTCTCTAATGTCCCTAAAACCTCGCCGCGGGCAATAATCGGAATAATGGTTCTAACTAGCCTTTCGTGCTGATACTTTTCGTAAATGTCCTTGTCCAGCCGATCATCCCATCCCGTCAGATAAATGGCTTCTTTGTGGCGATACACCCAGGCTTGAATATCTCTGCTTTCCAGCGGATGCCAAGCCATTTTGAGAAATTCTTCCGGCACATTCCTGCCTTTGATGGTGCCAATCATTTGCCGATCTTCGTCTACAATCGAAATGGTGGCATAGGCAAAACCGAGAACGTCAACGACAGCGCTTAAAACGCCATCAAAAATTTTATCACGATCGGGATTTTTGCCTGTGGTTGTCTGTTGGACGCGCTCAAAAGCCTGCAATTGGGTAATGATTTTGTTTTTCGAGGCGATGAGGTTGGCATTTTTCAGCGCGATTGCAGCCTGATTGCCCAAAGTCTCCAAAAAATATTGATCGTTCATTGAAAACGAGTTTGGCATTTCACTATCGACACTTATTACGCCGAGCATTCTTTTAGTGCTTGTTTCTTTATCGAGGTAGGAGATGGGGACAACGATCTTGGATTTGACGCCTTTAAACAATGGGAAATATCTATCTTCGGGCTCAGCTGGTACATTATTTGACAAATATGTCTTTTGCGTTTGAAAAACATAGCCGGTCATGCCCTGATTTTGAGGCGTGGATTGAAAAAGGAATTGTTTATCAGTTGCGTTTTCTGAAATCAAAGCCCGAAATACTAAGCAACCGCTTTTTTCATCATACAGTTTGATGTAAGCACGTTTACAATTTGGCAGACGCATGCTAAATTGAGTGATCTGATTGAGAATATCATCGATTTCCTGTGTTTGTAGTAGAGATTGGCCGGTTGCGAGCAAAGCCTTGATCGCACGCAAATCTTTGGCAATCCCGATTGTTCCGGCTTCTTTGCCGTGCTCGTCATGGAGGAGGCTCACCGATAGGCTGATAGGGATTACCTCATCGTTTTTGCTTTTAAATGTTGTTTCATAATTTCTGAGTCGTTTATCCGGATCTTTGAGCAGTCGTCGCTTGATGTCTCTTGCTTTGTCTAAACCAGTGGAAATTTTATCGGTCGGAAAGTGATTGGCGACATGACAGCCAATCAAATCTCCAAACAAGTTTTTTGCGCCGGGATTCATGTAAGTAATCAAACCTTGCCTTGAACAGATGACAACCGGATCCGGCGTGCTTTCGACGATGAGTTCATAATCCTTATTTCGGTGCCGGACAAAAACGATACCACTGGCCGGATCAAAAGATACCACCACCAGCCAAGAGCGCCTAAGGAGGCAGTACAAATCCTACAGCAGTTTCT
>JAKEEU010000365.1 GCA_022616415.1 Candidatus Zhuqueibacterota bacterium | reverse complement strand
CGATGAGCGCATCGCTGGCTTATTTTGATTCTTACCGCAGCGAGCGATTGCCCGCCAACTTGATTCAAGCCCAGCGCGATTTCTTCGGCGCGCATACCTTCGAGCGCATCGACAAGCCGGGGATTTTTCATGCGGAGTGGGAATAAACAAACTCAATTTGATTCAATAATCCGAGGGAGAGGATATGCGAGTTAGAAAGCTCCAAGCCCTTTTCGCCATCGCTGTTTCAGCAAGCTTGTTTCACTTCGCATCGGAGGCGTCGCAGGGGGCTGATGCCGGCCCAGACTCTGTCAATCATCTCGGGCATATCAAAGTCGCTGTGAAAGGTTTTTTCAAGTGTGTCGGTTGCAATAATCCTATGCATCTCGACTCCGCGGGTTATGCGTTGCTTTATCGCGGAAGAAAAATTCCAACACACTCATTTTGCGAAAGCGCCGTAAGAAGCAATCCTGCTGTCTATCAAACTTACTTCGCCTCTCTTCAACCACGCGGCGCGCTATTTCAAGAAAATGAAACAAGCCAAACAGGCGTCAAAGCAGGTTGGTTTATTTTTGGCCTGATTGTTTTAGTAGCTCTGCTCGCCGGCGGTCTGAGCGGTTATGCGGCAGTTTCCAAAGGCTTGCAGCCCATTCCAAATTTCTTTATCGGCTTGACCATTGTCGGGCTGTTTTATGTTTTGACACGGCCATCGGCGGTTAAACCCGGTGAAGTGCCCGACGGTCTGGTAAAAGTGCCGACGACTTCTGCGCCAGTGCCGTGTGAGAAATGCGGGTACACAAACCACCCTTCGGCAAAGAAATGCGCGGGCTGTGGAACGAAATTAAAACCGGTTGTGCAATCCGAAGTGGCGAGAGCAAGGTGAGAATCTATCGAGTGAAGTCCGAAAAGTTAGCAGGGTTAGAATGGAAGATCAAAGCTTAAACATCATTTCAAGATGGAATCTATTTTCAAAATCGCAGCGACAAGTGATCTTGCCCTGCTGCTGCAATTCATGCGCGAGTATTATGAATTCGACCATCTGACGTTTG